>JAGAQJ010000005.1 GCA_017622845.1 Lachnospiraceae bacterium | reverse complement strand
GTATGCCGGTACAGGCTGGCGGAAAATGCTGACATTTTCTTATGGGTGATTCAATACATCAGCGAAAATCCGCACGGACGCGGATTTAGGACGAAACGCGTCCATGGACGGCGCGTAGAGTCCGGTCGCGGACGCATGCAAAAACGTTGGCATCACCCATTAGAAAATTCGCATTTGGAGTCCAATCGCCTGTACCGGCATACGACTGCCGACCTTCGTCCTGATTAAAATAATCCATACGGCTGAACTGTTATCATTCACACCTTTTCCACAACAAATTTCATAAAATCCACACCATAACAATTTTATCCACAAATTGTGGTTAACTTGTGGATATCTCGTTGAAAACATGTAGAAAACTTTTGCGTAAAATTCCTGAAATCCCTAATTAACAGTGTGGATTATGTATATAACAATTCACAATTTTATCCACATCCCTGTGGATTTTCGATTTTTTTAAGGTGCAAAAACCACTTTTTCCACAGATTGTTGATTAAGTTATCCACAATATCAACAATCTTTTGGGGATTACGTGAATTACTTTAAAATTTTGTTCACATTTATTTGATTTTTTCCCCTATTTGCGTTACTATTAATGTGTATGAGTTTGTAAGCAGCAGCTTTTACGAGTATAATCCGCTTTCATTACCTATCTGTCTGGCACAGAATCAATTTTCAGCCTGCAAGGCGGATGAATGTGGCTACGGCGATTGACGACAACGCAGCAGACGGAAATTCAGGCAAGTCAAACGTAAGGTTCATTCAAGTGGGTTATACGAGATATCATTATGCATAATTCAGAGGTATAGCATGAACGAGATTAAAGACAGATGGAACGAAATTAAAGAAATAATCAGACAGGAATATGATCTGACGACCGTCTCATTTGATACATGGGTTTCTCCTTTACAATTTTATAAAGAAGAAAATGACATTATAACCATCCTGATTCCATCAGATAAAGCCCATATGTTGAAATACATCCATACAAAATATTATCTTTGCTTTAAGGCTACCATCTCTGAACTTCTGAACCATGATTATGATGTAGCTTTTATTTGCGAAAGCGATGCGGTAAGGCATGACAATGAATCTGCAGGCGATTCTTCCAAATCAAAAAAGAATGTAAGCAAGGTCAATTATGAAAATGCCAATCTGAACAACAAGTACAAGTTCGACACCTTTGTCGTGGGAAGCAACAACAAATTCGCCCATTCAGCAGCGCTTGCGGTAGCTGAATCTCCGGGAGAAGCTTACAATCCGCTTTATTTATATGGCGGCGCCGGGCTTGGAAAAACGCACCTTATGCACTCCATAGGTCATTTTGTGCTGGAACAGAATCAAAATATGAAAGTCCTGTATGTAACCTCAGAGCAGTTTACCAATGAAGTAATCGAATCCATTCGAAGCGGTAATGCCGCAGCGATGACAAAGCTCCGTGACAAATACAGAACTGTCGATGTCCTTTTAATCGATGACGTGCAGTTTATAATAGGAAAAGAATCCACGCAGGAAGAGTTCTTCCACACCTTTAACGTACTCCATTCCGCCGGAAAGCAGATTATTCTGTCCTCTGATAAACCGCCAAAGGAAATGGAAACCTTAGAAGAACGCTTTCGTTCCCGTTTTGAATGGGGACTCATTGCTGATATTCAGCCGCCTGACTATGAGACCCGTATGGCAATTCTGAGAAAAAACGCGGAAACATATGACAAAGAAATTGATGATGAGATTATTCAATATATTGCCACAAATATCAAATCCAATATCCGTGAACTTGAGGGCGCGCTCAACAAGGTCATGGCAAATGCCCGCCTGAACAAACAGGAGCTTACTCTTGCTTTAGCCGAAGATGCCCTGAAAGATGTAATTTATCCTGATCAGGTACGCGAGGTCACTCCTTCCTTAATCATTGATGTTGTTTCCGAACACTTTAATGTTTCCAAGGAAGACATCACCTCCAAAAAGCGTAATTCCGAATACGTCCTTCCCAGGCAGATTATCATGTATCTTTGCCGTACCATGACAGATACCTCCCTGCAGACGATTGCATCTCTTTTGAGCAAAAAGGATCATACGACAATTATTCATGGCGTGGATAAAATTGAGGACAAAATCAAAACAGATGAGGATTTGAAAAATAAAATCGAAATCATTAAGAAAAAAATATCGCCTTCATAAAAAACGGGTTGTGAATTACTCTGAATAACTTCATAATCATTCTGAAAGTTATCCACAACATATTTTTTAATATTTTTATTAGATTTTCAAGGAAAAACGCCGTTATTCACATTTCCACGATTCCTACTACGAATATTAAGAATTATTATTTATATTATTATATTTTTCGCCAGTCCGGCCGGTTTTCGAGATATACACGTTTTCATTTTATTACAGCGAAGGGAGTTATACACATGAAAATAATATGTTCAAAATCAAATCTTTTAAATGGTGTTAACACCGTATCTAAGGCTGTACCAAGTAAAACGACCATGTCGATACTTGAGTGTATCCTTATTGATGCAACCAAAGGAGAAATTACACTCACTGCGAATGATATGGAACTTGGAATTGAGACTATTATAGAAGGTGACATTATTGAAAAAGGAATTATTGCACTTGATGCGAAAATATTCCTTGAAATGGTAAGAAAGCTTCCTGATAATGATGTAACGATAGATACAGATGCTTCTTATAAAGCTACGATTACCTGTGAAAAGGTAAAATTTAATATTGTGGGAAAATCAGGGGAGGATTTCTCTTATCTGCCGCAGATTGAGCGGTCCGAATCAATCTGCATCTCACAATTTACCCTGAAGGAATCTATCCGGCAGACAATCTTTTCAATCGCTGATAACTTTACCAATAAAATTCTTACCGGTGAACTTTTTGAAATTAACGGCGACATTTTAAAAGTCGTATCATCAGACGGACTAAGAATTTCGCTCAGACGTATTAATCTCAAAAATTCCTACCCTGCAAGAAAGGTAATTGTGCCGGGAAAAACGTTAAATGAGATTAGTAAGATTCTGCCCGGAGATACGGATAAAGATGTGAATATTTTCTTCACAAACAAGCATATCCTGTTTGAGTTTGACAACACGACTGTCGTATCACGGCTGATTGAGGGAGAATATCTGAAAATTGACAACATTCTTTCTGCAGATTATGAAACAAAAGTAAAGATTAACAAGAAAGAATTTCAAAGCTGTATCGACCGTTCTACCCTGCTTGTAAAGGAAGGCGATAAGAAGCCGATTATTCTGAATATTTTAGATGATGTGATGGAGCTTAAGATGAATTCCATCGTAGGAAGTCTTGATGAGGAGATTGATATTGCCAAGATGGGAAAAGACCTGATGATTGGTTTTGACCCGAAATTCCTGATTGATGCGTTGAAGGTCATTGACGACGAGGAAGTAGAGATTAAGCTGCTTAATTCCAAGGCGCCCTGCTTTATCAAAGATGATGAGGAAAGCTACACCTATCTTATCCTGCCGGTAACATTTAATTCGGTTAATTAATGAGGAAGGCTCTATTGTATATGTCATCATTGCAAGTGGTGAGAACGGAGATTGTACATGGAAGAAATAAGAATCAGAGATGAATTTATAAAGCTTGGGCAGGCATTGAAGCTTGCAGGTCTTGTGGAATCAGGAGTTGATGCCAAAATCGCGGTACAGGATGGACTTGTCAAGGTAAACGGACAGGTAGAGACGCAGCGCGGCAAAAAACTTGTCGATAACGATAAGGTAAGCTATAACGGCAGTTCTTTTGTTATCAGGGCAAAATAATTACAAAAATCTTTTAGGAATGAGAGCTGGGAATGCTTATTAAATCACTGGAGCTTGAGAATTTCAGAAATTACAAAACGCTTTCCATTCATTTTGACAGCGGAACAAATATTCTATATGGTGACAATGCGCAGGGGAAAACAAATATCCTTGAGGCAATCTATTTGTCAGCCACCACCAAATCCCACAAGGGAAGCAAGGACAGGGATATTATCAATTTCGCTGCTGACGAGGCGCATATACGTACCTATGTAATCAAGGATGAACTGGAAAACCGCGTGGATATGCATCTTAGAAAAAATAAATCCAAGGGAATTGCGATTAATGGACAGAAGATTAAAAAAGCCGCAGATTTACTGGGGCTGTTAAATGTTGTCTTTTTTTCGCCGGAGGATTTGTCAATTATCAAAAACGGTCCGGCGGAACGACGCCGCTTTGTTGACATGGAGCTTTGCCAGCTTGACAGTTTTTATCTGCATCATCTCAATAATTACAATAAAATCGTCAATCAGAGGAATAAGCTTTTAAAAGAGCTGTATTTGAATCCCGGCTTAAAGGATACGCTTTTTGTATGGGATTCACAGCTGGTGTCCTATGGAAGCAGGTTAATTGCCAGCAGAAAAGCGTTTGTAAACCAGTTAAATGATATTATTTATGAGATTCACAAGAAGCTTTCCGGGGGAAAAGAAGAACTTAAGATTGTTTATGAACCTGATGTTGCGCCGGAGGAATTTGAGCAAAAGCTTCGTTCCTGTCAGGAGAAGGATATCAGGCTGAAACAGACCTCTGTAGGACCGCACAGAGATGATTTTTCTTTTATAGCGGGAGAGGTTGATATCAGAAAGTTTGGTTCTCAGGGACAGCAGCGGACTGCTGCTTTGTCATTGAAGCTTTCTGAGATTGAGCTTGTTAAAAAAATTACAAAGGACACTCCTTTGCTGCTGCTTGATGACGTATTGTCTGAGCTTGACAGCAGCAGGCAGAATTATCTGTTGAACAGTATCGGTGATATTCAGACGATTATTACCTGTACGGGACTTGAGGAGTTTGTCAATAACCGGTTTGAGATTAATAAGGTATTTAGGGTTTCAAATGCCGCTGTATCACAGGAAAATTAATGTTACGATACTTGTAACTTTGAAGGTACTGAGTCGTTACGAAATTAGGAATGGGAGGAAATATATGAGTACTGAGTATGGAGCTGACCAAATTCAGATATTGGAGGGTCTTGAGGCTGTAAGAAAGAGACCCGGTATGTATATAGGCAGCACTTCTTCAAGAGGCTTGCACCACCTGGTATACGAGATTGTTGACAACTCGGTGGACGAAGCGCTTGGAGGATATTGTGATACCATTGATGTGACCATTAATCCTGACAATTCCATAACGGTCATTGATAATGGACGCGGAATTCCTGTAGGAATCAACCACAAGGCAGGAAAACCTGCGGTTGAGGTGGTATTCACCATTCTTCATGCCGGCGGCAAATTCGGCGGCGGCGGCTACAAGGTGTCAGGCGGACTGCATGGCGTAGGCGCATCTGTTGTAAATGCGCTCTCCACATGGCTTGAGGTAGAGATATCGATTGATGGAAAAGTATATCAGCAGCGTTATGAGAGAGGACATGTCTGCTATCCGCTCAAGGTAATCGGAGAATGCGAGCAGGGCAAAACAGGAACCAAGGTTTCGTTTTTACCAGACCCGACAATTTTTGAGGAGACAGTTTATGATTATAATGTGCTGAAGCAGCGTTTGAGAGAGATGGCATTTCTGACCAAAAATCTTAAAATTGTGCTTCGTGATTTGCGTCCGGAAGATGGAATCATAGAAAAAACATTCCATTATGAGGGCGGTATCAGAGAATTTGTGACATATTTGAATAAAAGCAAAACACCGCTTTATGAGGATGTCCTTTATTTCGAGGGCAAAAAGGATAACGTGTATGTCGAGGTTGCCATGCAGCACAATGATTCCTACACGGAAAGCGCCTACAGCTTTGTCAATAATATCAATACACCCGAGGGCGGTACGCATCTTGCAGGCTTCCGCAATGCGATTACAAAGACGTTTAATGATTATGCAAGAAGTGCGAAGCTGTTAAAGGACAGCGAGGCAAATTTAAGCGGTGATGATATCCGGGAGGGACTTACTGCGATTGTTTCCATAAAGATTGAGAACCCCCAGTTTGAAGGACAGACAAAGCAGAAGCTCGGAAACAGCGAGGCAAGAGGCGCTGTCGACAGTATTGTCAGTGAGCAGCTTACGTATTATCTGGAGCAGAATCCGACAGTAGCAAAACAGATATGCGAGAAATCAATTCTTGCACAGAGGGCAAGAGAGGCTGCCAGAAAAGCGAGAGATTTGACAAGGAGAAAGACGGCACTTGACGGAATGACACTTCCGGGAAAGCTTGCAGACTGTTCTGATAAGAATCCGGAAAATTGTGAAATTTTTATCGTTGAGGGAGACTCTGCCGGAGGAAGCGCTAAAACGGCAAGAAGCCGTGCAACACAGGCAATCCTGCCTCTGCGCGGTAAGATTCTCAATGTGGAAAAAGCAAGACTTGACAAAATTTACGGAAATGCGGAAATTAAGGCAATGATTACGGCATTTGGTACAGGTATCCATGATGATTTTGATATCTCAAAGCTTCGCTACAATAAAATTATTATTATGACTGATGCCGATGTAGACGGTGCGCATATTGCAACACTGATGCTTACCTTTCTGTATCGTTTTATGCCGGAGTTAATCAAGCAGGGGCATGTTTATCTTGCAAAGCCGCCTCTGTATAAGCTTGAGAAAAACAAGAAAATCTGGTATGCATACTCGGATGAGGAGCTTGCAGCAATTCTTGACGAGGTTGGCCGTGACCAGAATAACAAGATACAGCGTTACAAGGGACTTGGCGAGATGGACGCAGAGCAGCTCTGGGACACGACAATGGACCCTGAGAAGCGCATTCTTTTAAAGGTTTCCATGGACGAGGAGGCAGAGTCGGAGATAGACCTTACCTTCACGACATTGATGGGAGATAAGGTTGAGCCCAGGCGTGATTTTATTGAGGCAAACGCAAAATATGCGAAGAATCTTGATATATAGTGTATTGTGGAAGCATCTGTCGTGTATTCTCTCATTTGACAGAAAGTGTATGGGATAGAATACTTCATACAGGTGAGAAAGGAAAGACTGTAAAGAATGGACGATACAATATTTGACAAAATAGAAGAAGTGGACCTTCAGAAAACTATGGAAAAGTCCTACATAGAGTATGCCATGAGCGTTATTGCTTCCCGCGCCCTTCCTGATGTAAGAGACGGCTTAAAGCCGGTACAGAGACGAGTGCTTTACTCTATGATAGAACTGAATAATGGTCCTGATAAGCCGCACAGAAAAAGCGCGCGTATTGTCGGTGATACCATGGGTAAATATCATCCGCATGGAGACAGCTCTATCTACGGTGCATTGGTCAATATGGCGCAGGAGTGGTCAACACGTTATCCTCTTGTTGACGGACATGGAAACTTTGGCTCTGTCGACGGTGACGGCGCGGCTGCCATGCGATACACAGAGGCAAGACTGAGCAAAATTTCCATGGAGCTGCTTGCCGATATTAATAAAAATACAGTTGATTTCGTGCCGAACTTTGATGAGACGGAGAAGGAGCCGGTGGTACTTCCAAGCCGTTATCCGAATCTGCTCGTAAACGGCACGCAGGGAATTGCTGTCGGCATGGCGACGAATATTCCGCCTCACAATCTGAAAGAGGTTATCGGTGCTGTTGTAAAGATGATTGACAACCGTATTCAGGAAGACAGGGACACGGAAATTGAAGAAATCCTGTCTATCGTAAAGGGACCGGATTTTCCGACCGGAGGTATCATACTTGGTACGCGCGGTGTCGAGGAAGCATACCGCACAGGACGCGGTAAGATTAGAGTCCGCAGTGTGACGAATATCGAGACGATGGCAAACGGAAAGAGCAGAATTATCGTGACAGAGCTTCCGTACATGGTCAATAAGGCAAGATTAATCGAGAAGATAGCGGAGCTTGTAAAAGAGAAAAAAATTGACGGTATCACAGATTTGCGCGATGAGTCAAACAGAGAAGGTATGCGTATTTGTATTGAGCTTCGCAAAGATGTGAATGCGAATGTCATTATGAACCAGCTTTATAAGCATACACAGCTTCAGGACAGCTTTGGTGTGATTATGCTGGCGCTTGTAAACAATCAGCCGAAGGTCATGAACCTGAAAGATGTGCTGATGCACTATATCAGGCATCAGGAGGAGGTTGTTACCCGAAGGACGCAGTATGACTTAAATAAGGCTGAGGAAAGAGACCATATTTTACAAGGTTTATTAATTGCCCTTGACAATATTGATGAGGTTATCCGCATTATCAGGGGAAGTGCCAACACACAGGCTGCAAAGGAGGGCTTAATTGAACGGTTTGGTCTGACCGATGTTCAGGCGCAGGCGATTGTCGACATGCGTCTTCGTGCCCTGACAGGCTTGGAAAGAGAAAAGCTGGAGCAGGAGCATGCAGAGCTTCTCAAGAAAATTCAGGAGTATAAGGCAATATTGGCTGATAAAAAGCTTTTACTTGGCGTCATTAAAGATGAAATTATGGTAATCTCGGATAAATATGGTGATGACAGACGTACAAAGTTTGGCTATGATGAATCTGAGATTGATATGGAGGATTTGATTCCGCGCGGAAATACCGTAATAGCCATGACAAGTCTTGGCTATATCAAGCGCATGACAGTGGATAATTTCAAGACACAGCACAGAGGCGGACGCGGTATCAAGGGCATGGTGACGATAGAAGATGACTATATCGAAGATTTGTTGATGACAACGACGCATCATTATCTCATGTTCTTTACAAACTTTGGCCGTGTATACCGGTTAAAAGCATATGAAATACCAGAGGCAGGAAGAACAGCAAGAGGTACTGCAATTGTAAATCTGCTGCAGTTAAATCCGGGTGAAAAGATATCGGCGATGATTCCGATTCGGGAATTTGAAGAGGGTAAGCATCTTTTCATGATTACCAAGAAAGGTATCGCCAAAAAGACCCCAATCATGGAATTTTCCAATGTCAGAAAAAATGGTCTTGCAGCAATTTCTCTCCGCGATGATGATGAGCTGATTGAAGTTAAGACAACCGATGAAAATTCAGAAATTTTCCTGATTACCAAGTATGGTATGTGTATCCGTTTCAAAGAGACGGATGTGCGTTCCATGGGACGCAATGCGATGGGCGTTATCGGCATGAATCTTGACGACGGCGACGAGATTGTTGGCATGCAGCTTAATACACAGGGTGATACACTGCTGATTGTGTCTGAGATGGGTATGGGCAAGAGAACTTTATTGGACGAATTTACTGTACAGAAGCGCGGCGGTAAGGGTGTGAAATGCTACCGCATTACGGAAAAGACAGGAAATGTAGTTGGTGTGAAAGGTGTAAAAGACGACAATGAGATTATGATGATTACTACAGAGGGCGTTATCATACAGATTCCGGTAGGCGATATCTCTATCTATGGCAGAAATACTTCGGGTGTCAAGCTCATCAATCTTGATGATGAGTCCGTGACAGTTGCCAAGATTGCCAAGGTGAGGGAAAAGCTTTCTGACGGCACACAGGAATTTGAAGATGTGGAAGAAGCGCTTGATAAGGTCGTTGATGAACCGACTGAGGAAGAAGTATCATTTGTTAATGCAGAGGAAATGCAGGACAGTGATATGCAGGAGGAGAATGAGGACGATATAGAGGAATAGCAGATTTTGCATGGATTTTTACTCGTAACTATGAGGGTACTGAATAGTTAAGGATTTTAGAATCATAATAAAGCTCTATCAGTGGCTTAAATAAGCGATTGATAGAGCTTTCATTTTATGCGCAGCCTTATTTGATGGAAGATGTGGGTTTAATTGATTGATACAAAAAACTTTTCCCGTCTTTCCCGACTCTCTTAACAACTTCTGTCTCAAGTAGCACATTTAGAAGCGTAGAAGCCCTGTTCTGCGGAATTTTAGCAGCTTTTCCTAAATCCTTTGAGGTAAAGCGCTCAGGAAGCGTATCAGGAAGGAATTTGAGATAATCTGTCATTGTGTCAATGCGCAGTTCATCAAAGATTGCTACAGGCTTTCCGTCCATGCGTGAAGAACCTCTTTTCTTATCACGGCTCCAGCCATTGAGATATCGGGTTTCCTCCACATCAATCAGACTAATGATAAAGTGCAGTCTTGGGTTGCCCATAAACATTTTTATCCGATAAAGCTCAGGAATAATCTGATAATAAGTACCTGTTTTTGGAGATTTTCGTTTTGGAGAAAGTTCACCTGTTTCCAGATCAAGCCATGACAGCCATTTGGTATGTGCGACAGGATAAATAATCGTGACATCATGTTCCTGCAGAAAATACGAAAGCTTATCCCTCATTGTATTAAAATTGCGTGTCTGAACTTCAAAAATTTCTCCGTCAACGCAGATATCAGCTACATAAGGTCCAATTTTGACTTCATGGAAGGCTGGGTTTGGGGCATAATAGTATTTTAATACGCTGTGTATTGTTTTTTCCCGAAGTGTCCCGATACCCTTCTGACCTTGAAGTGCACCAATCATTTTATAGCAGGCTTCCGAAAAAAGTATTTGATCAATCGTATCTTGCATAGAAATAGTCCTCTTTTATAATCATGCATATAATGTAGTAATTGCAAAGGTTACAATTTTTTTGAACGGTTACGGCATTCAGCGTTAAAAATCAAACTGCAGTGGACAGATTTCATTGGATGAAAATCCAAGGACGGACTGCAACGGTTTTCATAGTGATATTGTACAATTATTTTCGTCTGGTTGTCTATAGTTTTCATCCGGCTCGACTGTTACTATATTTCAGATATTTTATAGACATTTTATTGAAAATAAATACAAAAATGATAGAATAATAATAGTTCAGACAGGTCTAGGCATTAATGATGAGACCGTTACAAAATGTAGCAGAAGCAGGCATTCAGCCGGAAATACGAAGTAATTCATACGTATCATTTGGATATGAAATCGTTAGCGGAATGATAGATTGATTCTGTGGAAAGGATATGTTTGAGATGGGTATCGTAAGAAGTAAATATTATGGAATATTACGAGCTGTTACGGTAGGAATTGCATTTTTTCTGCAGATTGCCATTATGATATTTTTGGCAGTGTATTTGATGAGGTACTCAATTATTATTTATTTTATACTGGAGATTGTGAGCGTCATTACGGTCTTTGCGCTTGTAAATAATGCTGAGTCCTATAAAATGAGCTGGATTATCATTATACTGGTCATACCGGTAGCAGGTTTGTTCCTGTATTTTATGTGGGGAAGGAAAAGAATCAATTCCCAGTATTTTAAGAAGCTTAGAGAATCAGATGCACAGATGATGAGAAGCCTGAAACAGGATGACAGTGTGGTGCAGGATTTGGAGAAGCGGCATCCGAACAAGGTGCAGATAAGCAGATACCTCAGGAAGGAAGGATTCCCGATCTATAATAATACAAAGGCAGTCTATTATAAGGTTGGCGAAGAAGTATTTGATGCAATGCTGGAGGATATCAGAAATGCCAAAAAGTTTATCTTTATGGAGTATTTTATCGTATCAGAGGGAAAAGTCTGGAATGATATTTTAGAGGCGCTTACGCAGAAGGTTCAGGAGGGTGTTGAAGTAAAGCTGTTGTTTGATGACTTTGGGACACTTCGAATCAATACGCACACATTTCGTAAAGAGATGAAAAGACGCGGGTTGGAAATGTGCATTTTTAATCCGATTCATCGTGATGTGACGCGCATGACCTTTAATTACAGAAATCACAAGAAAATTACGGTTATAGACGGCAATATCGCATATACGGGCGGATTTAATCTTGCAGATGAGTATGCGAATTACATTGTGCGTTTTGGTCACTGGAAGGATTCGGGAATCAGGCTTTATGGAGAGGGCGTGTACAGTTTTACCTGTTTCTTTCTGGATATGTGGCGCATTGCAAGCAGAAACACAGATGTGAAAAATGAAGATTACAAGCCTCAGATTCATATCGACGAGCCGGGATATGTGCAGCCGTTTATGGGAGGACCGCATAGAAATCCGCATAATCCCACAGAAGGAGCTTATACCAGAATGATTAACAAGGCAAGAGATTATATTTATATTACGACTCCATATCTCGTCCTTGATCAGAGCATGCGTGAGGATTTGACCGGCGCGGCTGAAAGCGGTGTTGATGTACGCATTATAGTTCCTAAAATTTATGATAAATGGTATGTATATATGGTAAATGTGTCAAATTATGGTAAGCTTATGGAGGCAGGAGTTCATATTTATGAGTACACTCCCGGCTTTATACATGCCAAAAATGTGATTGCAGATGACGAGTGCGCAATCTGCGGAACCATTAACACGGATTACAGAAGCTTTTATCTGCATTATGAATGCGGAGTGTTTCTAAGTGAGATGGATGCCATAAAGGATATGAAGGCTGACTTTTTAAAGACTCTTGAGCAATGTGAAGAGATGGATTTGGTAAGCTGGTCAAAACGGCCCATTGGAAATAAAATGATGCAGGGAGCTTTGAAGGTATTGTCGCCGTTATTGTAAGGAGGCAGTCTGCATGAGATAAAGCTGTGCCTGACTTTAAAATAATTAAAGCGTTAAAATCCATTTGATTTTAACGCTTTTTATGTATATAAGCCTGTAAGGATATGAACAGCACAGTTGTAAAAGCCTGGTGCTGCAAATAGGACATCGATTGATTATGCAGAAAAATAAACCTTAGCCGACTACTTTCTTGACCGCCTCAAGAACTCGTTCTGCCTGAAAAGGCTTTACAATGAAATCCCTTGCGCCGGACTGGATTGCCTCTATAACCATTGCCTGCTGACCCATTGCGGAGCACATGATAACCATTGCATTTGGATCATTTGCCTTGATACCCTTTAAAGCCTGAATACCGTCCATTTCGGGCATTGTGATATCCATAAGCACAAGATCAGGCTTTACCTCATTGTATTTATCAATCGCTATTTTTCCGTTTTCTGCCTCAGCAGCGATTGCATATCCGTTTTTTGTCAGTATGTCCTTAATCATCATTCTCATGAAAGCTGCATCATCGACAATTAAAATACTCTTTGCCATTTCTAGTTCCTCCTCTGGAATAATTTGTAAATGGAATTTGCAAGATCAAAAGGGTACAATTGCATAATCGTACTATCAATCAGCTTTCCGACTCTTAACCTGAAATTGATTTTGACAAAAAGGTCATCAGGTATATCGTCCGGAAATTCAAAGTTTTCAATGACAATCTGCTGTACTGTAGGAGGGGAAATGTCGATTTTTTTATTGAACATTTTACTCATTGCAGTAGCAGAGCTTGCGGTCATCTGGTTCATTGCCTCTGAAATGGCACTGATATGTAAGGGTGAAATTTCACTTTGTGAATATTCCCCCGTTCCGTCATTGCCCATCATGAGGTCGGTAATAATTCTGGCATCTTCATTTTTGAGAACAAGCATGTTTGTGCCGAAAAGACCTTGTGTATACTGCACACGTACAAGTATACAGGAATTTTCATAATCCTCTAAGATATCGCTTCTGTGAACGAGAGAAACATTCGGCGTCGTAATCTTGATAGGCTGTCCCAGCATTAAATTCATCGCTGTAGCTGATGAGCCTATGGAAATGTTGGAAATTTCACCTATTACGTCAGCCTCATCCTTTGAAAAAAAATCCATAGACAGACTCCTTTTTACGTTGTAATACGTCGATTAATCATATTTTACAAAATTTTTTTTTGTTTGTCTATATTCGGAGTGGTAATTTCATGAAAAATTGTAACAGTTCAGCCATATGGATTATTTTAATCAGGACGAAGGTCGGCAGTCGTATGCCGGGACAGGCAATTGGACTCCAAATGCGAATTTTCTAATGGGTGATGCCAAAGTATTTGCAGGCGTCCGCGACCGGACTCTACGCGCCGTCCATGGACGCGTTTCGTCCTAAATCCGCGTCCGTGCGGATTTTCGCAGATGTATCAATCACCCATAAGAAAATGTCAGCATTCTCCGCCAGCCTGTCCCGGCATAGGACTGCCGACCTTCTGTGTACTGATAACTGTTCAGCTTTATGGTTTCAATGAACAGAAAACGGCAGCCGGAGGGATACTATCTGCCATTTTCGTCCGGATAGGAATGCATAAAAGGGAACTGTTGCGTTTATTTCAAACTCTTTTGAGATAATGATTGGAAATATGTGTATTATTTGCTATAATAATAACTACCGCAAATGAACAAAATAAGTTAAAAAAATGAAGGCAGTTCAGTTTAAGGAAAGGTAAGGTTGGAAATGGGAGAGAACGAACTTTTAGAGGTGCTCAGGGAGCAAGGTCAGGAGCATATTTTTGAGGCATACAGCAAGCTTGACGAGGCAGGTAAGGAGAAGCTCGCCGCACAGGTGGAAAAGATTGACTGGTCTATCGTGGCGATGGCAGGTCATGAGGAGCTGAAACAGGAAAGAGGAAAGCTTGAACCATTGTCAGCGCTTGAAGTAACTGAAATTGAGGAAAACAAGGAAAAATACGAGCAAATCGGACTGGATGCGATAAAGAAAGGAAAAATAGGAGCCGTATTGCTGGCAGGCGGACAGGGAACCAGACTTGGTTCGGATGGACCTAAAGGAAAATACAATATCGGCATCACAAAGGATGTCTATATTTTTGAGAGATTAATCAGAAATTTAACCGATGTAACAGACAAGGCTGGATGTTTCGTTCCATTATATATTATGACAAGTGACAAGAACCATGATGAGACGACTGCCTTTTTTGAGGAAAAAAATTACTTCGGATATCCAAAGGATTTTGTCAAATTCTTTAAGCAGGAAATGGCTCCTTCCGTTGATTTTAACGGCAAACTCTATATGGAGTCTGCTGATTCTCTGTCGCTTTCACCCAATGGAAACGGCGGATGGTTCTATTCTATGGCAGTTTCCGGCGTGTTACAGGATGTGAAGGCAAGAGGCATTGAGTGGTTAAATATATTTGCAGTCGACAATGTACTGCAGAGAATTGCGGATCCGGTATTTGTAGGAGCAACGCTTGATTCAGGCTGTGTCAGCGGTGCAAAGGTTGTCAGAAAAGCTGACCCGAATGAAAAGGTCGGCGTGCTTTGTCTGGAGGACGGTAAACCATCTATCGTTGAATACTATGAGATGACAGAGGAGATCATCAATTCAAGAGAGGAAAACGGGGAGCTTTCTTACAATTTTGGCGTCATTCTCAATTATCTGTTCCGTGTTGACAAGCTGGAATCGATTATGAATGAAAAGATGCCTGTACATGTCGTAGAAAAGAAGATTCCTTATATCAATGAAAAGGGTGAATATATCAAACCTGAGACACCAAACGGATATAAATTTGAGCTTTTGGTTCTGGATATGATACATTTACTGGATGACTGCTTATCCTTTGAGGTTGTCAGAGACTATGAATTTGCCCCGATTAAAAATAAAACAGGCGTAGATTCTGTGGAGAGTGCACAGGCGCTTTTGAAAAAGAATGGTGTGGAATTATGATAAAAAATGTAATATTTGATATTGGAAATGTCCTTGTTGATTTTAAATGGCGTGAATTAATGGAGGAATTAGGACTCCCCAAAGCGCTGCAGCCGGAGTTTGAAAAAACCGTATTCGGAAGCCACTGGTGGGGCGAACTCGACCATGGAGTTCTTGAGGAGTCTCAAGTGCTGGAAAAACTTCGTGAAGACAATAAAGAGCATCTCGATGAGTTTAATCTGATATGGGAGCATCGTGATAAGCTTGTAAAACCTTATCCATATGCAGTTTCATGGATAGAAAGCCTGAAAAACTGTGGGCTTAAGGTATATCTGTTATCGAATTATCCGAGAGATTTATTTATCCTTCATACAGAGTGTGGTTGTTTTCCGTTTCTTGATAAGGTTGATGGAAAGGTGGTTTCCGGTTTTGTTCAGATGGTAAAACCAAATGCAGATATTTATGAACGCCTTATGAAAGAATACGGATTAGAAGCTTCTGAGTGTGTATTTATTGATGACAGGGCAGAGAATATCGAGGCGGCACGAGCGCTTGGCATGAAGGGAATCGTATTTGAAAGCTATGAGCAGGCAAATGCAGTATTGCGTGAATATCAGTAAATTCAATACAAACAGCCAATAGATGCACAAGTGTGTCTGTTGGCTGTTTCGTACACAATAGCAGAAAGGTTGAGACAAAGATGAGATTTGTAGTACAGCGTGTAAAAGAGGCAAGTGTAGCTGTCGGTGGTGAGATAATCGGACAGATCGGACACGGATTATTAGTGTTTGCAGGTATAGCTGACAGCGACGACAAACAGACAGCCGATAAAATGATAGATAAGATGACAAAGCTTCGCATTTTTGATGATGCAGACGGCAAGACAAATCTGTCCATTTCTGACGTCGACGGTGAATTTCTGATTATTTCACAGTTTACATTATATGCGGACTGCAGAAAAGGTAACAGACCGTCCTTCACACTGGCAGGAAAACCGGATATGGCAAAGGAACTGTATGAGTATATCATCAGTGAAGTGGGAAAAAAGGGATTTCCGGTAAAACATGGCTTGTTTGGCGCAGATATGAAGGTATCGCTTTTAAATGACGGACCGTTTACGATTTTGCTGGATTCAGACGAAATTATTGGAAGCGCTCAGAGATAATGAAAATGAATTACAGTCTACAGCAGCTTTGTTAAAGTGATAAACATATTCATACTGCATTTGTTTTAACAATAGAAAAATATTTGTGATTTGATGCAGTGCATTTGAAAAGCAATGTAAGTATAGTTCTTGATAATTAGCAGAGAATATGCGTAATAGGAGGAATGAATGGAATACATAAAAGCAACATGTGAAAGCACGGAATGTGTTTTCGATATTGTACAGAACACAGTAACAACTATTTATCCCAAATATTATCCAAAAGAGGTTGTGGAATTTTTCTGTGAACTTCATAACAGAGAGAATATTGCAAAGGATATAGAAAATGGTAATGTAGGGATTCTGATGGATAATAATCAGATTGTCGGAACTGGGAGTCATGAAGAGAATCATATTACAAGAGTGTATGTTTTGCCGAAGTTTCAAGGAAAAGGATATGGCAGTTTTATCATGCAATGCTTAGAAGATGAGATTTCAGCAAAGTATCATACAGTACTGTTAGATGCATCGCTTCCTGCCAGTCATTTATATGAGCAAAGAGGGTATCGTACCGTTATGCATAAAAAGTGGCTTGTGGAAAATGACGTGGTTTTGGTTTATGAAGTGATGGAAAAGGCATTACCCGAAAAAACTGCCAATGATTGCACTATAATGAAGTAGAAAGCTTTCAACAGCGTAACAAAACGCCTAAGAAATCATCTATTAGGAAAGGAGTTGGTGTTTCTCATGTTTACCAAAGTATTTTCTGAATGGACATGGCAGAATATCCTGATAAGAATCCTTACGGCGCTGGTGCTTGGCATGGTGATTGGCATAGACCGCGGAGTCAAAAGACGCGGCGGCGGTGCAAGGACTACGATTACAGTGTGCCTTGGAGCAGCAATGGTGATGTTAATTGAGCAGTATCTCGAAGAACTTTATCCTGAAAGGTTTGATATTTCAAGAATTGCAGCGCAGGTAATAAGCGGTGTGGGCTTTTTGGGAGCAGGTTCCATTATTGTGTCAGGTCATCAGATTAAAGGCTTAACCTCCGCAGCAAGCATATGGACCTGTGCATGCATCGGACTTGCGGTAGGAATCGGATTTATAGATGGAGCAGTGCTTTTGACGGCGTTGTGGCTTACAGGTGTGCATTTGGTGCCGTATTTTGAAGAAAAAGCCTATAAGCATACACGTTATATGACGCTTTATGTCGAGGTTGAAGACGGCAAAGCAATCACGCTGGTGTCAAAGCAGCTTAAGGAAGATAACTGTTTCATAGATACCTTTTCGGTAGACAAGCCGAAAGCAAAAGGACAGCATTTTCAGATAGTTACGACCTTTCAGATACCAAAGCAAGCAGATAAGGAGGAGTATCTTCGCCTGCTTCAGGCGCTGAAGGGTGTCATCTCTGTAAGTGAGATTTAATTGCAAAATTGAAATGGCTGGATTGTTATAAAAGGAGATGCAATGGAAGAATACAATCATGGATATTTTCAGGAGGCTTTATCAAATTTTACAAAGGACTTTGCCTATGGCGGTGCCATCAGGCATCTGGTAGACCATGGATATACGGTCGACCGGATTATTAAGGAATTTAACTATCCGATATCAAGAGAATCCATTGAAAAAATAGTGAATCAATATTTATCAGAAAAACAGTAACAGATATAATGGAAGTGAGTATAATGGGACTGACACAGCTTCAAAAGCTTGAATTAAATAAAAGGGTGGACAAGATATTGCATGCGCCTGCAAATGCTTTAATAAGGGGACAGCAATTGGAAATTGCATTTGCCGCAGATTTATCTGGTGATATCGAATATGTCTGCAGCTCCATAAAAGATGCTGTTACATCACTCAAAGCACATGATAAAATCTTTCAAAATGTGCGCAGCAATATGGTTTATTGGAACTATAATCAGATAACAACAAAAGTGACACCGATGTCATTTATTCAGATGGGCAGAGCATTTGAAAATAAGCAGGAAAACATAGGCGTTGATGACAGGACATCAGAAAAGGCGGAAGCAGCAGCCATTACTGACAGAAAACCTGATAACAAAACCATTTGTGTGGATAATTATCCGAAAATTGACGTTCTATGTGAATATCTTAAGCTTTACCACGCCAGATGCAGATGTATCCTTGTCTTTACGGATAGACCCTATGAAGAGTTTGCGAAACAGACTTTTGATACAGCAGATATTGAAAAAACAATACAAGGTCTTAACCCGTTTCTAAAATACAGGCTTTTGGTAATTACAAGGGACAAAATGCTTTCAGGCAGTGAATTCATGATGAAACTGACGCAGAGCAGAAATCAAACGAAAAAAAATTAAAAATCAGGAGATACCAATGGAACAGAAGGAAAAAAACGAAGCAAAGGAATATAAGACAAGTACTTTAATAAAACGGTTTCTGCCGTATTTTAAGCCATACAGAAAAACGTTATACACAGATTTATTTTGTGCGGCGCTTACAACAGTCTGTGAAATCGTGCTGCCGCTGATTATCCGTCAGATTACCAACACAGCGCTTCAAGATGTGGCGCTTCTTACGGCACGCATGATTATCGGACTTGCACTGATATATTTTGTACTTAGAATCATTGATGCGCTCGCAAATTATTATATGGCGGATATTGGTCATGTAATGGGGGCCAAAATTGAGACAAATATGCGCCGTGATGCATATGCTCATCTGCAGCAGTTGTCTAATACTTATTTTAACAATACAAAAGTCGGTCAGATTATGGGGCGTATCACGAATGATTTGTTTGAAGTAACAGAGTTTGCACATCACTGTCCGGAGGAGTTTTTTATTGCGGCATTAAAAATTGTGATTTCGTTTGTCATACTGGCGCAGATTAATCTGTCGCTTACATTGATGGTATTTATCTTTGTGCCGATTATGACAATTGTCTGCCAAATCATCAATAAGAAAATGAGAAGTGCATTTAGCCGGCAGCGGTATCAAATCGGTGAACTGAATGCAAAAATCGAGGACAGCCTGTTAGGGCAAAAAGTTGTCAAAGCATTTACCAATGAGGAGCTGGAAGCGGAGAAGTTCGAGGAAGGCAATCAGGAATTCCTGAACATAAAAACATATACGTATATGCTGATGGGACTGTTCAATACCTCTACCAGAGTATTTGACGGACTGATGTATCTGACGATTATCATTGGCGGCGGATTCTTCCTGATGAATCAAAAAATACTTCCCGGTGACATGGTTGCTTATGTCATGTATGTATCAACTTTGATTGCGACCATCAGAAAAATCATAGAGTTTGCAGAGCAGTTCCAGCGGGGGATTACCGGTATTGAGCGGTTTCTGCAGATTATGGACGCGGATATCGAAATTTTTGATGATGCAGATGCCGAGGATATCATACAACCAAAGGGTGAGATAGTATTTCATGATGTCAGCTTTGAATATCCCGATGACCACAACAAGGTATTTACGAACCTCAACCTGGAAATTCATGCAGGTGAAAAGCTTGCGATTGTAGGACCGTCAGGAGGAGGTAAGACAACGCTTTGCAATCTGATACCAAGATTTTATGATGTGTCATCAGGAAAAATCACATTGGACGGCAAGGATATCAAAAAGCTCACATTAAAAAGCCTCAGGCAAAGTATCGGCGTAGTCCAGCAGGATGTCTATCTTTTCTCCGGTACCGTGTATGAAAATATTGCCTACGGCAGACCAGGAGCAACGTATGAGGAAGTAATGGAGGCGGCAAAGCGCGCAGGAGCAGATGAGTTTATACAAAATCTAAAAGACAAATATGACACCTATGTAGGAGAACGGGGCGTGAAGCTTTCAGGCGGTCAAAAGCAGCGCATCAGCATCGCCCGGGTATTTTTGAAAAATCCGCCGATATTAATACTTGATGAGGCGACCTCAGCCCTTGATAATGAAAGTGAGTATGCAGTAGCAAAGTCTCTCAATGAACTGGCAAAGGGACGCACCACACTTACCATCGCACACAGACTTTCCAGTATCAGAAATTCGGACAGAATACTGGTGCTTACAGATGAGGGAATCATGGAAGAAGGAAATCATGATGAGCTGATGGCGCTTGGCGGAATCTATCATCATTTCTATATGATGGCAAATGAGATGAAATGATATAATGTACACGAAGGCAATGAGCAGTGCCGCTTGTTGAACGTCAAAACGGCTGCTTGCAGACGTTTTTGACAGACAACAGACGGATAGGGCGAAGCCCGTGAACGAGGAAATGCAAAGCATTTTCGAGTGACACTGCGAAGTTATAGTAATTTATAATTGGAGGACAAATGAAATGACGAAAAAAGAAGAACGGTTTGAACAGATTTATTCACAGGGAAAGATAAATGTTACAGAAATCCGGGTAGATAAGGAGACTGGCGTCAGCTACATGTTTCTCACTACCCACTTGCTGCGGAGTGTGTGACAATGCGTAAATTGCATTAGGCATCAAGTCACCACGAAGTGGTTTGGCACGACTTGATGCCCGTAACTATGAGGGTACGGAATCGTTACAATTTGTTGTAATGATGAGAATACTGAAAAAGAAAGTGAAAAGGATATGGCAGAATTAAGAAAGAAATCAGAAACAGAAGAAAACCGGAAGAAGGAAAGTGAACAGAGTATGGTTGCGGAAGAATCCACGAATACAGAAGAAACGGATAGCATAGTAGTACAGGAAATGGACTCGGATAATGACAGCAGCGAAGACAATGATGCTTCGGTATCAAATGCATTTGACATCACAGGAAAGTTCCGGCAGGCACAGCCTAAAGAGCAGCCGAAAAAGAGAGAGCTTATCGGTGTGACAGACAAAAAGGTTGAAAATAAAAGAATCCTGATGTTTATCGTATTATGCTTTGGTGTGGCATGGTTTATGGAAATATTCGGCGTGACGCCCATGTATCAAAGCGGAGATGTAGATATGGTGAAGGAAGCGGCGGATATGATATCACAGCTTATGCTGACTCCTGCACTGGCGGTATTGGTTGTGAGAATTGCAACCAGAGAGGGACTTGTAAAATCCGGTTTTCAGTTCAATTTTTTAGAGCACAGATTTCTATTTTTATTTGGCTGGTTTGGAACAACAGCTCTTACATTTTTGGGAGCAGTTATTTACTTTCTTGTTTTTAGGAACAACTTTGATCCAAACATGACAAGCTTTGTTTCGTCATACAGTGAAAAAGCTGCATTTGCAGGCGCACAGACAAATGCAGTCGATATCGTGGCGGCTTATAAAACAGATTTGCTTGTAAAGGTATTTACGGCAGCAGTGCTTGATATTATCAATAGTTTTGGTGAAGAATGGGGCTTTCGCGCTTATCTGCTGCCAAAGCTGTTTCGGAAAGTCGGCACCATTCCTGCCATGCTTTTGAGCGGACTTGCTTCCGGTCTGTGGTATGCACCGTTGGTTGCAATCGGATATTACTATGGAAGCGGTAATGCAGGATTTCCGATTGTAAATATCATAGCAATGTGTATTTTCGGCATGGTGACAGGAGTCATCTATTCCTTTTTATGCCTGCGCACAGGAAGTATCTTTCCATCCGTATTTGCGCACAGTGCAGTGAATGTTATGATGTCGCAGGCTGCTTTGTTTACCTTTGACGGCGGAAACTTCTTCGTTGGACCGGCGCCGACCGGAATCTTGTCAGGACTTCCTTTCATTATCACAGCAGTGATATGCCTTGTCTATATGCACCGGCATCCGATTCAAGCAAGTACGGAATAACCACAAAATAATATATAAAACGGCAATGATTATGAGAATCATCGCCGTTTTATGTGTACAGACCAGTGGTTTCATCACTAGATTGAATTGTTTATTTTCGGTATCTTTTTATCCGTATGTAAAATGTGATTGATTAACCAGCCAATCAGAAACTCTACAAGCTCCTGTAAATACTGCTGAGGGTCATTGTCAACCTCATCGAGGTTAATGCCTTCAAGCTTGTCGATGAAAGATTCGTGTGCGCGTTTTTGGGCTTCCAGGCCTTCATAGTGAATACTCTCCATGTATTCTTCTTCGTCGCCAAAGTGCTCTTTGGTATACTCCTTCAATTCATTGAGGATTAGCATGATATCATCATATCCGGAGAGATTGTCAAAGGATTTCACCAGACGGTTTGCCTTATCAACAATACGGAAAAGCTCTTTGTGTTCAATATCAATAAGCTCAATACCAGTCAGATATTCATCAGTAAATTCACATGGATTTTCCCGTACCATCCACTCTTCAAGAGGAGGAAGCTTTCCAATCAGGATGTCGCTGCTGAGAATATGGTGATAAAGCCATTTGGCGAGGAAACGGACCAATTCACAAAGAACCCTCTGCTGTTCGTCCTCATTATCAATATTTATAAATTCATATTCGCGTATCTTCTCACGGAAAAATGCATGCTGTGTGCGCTGGAGAATCAGCTCAGGGTCACGTATTTTTACCATGTATTCTTCCTCGTGGGCAAAATGCTGTTCCGCATAATAGTCAAGTTCTTCAAGCATCGTTTTTAATTCCTGATAATAATCACTGTGATAATCAGTCGTCAGTAAGGTATAAGCCCGATTAAGAATCTCAAAAAGGTTTCTATGCTCATCATCTATAATATCAATACCGGTTATGCAGTCATCTGTAAATAAAAACATTTACACTCCTCCTCTTAAATAAACATGTATTCATGCGATTGTTC
This sequence comes from Lachnospiraceae bacterium, assembly GCA_017622845.1. GTDB lineage: Bacteria > Bacillota > Clostridia > Lachnospirales > Lachnospiraceae > COE1. Next base: position 2,627 of record JAGAQJ010000005.1, on the reverse strand, counting down.
ATGCACTCATTATAGCATATAAAAAATAAGATTCAATAATGAAAAAATAAGAAGATAAAAACAAAGACCAATGATTCATATGGAAAAAATACTGTTTCGCAAAAAATCTGTTACATTCACATAAGCATGACATAATAAAATAGAACGGGTCTCAGCAATGGCAGCGTTCATTCCAAACAATACACCACATGAAATCAGACAAGCCATCTGGCAAAATGTAAGTGAAAGGCATGGTTAAAAGTATGCAGTTTGAGGAGATTTGCAAAGAAAATTATGCGAAGGTATACAATTATGTCTTAGCAAAGACCGGAAAAAAAGAAGCAGCCGAGGATATCACACAGGAAGTATTTTTTATTGCATATCAAGAAGGAGACAATTTCCTAAAACACGAAAAGCCGCTTGCGTTCCTGTATGTGACAGCCAAAAACCTCCTATATGATTATTTCAGAAAAATAAAAAAGGTTATTCCCTGTGAGACAATAAATCAGGAAATTGATAACAGGGACATTTTTGAGCGAATTTGCAGTCAAAAAAGCGAAAACATCAATGAAAATGCTTATTGTGAGCAGGTTCTTCAAAATCTCACTCCATCGGAGCGCAGTCTTTATCAGAAATATTATATTGAAAAAGAAAGCATGGCACAGATAGCACGCGAACTTGGCATCAAAGAACCGGCAATGCGAATGAAATACGTAAGAATCCGCAAAAAAGTCCGGAAACTAATTGCGGGCCTGCGATTGGATGATTTTTAAAAATCCTGACAAGTCCTGTTACATAGAAATCAAAATAACATATATAAATGAAATGAGTGCGCATCATTTGAAAGGAGGTTCTCATGAAAGAAACAAATACAGCAGCTGCAGAAAAAAATAAAAAACTTGATGAATATCTGGAAGCAGGAGATTATGACAAGGCTGATGAAATCAGCAGAGAGCTGTGTCTTTTGCAAGGGCAGCAGCCTGTTGATAAAATGCCTGACAATTTTCTCTTCTTATTGAAGAAAAAGGAGCAGAAAGAAATGAAAAATTTAAAAAAAGCATCAAAGAATTTTACAAAAATTGCAGCTGCGGTGGCAGGAATATTACTTGTGGGCACAACAGCGAGCGCTGCAGCAATCTATCGCAGTACAGTCGTTATGTTTCCCAATGGTCTGTCTTCAGAAAATTTGAGTACGGAGGAACAGCCTCAATTTGAAGGAATCAAATTGCCTCAAGACGAAGCCGAAACGGAAATCATAGAGGAGGAAACGGCAGGCAGTGACCATATATGGATTGAAAAAAAGGTATGGGAAGAGACCTCAACCGCTTATAAATCAGAAGATGGCGCCAGCTGGACGCCTTATGAAGTAAAGGACAGAATTACCCGGTACACATACAATAATTACAGTACTGCCGCAAAAGATGCAGGATTTATCAATGCCTTTACAAAAGAGTATTCAGGAAATGCCTATTACACAGAATACGAGCATCTGACGGAGGAAACAGGTGAGAATGCCGACAATAAAGATTATTCCATCACTGCAGATTTTGTCTCAGGCAGCGGTACATTTACCTTTGAACAGCAAAAAACACAATTAACAGAAAAGAATGACAACGGCAACGATTCAGAAAGCGCATTTACTGTCATTACCGGAGACACCACAAACAATGAACGTGTCTATGCAGCTTCGACAGGATATGAATACAAGCTGGCGGATGATAATGAATTGGGGAAAACCAGAACTACAGTCATAGTGCCGGGTAAGGAGTATCAATTCATTCTAACCTTTACAGACATGGCCGAAGCTGAGATTTATAGTGTTCTGGAAAGCATTCATATTAAATGCTTTGTAGATTTACCATAAGTATTGATGCAGCGGATGCATATGCTGCAATAGCCGTAGACAAAAGGATATTACATGCATAACAAAAAGCCCCGGCGCAGCCCATGTGTCGAGGCTTTTTTGCAAAGCAAAATAAAAACACCATCCCCGAAGCCTTATGCTTCAAAAATAGTGCTTTCAATGCACCGCCAGGGGCTCGAACCCTGGACACCCTGATTAAGAGTCAGGTGCTCTACCAACTGAGCTAGCGGTGCAAACTTATTACATTTTGTTGAGTTATTTCTGTGTTGCTCACCGAACAATAAGTACTATACCATTTAATATATAAAGTGTCAACACTTTTTTTATATTTTTTTAAAAAATTTCATTAGAAAGCCCTAATTCATCATATTAAGAAATTCTCATTCGGAACCAATGGCAGCCGGAGGGATATTATCTGCTGTTTTCGTCAGGGTGTTAGTGCATAAAAGGCTGAATTGTTACAAATTTCTCATGTTGTTCAGCGAATAAAAAAATCTGAAATATTTGGAATTTCAAAATATTTTTATTATAATGTAATTAAGCCTGAATTATTCATGAGCATGTAAAAATGCTCAATGCTATAAAACCTTAAATCAGTTCCCTTGAAATCAATCAAGTTATCCACAAAAATGGGTAAACTATTCCCGTGAAATTCGATTGAGTCTTTTTGAACTGTCAAGGTACATCAATAGTTGCTTATTCCAACTGTACAGCCAGTTGCTGAATGTTCTCCAGTGTCCTGTAGAATTCCTCTTTATAAGGACAGCTGCTGCACAGTTTGAAT
>JAGAQJ010000004.1 GCA_017622845.1 Lachnospiraceae bacterium | reverse complement strand
TTCTTAAACTAAAAGCATTTCGGCGGATTGCTACCAGATATGACAAACTGGCATGCACTTATCTTGGATTCCTTTGTATCGCTTCAATTTTGATTTGGATAAAATGACTAAACGAAATGATTTTTCAAACACGCTCTAGTACAACGAATAATAAATAACTGCCACTTTGACTTGTCTGATTTTTCATCTGCTGCGTTGTCGTCAATCGACGTAGCCACCGCTACGCCTCATTCCTCCGCCTTGCATATGAAACAATCATTCTGCGTCAATGTATCAGAAACTTATTATTCGTTGTACTAGAATATATGAAAACATATCAGAACAGATTGAAATATGTGATGATGCACTGTTCTATACACTCTGCAAATAATTTTTTGAAAGGAAGTGCGTTAAATGCCGTTACCGCAAGAAAAACATTATACTGTTGAAGATTTCTACAGTATGCCTGAGGATATCCGGGCAGAATTGATAAACGGTCATATCGTCTGCATGTCTGCACCTGGCCGGCTGCATCAGGAATTATCACATGAACTTGATTTTGCAATTACCAACTATATAAAATCAAAAAGCGGCAAATGCCGCGTATATACTGCGCCTTTTAGTGTACAGCTGCGAAAAGAAGAGGATACTGTTGTCGAGCCTGATATATCCGTTATCTGTGACCTCGATAAACTCAATGACCGCGGCTGTCTCGGCGCTCCTGACTGGATTATTGAGATTGCATCACCTTCCAATCCCAGTCACGACTATATCACAAAGCTTGGATTGTACCATGATGCCGGAGTTCGTGAGTATTGGATTGTTGACGCTGAACAACGCAAAATTCATGTATATAATATGCATGATGGCAAATTTATACTAAATACCTACACGTTTGATGATACTGTTCAAGTTAGTATTTATGAGGATTTATATATCGGCTTCCCAAGCCTTGATTTAAATATTTGACACTATTGTATAAGACCTGTTAAAGCGGCCTTTTGTCACGCTTATGTTATAAACTCCTATTGCGTATCTCGTCAAAATGCCGATTGAATTCAATCACAAAAGCTGCCGCCGCTTATGATTTTATGCGTGTATCCTGTTACACACATCAGTTCCTGTCATAAGCGGCAGCAGCTTTTATTGAATCAATTTACTTTAAGTTTTACCAGCGGAATCATCATCCGTTTTTCATATGATAAGATTCTATTTTCCCTGAGACGGCATCTGCCATGCCTGATGGTCTGTATGTAAAAGCATATGCGCCTTGTGGGATAACGGCTTGTCCATAAATTCCTCATACAGCTTCAGCACATCCTGATTTTCATGAGAAAATCTGACTGCCGCCTTTTCATCCAGCGTCCTCAAATTCTCACTTCTGGTCGTCGCAAGCTCACAGCCGTCCTTGATTGGCTGTCCGCCGCCGCCCACGCAGCCGCCGGGACAGGCCATAACTTCTACAAAATCATAGTGAACCTCTCCGCGCTCAAGCGCTTCAATCAGTTCCCTTGTATTGCCAAGACCGTTTACGACTGCTGTCTTAACAGTAATGTCGTTAATATGAAATGCTGCTTCCTTCCATTTGGGCTGCTCTCTGGTGCTTCTGACCTCCTCAAAGGCGTCTGCATCCGGATTTTCTCCGGTAATCAGATAATATGCAGAACGAAGCGCTGCCTCCATAACGCCGCCTGTCGTTCCAAAGATTACGCCTGCACCCGTACCGTCTCTCATCGGGTCATCACACGGGATATCCTCAAGAGTCTCAGGATCAATATGCGCCATTCGAATCATACGGGTAAGTTCTCTTGTGGTAAGCACCACGTCCACATCATGACCTGCATAGTCCTCATAAAACAGCTCCATATTGCTCTCGCCTTTTTTCGCAACGCAGGGCATCACGGACACTGTAACCATATCCTCAGGCGCAACACCGATTTTCTTTGCAAAATAGGTCTTCATGACTGCACCGAACATCTGCTGCGGAGACTTTGCCGTAGAAAGCCTTGAAACCAGATGCGGATACTGTGATTTTACAAAGCGCACCCACCCCGGACAGCAGGAGGTGAACATAGGCATGTTCGCGGTATCGCCCTTCTTGAAGCGCTCAACAAACTCATTGCCCTCCTCCATAATCGTAAGGTCTGCCGAAAATACAGTGTCAAATACATAGTCAAAGCCTATTTTCTTGAGGGCATCTGCAATCTTTCCCATGGTTGCTTCTTCTCTGGAAAGTCCGAATACCTCACCCCATGCAGCACGTACTGCCGGAGCTACCTGTACAACGGTCACCTTTTTCTTGTTCTCGATTGCCCACCAGGCCTTCTCTGTATCATCACGTTCTCTTAAAGCGCCTACCGGACAATGGGTGATGCACTGACCGCAAAGCACGCAGTCAGACTCCTCTATCTTTCTGTTACCTGATACATAGACACCGGTGCGTGAGCCTGTCCCCTCTGCGTCCCATACTTTTACACCCTGAATCTTATCACAGACAGAGATACAGCGCATGCATTTGATACATTTGTCATTATCCCGTATCAGAGGAAAATTTTTATTCCACGGAAGCGGCGTCAGCTCCTTCTCATAGGGCACATCAAGAATATTTAAGTTTCTGGTAATCGTCTGCAGTGAACAATTTCTGTTTCTGGCGCAGGTCACACAATTGCTGTTGTGCTGTGAGAGAATCATTTCGACAGTCTTTTTACGGTTTCTGCGCACCTTCGGACTGTTGGTATATACTACCATGCCCTCCTCTGCCTTGTTATTGCAGGAGGTGACAAGCTTTTCCTTTCCTTCAATCTCCACAACACACACGCGGCATGCGCCGATTTCGTTGATTTCCTTCAAAAAACAAAGCTTTGGAATCGGAATACCTGCTATGTTTGCTGCATCCATAATGGTACTTCCCTCTGGTACTTCTACTGGTTTCCGGTCGATTGTAAGCTTTACCATAATGTTTCACGCCCTCCTTTAAATATTCCGTATCCGAAGTGATCACAGCGCAGGCATCTTGATGCCTCCTGCTTGCACTCTGCCTCTGTCATCGGAAGCTCTACGCCCTCAAAATCACAGATTCTCTGACACGCTTCACGCTCTGTCATATTGACGCGTCCGCATGGATTTCTGTCAGCCATATTCGGTGACGGCACTTCTACGTCGCTCTGTATCACATGATGGAAGCCCAGGTATTCATCAATATTGGCTGCAATAACCTTCGCCGCACCGATTGCCTTGATAACCGTCGCTGGTCCGGTCGCACAGTCACCTCCTGCAAAGACTCCGGGAAGCAAGTCAAAGCCTCCATGTCTTCCGGTCTGGATAACACCTCTGTTTACCGGTACTCCTGCATCTGCAAAGTGCTGTGATTCAATATCCTGTCCAATCGCTACTATCACAGTGGTACAGGGAATCATGAAGTCTTCCTCGCCTGTTGCCTTAACGCTTGCGCGTCCATCCTTTATCGCACTAATCATCTGCGGTCTTACCCACAAACCTTTCACACTATAATCATTGTCTGTCTCAATTCTCACGGGCGCCTTGAGTGTTGCAACCTCAACGCCCTCTGCAATCGCCCCTTCAATCTCATCACGAAGCGCTGTCATATCCGCTACACGCCTGCGGTATACGATGGTAACCTTCTTTGCACCAAGCCTTACAGCAGTGCGCACGGCGTCCATCGATACATTTCCGCCGCCTACTACACAGACCTCCTGTCCCTTGAGGTCAATGGCATTGCCCTTTCCTACGTCACGCAGAAATTGTACTGCTGAAATCACGCCGTCTGCATCCTCGCCTTCAATGCCAAGCTTCTTGTCCGTACTTGCTCCGATGGTGATAAGGACTGCATCATACTGCTCTCTCAGTTCATTAATCGTGATGTCGATACCGATTCTCAGTCCATGCCTGACCTCCACACCTGTCTCAAGAATCGCATTGATATCATCATCAAGCCTGTCCTTGGGGAGCCTGTAGTTTGGAATACCATAACGGAGCATGCCGCCAAGCTTCGGGAGCATCTCGTATACGACTACCTGATGACCCATAAGCTGTAAATAATAAGCTGTACTCAGTCCCCCCGGACCGCCTCCTACAATCGCAACTCTTTTCCCTGTAGACGGCTGGCATTTTGGCGGCTCAACCTTTCCTGCGAACTCTGCAGCCATACGCTTTAAGCCTCTGATATTAATCGCATCATCCACCATATTTCTGCGGCAGCGTGCTTCACAAGGGTGCTCACAGATAAATCCGCAGGTGGTCGGGAATGGATTATCCTTTCTGATAAGTCTGATGGCGTCTTTATATCTGCCCTCATGCACAAGCGCTATGTATCCCGGTATGTCAACGCCTGCCGGACATAATGACACACAGGGAACAGGCTGCTGGTAATTACAGTTGCAGCGTCCAAGCTCAATATGCGCCACATATTCATCATGGAAGCCAATGAGTCCCTTGTATACCATATTTGCCGCCTCGTAGCCGATGGCGCAGTCTGCCGTCTCCATAATGCTAAGCGCTGTTTCCTTCATCTCGTCCAAGGTTTCCAGCGTTGCCCTTCCGTTTAAAACGTCAGAAATCATCTTCTTAAGCTGCCTTAGCCCTACACGGCAGGGCACGCATTTGCCGCAGGTCTGTGCATGGCACAGTTCCAGAAATGCCTTTGACATGTCAATGGGGCAAAGTCCTGACGGGCTTGCCTCTATTCTTCTCTCCAAATCCTTATAAAGCTGCTCAACAACTACCTGCGCTTTATTCGGCATGGGAATCTCAAGTCTGCTCATTGGTTACCTCCCTAATCATTTGCTTGTTAATATTGCCTAATCACACAGCGCCTACCCTCTTGAAAAAGATAATGTAAGCTCTTACATCATATTGTACACCGACTTTTTTCATATTACAACAATTGATATTATTTAGACAAACCTCCCATAACAGTTCGCTGCTATTCACGCCGTGCAGGAAATGTGAAGGGGCGGTCATAGGCTGTCCCCCCTTCTGTGCATAATAAAAAGGGCCTGCGGCCCTTTTCATTATGCCTTTAAGAAGGCTGTATATCCTCTTACTGCCTCATATACGTCAGCCTTGCTGCTGACTTCATAAGGTGCGTGCATGTTCAAAACTGCCACGCCGCTGTCAATTACGTTCATGCCGTATTTTGCCATGATGTAAGCGATTGTTCCGCCGCCGCCCACATCGACTTTTCCAAGCTCTGCAAACTGATAAGTAATCCCTGCATTGTCCATTATCCTTCTAAGCTCAGCAATGTACTCTGCATTGGCATCATTGGAACCGCTCTTGCCGCGCGAGCCTGTATATTTGTTGAAAGTAAGCCCCTTCGCCAAAAAGGCGGCATTATTCTTCTCAAACGCACTTGCATATAACGGGTCATAACCTGCACTGACATCAGATGACAGCATCATGGAATTGGAAAGGGCACGGCGGACCAAAAGCTGTGAATCGCGTTCTGTCGCTGCAACCAGCTCTGCCACTGCATTCTCGAAAAAGCGCGACTCCATGCCGGTAGCGCCGACGCTTCCAATTTCCTCCTTGTCCACCAGCAGACAGCAAAGCGTCGTATCCGTAATTTCATCTGCCAGGTCCAGCATTGCAAACAGTGATGTAAACGAGCATATCCTGTCATCTTGTCCGTATGCGAGAATCATGCTTCTGTCAAGCCCCAAATCTCTTGCCTTTCCTGCCGGAACAATCTCAAGCTCTGCGGAAAGAAAATCTTCCTCCTCCACGCCATAGGTTTCTGAGAGAATCTTTAAAATATTCGCCTTCAGCGCTTCTTTTTCTTCCTTCTCAAGCTCCTTGTTCTGCTCCAGCGGACAGTTTCCAATCAAAAGGTCTAGATTTTCTCCCGTAACAACCTCTGCTGCCTTTTTTGCCATCTGCTCTCCTGCAAGATGCACCAGCAAATCCGTTATGACAAATACCGGGTCTTCTTCTTTCTCGCCAATGCTGACCCGGACTGTCGTGCCGTCCTTTTTGGCAATTACTCCGTGAAGCGCCAGCGGAATTGCTGTCCACTGATACTTCTTGATTCCTCCATAATAATGTGTATCAAAATAGGCAAAGCCCTCTTTTTCATAAACCGGATTCTGCTTCACATCAATTCTCGGAGAATCCATATGCGCACCGAGAATCTTCATTCCCTCAGAGATTGGCTTTCTTCCGATTTGGAAGAGTGCAACGCTTTTGTTCATCTGCAGCACATACAGTTTATCACCTGCTTTGATGGCTTCCCCTCTTTCCAGAGTGCCATACAGCTCCTTATAGCCCTTTTCTTCTGCCAGCTCCACCGCAAGGCTTGCACACTCACGTTCCGTCTTTCCTTTATCAAGGCATTCCTTATAACGCTCACACACCTCATTCATATTCTTTTTATCTGTCCCGGTATAACCGAGCCAAAGATTATCCTTTTTCATTTCAAGCTCCCTTTCTTATTGTTTAATCTGTACATTTATCAATGCTTCAAACCAAATAACTTACCTGTTTTCCCGATTGCACATGGCAAAAAGCCTCGATGCAGCCCGCACTAGTGCTGAAACTTGCCTGCCTGCTCCATAAGCGCCTCTGCCACTGCCGACAGGCTCTGTGTCATGCCTGCAATATCCGTAATCACTCCGTCCTGTGTCTCAACTGCTGCCAGTACCTCCTGGCTGCCGGCTGCATTTTGCTCGGACGCAGCGGAAATTCCCTCAATCATTTCCACGATAATATTTTTGCTGTCCATCATATTATTGCTTGACTCATAGAGTGTATCCACACTTGCCGCAACACTCTCAAGACATTGTTCAATCTGGATAAATTTCTCTCTGGTTTCGCCTACGCTGTGCTCCTGCTCCTCAAAAATATTCTCCATACTTTCCATATTTCCGGTAGCATATGCCGTCTTCTCAAGAAGCCCTTGTATAATAGCTCCGATTTCATTGGTCAGATTGTTGGTCTCCTCCGCCAGGCTCCTGATTTCCTCTGCAACAACTGCAAAGCCTTTTCCTGCCTCTCCTGCCCGTGCTGCTTCAATTGCTGCATTCAGGGAAAGCAGATTGGTCTGGTCAGCAATGTCATTAATCTTCTGGCTTGTCATCTCTATCTTTTGTGCCTGTTCATTATTCTGCTGCATCGCTTCTTTAACATCGGCAATACTTTCGCGGCTCTTTGCTGTCTTTTCTATCAAATCCTTTATGGCAGCAAGTCCGGCATTTTTAACCTTATCCATCTCATCAGCATTATTTCTAAGATTCTCCGTATCGCTGAGGTTCCGCACAATCAGCTCATCCAGCTTTGCAACCTCCGCAGCGCTTGTAGCAGCCTCCTCTGCCTGAGCCATCGCTCCGCGGCTCAGCTCATTCATCGTATTGCTAATCTCATCGGAGGAATTTTTTACCTGCATTGTCCTGTCTGCCAGCGTTCCCGCATTGTCTGAGAGCGTAGCTGCCGATTGGTCAATCTGTACCACGATCTCCTGAAAACTGTCATGCAGCAGCACCAGATTCCTGCTGATGCTTCCCATCTCATCCGTTCGTGTTTTCATGGCACGAATTGCCGCCATATTTCCTTCTGTCAAATCATAACGTGCAATCCGGTGAATTTCTGCCACGGATGTCTTTAACGGCTTCACCAGGCGTATCTCTAAGATGACTGCCAGAACAACCAGTGAAAGCAATCCTACCACAATGCTTACAAAGGTTAATACGCCGACCTTTGCCATCACCTGTTCCTTAGCCTCCTCCAAAGAAATTCCTGCAACCCTTGCAACCTCACTCTCCATTACTCTGCAGGCTATGAAATTATTAATCGTAAACGCAATAGCAAGCACAAAAAACATTATGACATTAATAGTTACTATAACAGAAACTTTTTTATATTTTTTATTTTCCATGATAAATGTCCTCCTGAATCATAACATAATGCCGAAAAGCTTATTATAAATAATTTTAACATTTGTACATGAAATTTTCAATTATTTTGTATACTATTTATCAATTCACTCCCCTGTCAAAGCAGTGGGAATCTGGTTCCGAGGGAGTTCTCTCTCCAAGCCCTGCCTCATACAAATTCACTCCAAAAATTCTTTCGTCTGAAAGAATCGGTTAGATCTGAGCATATACCTGTGTATCACCTGGTTTGATTTCCTTCATATAAGCGCACAGAATAATTTCTTATATCTTTTGCCTGATTGAGGAGATAAAAGGAAACCGTTTCGGCAGAGATGCCCGGATATCGCTGCTTGTCAACTCACTCGTGCTGTATCTGAACAGACTGGTTTATGACCAAAAACACGTGCAGGCAGGCGATATACAGCAGGAGCTTCACAATGCTATCTGTGATTTTATTGCAGAACATCTTGAGGAAAATCTATCACTCGAGAGACTGGAAAATGAAAAGACTGCAGGCCTGTCGGTCTGCAATCCTTAGCGGTGCATCTATAACATATATTTATGAATTATATGGCTTTCGCGATTACTCTGCATTCTTTCGCGCATTTAAAAAGGAATACGGCATCTCCCCAAAAGAATACCGCGATATCAGTCAGGCTTCTTTATCCGCTCAGGAAGCTGCACCAGAATAATCGCCGCAAAGGCAAACGCACAGCCTGTCAGCTCTCTTACCGAAAGTGTCTGATGCAGAATCACCCAGCCTGCCAGAACCGAAATTACAGATTCGAGACTCAATATTAACGACGCGACTGTAGGATTCATTCCCTTCTGACCGATAATCTGGAAGGTGTATCCTACTCCGCTGGAAAGCGCTCCTGCATACACAATCGGAACCCACGCCGATAAAATGCTCTCCATACTCGGCTGTTCAAACAGAAACATCATAATCATTCCAAGCACTGCATTGGTAAGCGTCTGCATAAAGGACAGCTTAATGCCGTCCACTAACGGCGAAAAATGGTCGACAATCAAAATATGAAAGGTAAAGATAACCGCACAGCCAAATACAAGAAGGTCACCCTTCTGCAGATGAAAATCTCCCTTTGTAAGGCAGAGCAGATACATTCCTATGACCGCAAGCACCACTGCAATCCATACCTTAAGCCCTGTCTTTTTCTTGAGAAAAATCCCAAAAATCGGAACAAGCACCATATACATCGCTGTGATAAATCCGGCTTTGCCCACTGTCGTATATTTCACGCCGAACTGCTGGAATGCGCTTGCTGCAAACAGACAGATTCCGCAGCAGACTCCGCCGATAAGCAGTGATTTATTTTCATTCTTTACGGGAATTTTATTTTCTCCGTCTTTTCTGCCGCGCCTGTCCATCACGATGATGCAGGGCAGCAGCACAACCAATGCCACAACATTTCTTGCTGCGATAAAGGTATAAGGACCCACATAATCCATGCCGACGCTCTGCGCGACAAATGCAACGCCCCATATCGCTGCCGCAAGAAAAAGTATCAATGATTGTCTCAGTACAAATCGATTCATAATCTCCGATTCACCGGTTAAAGTACGCTTCGAAGGAACTGTTTTGCCTCGGGCGACTTTGGATTCGTAAAGATTTCCTCCGGTGTTCCCTCCTCAAGTATTCTTCCGTTTGCCATAAAGACAACTTTGTCTGCCACCTCGCGCGCAAAGCCCATCTCATGCGTGACGCACAGCATGGTCATTCCCTGATTGGCAAGGTCCTTCATAACATTCAGCACTTCTCCGACAAGCTCCGGGTCCAGCGCTGAGGTCGGCTCGTCAAAAAGCATCATTTTGGGTTCCATGGCAAGTGCTCTTGCAATGGCAACACGCTGCTGCTGTCCGCCCGAAAGCCTTGCCGGATACTCATCAAGCTTGTCTGCAAGCCCTACCTTTGCAATCAGTCTCTTTGCCGTTTCCTCTGCCTGCTGCTTACTTACCTTCTTGACATGCACTGGCGCCAGCATCACATTCTCAAGCACCGTCTTGTGCGGAAAAAGGTTAAACCGCTGAAAAACCATGCCCATCTCAAGCAGAAGCGCCTTATGTTTTTTGGTCTCCATCTTTGAGATAGTCTTATCATGCTCCCTGTGATAAAAAAGCTCGTCCTCTATAAAAATCTTGCCGCTTGTAATCTTCTCCAGACGATTCAGGGAACGCAGAAATGTTGACTTTCCGGCTCCTGACGGTCCGATGATTACCACAACCTCTCCCGGCTCTACAGTCAGATTTACATCCTCCAATACCTTTAGTTCACCAAAGCTTTTTGCAAGGTGCTCCACCTTTATCATTGACATATCGTTTGCTTCCTCCTATTATTCGTACTTCGAAAACTTTGCCTCAAGCTTATGGAAGATAAACTCAAAGAAAGCTGTCATAATCAGGTAAATCACCATTGCCGGAATATAAACAAGCGCCGTACCGGTTGATGATGAAATGGCACGCGTTACCTTTGTGAGGTCGGAAAGCGCGATGATGGACACAAGAGATGCATCCTTCAGCACCATGATAAACTCATTTGCAACAGGCGGAATCAAACGTCTGATGGACTGCGGAAAGATGACAAGCCGCATCGTCTGGGCATTGGAAAGCCCCAGAGCCTTGGAAGCCTCAAATTGTCCCTTGTCAATGGACTGGATTGCTGCCCTGATGATTTCTGAACAGTACGCCGCACTGTTTAAGGAGAAGGCTATAAATGCTGCCAGAAATCTGCTGTTGATGGTAAGCGCCATATTAATCTGCGGCAGGCCGAAATAGATAAAATACAACTGCATCAGAAGCGGCGTGCCCCTGAAGAAAAATATGTACGCACTGCAAAGCTTGCTTATCAGCTTCTTTTTTGACATTTTTCCAAGTGCAAGAAAGATACTTAAAAGTAATCCCATGCACACTGCACAGATTGTGAGCAGTATTGTAGTCCTGGCTCCCTCCAGCAATTGCGGAAGCCAGCTAATCATCTGTTGTAGCATAATCCAATCCTCTCTTTACATCCTAAATCTATCGTAAGCCTGCTGTCAGGTCCGAACCAAAATATTTCTCTGCGATAGAAGCCATTGTTCCGTCTGCATACAATGCGTCGATTGCTTCGTCAAGCTTGTTTGTAAGCTCGTCATTGCCCTTCTTTACGCAGAAGCCGATTGGCTCAAGCTCTTCATTTTCCCATACCGTCTTGTAGTTTGCTGCTTCATCGCCAAGATAGTAAGCTGCTACTACGCTGTCTGTAAATACACTGTCAACACGTCCTGTCTTCAAATCATCAAAGCAGTTGATTACCTTGTCATACTGGAAAAGCTCAACGCCGATTTCTGCGCCGTGCTCTTTCATGTAGTCGTCCGCTGTTGTCTCAGCCTGTACGGCTGTCGAATGGCCGTTTAAAGCCTCCAGAGAATCAATCTCCGAATCGTTGGGAACGATTAAAACCGTGTGGTTGGACACATACGGCTTAGAAATGTTAAATTCTTCCTGTCTTGCGGGAGTGATGCTCACGCATGAGAAGATCACGTCATATTTATCCGTATTAACACCTGCAAAGATACCATCCCATGCTGTATCAACATACTCAACCTCAAGTCCGAGGTAGTCTGCTACTGCCTTTGCAACCTCAACGTCAAAGCCGATGGGTGTCGCGCCGTCTGTATCAAAGTACTCCATCGGAGGATATCCGATTTCCATGCCTACCATAAGCTTGCCTTCCTGCAGCGTATATGAGGCATTGCCTTCCTCCTCTGCTTCTGCGGAAGCTGCCGTATCAGCACTATCTGCTTCTGTGGTAACTGCTTCCATCGTAACTACTTCTGTCGCAGCTGCTTCCTGCTGTACTGCCGCATCAGCACTTGTATCGGCACTGCCAGAGCCTCCGCAGGCTGCAAGCGACATCACCATTGCTGCGCAAACGCATACTGTTAACAATTTTTTCTTCATAATAACTTCCTCCTTGCTATACAAACGTATATAAATTTGAATGCTCAGACTGCATGCCGCTGTGCGGCTGTTTTCCCCATGCAGCCCTGTACATAAAAGAAGGCAGTCCACCGGAATACTATGGACTACCTTGTCTTTTCCTACATAATCTAGCATAAAATGCATAATTATGCAAGTATTTTTTTAGTTAATCTGCAAATGTTACAATTGTATTAATCAAGAACTGTAGAAAGATATTCGATTGATACAACCTGACCTTCTCTGATAAGGAAACAGAGTTTCATATTGTCCTTAACATATAACATCATTTCATCATCTGCTGAAGACGCAGCTCCATATATCTCCTCAATTTTTTCAGCCGCATCGCCGATGCATACGCCCTCAGGCGTCATAACAGAATCATCCTGCAAAATGATGGATTTCACATAGTCCCTGCCGTTAATGGAATATGTATCCAGTTCAAATCCGCTATATGTGTATATCTTATCAAGGTCTCCAAATGCGCAGCTTGGCGCCTCATAATAAGAAATCAGCTCAGTCAGGGCTTCAATGTAAGCTTCTGCGTCTGCATCAATCGCAATGGCAACCCCTTGTGCCTCAAAAATATATCCCTGCCCGGCATTTTCACTATCATTCTGCGGTTCCCCGGCTGCAGTCGCAGCCTCATTTTCTGCTTCCGCCGTTCCATTGTCCGTAACAGCATTCGTCACAGTTCCTTCGATTACTCTCTCTTCACCGCATCCAACCAGTGTAAAAGCTAATAAAATAACAATTGCAGTTTTTTTCACAATCTTTCTCATTTTTCCTCCAAATATCTTTTCTTCAAAGTAACTCTGTCAATTTTTCCGTTTGCAGTCAGCGGCATTTCGACCAATTGTATGATACGGTTCGGAACCATATAACGCGGAAGCTTTTCCTTTAAGGCCTTTGCCAAATCCTTATCCGTTATACTGCCGACATAATACAATACAATTTTACCCCTCTCATTATCATAAATGCACCCTGAAAGTCTTATCCCGTCTAACAGATTGACATTCACTTCAATCTCGCCAAGCTCAATGCGATGCCCCATATGCTTAATCTGGTAATCCTTTCTGGATACGAACACAAGCTCTCCGCGTTCATTATATTTTCCGAGATCGCCTGTCCGATAAATCAGTTCCGGATACGCCGTGTTCAGCGGATTCTGTACGTAAACTTCGCGTGTCTTCTCAAAATTGTTATAATAACCAAGTGTTAGCGATGTGCCCCGGATACAGATTTCTCCTGTCTCGCCCTGTCCTGCACGCTCATCTTTTTCATTAAGCAGAATAATCTCTGTGTTCTTAAACGGCCTGCCGATAGGAATCACTTCATTTAGCTCAAATTCCCGATTCACTTTATAATAGCAGCACATTCCGGTTCCTTCCGTAGGTCCGTATAAATTTGTAAACTTAGCATTCGGAAGAACGGATTTCCAAATATGAAACTGTTTGATCGGGAATACCTCACTGCCAAACACGACTGTATGCAGATATTCCGGTTTAACTGCCTTAAACGTACCAAATGCGGAAATCATTGTCAGTGCGGAAACAACCCAGCACACCGTATTAATCCGATGCTCATTCATAAATTCCACCAGTTTTATCGGCATCATAAATAAGCTTTTGGGAATCAAATAAGTCGTTGCGCCAAATTTCAGGGTCGGATACAATTCCTTGAGGCAGGCATCAAAATAAAGCGGTGTCTGGTTTCCAAAAATAGTATCTTCATCAAACTCCAGTGTTTCCGAAAGCTGCTCAATATAATCAATCACCGACCTGTGACATGCTGCGACTCCCTTAGGAATGCCGGTAGACCCTGATGTAAACACAATATAAATCGGATCGGTATCAATTGCCTCATCATGGATTTTTTGAATAGCAGTCTCACAGACAGCGGTTCTGCAAATATCCTGATACAGCACAATTTTGCCGTCATAGTCAAATGCCGCGGCAATGCCTGCTGTCTTTTCATCGCATATAATGACTGGCGCCTTTACGTTATCAAGGATTAATTGAATCCTTCCGGCAGGCATCTCTTCATCAACCGGGACATAGAAATCCCCCGCGGTAATCACGCCGAAAAAAGCAGTCACCTGTCTGGGATGTTTACTCATGAATATCACAACCGGCTTCCGATATACCCCTTGTTGGTGCAGATAAGTTCCAATCGCTCTGCTCTGATCGTATACCTGCCGGAATGTCATTCCTTCATACTCATTGGCAAATGCCAATTTATCCGGTTTTTTTATCACAATTTCGTTTAAATAATCCAATACATGATTTTGCACAGCCTTCTCACCTCGTAATCAAATGTTGATATTCTGATTTCAATTTCCCGCAGGACAAAACAGCCCGTCTCGCCAAAACCTCCATAACATCCAAATAGCCCTTTCCAAGCCTATAATTCCCCTTTATCAAAGACAGCTCTGTACAACCGAGCAACAGGACTTCTGCTCCCTGTGCAAAAAGCTTTCGCGATACTTCTTCGAACAAATCCATTTCAATCGGCAGTCCTGCTTTCACATTGTCATAAATGATGTGCATAATCTTGCCTTGTTCTTCCGTTTGCGGCACTGTGCACGCAATATCATACCCGGCAAGTACCTGCTGAAATAATTCACTCTTAATTGTCCCATCCGTAGCCATGATTCCCACATGATGGATATGCTCGCTCCTAAGATAATCTGCTGTTTCTTCAATCGTATGTATCATCGGGCATCCGATTTTTTCTTCCAGCTGATTCTGAAAAAAGTGTGCTGTAATGCAGGGAATTGCTATCAGCTCCGCTCCCTGCTCTGCCAGCGTCACTCCAGTCTCAACAAGATATGGCACAGGACTATCCCGACTGACCCCTAATATAAACTTCGTCCGGTCCGGTATCTGAGGTCTGCTATGCAGCAGCACCTCGATATGCCCCTGGTCCGTCAGCGCATCTGTCATCTCAACGATTAGCTGTAAAAAATACGCTGTAGCCATAGGTCCAAGACCGCCTATTATCCCCAATTTTTTCATGCTGTTTTCCTCTTTATCATTTTATCTCCGGATACCGCGAACGATCATAATTATGGCAGTTTTTATGGCTGTTGGAATATTCTGTTATCTGTGTGTCATTCCAAAGGAATATCGTAGGATGATCCACTCTCGGCGTCGTGTCAAAATGATACCAGCCCCATCCGTCACCAATGTCAACAAGATTCCAATAGTGCATTGATGTTCCTGACGGAATTCTCTCAATATCCAAATTGGGGATTCCCGCTCTTGTCAAAAGCACTTTTGATGTACTTGCATATACATAGCAGTCACCGCGTCCGTTTACCAGGCCTTCATATGCTGCCCTTACATAATTTCCCTTTTCAGAATGACTGATATAACCAACATGCCCTCTGATATACTGAAAAATCGCCCATGCCTTATCGTATTGAGACATGTCATCTGTGATTATTTTTGCAAGCACTGCATCTGCTAATGCATTTACCTCATTGATATCATATGTTTGTTCCCTGACTGTCAGGTTCACGGAAACCGTAGTGGTATTCCCTGCACGGTCTGTCGCAGTATATACAACCGGATAGGTGCCAATCTCATTTATGTTGACAGCGCTGGCATCTACGGAAAGGACAAGTCCTTCCTCACAATTGTCATGCGCTCTTACCCCTGTTTTATAGGAAACACTGCTTTTCTGAAAAACTGTCCTATCCTCTGCTCCCACGATTGTCGGCGGCTCTGTATCTTCCAGCAAGGTCAGTTTCGCTTCCTGCTGTGACCGGTTTCCGCCTTCATCCGTCGCAATAATAACAACTTCCTGCGTACCAATCATAGTGAAATCCGGCTTTGTCTCAAAAGAATAGGTTATTTCCGTTACATCTTCAGCGCTTTCCACAAAATCACCCGGTTCCCTGCTTAGATTGGCATATAGTTCCAGATCCTTTACTTTAAAAACCGGAGCGACTGTATCTGCTATCTCCATTGCAGTTGTATAGCGTTCCCCATACAGCTCGATGACTACGTTGTGAACCCCGGGCTTTGTAAAATCAATGCTGTCCATATTCGTAATCATTTCTGCGCCTGAGCCTATCAGGACAAAATCAGAAACAGCCGGCGCATCGCTTCCTGCTTCCACGGTAAGAGAACTGGCAACCATAGAAACCTTCAGTTCCGTTTCTGCTATCGTTACATTATTTCCTGCATCAGTTACAGCAATAACAACCTTTTGATTTTCTGTCAGGGAAAAATCAGGTTCTTCCGTAAAAAACGAAGCAGTTGTTTCTGTAGCGTCCGTTACACTGCTTATAAAATCCATCGCACCGCAAGTCTGTCCGTATTCAACTGTAACGGGCTGCACCTCTACTTCCGGCGGTATCGTATCCTCTATATAAAGTGTGCAGTCATGAGTCCACAAACCTGTTTTTACATTCAGATGATATTCTCCCGGAACATTGATATGAATTTCATCGCTTTTCTCTGTAAAATAAGCAGTTTCGTCTTCCTTCTTTAAAAAGTCTCCTACACTGACAGGCACACCAGCCTCCACACGGCATACTTTATATACAAGGTTCTCCTGATAAAGCCATAACCCGATAGCTGAACCGATGAGCAAAACAGCCAGGACAGCAGTAAGCAGCGTCCTTTGCTTTTTTGAAATTTTTAAACGTTTCTTTTCTGATATTTGTGAGGAATCTTCTTCCGCAGCAGCTTCCGCAACAGGTTCTTGTGAGGCTGCTTCAGTACCGGAGCCTTCTTCTGTTTCTGCTTCCGCAACGGGTTCTTCCGCTTTTTCTGCAGGATTTTCTTCCGCCGCTGGTTTGTTTGAATTATCATCTTTCAGCACAAATTCTTCCGGTGTCTCTTTCGCAGCGGCTTCTTCTGCACAGGGTTCTTCCGGTATCTCTTTTACAGCGGCTTCTTCCGTATAAGGCTCTGCCGGCTTTTCAGCAGCTTCCTGCATTCTCTTTTGCGCTATGACTCTCTTTTGCGCTGCAGCTTTTTTTCGAGCTGCAGCTTTTTTTCGAGCCGCGGCTTTCTTTTGAACTGCAGTCTTTTTTTGAACTGCAGTTTTCTTTTTATTTCTCCGTTTCTTTTTGCTCATCCTCAGCACTCTCCTATCGGTCTGTTATATTTTCTCCCCAAAGCTTATTAGACAGAAAGCGAATACCTGTCGCACAGCATTGTAACAGTCATAACAATAAGCAAATAATCTATTTCATAAGCTCCCATTAATTTAAAATCTTCCTGACTGTATATTTGCTTCATTTTATTAACATAATCCGCATCAAACACCCCATATTTTTTAATGACACTATCCTCCAGGAAATCAATGTTTGACGGCTTCTTAATCATTGCAGACATTCCCGGAGCCTGAAACGGAAATTTCTTACGCTTCAATATTTCTTCCGGTACGATTCCCTCGCCTGCTTTTTTGAGGATATATTTCTCATTTACTCCCTTTAATTTATATTTATCCGGTATGGTGATGATGAAGTCTAAAAGCTCTGCATCCAAAAACGGATGACGACCTTCCACTGAATGTGAGAAAAACATTCTGTCTCCATGTTCCCCCAGCAGATGATCCGAAAGGCGCAATTTGTAATCAATATAAGACCTTCTTTTTTGTGAGCTAAGATTCCTGACGCGTTCTATATTAATCGGGCTTGATTCCCATGCAGAAAATTTATTAATTTCCCCACGGACATCCTCACTGTATATTTTTGTGTGTATTTTTCGGATTTCCAAGTGATTCCGCTCAAAGCGAAAATACGGGTCGCCCCACAATTGTTCATTTACCGCACATTCCTCAGCGGACATCTTATCCTTCTGCATGTTCCGGAATAAATCAACCATATAGCCCACATAGCCGTAAAAAAATTCATCCGACCCCTGTCCTGTGAGGACAGCTTTTGCCGGAGAACTGCTAACCAGACCAGACAGCATATATGCTGCCACATCATAGCTTTCCTTCACCGCGCTTTCCGCATGATAAATCACGTCCGGAAGATTTTTCCATATTTCCTCCTCCGCGACCTTCGTGCTGTAATGGGATGAGTTTACGCAGTCACGTACAATCTTCTGAAAGCGGCTCTCATCCAAGTCTCCCGAACCAATTTCCGCAGAAAAAGAATAATAACTATTCAATAAAAATTTGCCAATATAACATGCGACAATTGAGCTGTCCAATCCTCCTGATATATAAAAGCCGATCGGAACATCAGCAATCAGTCTTCTGGAAATTGCCTTTTTTAACAGCTCACGCAGTTTTTCCACATAATAGTCTTCCCCTTTATCCTCTTCCTCCGGATTGTACATCAAATCCCAAAATTCCAAATTCCTGATTTCCTGTTCCGGTCTTATCAGAAGCATATGCCCCGCCTCAAGAGAATAAATCCCCTGAAAAAATGTATTCGGTGATACGACTCCCGGAAAATTCATCAATTGATCGACGGCTTTCAGGTTTAATCTGCGCTCAATGTGGGGATATTCCAAGATTGCTTTTATCTCTGAGGCGAAGATTACACGATTATCTGCCACGGTATAAAATAATGGGCAAATGCCAATCTGATCACGCACAAGAACAAGCTGTCTGTCCCGTTCATCATAAAGAGCAATCGCAAACTGGCCATTTAAGCGCTTCGGAAAATCTACCCCATATTCTTCATACAAATGCAGTACCACTTCAACATCTGTCCCTGTACGGAATTTGTGGCCTTTGAGCAAAAGCTCAGCCTTCAACTCCTGATAGTTAAATATTTCACCATTGCAGATCATGGAAATGGTCTGATCTTCATTCAAAATAGGCTGCATGCCGCCGCTTAAGTCCAGGAAGCTCAGCCGGTTAAATCCAAGCGCAATCTGATCCTTCACCAGCATATTGCTTCCGTCCGGTCCCCTATGCCGGATTGCCTGCAGCATATGCCCCACAATTTCTTTGTCTATTTTTCTCTGTCCGTGGAGATTATATATTCCGCATATCCCACACATTTCTTTCACTGTCCCTTCCGGCTACTCTTTATTTATCCCATAATATTCATATTGGACCTCTATCTCCGATTCATAATCAATGATCTTCTGCTCCCATATTCTGGAGATATCATCCTCGTTCCTGCGATCCGGAACGTTCAATTCTTCTGACAAAATCCTGCCGAGATAAACAGAAAGCTTTTCTGCACCCGACAGATTCATATGGAGTCCTGCATCATATGTATCCGTATTGTAATCAATTCCTATCTCATCAATAAGCTGCAGAAAATTGATATATAAGAGTTCCTTTTCCTCTGCATAATCCTTTATCTGCGCATCCCATTCATCGTACCAATAAGGATAAAGGCTGGGAGCTTTGATCAAAATTAATGTGATTCCCTTCTGCTCACATAATTCCACCATTTTGTCCAAATATTTCCATGCGTTATCGCCAAAGCTGTAATCAGAAAGCATTCTGCCCACAGGTACATTCTCAGCAGGCTTTACATCCACTCTCATATAATAACCGTTATGCGTGACCTTTTTCCCTGAAAACATATACTTAAAGTCATCCGCTGTAAGTTCACTCCATCTGGTATGATATCTTAGTATCGGAAATACATAATCCAAAAATTTTTCATCTTCCTTCATAGAAGCAAGGATTGATTTTACTTTAGCCGAAGACCACTTCATTCCTTCCAGGGTCATGCGGTTATATGCCTCTGACTGAGATTCGTTAAACTGCAAAGACTGTACATTAAATACAACTACCTGCGGTGTATCATAATTCAGCGTATCCTCCAGCATATAATAAGACTGCCAGATATACTGCTCCGCGCTGCCTCTGATATAACTGTTTATCCCATATTCTTCCCAAAGTGTTACCAGAGAAAAATTCTCGTATACTTCACAATCACCTATAAATACCACATCGAACTCTTTATTTTTTTCCTGATAATATTCGGCAACAAAGGCTCCTTCTACAATGCCGTCCACATATTTTGGCACAAGCAGACGCTGCAGAAGATACAACACACCTACTACGATAACCAGCGTTATCCCTGTCTTAAATATGATTTCCCCTTTATTCATCTTCCTGCTTCCTTAATTAAACCCTAAAATCTGTTATAAATGAATTGACTGGAGTCATATCCAACGCCATATGCTCCAAGCAGAATAATCAGCAAAAACATCCCGAACCACAGGCAGACGCGTATGGGATACGGTTTCCGACCAATCTTCTCTCTCACCGAGCCGCTTCGCTGGACAAGGCTGACTGCCAGTAATACAATGACCCCAAAAACCAGGATACCATAGTCGAGCATGGATAACCCAAGATTCAGCAGAGCGCCCTCCCGCAAAACACCCCAGTTCCCTGCCGTGAACATTGTTCCGAACGCCCGGAACGTTTCGGCCACTGAGCTGTAGCAGTCAAACATATTCAAACAGCAGACAAGCAAAAAGGTACGTGCTGTCTGAAACAGCTTATAGGCAGGCTTTTTATCCAGGTGAAAACGGTTGTGAAACTGCATATAGGCAGGTTCCAATTCCTCGGATATCATCAAAACACACCAGTTTGCCAATCCCCATACAATAAAATTCCAGTTTGCACCATGCCATATCCCGGTTGCAAACCAGACAATAAAGGTTGCCGCATATACCGGCAGCCGCTTTCCGATGGAGTCTCCCCAATGCTTTCGGGCAAACTTAGAAAACTTCTGCATTGCTTTACTGGCAGACACCGGATAAAAAATGTAATCCCTAAACCAACTGCACATTGATATATGCCATCGGCGCCAATACTCCTTAAGTGATTTTGAAAAATAAGGGCGGTTGAAATTCTCCTGCACCGTAATGCCGAGCGCCTCTGCGATACCAATCGTTATATCAATTCCTCCTGAGAAGTCAGCATACAGTTCCAATGTATAAAACACCATTCCCACAAACGCATAAACTCCATTATATGTATCAATATCACTGATAATCGTCGTCACGCCTGTCAAAATGCGGTCTGCTATAACCAGCTTCTTGAAGAATCCCCAAAGAATGCGCTGCAGTCCAAAGCATACTGCCTTGCTGTCAAAGGAATGCTTCTCATATAAGCTTTTTGAAAGGTCTCCGAAACGGCTAATCGGTCCCTGAACCAGTTGGGGGAAAAACGACACAAATAATGCGAACTTCAACGGATTTTTTTCAGCGCGGACAGTTCCACGGTAAACATCAACAAGATACCCTATTGCCTGAAACGTATAAAAAGAAATTCCCATCGGAAGCACCAATGAGACAAAAGAAAGCTGCTTTTCCTGCCCAAATGCCTGAAGCATACCATTTACATTTCCAATAAGGAAGTTGGTGTATTTTACCGCTGCCAGAATCCCGATATTAAGAAGAATGCAAAGCCCCGCCGTGCGCCGGCGAATCCGCTTCTGCCCGTCTTTATAAGCTTTCTTCTCATCTCGCAGCAGTGTTTCCTTATGCTGCTTCAAAAATGCACTCTGCCTGTCTGCATTTTTTTCTATCAGGCAGGCTGTAAAATATATTGTAATGGTCGTGGTAAGAATATAAATCAGATATGCCGGGTCCGCCATATAATAAAAAATATAGCTGAACAAAAGCAGCAGCATCCATTGATACTTCTGCGGAATGAGATAATATACAAATAACAGAATTGCTGTAAACCCTATAAATTCATATGATGTAAATAACATAAGACAATACCCGCATGCTTTCTAAAAAGCACTTGTTACTCCTCGTCCTCTAATTGCTGAATCAGCGCATATAACGCCCTGGCGGAATTAAAATTGTCAGGAATAATATGCTCCGCCGAAATGGTTACGTCAAAGACCTCGCTAATCTCAGAAATCAATGTAACAATATCAAAAGAATCCAAAATCATCCCATCAATCAACTTGTCCTGCGTCTCGAAATCAATATCCGGATGCAATTCCGATAAAATCTGTAATAATTTGTCCATTTTCTATTTCCCCATTCAAAACAGTCATTATTTCTATACTTGTCAAATGGTCTGCAGAACATCTTTTGCCTGTCTGCAAACCATTTGACATAAACTCCATAGATGGATACTTAATGTGTATTGGAAAACTGATTTAGTATTTCTTTAATTGGAAAGTAACCATATCTTCTTCGTTCGATACTATTTTTCCGTTTTCAACCTTGCTTCCCATGACATGCAGATACATATCAGTATATCCTTCCGGTACCATTGCCCATACGCTTCCTCCAACAGGATTGTCCTCTATAACTGCTATCATAGGATATTCCGAACCATTATAGGATACCGAACCTGTGAAAACCTCATAATTTGCATAATCCGAACCGTGGAGTGCATCTCTGTCTACATAATTTTCGACATCACTGCAATCATCGTCCCAGCTTCCTGCGTCTCCATTATCAACACTCCAAGACCACGCCGTCCAACCATCCAGAACTGCCCAGCCTGCAGATACCCATTCATATCCTTCCTTAGCCGGTTTTATTGCATATACCGCCTGATAATCAATCTGTCCCTCTATACCTTCACGAGGATCGCGGGAACTCACTTTGTCTGTATATGAATAAAAAACTTCATTACCATTATCATCCTCGCTTCTTACAAATGTAGTTATAGGGTATTCCACACCTTCCGCTGCCAATACAATATCTGACGCCGGTTCTTCCGAAGCTGCCGGTTCCTGTGAAACGTTTTCTGTCTGTGCTGTTTCCAAAATAGCTGCCGTATCTGTTCCGACCGCAAACGGCAGTCTGCCCTCCTGTGCACCAAACGCAACAAAATGCTGGTACAGCAGATTAAAATCACGTCCATATACTGCTTCTACATCAGGATTGTTGTCTGCATAATACTCAGCGTCAAATACGCCTCCGTCTTCTGTTGCCTCAGGTGCAGCGAAAGCCGTGATGCTGTTTGCAAGAACCAAAGACAATGCCATCGTTCCGGCTAAAATTTTTCTTTTCATTGTAGTTACCCCTTTTCCCAAAAGCTGTTATACTGGATTATGCGGCTGTTCAATCCCTTGTGAACACATTACTGACTGAGCAAAACCAAGCGACTTTAAAATAATAAGAGCTTCCTCCTGTCCTCTATCGTCCAAGGTCAGAAAAAGAGCATGAAACTCTGCAATTCTTTTTACATTTTCCTCTTCTTGTGTCATAACCACAGCGCCTTCCTTTTGATTGTGTTGTTTACACAATATAGCACATTTTATTTATGTTGTCAACACGTAATTGCGTATTTTTTTGTGTTGACAACTTTATACTTGTGTTGTAAGATGTATTCAGCCTTATCAAGGGAGGTATAACATTGGTTAACAGAATAAAAGCTGTCCGTGAGTCATTGAAGCTTTCACAGCGTGAATTTGGTGAGAAGCTGGGAGTCAGCCGCGATGTAATAAGTAATATTGAATATGGCCGGGTACAGCCCAAAGAACTTTTTCTCAAGCATATATGCCAACTGTACAGAGTAAATGAACATTGGTTAAAAACCGGCGAGGGCGAAATGTTTGACGAGTCCCCTGAGGAAACCAGCAAACTTGATGAAGCTTTAAGTATATTCAAATCTCTGCGTCCGGAATTTCAGGACTATGCCTTAGAGCAAATCAAAAAATTAGCTGAACTGCAGGACAAAAGCTGACTCGTTCAATATTTTTTCCATCTGCCTTAAATCGTCGCAATTGTTCAGTACATCACTACGCACTTGCTGCGGAGTGCGTGAGACATCAAGTCCTGCATCTTTTTCATAACAAAAAACTCTCTTAAAACTACTGTTCTAAGAGAGTTTTTTAGAATGTATTTCTGCCGGTCAGTTATTTGCATCTTCCTGTTTTAATAAATTCAATCAGCTCCTCAATATCATCAAATGCATCGTAGTCTCCGGTAATGCCTTCTCTATGGTAGATTACACCCCTCTTTTCATTCTGCTCCAGGCAGTTGAGCAGTGTCTCTACCCCATACCTTTTTGCAAAGGCTGTAAAACCGTATGGCTTTATCTTGCACAAAATTTCTTTTTGGCAGTCCTCACCGCACTGCCAGCAGCTTGAAATGCCTTTTTCTATGGAACATTTTCTGTTTTCGCAATCCTGATACCCCGGACATCCCTCTGAGTCACAGCCCGGACACTGGTCATTTTCCGAGCACAGGCAGCATGCCAGTCCGCATCTTGCAATTCCTAATTCCCGTTTCATATGTTTCTTCCGCTTTCGTTCTGATAGTCTCCTGTGATTTTCCATTCAGAAATCACAATTGCAGTCCCCTGTAATTTTCCATTCAGAAATCACAATTGCAATCCCCTGTTATTTCTATCGTATTATCATCAGGGTCCTTCAGTGAGAAATAATAATAAGGATTTTTTGCATTGATATAGCGGATTTTCGTCATATTGCTGCCAATCTGAAGTGTCTGGATTCTATCATACTCTGCTTTCAAATCATTTGTATTTAAGTTGATGACCACTTTCCCGCAATTGGGCGCCTGCATAATCGGAATCATATCATCATACAGGGCACTGTACTCTCCTTTTGTAATCACCTCGTCGGGATGTTCCATATCAAAGCTTCCATTCATGACGGACAGCGTCAGACCGTTTATATGAAAAATTGCAAATCGGGTTTTGTTCTGCGCATCAACCTCCTTCTCAAATAATGTTTTGTAAAAAGCAATACTCTTTTCAAAATCCTTTGTAATGATATAAATGCTTCCGTATGTAATCATGGTTTTCTCATTCCTTTCCGGCATACAAGCGGTTTGTTATCGTGCCGCCTTAAAACCATGATACCAAATATAATATGACATCTGCATGTCATATTTATATTTTGTGTCACCCGATCAGGACTTTTTTCCCCTGAAAAGCAAAACCATACTTTCGAATCTTTTCTTCCCGGATTCCTTTTTCAATCAGACTTTGTGCATAGTTCTTTTCTTCTATCTGTGCCAATGCTGATGCAACAGTATCCTGAAGTGTTTTTTCGTCTTCCTCATCATAAACCTTAAATTCCATAATTATTGCCGCATCATCCTTGTTTTGCGGTTCCAGCATAATGTCATATCGTCCATAGCCGCTCTCACGATTGGAGGTTATCGTATACCTGCCGCGCAAATCTACCAGCAGTCCCAATACAAACCCATGATAAAAACGCTCCGGCTCACTTCCCGATGGCTGGTTTCCACTGTCAAAATAACCGATTGTTGCAAGTGCAACTTTATTCATATAGATATTCATCAGCTTTTTATCATCACTTAGAAGCGCCTTGATAAACCGATTGTAATCTCCCTTCGACCGCCCGCTGAACCATCCTTTTATCATGGATTCAAACATCATCCGTACTTCCCTGTTTGTCAATGTCAGCTCATACCTTACGCTGCCAATCCCCATCCGCATTTCTGTGTCATCTACAGACAATACCTTCAGATAGCCGCTTGCAAGAAGCAGGCTCCATATCGCGTCTTCATCATCGCTAATCTGATTGTATACAATCTGTTCATCAATCGCAGCAACAAGCATTCCACCCTGCAGCAAACCTTCAAAGCTCTGCTTGATGTCCTGACTTCCTTCGCGAATCAGTTTTCCGACAAGATTGTTGGAGCTTGTATTTGCCCAATAAGCGCCTACCCTTCCTGTATCAAGGTAATTTATGATTGACCACGGATTGTAAATATCCTTTATTTTTCCAAACGTAAAGCCGTCATACCATAGTTTGACTTCCTCTTTTTCGTCATAACCAAACTCATCCATTGCGGCAAATACCTCTTGTTCAGTAAAGCCAAAAATATCTGCATATTCATCGGATGTTGTTGTTACAACTTTCAGATTGTTTAAATCCAAAAAAATACTCTCTTTACTAACCCGAGTAATTCCTGTCATAATACCGCGCTCTAAATATGGATTGGTTTTGAAGGCAGCGTTAAAGAGACTTCTTGTATAAGATACCAGCTCATCCCAATATCCGCCCACATATGCCTCCTGCATCGGAGTATCATACTCATCTAACAGAATAATCACCTTTTTACCATAATAACGGCTTAAGAAATCAGACATTTGATATAGCGCCAGTGAAGCATCACTATCGTCCATATCCTTGGAAACCCTGTTATAATAGTCCAGTTCTTTATCTCCCAGGATTCCGCTGTCCTTTATAAAGGAATTTTTCTCATAAATCATCGTCAAAAGCTGATTTATTTTTTTCTTACCATTTCAAAATTGTTTTCCTTTACGCTGGCAAAGGACAAGCTGATTACCGGGTATGTTCCCTGCAATTCCCGATATCCCTGTTCCTTCCATATGGCAAGATTTTCAAATACGTTTCCCTGTCCCGCATATTTCACGGAAAAAAAAACGTTCCACCATACTCATAGTAAGCGTTTTCCCAAAACGACGCGGACGGGTAATTAATGTGACACTGTCATTGCGCTCCCACCACTCTTTGATAAAATTTGTTTTATCAACATAAAAGCACTCTTTTGTAATCACTGTTTCAAAGTCCTGTATCCCGATTGCTGCTGTCCTTGCCATCTTGCTTCACTCCTTCTATTGGATGTGTGCAGCTTTTCACTGCACAATTATCTTCCTTATATTTTACAAGCGCCTGCCTCTGTACATAACCGCTTATTTACTTTTTTCAATGCTACTCATAGTTTCCCGACATTTCCTGAATCCGTCTTTTCATCTCCTGTCTGATGTTCTCCGGAGCGACCACCTTTGCCGACGGGCCAAAGCTCAAAATAAAGCCATACACCCAGTCATCCACAGGCACATGAAGATGCGCCATAAAGTTCCCATCCGGCAGGACCTCAAGCTCCTCCTCCTCGAATCGGTCGTACACTCTGTAGGCTTCTTTCTTGTCAATCCAGATGTCAACAGGCGTCATATGGTTGTCCGGTAATGGCTTATCCTCATGCCTGTCCTCTTTTTCCTGATTCCAATCCTCTCTTGGAGCAAACCGCTCCTCCAGTACCTCCAGCCGTTTCATGCGAAACAGTTTAAACAGCCTGTAATCATTTCTCTCTCTGCAAAAGGCTCTCAGATACCATGTATATTCCTTGAAGAGAAGCTGCAGCGGCTCCACAGTCCGGCGGCTCATCTGCTGATGCTGTCCATAATAATCAAAGCGTATCAGCTTTTGTGTCAATATGGCATTTTTGATATCCTCATAAAGTTGTTTTCTCCTTCCGCTCCAATCAGACAAGTCTATCGCCAGCCAGTCAACCGGCTCTGTCTTAAAAAATTCTCCGAGCTTTTGCAGGACATTTTCTTCCCCTTTCGCTCCGGTTTCCCTCAGCGATACCAGTCCCGACAGAATTTCCTGCTGTTCTTCCTTTGTTATCAGCATTTTATTCAGGACAAACTGCTCCGTCAGGCAGATACCGCCATTTCTTCCCTTCTTTGCATAGATGGGAATTCCGGCAGTGCTCAGGGTATCCATATCACGGTATATGGTTCTGACTGATACCTCAAATCGCTCTGCCAGCTCAGCCGCCGTAACTGTCTCCCGTTTCATCAGCATGTATACCATTCCTAAAAGGCGCTCCATCATAGACTGTTCTTTCGCTCCGTTCTTTGTTTCATGTAAAACCTCCTGTAACATTGTCAGTCGTAAATAAAACCTTGTGTAAGCTCTGCTGCCTGCCCTATCTGTTCCGTGGGGGAAATCGCCGGTTCTCCGTCTCCTTTTTGCGCTCCATAATCTCCAAAATATGCATGGCAGCCGCCATCAATCACAAACTCTGCCGCATCGCTTGGCAGGCTGCCTTGATGCAAAATCACCTGTGCAATCGTGTTTTGCTCTCGATATACCCATATTTTATACGCACTTGTCATTCCGTACAACCTTTTTATTCCCTTTTATCCACAGTAATGTTATAATTTGATTATTATGATGCCAATATTATTATTATGCAGTTAATGTTAATAAGGAGTGCTTACTATGTGGTGTACAAGAGAATATACCGGGTTAAAGGAACATCTGGAGGATTTGATTACATATTTTGAGGGCACCTGCGAATTTTGCATTGGAAATATGGGCATTGACCAATACCTTGATGAGGTCAAAAATATTCTTGCCCAAAAGGATAAAAATGCCGATGAAATCAACATGCTTGCTTACTATGTCTATGCGGTTATTCTGTATAAAATCGAAAGCTTTGATGATGCCTTCGCAGCGTGGGAGAAAGCAAAACAATATGCCGCAGCAGCAGGCAATGAAATTTTTACTGCTAAAATCTATTCCTATCTTGCCATTTACTACTACGTCAAAAAGGAAAACAACAAAGTAAAAATTTACTTTTATGATGCTGTCAAAATATTTGAAAAATATAATCTTTATACAGAACTCGCACTGCACTATATCAACATTTTATGGTACAAACGCTATGAAACTGATAAAACGGAAGTAATTGAATATCTGAACAAGGCTTATCAATATGTAAAAAGCTCTGAATCCCAAAAAGATGCAAGGGTCTATCTGCATATCGGATATATTTACAAAACAATATTCGGTGAATTGGAACGCGGCAATGCTTATCTGAACACTGCAAGAGAACTCTGTTCGCGAAACGGCAACAAAGAAATGGAGTGCATGACCTACCACACCCTTGCTGACAGTTACATGCTTCAGGAATGCTATGACAAATCCATTGAAATCTATCAAAATATTATGGATAATGCAAAATATAAGGATTTAACCGCAAACCTCAAGTGCATGATTCTCACGAATCTGGTATACTGTTATCTGCGTGTCGGCAGTCTTGAAAAAGCCGGAACCGCGCTTGAACGCATGGAAAGCCTGCTGCCGGATACGCAGGTGAATATCAGAGAGCAGTTCACCGGCACGACAAAGTGGCTGCGTGCATGCCTGTATATTCTGCAGAAAGAACATATTCCGGAAATATCTGCTTTGTTAAAGGAAGCATCTGCCGTTTACACCAACCACAAAGCACATTTCTCACTGGAGGAATTTGAATGCAGGCTTCTTGGCACATACGGCGACTATTATCTTTTGAAGGGTGATATCGGGTCCGCTCTGGAGACCTATCTACAGCAGGAAAGAATATCTTCCAGCTACAGTAAATATGCGCAGAAAGAGGCTTATAAAAATCTCATTAAGCTGTATGAACTGAAAGGTGACGAAAAGCTTGCCGAGGTTTATAAAAGAAAATGCAATTAATTTGCAGCTCATTCGTCCCTCACAGCATGTACAGGTGTTCATCTGCAACACGAAATCAGCCTGTTCATTGCATGGTATTCAGAAGTTCTGCTTCTGTCATTCAGCCTCCACTGCCGGATTCAAAACTTCGTAACAGTTCAGCCTTTGGCTTCCTGTTACCGGACTCAAGGCATGCAGAACCACTTCGTGGTGCCTTGAGTCCTTCAGACGCTGCGTTTTCTTACGAAGTTTGCAGCGAGTGCAAACCTCTGCGCTGAACTGTTACCAAACTTCAATGCAGCTTTCAAAATACTGTTCCTGAAAATGCAGCAGCTTTTCCATCTCAGCCGGAGTAAAGTTCATTCCATCCGGCGCAGCTATCAGTTTATCTTCCGCATCATTGTGACGGTGAACGATACCAACCACCCTGGCTGTATATTCTTTTACAGGTTTCTCTACGCCAAGCAGATAAACATCCAGCTCTTCACCATCTCCTCCTGTGACATTGGGAATATATCCATAATTGACCGGATAGATTATGTCCGGATTCCTGGGATGCGCGCTGCCAAGCGGACGGTCGATTTTGATTGTAATCGTTTTCCCAAGATACGATTTGACCAACGCCTTTCTTAATGTATGCACTATGAAATCATGCTTGCCGTTGGTATATTGTTCTCTGATATTATCATCATGCGGAGCCTGCGCAAGTGACAGCTTCAGGTCTTCATAAGACTTTGCGATGGAAGGTTCGGCATTCAGATAGTCCCTGAAATTGATGTAATTGATCCACTGCATACTTCCTGTCAAAACCACGTGAATAAAGTGTGTCTGCAAATCTCCTGTTCCATCATAAAAGTTACCATATGCAAACAGAATCTGATCTGATAAATTCTCCTGCGGCCGATAATAAAATCCCTCCGCCTCCATCTGTGTTTTTAACGCAAGTATCTCATCAAAGCTGTCTACCGCAACTGCAATATCAATAATCGGTTTTGCCTTAATTGTCAAAATCGATGTGCTGCCGACATGCTGAATATCCTTTGCAGCCATTCCTAAAATACGATGTAACCGCTCAATTGTTTTTTGCGCTTCGATTTCCCATTCCTTCTCATGGTCGCATAACATAACCGCGCCTCGCCGTAAGCCTGTCATCTTTACTCCTCCAAACTATTTAAATGCTGATTTATCTGTTTCTTTTCCAACGTTTGCGCATTCGTCTCTTCACGGATACATATGGACAGATTTGTATGCAAGCCCATCATCTGATTCTTTCGAACTTTCTAAAAAAGGCAGAGTCCTGAGACATCTGCCTTTTAATTCTGTAACTATACTGCTGCTTTTTGATGCACAGACCCATACAAAGAAGGTTAAAAATGATCCTGTTGCCATCCCGACAATTTACGCAAACGGATTCTCTGTGGGGTATGGAAGGGACTTAGGCTGGTTATAGTTTAAGTCCTCTACAGGTACTCCGATATACTTAAATACCTCATACAACGCCTTTCCAAAGTGTCCGAAAGCAACTGCTCCGTGGTGAGGATAATTCTTCTCAATCAATACATGGCGATAGAAACGCTGCATCTCAGGAATTGCAAATACGCCGATGCTTCCGAAAGACTTTGTAGCAACAGGAAGTACCTCACCCTGTGCGATGTAAGCGCGAAGCCTGCAGTCTGCTGTAGACTGTAAACGGTAGAAGGTGATGTCGCCGGGAATAATATCTCCCTCAAGCGTACCCTGTGTAACCTCCTCAGGAAGTGTTCTTGCCATAATCATCTGATACTTCATATTGCAGAAGCTAAGCTTCTTTGTATTGGTATTTCCGCAGTGGAAGCCCATAAATGTATCATTATGCGTATAGTTAAACTTACCTTCTATAGATTCCTTGTACATATCAGCCGGTACAGTATTGTTGATATCAAGCAGGGTAACTGCATCCTGGCTTACGCAGGTTCCGATAAACTCACTTAAGCAGCCATAGATATCAACCTCGCAGGATACAGGAATTCCCATACCTGTGAGACGGCTGTTTACATAGCAGGGAACAAAGCCAAACTGTGTCTGGAATGCCGGCCAGCACTTTCCAGCAATTGCAACATACTTGCGATATCCCTTGTGTGCCTCTACCCAGTCAAGAAGCGTCAGCTCATACTGTGCAAGCTTAGGAAGTACCTCAGGCTTTAAGTTGCCTGCACCAAGCTCCTCCTCCATCTCCTTAATCTTAGCAGGGATTCTCTCATCACCCTCATGCTTCTTGAAAGCTTCAAACAAATCAAGCTCTGAATTTTCCTCAATCTCTACGCCAAGATTGTAAAGCTGCTTAATCGGTGCATTACATGCAAGGAAGTTGAGCGGTCTTGGACCAAATGAAATAATCTTTAAATCGGAAAGACCGATGATTGCCCTGGCAATCGGCAGAAACTCATTGATCATATCTGCACATTCCTCTGCTGTTCCAACAGGGTACTCAGGAATATAAGCCTTGATATTGCGAAGCTTGAGATTATAGCTTGCATTTAACATTCCGCAGTACGCATCTCCGCGTCCGCCGACAAGGTCATTCTGTGTCTCCTCGGCTGCAGCGATAAACATTGCCGGACCGTCAAAATGTTTTGCCAGAAGCGTCTCTGAAATCTCAGGTCCGAAGTTTCCAAGATAAACGCAGAGTGCATTACAGCCTGCCTTCTTAATATCCTCAAGCGCCTGTACCATATGTATCTCGCTCTCCACTATACATACCGGACATTCATAAATACTCTCCATGCCGTATTTATCAGCATATGCTTTCACCAATGCTTTTCTTCTGTTTACGGATAAGCTCTCCGGAAAGCAGTCACGGCTTACAGCTACAATTCCTACTTTTACCTGCGGTAAATTATTCATGATAAAATCCTCCTTAAAAATCCAGCCGGAATTTCCTGACTGTATTGATATCACACCTCGTCCCACAGCACTGTGCACGTGCACGTACCGGTAACTATTTTAATAATAGTGTGTGTCGCTTCAAAAATCAAGCAGATATTTTATAATATTTTATTTTTAGTCAAAATATAGTATTTTACATTGTGCTTTATGTTCAATGTGCCACAAGCTCGCTATTCTCTTTCAGATTACAGTTTATCCCCTATTGTATTCTGTACATTTCTACATATTGCCGGTCTGAGCGGCAGCAAGTGAACAGTACCGGAATTTTACCCGCTCAGTCCAGCGTGCACGTGCAACATTTTGCTTGATTTTTCCCATATACAATTTTATAATATTTTAATAAACCCCGGACACCTGTTTTATGCACCAAAGCGTAACAATTCAGCCTTACTGCTTGATTTTACGGCGGAATCAATATGCCTGTATGGGTGTTTTATCAGGAAGCTTAAAGATATATTGGAGGTTCTATATGGCTACAATCAAAGAAATCGCAGCGCTGGCAGGCGTTTCCCGCGGAACTGTCGACCGGGTACTCAACAATAGAGGCTCTGTCAGCTCTGACACTGCCGAAAAAATCAGAGAAATTGCAAAGGCACTTGACTACCGTCCCAACAAAGCCGGATTAGCCCTTGCCGCGCAGAAAAAAAAGCTAAAGCTTGGCGTAATCCTGTTTTCTACGGATAATCCCTTTTTTGCCGATGTGTTAAAAGGAATCAACGAAAAATCAGAGGATTTGGCAGGCTACAATTGTGCCGTCCTCGTAAGGCAAATTCCCATTCATGTTGATGCGCAGCTTAATGCAATCGATGAACTTGTCCGCGAAGAAGTAAACGGCATTGCACTTGCCCCTTGCAATGACAGCCGTATCCGTCTTCGCATCAATGATTTATTTGAACTGGGCATTCCTGTTATTACATTCAACACAGATATTGAAAGCTCCAAAAGAATTGCCTATGTAGGCAGCCACTATCGAAAAAGCGGAGCTACAGCAGCCGGACTTTTAAAGCTTATGACGGGCAGCCATGTGCAAATCGGGATTATCACCGGTTCCTCCGATATCTTATGCCACACAGAGCGCATAGCAGGCTTCGTTGACGCTCTGGCTCCATACTCCGAACAAATGCATATTATCTCCGTGCTTGAGACACATGATGATGAGATTGAAAGCTATGAGCAGACTTCACGGCTTTTAAAAGAACATCCTGAAATAAATGCACTGTTCTTTGCAGCAGGCGGCGTATATGGCGGCTGCCGTGCGATATCCGCCCTCGGGCTCAGCGGCAGGCTTCGGGTTATCGCCTTTGATAAGGCAGACACTACAGAACAGTTTCTAAAAGAAGGCACCTTATCCGCTGTCATCTGTCAGCAGCCGCGTACCCAGGGCAAAAAGCCCCTTGACCTGCTTTTTGCATACCTTACATCAGGAGAGCTTCCTGAAAAGGAATACAATTACACCTCTGTTGATATCCGTATCTTAGAAAATATATAGAAAGCATATCATTGAGAAGAAAGACTCAGATTTGCGGTTGATTTCAAGCCGGACGGCGGCGGCTGATGCAGCGCTGTTGTTATTTATGAAGCGTTGCACCGGCCTGATCTTGAAACTCTGTCATATTAGGCCGGAACCGAAGCGGCAGCATGTTCATCTGAAGGCCGGGATTTATGCGCACCTCAATTGCAATGCTGTCACAAAAGCGTTTGAAAAGTTTCTGATACATCTCCTCAGTCTCTGAGTACACAAGGCGCTCCTCATCAAAATCTGCGCCTTGAAGGATATACCATTTTTGAAAGCTTGCATGCAATCCGTAAATCTGCTGGTTTTCATCATAAATCACAAAATTCTCAGCAGGAAGGCGCTCTGCAAAATGCGGCATCAAAAAGGGCAGCACATGATGCTTTGCATCCATTTTTGCAAACAGTATTCCGTTTTGAAGCTCTGAAAAGCGCAGAAACTGTTTCAGATGACACAGCTCGTTATCCGATGCTCTGGCATATTGAAAAACGTTCTGTACACAATTCTCCTGAAGCCTGTCCGTAATTCTTCTGTCATGCGTGCGAAGTCCCAAAGCAATGGTATGATACACCGCATCTGCCTTATCCTCAAAGCAGGATGCCATCGCCATGGTAAGCCTGTACCATGTCTCACTGCCAAGCTGTCTGATCATCGTGTTCGTCACCTTTTCCGCCTTTTCGCGGTCCGCATCTATCTTACGATAGGTTGTGAAAAGTCTGTGCACATCCGGCTCTGACACAGCAAGATGAATGCTGTCGTGGCTTGCTATCCCCATATCCTTTTTCAACTGGTACGCTTCGTAAACACCTGTCAGAATCCCTTCCATACTGTCCTCACAGACCAATACATACTCTTCCATATGTTTCCTTCTCCCTTATACCTGTCTCCTCATCAAACTGTCAAAGCGCTGCATGCTTTCTCCGTCAGCTTCTTCACGGCAGCCCGTAAACAAGCTTACATTCTCCTGTGCATCATCAAACAGCGTCAATTGTTTATAAGTCATACCGTCCTTGTCAAATGGAAGCTTCTCATGCTCAGCCAGTAAATTTCTTGTGATATAATCCTCTTCCAGTTTTGTGCGGTACATCATCTTTCCGCTGCAGGTAATAAAATACAATGCACGCTTTAAAACGACGCCGATTTTCTTAAGATGGTCAAAATCCAGCGCACCGCTTCGCCTTGCCTTGCAAATCCGCTGCGCACTCTTTACTCCGATTCCCGGCACGCGCAGAAGCATCCGGTAGTCCGCCCGGTTGATTTCTACGGGAAACTGCTCAAGATGCTGCAGCGCCCAGTCACATTTCGGGTCGAGCAGTATATTGAAATTCTGATGCTTTTCATTTAACAGCTCATCTACCCGGAACTGATAAAACCGAAGAAGCCAGTCCGCCTGATATAATCTGTGTTCCCGAAGAAGCGGAGAAGCAGTCTGTATAGAAGGAAGCGCCTTATCTTCGTTAACCCCGACATAAGCCGAGTAAAATACCCTCTTCATGCCGAATTTGTCATAAAGTCCCTCTGCGACAGTCATAATCTGGTAATCACTCTCCGGGGTCGCGCCTATAATCATCTGTGTGGACTGCCCTGCCGGCACAAAGGACGGTGCATTTTTGTAAAGCGCAAGCTCCCGTTTTCCCTGAGCAATTCCGTTTTGTATCTGACGCATGGGGGCCAGAATTGTCTTTCTGTGCTTATTGGGTGCGAGCTTCTCTAACCCCTCTGCTGTCGGAAGCTCAAGATTGACGCTCATACGGTCCGCCAGATAGCCAACCTGCTGTATCAGCATTGGATCTGCCCCCGGTATCCCTTTCACATGCACATAACCGCGAAAACGATATACATTTCTGAGTTTATATAAAGTCTGATAAATAAGCTCCATGGTATAGCTTGGATTGTTGATGATACCGGAACTTAAAAATAATCCTTCAATATAATTTCTTTTGTAAAAATTCATAGTCAGCTCGCAGATTTCATCGGGGGTAAACGTTGCTCTCGGCACGTCATTGCTGCGTCGGTTAACGCAATATTTGCAGTCATAGGCACATTCATTTGACATCAGAATCTTGAGCAGGGAAATGCACCTGCCGTCTGCTGAAAAGCTGTGGCAAATCCCTGCCGCCACACAGCTTCCCATATCGCGCCCGTTGCCTTTTCTGTCAACACCGGAGCTGGTACATGCCACATCATATTTGGCGGCATCTGTCAATATCGCAAGTTTGTCCATAATTGTCTGCGTGGAAGTTTCGTGAAGCGCTATATTCATTTTTTTATCAGTCAAACTGCTGCAGTGAGCATTCTGCGCAATGTAGTCCATATCAAAATCCCTTTCACCAGCCTGAATCAATTCGAACAGAGAGCAAATTATAAAGGCGAACAGTTTTTCCAAATCTCTGTTCGCCTTTATAATATCACACATTTGTTCTATTTGCAACCATTTGTTCGTTTTTCTTCTTACAATTCTTCCAAAAAACTCTTTCGCTTACAGCTCCCTATTTCAATCTGCCTGCCATCTTTTAAAGTAATATAACGGTTTGCCTTATCAATATTCTTAATATATTTTTTATTTACAATCACATTTTTACTGCACTGTGCAAAATAACGGTTCGGAAGCTTGTCCATCACTGCTCTCAGCGGCTTATATGCCATTTCCACAGTCTGCTCTGTCGTGTACACCAGCAGACGCCTGAAAGAAGATTCTATATAAATAATCGCCTCCGTCTCCAAGCCGTATATGACGCCATCCTTGCGGTAATAATAAAAACCGGAGCCGCTTTCCCTCTCCTGCCCGACAGGCTGTCCCAATGCCCTCGCAATCTCGCACTCCACTCTTACAGGGTCTATCGGCTTTTCAATGTAACTCGAGCAGTACAGCTTCTGGTATGCAATCAGCTTCTCGTCAATCAGGCTTGTCACAAAAATAATCGGTGTATATTTGTACCGCTCAATTCCTCTTATTTTCTCCGCAAAAATCAGCCCCGATATATCTCCCGGGTTTTCCGGTTCCAAAATAATATCCACCAAAAACAGATGAATCGTTTCTTCCAACGCATATCTGTAAGCAGCAGCACTGCTCCCTGCACAAAAAACAGCACCGGCAGCTTCACATCGTCGTGTTATCTCTGCCAGTGCATCTCTGCAAGCTTCATTATCCTCTATAATCAATACATTTCTTTTCATAATACCTGTCTGATGCAATCCCTTTGTCTCTAATCAATTTCCTGTTCCAAATCCCTAAACAGCCCACAATGAAAGAAATCATCCAGCGAGACCTCCAATCCGTCACAAATCATCTTTATCGTGACAATTCCTGTATTCTTACTGTTTCCTTTCATAATGTTCTTAAGCGTTGAAGGCGGCATTCCTGCTGCATATGCCAACTGGGATATTTTCATATTTTTGTCTTTACACAAACCCCTTATCCTGAGCACGACAGCTTCCTGTGCTTTCAATCAAA
This sequence comes from Lachnospiraceae bacterium, assembly GCA_017622845.1. Taxonomy (GTDB): domain Bacteria; phylum Bacillota; class Clostridia; order Lachnospirales; family Lachnospiraceae; genus COE1. The sequence continues at coordinate 16,145 of JAGAQJ010000004.1, read as the reverse complement.
TTCACCCCGATACAAACTCTGTAAATCAAACGCAACAGTACAGACAAGTCAAAACTGTTCGTATCCCCGGCCATTGCCAGTCACTCTGTACCGGGCGCATGCCTGGTCAATACGCAGACCTGTCTGAACTGTTATAATCAAACAATTCTTACATATTGTTTTCATATTACAAAATTTGAATCTTCGTTTCAGGCCATATATGGTCCTTCAAGAAATTTTCATGGATATCATGCAAAAAACAGGCTGAACATCAGTATGCAGAAGACTGCATACCAATCATGAAAACAGCAATCATTATGCGTGCTCCGCTCTGAGTACCTTACGTGCCGCTAACGCAAAGGTAACTGCATGTACAGTAAGCGTAATCAGCCATGTAATCGGATAGGAAAGATAAACCATAGTCAGGCTGTGATACTGCGGTATCTGAAATACCGTAGCAATCCACAAAAGCCGCAGTCCGCAGGCGCCTATCAGCGACACAATCATCGGTATGACAGAATATCCAATCCCTCTTAATGCTCCGACCAGCACATCCATAATGCCGCACAGTGCATACACGGTGCAGATAATCTTTAATCGGGACATACCTGCCGTAATTACGTCCGGACTGGACGAATAGATTCCAAGTAATTCCTCTCCGAAAAATACTGCCAGATTGCCAAGCAGAATACCTGTTGCAACAACATAAAGCTCTCCTGCCAGCAGGATTTTGTAAATGCGCTTGTATTCCCTTGCACCGTAGTTCTGACTTGTGAAGGATATCGTTGCCTGATAAAAGGCATTCATCGCCATATACACAAAGCCTTCAATATTCGAAGCCGCCGAATTTCCTGCAACCGCTATCGCTCCAAATGAATTGACAGCAGACTGAATCACGACATTTGACAGGGAAAACACAGTTCCCTGGAACCCCGCCGGAAGACCGATTCGCATGATTTTGCCCAGCTTTTCCTTCGAGATGGCAAGCTCCTTAAGCTCCAGATGAATTCCGCCCTGCTCCTTCATCAAACAGCGTACCACCAGTATCGCTGAAATCGTCTGCGAAATCACAGTTGCCGCACCGACTCCTGCAACCCCCATTTTTAACACAATGACAAAGAACAGGTTCAAAATCACATTTACGATGCCTGCTCCCAAAAGATAATACAGCGGACGTTTGGTATCTCCGACCGCACGCAGAATGGCGCTTCCGAAATTATACACCATCGTGGAAGTCATACCCAAAAAGTAAATTCTCAGGTATAAAACTGCAAGGCTTAACACCTCAGGCGGAGCCTGCATCAGCTCCAAAAGCCAGCGTGCGCTGATAATGCCGACTACAGTAAGGATGACACCGCTGCAAATGCTCAGCAGCATCGACGTATGTACCGTCTCCTTCAAATCGGCAGGCTTTTTCGCACCATAGTACTGTGCTGTCAGTACATTGCTGCCGATTGACAGTCCCACAAAAAGGTTTGTCAGTAAATTAATCAGCGCGGTATTGGAACCTACTGCCGCCAGAGCATTGTCACCTGCAAAGCGCCCCACAACCACAATATCAGCCGCATTAAACAGCAGTTGAAGAATACTTGAGCACATAAGCGGTATCGCAAAAAAGAGCATTTTTTGAAACACGGAGCCACTGCACATATCAATCTCATATTTTTTATTCATTTTGCATTCTCCTGTCTTTTATTATAAATCCTTTCTCTGAAAACGTCACTAAAATTTATGTCAATTCTAGTACAACGAATAATAAGCTTCTGATACATTGACGCAGAATGATTGTTTCCTATGCAAGGCGGAGGAATGACAAGTCATTAGTCCTGTCTCTGCACCGGCTCAGCCTGACCGCTCTGCTTCTCCATGCTTGCGGAATATCGGATTCTTAAGCGTCATGACAATCAGCGGTATCACCATCAGAAACCAGATTACAGGCTCGGTCCAGATAATCCCCCAGTAACCAAACAGCCGTACAAATACAAACGTAAAGACAAGCTTGCCGACAAGCTCAATAGAGCTTGACAAAATCGGTGTTTTGTAATCTCCAAATCCCTGCATGGAATTTCTCAATATCACGATAAACAGGCATACCAGAAGAAATGACATGTCAATTCGCAGATATATCGTGCCCCAGTATATAATTTCTTCATTTTGAGAGCTTGCGATAAAACTGATGAGATAAGGTGATATCGTATGCGCAAGAATCAAAACAATCAAATCCCATATGCCGCCCAATATCAGCACAGCTCTGATTCCCTGACGAATCCTGTCGTATTTGCCTGCGCCATAATTTTGTCCGCAATATGTCGCCATGGATGAACCAAGCACGCTTACAGGCAGTCCCCATATCTCACATACCTTGCGCGCTGCGGTATGCGCCACAATGATATTGGTTCCAAGCTGATTGATACCGCTTTGCAGCACGAGCGTTCCAAAATTGACAAGGCTTGACATCAAACCCATGGAAAGACCGCTTTCATACATGGAAAAAATCCGGCTCTTTGTGAGCACAAAATCCTGCGCGGAAACATGCAGTATCGGAAAGGCCTTATAAATCCGAATCAGGCACAGAACTACCGACAAGAGCTGTGAGACAAGCGTTGCAGCCGCTGCACCCTTTACGCCCATATCAAAATTCAGAATCAGCAGATAATCCAGCGCCACATTGGTTGCTGCTGCTATTATCAAAAAGATTAACGGCGTGAGTGAGTCACCGATTGCGCGCAGCATGTTTGCACAGAGATTATATGCAAGCGTCACGAACATTCCCCACACCAGCAGGGTAATATAATCCGCTGCCATATCAAGCTGCTGTGCCGGCACATTCAAAAGTGACAGAATCGGTTTCAAAAACGCTGCGACAAGAAATATGATAATAGCCGCTGTTATAAAACCAAGCAGAATGGAGCCTGCCACGCTTTTCTTTAATTCCTTCTCGTCACCGCTTCCGTAAAATCGTGCAGTTATCACGCTAAAGCCGAGACTCAGCCCATTAAAAAATCCAGTCAGTAATGTATACAGGATTGTCACGGAGCCTACTGCTGCAAGCGCTGTCTCCCCTAAAATACTCCCTACAATCTTCGTATCCACAAGGCTATATAAAATCTGAAAAAGATTTCCTAAAAACACCGGAATCGCAAACAGTAAAATCAGCTGAACCGGCTTGCCTTGTGTAAGATTTAATGCCGTTTTTGAATGTTTCATTTGTCTTACTTCCTTAATCCTTTCGGATAATGATTTTTCATGACCTGTCCTGCCAGCTTTCCCCAACCGATACTGTAGCCCTGGTAAGTTATCAGATGCCAGCCCTTTTCACCGTTATAATTCCAAGTCATTCCATTCAGGTACGCACGCGCGGTGGCGGCATCTTCCAGCTCCGCAGAACGTTGTACATCTTCCTTTTTCAATGCAAGCGCCAAGGCATGTGACGGCTCAAACCTGTTTTTCTTAAGGGTTCCCAGATGAAGACCTGCCCTTAATACCTTGAGCTTATTGATTGACGGCATATCCTTTGGCATCAGATAAAGCTGGTCACCGAACCGAAGCAGGCAGTCCTCTTGTCCCTTCACAAGGTCAATTGCCAGTGTTTCCTTCTGAAATTGCTCAAATTCTTTTACTTCCTTTACTGAAATTCCTTTTTGTATGCCATGAACAGGAAAGTTCCGATATCCATCCCAATCCCCGCCCTGTTTTTCCAGTACGGCAAGATAATGTCCTTCTCCTTTTATCAGGTGCGGAAACAGCCGAATCGTGCGTGTCAGCTGTGCTGTATCAAATATTCCGGAACCACTGTGGTCCTGCTCCCCATAATAAGCCCAATCGGGAACGCCCGACGACATTCCGTCATATTTAGGAATCTCCAAAATCCGATACTCCGGGTGCCGCTCCATAAACCGCGCAATGCTTCCTTCATTTTCAGCAGGCGCAAAGGTGCAGGTCGAATACACCAGCCTTCCGCCCTGCCGGAGCATACGGTCTGCACAATCAAGAATCTCGTCCTGTCTGGCCGCACAAAGACGGACATTTTCGAGGCTCCATTCGCCGCATGCCTCTTCATTTTTGCGGAACATCCCCTCTCCGGAGCAGGGAGCATCTGCCAGAACCCTGTCAAAATATCCATCAAACAGCTCTGACAAATGCTGCGGCGTTTCATTGGTGACAAGTGCATTTCGTATTCCCATGCGTTCTACATTTTCAGACAAAATTTTTGCTCTTGCAGGATGAATCTCATTGCACACAAGAAGTCCTTCATTCTGCATATAAGAAGCAAGCTGCGTTGTCTTTCCTCCGGGTGCCGCACACAGGTCAAGAATACGCTCCCCCGGCTTTGCCTCCATGTAAGCGGCCGGTGCCATGGCACTTGGCTCCTGTATGTAATAAGCGCCTGCCTCATGAAGCGGATGCTTCCCCGGCTGACTGCTGCGCTCATAATAAAAGCCCTGCTCCTCCCACGGAATTTTCTTTAAATCAGGAAAGGGAGCAAGCTTTAAAAAAGCATCTGCCGTGCCTTTTAACGTGTTGACTCTGAGCGCCTGATAGTTCTCCTGTTCATAACTAAGCAGGAAAGCAGGATACGCTTCCTGAAGCATATCCTGCATTCTGATTGCAAAATCTTGCGGTAAATGAATCATAGCCTAAATCCCTTTATAACACTAATCCTTTGTTCTCGTCACAGCCAAGAATAATGTTGAGACACTGCACTGCTGCACCGGAAGCGCCTTTTCCGAGGTTATCAAAACGTGTGCTGACTAACAGCCTGTCCTCATTTCCTGTTACATAGATTTCTATGCCGTCCCAACCGGAGCATGCATTTCCTGCCAGAAAGCCGTTGTAATCCGCTTCCTTTCCAAAAGGCATCACCTTAATAAACTGTTCTCCTGCATAGTACTTTGCAAACATTTCATGCACCTTCTCAGGCGCGGGCTTTCCGTTCAGCATATCTGTGTAAAAGGGTAAGGTAACAATCATGCCGCTGTAATAATCACAGATAATCGGTGAAAATAACGGCATCTTATCAAGACCTGTAATCTTCTGCATTTCCTTTAAATGTTTATGGTTCTGGGTAAGTGCATATTCTCTGGGAGCGTCCAGCTCCTTATCCCTTTCCGAAGCCTCATAAACTGCTATCGTCTTTTTGCCTGCTCCGCTGTAGCCGGACATTGCAAATGCCGATACCGGATAATCTTTCGGAAGGATTCCCTCTGCCACCATCGGATATGCTGCGGTGATAAAGCCTGTCGCATAACATCCCGGTACTGCGATACGTTTCCCTGTCCGGACAGCCTCTCTATGCGCAGCAGACAGCTCCGGATAACCATATGCCCAGCCTGCCTCCGTCCGGTGCGCTGTCGATGTATCAATAATAATTGTGTTGTCGTTCTCTACCATCGCCACTGCCTCTCTTGCAGCCGCATCAGGCAGGCACAAAAATGTAATATCGGAAGCATTGATATATTTTCTGATTTCATCCGGCTCTTTTCTCAGCTCTGACGGAATTTTAAGTATTTCGATATCATCTCTCCCTTCAAAGCGCTCAAAAATACGCAGCCCCGTCGTTCCTTCACTTCCATCAATAAAAACCTTTTTCATTTGATTCTCCTTTATTTCATCATTAATTCTTATCATATGACGATTCACCGCAAATGTCAATTTTAATGTGACAATTCCGGCATGCAGCAGTAACAGTTCCGGCACATTCATTTTCCTTTCCACGAAAAAAGCACATAGCTTTCACTATATGCCTTGCGCCATTTTAATATTATAATGGGATTGATATATGCAACGGACACCGCCTATCCTGTAATTTCTTTGCTCATGCAGTCGCTTCCACATGGGGCAGGTTTTCATACCGAATCGCTTCCAGCCTATTTTCTCAGTATTACCAGCTTGTTGGAGATGTTTTTGACAGGCCGTATCCGCCCAAGCACCTGATAAACCGGGTACAGCTCTTTCATCCCTTCCACTAAGCTTATATCCTTTATCCAGGTAAGTTCCGGTGCCATACGCTCCAGCTCCCTGCCGCTTTTCACGCCCCAGGTAAATCGAGCCTTACTGGCTTCAATAGATTTCTCCTTCATATGCCGCATGATAAAGGGATTCATGGTCTCCATAATAATATCTGCATGTTCAAACCGCCTGCATATAATGGAAAGAATTTTCTTTACATCCGTCTCAGTCAGGTACATGACCAGACCCTCAATCACCACAAGCACTCTGCCCGTCGGATTCTCAATTTCTGATGCCCAACTCTCATCCATAGCGGATTTGGCGATCATGGAGATACGCCCCTGCTCTTCCAGAAAGCGCCGCCGGATATCGATGACCTCCGGCAAATCCAGATTGTACCAGCGGACCTGTCCATTATCCAGCCGATAGACCCGTGTATCCAGACCGCAGGCAATATTAATAATGGCTGCATCCGGGTTTTCCTCTAAGAAAGCGCCCACCATCCGATCAAACAAGATGGTACGGGCGATGACGCCGCTGCTCATGACCGCATCCTCCTCTGCTTTGGAGAAGTCATAGTCCAACTGCTTTACAATCTCTATAGCCTTTTTATCATAGAATTTGTGTTCCTTCTTCTGAGAATAGGCGGCCCGGGCAAACAATGTCTGCAGCATGGTCTCCGATACGCCTTGAATATTTACTTTTTCCATGTTCCTTACTCTCCATTTCCTTGGATTTGCTTTTCCCGGCGACGAGCGCTCCACAATGCCATAATCGCAAACCAAATCATCATACTCTCACTCATCAGCCCGTTGGTAAAGGCAAGCCGAAAGGCGCAGTCCGGCATCAGCATCGTTACCAGCTTCAACAGAACATAAAATACCAGCGGATTTGACAATGCCATTTTCCTGGGGAAAATACTCTTCCCCCGCACCAGCATCCAAAACCAATAGAGATACGGCGGAAGCATCAGTACTTCACTTGCGATGACGAGCCAGGATAAGTGTGCAAACAGCGCCTCTGATACCGGGAGGGCTGCTGCTGAATAACCATTGCCGGACATCCAGGCAAACCCGTATAAAATCATGATATAAAACAGGTGCAGACATAACCATGGCGTGAGGCCAAACGCCGTCAGATAATGATATACTTTTCGTTGTCTCTCTTCTTTCAAAAAGCCCGCAATGGCAAACAAAGCAATACCATAGAAAAGAATACCGGGAAATGCCAATGCCATGGCAAGAGCGTTCCGCCAGGGTGCAATCACAGCTGCGCCCACCGTCAGCCAGGATAAGCTTCCCCTGTACGTCGTGTCCCCATAGATCATCAGCCAATCACCGGCACCGAAGCAGAAACATCCCAGGATACCGCACAGCAGGGAACTGATTATTATTTTTCGTTTATGATACATTCAAATCACCGCTTTCTCATTTCATGACAATTCCTGCCGTCCCCATTGTCCATTTTTATCCTTCTTATCGACATAGGGTTTGGAATGATTTGGCAAATAATCATACCCCCCACCTCACTTCCAGTTTTGCTTTTGCAGTCAGACGCTTCGTGCTTTCTCCTCCATATTTTCCGACTCGTCATCGCAATCTGTTTTTCTCTAAGAAGGTTCCGCCACTCAAGCCAACAAAACGGCATGGCGATGTTGCCGCTCATGACCGCATCCTGCTCCCCTTTGGAGAATGTATCGTCCAGCTGCTTTATAATCGCCGAATAACATTTATCAAACTGTCATACTTAACCCCTTTTCTCTGTCTCAAACAAAGGCAAATTTTCTTTTTCCGTAATAGATTTACTGTAAAATCCGAGGAAATCCTTCTTCTCCCAACCGTGGTTTGTCCAGAAGTGTTTTCCGTCCTCGTTACTTTCCATTACATTGAGACATACACGGGTAATACCTTCCTTCTGCAAGGCAGCAACGGCGGCATTTACAAGCGCTGTTCCAATACCTTGATTTCTGTAGTTATAATGGACAACGGTATGATAAACATATCCCCGTCTGCCATCGTGTCCACAGAGAATAGCACCGACAACTGCTTCACCGTCAACAGCAACAAAGCAGGTTTCGGGATTGCGTTTCAAGAACACAGCAATTCCTTCTTTGGAATCGTCAAGACCACGAAGTCCCATATTAGGTGTGTTAATCCAAAGGTCAAATACAGCTTCATATTCATCAATCGTCATTGTACGAATCATATCATTCTCCTCCTGCATCCAAATGAGACTCCATATAAAATATCAATTTTCCCACCATAATTTTCTACGATATAATCCCCCTATCGTTTTGCCTCAGCCACAACCGACTTAAAGTCCGTTTCCGGCTCTGACGGATTAAATCCATCGTATGTAACCAGAACGGCATGATAGTTATCTTATAAGCATTCCAATGCCGGAGCAGATCAGACCCGGCACAGCGCAGCAAATCGGCCCTTTTATCCAATGGTCAACAATTCCAAATTTCTTCATCCACGGCCCGGTTTTCCACAATTCGCTGCCTTCTGTTCCGGGCACCATAAGCCGGTCCGTATACTTGGCGCGAAGCAGCCAATCCAGCAGGAAAAAATCCCCGAAATTCCAGAAAAGGTTTTCAATGAATGCCGTGAAAAACAAATTCCAGAATCCGTTCACGCCTGCTTCATAGGTACTAATTATGATATATGCCAGCAAAATCGGATACAGTATAAATTCCATGAGCCTGATTGGCTTGATCTGTGCTCTCGTCAGCTTCTTAAGCGGTGTATTGATGCCCTTTGGCAGCATCACAGAGAACCCGATTGGTTCCAGCAGCCAGACAAAGGCAACGACTCCATTAAAAGCGATACCTATAATAACCCCGTCTAAAATAGTCCTTAACCAATTCACAGTAATTTTCCCTTTCCTGAAATATAAACTTCCAACAGCCTGATTACCATTTCGATACTGTTATCCAAGGATTCCTCTACCAGAGTATCTCTATGCTCCCGCATGGCATAATTTGTTCTGTTTGTTTTACTTTTCTGCCTTTTTAATTGGATGTCTTATGACGGTCTTTAACTTCTCCGGAACGACACGCCTTGCATCTGACAAATAAATCTCATGGTGCATTCTCGTCTCTGAAAAGTCATTTTCATAACCTTGTTCCCGGATAAACTGATCCATCACTCCAATCGTGGCAGGTTCATCATCATAGGCTCCTATGTGCATGCACTGTACACATAAGCCTTCGGAGATTGTTAGGAATTCTACCTTTGAATAATCCTGTTTTTTCTTTCTTTGTGCTTCATCGACAGCCCACTGAAAGTCCTCTTCCATCACGAAATCCGGCAGCCTGATTAGTGATATCCAGCAAAAATCCTCTTTTCGGCTGTAATCCACGCCTATAACACCTTCCTGCCACCAGAATCCTTCCAGCGGCGGTACTACATAATCAAAATATCCGTCAATTTTATGATCTCCCATTTTACTCATCTTGATGGTAAAAGCAATTCCATACAACAGACCTATTGCCTTTTTGTATGCACCATCCTCCTCATTAGGGTTTCCTTTTCCCCTTACTGCAATAAATTTCATCTCCGGCACTTCCACCAGTTCCGGTTTCTTTTTCGGCATATAAAACTCTTTATATTCTTTTTTATAATCAAATGCCATCTTAATCATCTCCCAATCGTTTATCAGCTTTCTAAAATTTCTTTCTGTTTCTTTTTACTGAACCCGTTAAGCACCAAATGATATGATTTATCCAGTAAATCTTTAACCAAGTCATCTGGCACGTTTCCATCCGGTTTTATCAAATTCCAATGCATTTTATTCATATAATATCCTCATACAGCTGACGCAGGAAATCTCCCTCAGATGGCTCCGGCTTTCATGTAATATAATATGGTTCATCATTTCCTTTCAAACAAACTGCCGCGAACCTCTTTCCGCCAATTTGATATCGAATCCAATTCCAATCTTTTTGTAAATCCTTTGTCACACCTGCTTTTCCAAGCAGATATTCATCCAGCCGCACATACCTCATGCCACCTCCATTTTCATCACTAATTCCCTGCATCGTACGCTTTTATGATATTTTTTGCAATACGAATGTCACACATTGCTACTTGCAATTGTACCATAGTTTTGCTTTTTCGGATAGATTTTCCGAAATCCAAATAGGCAGAAGAAAGTTCTGCCAATCAGCCTTGTTATATAAAATTCTGATTATGTATAACGTCATCTTCGCTGTCATAGTGGTAAAAGATATTGTAATTATCAAAGCGCGTCATCCGCAAACCTATTCTTCCCAAAAGTTCATCATCTACGAAAGGATGCCCTATCGGATATTCTCCCAGCCATTCTGCAGCTTCTTATTATATGTTGTGGAACTACAAAACACTCGCCCAACTGTTGATGTAAAAAGGAAATTGGTGTTGCAGTTACACCGCTCGCTGAAAAATACGCCACTAAAATTTTCTTGCTCATAAAATGGCGCTCCCTCAGCATGAATCAAGGGACAAAAATTTGTGCAAGCACGATTTTTGCCCTTTCATTCATGCTGGCTGAACTGTGAATAAAAATTATATTACCTGAAAAGTTTTCCACTTTCCGGACTTCTGTCTCCAGAAGAAAATAACCGCCCGGATGACCCAGTCACTGACCATTGCAATCGCAATTCCTATGACGCCCATTTGCAGGACAACCCCTAAAAGCCAGGACAGCAATAAACGCACCGCTATGGTGGATATAACCGAAACATACATGGTGAACTTCACATCGCCTGCGGCCCGCAGCCCATTGCTGAGCGCACCGGAAAAAGGATAGGCAATGGCATTGAACAGATTATGGAGCAGAACCAGCCAGATTACAAGCTGCTTTGTGTCCGGCTCTAACGCATAAAATCTCATAAATAAGGGAGTCAGCAGGAAAATCAGAAAATTCCATACCGACGAAAGCAGCAGCGTGATCTTCGTCAATTTCTGAAAATAGATTTCTGCAGCCTGTATATCCCTGTTTCCCATACACTGCCCAATGACTGTGATAAACACCGGTCCCATAGCAACACCCGCCAAAGCAGCCAAAGACCAGATACTCTGCGCCACGCCGTTTGCGGCAATCTGATAAGTACCAAAAAGCGCCACAATACTGCTCAAGACCACCTTTACCAACTGGAAAACGCCGTTTTCCAGCCCATTCGGAATGGCAATCCTTAAAATGTGCCGCATAAGCGCTCCGTTCCACTGAAAAATCCATTTGTACGCATAGATTACCTCATTTTTCTTACGGAAGCAAAGCACTGTGATAACCACAGCCGAAAATATCCGGGCAATCAGGGAAGACCAGGCGACACCGGCAACGCCTGCGTGCAGCACAAACACGCCGATCAGGTTGCCAATGACATTGATGATATTGGATGCCACCGACAGATACATGGTTACGCTGGTTTTTCCCATGCTGCGGAAAAGCGCGGCTCCGGCGTTATAAACCGCCAAAGCCGGGTAGGAATAGGCGGAAATTCTAAGATAAGTAATGCAGGCTTGCATCACATCGCTTTCCACTTTTCCAAACATCATACGAAGCATTCCCTCATTCCCAATTAGCACAAGTGACGAAACCAATGCGGAAAAAATCACGGAGAACAGCAAAAGCTGGCTCGCAGATTCCCCTGCGGCATCCATTGCCTTTCTGCCAATATACTGGCTGATTACCACCGCTCCGCCGGATGCCAGCGCCGTAAACAGGTAAATAAAAATCGTGTTGAACTGGTTTACCAGAGAAACGCCTGAAACTGCTGCTTCTCCGGCATAGCTGACCACCAATGTATCTGCCAGTCCCACAAGCATGACCAGCAACTGCTCTAAAAAAAGTGGAACAATCATCTCTTTTAATGCTTTATTTGAAAACAATTCTGTATGCTGACTCATGCCTTTTCCTCTGCCCTTTCGAGTGTTTACCGGAAATCTTCCCGATTCCCCGGATTATATAAAAGCTGACAAAAATCCAGAATCCCATCATCGCAATGTACTCTGCGAATACGGATATTGCGCTTTGTTCAAAATCAAAAAATACAAATTGATTTTTCAGGAACATATAAGAAACAATGTCCTTTTGGATAAAGCAGAACAACCCATATCCGGCGATCACGGCGGCGGCCAGCCGCAGCCCCCACACCGCCGCCCCCGGCAATTTCCTGCCTTTCAAAAGCCTGCGGAACATTCCCACGATCATTCCCCAATGCATTCCCAAATGGATGCTCATCAGTACAAATCCCCAATAGGAGGCTGCCATGTGCATACTTCTTGCAGTTGCCATCGACCCGTGAATGGGAAGCGCCGCAAACACATGACGGGACATAACGATTCCGCTATATCCAAGGCAGAGCATGGAAATGAGTACACTGATATTAACAATTGTCTGTACAATACGCAGCAACTTGTATTTTCCTTTAAACAGATTGCCATACCACCGAATATTGAGAATGTTATGCACGATGAACAGTATCAGCATCCCGGCACCAAACCACTCATGAAGCTCCTGCCCGGTGATTTGATATGCCATCAGACAAAGTAACAGCACTGTCATCAGGAAATCAATTCCCATCTTTATTTTCATTTTTAGTTTCATGAGTCATTTGTCCTTTCGCATCATTTAGATAAACCGAGTTCCTGCACCCATTCGCTCACTCTGCTTTCCGCATCGGTTATACTGGAACCACCAATATGAAGTCCGTCAAGAATGATTGCATCCGGCTCCATATCCTTAATTTCATCAATCGCATCCGAGAATGCACTGCCGCCGGAAGTACAGAAGGGGATCACTGTTTTTCCACTGAAGTCATACTCGTCAAAAAAGCTGTACATTACCATAGGCATACCATACCACCAGTTGGGGAATTCTTCTGTCAAGTAAGGACTAAAAAAATTTTATTTTTTCGCTTTCATTATATCCCCGAATCCACCAATAAGGAATCTCCTAAATAGTTATTCTGTGTATACCCAAAGGTTAAGTCCAGACATAAATTCAGCTCCAACTTTATTTTACCCCCGTCCTTGTGTAGTGTCTAATGTCTATTTTGACTTCTTTACCATGCCTCTAAAGCATAATCCAAGTTTATGTCTAAATATGCGACGAATATGCAAAAACTCTCTGGTCACAACTTTTAGTGAATACTCCCCAACCCCATAACAAAAATTTATAATTACTAAATTCACGAAAGATTAAACTGTCACATTTTCATTTTAAACATGCTATAGGAACATCTTTGAACGACTTATAGCCCAAATTTCGTTAGATTGTATTTCGTTTACGATTTACCTTTTTTCTGATAGATTCATCTTGTAGTAAAGTAAAAATAACCGGCTGTTGAATCAGCTTCAACACCAGTTATTTTCAAGTGCAAAATTTAGTTATCATTACATTATATTAATATCCTATACCCGACCTCCCATATTCAAAAAATGTATTTGGCTTAATACCTTCCTAACTCTTTTATTTACATCATAATTGTTTGTAAAAAATAACATCTGACTCTAATTTTAAATATTGCTGTGCAAATATTTTCATCGTAGGTGTAAAAGATACACTAATTTGCCATTAAAAATCGTATTAATCATAGAAACTATCATTTATTCGATAAACGTACTATTCCCAAATATGCATCCACCTCTACCTCGTCCTCGTCATGGAAAACTCTTGTTGCAATTGATGTCCCTACTATACATGGAATCCTCATCTCCCGCGATAAAATAGCTGCGTGGCAAGTTATACCGCCTTGATCAGTAACAAAACCTGATGCTCTCTCCATAGCCGAAATAAAATTGGGTGTTGTCATGTTGGCAACCAAAATATCACCTTTTTGAACCTTATCACAATCAGAAAGCGTTTTTACTATTTTTACCTTCCCAACAACACGACCAGGATAGCATATTGTTCCTTCAACAAATGTGCCACTGGATCTCTCATAACTACTTGCATCCTGAGACGGCATCTTCTTTTGGCTTTCCAAAAAATATGGTACAAAACCATGTTCTATAGCAAGTGCATCTTCTCCTTCAAATGTAATTAATTCATCTGAAATATAAATAATTGCATAATACTGTGAGCGACTCTGTGCAAGTAACTGAATTTTTTCTTTGGAAATTTTCTTTTCCAAATATGACACAACCTCATCAAGTGAAAGCATTACCAAATCATTTTCAGCAATTTCTTCTCGTCGCGCAATTTCACGCAATATCGTTGTTCGTCCATTGAAAAAAAGCCAATCCGTATGTTCTGTCAAAAATGTACGATAATAAATAAATGTACGAATACTATTTGCCAAACAAATTAATTCTTCTGTAAAATGATATTTTTCAACTGTGTCATGAAAGCGAGTGTCATTTTGTTTTCTACTAGATAATATATTATTTAATCTATCAGGAACATTCCCTTCTTTTATCCAGTCCTTTATGCGCTTCTCATAGTGTTTTTTTTCAAATATCTTAAACTCTCGCTCCACAGGCGCAAGCATCCACCCATATTTAGAAATATGATTATCTAATAATTCGGATATACTTTCTCCATTTTGCATTCTTATTGCTATTTTTAATAAATCTATAGGTTCTTCACTGTAAGATAATGCGCCAAAATCATTAGAGCATGATGCTATATCATTAAATATTTCCTTGCACTGTCTTTGCGAAAAGCCATACTCTTTTTTTAGTAATGCAATAAATTTTTCTTCTAAGAAATCATCAATAAAATAATAGGCATAAACAAGTGAACACTTATATTTTTCTGCAAATATTTTAGTCTCATTAATTAAAACATCAGTGGAAACAGTTTGCCATTCAATTGATAATAAATAATCAACATATTTTTCCTCCCATTTTGCTACATCATCCCAAAGTTTTGCAAAATGCGTTAAAAAATCCGGTTCAACTGCTATTTTATCCGAAATAGTCATATTCAAATAATCTTTTGCACACTTTAATTTGTACACTTGTCCATTTACTCGCAAGCAATCTTCAATCTGACGATAAAATCCAAAAACTTTTTCATGAAGTTTTTTATCAGACGCACTCATCATAGAATGCATAAACATGTAATTAAAAGCTGCTTGGGTATCAAAATTCCACTTTGATGCAGGTAATAGTTTCGTTAATAGGTCATTTATCTTGTTTTTATTAGCAATAGTTGTTATAGGTCTACATTGTAAGATAAATAAACTATCTTTTTCTATTGCCCATTCAATATCCACAGGGAAATTATAAAATTCTTTTAATTTTCTAACGTTTTGCAATAAATTATCCAAATGATATTCTGTAATATGAATATTCGATTGCTGAATTTTATTATCCTGTAATATTCCATCATATGAATACACATATCTATCAGGAATAATTTCTCCTGAAACTAGGCGTTCCCCTTGACCATCAACTACTTCAATTACAATCTCATTTTCACCATTTATTGGATTATTAGAAAAAGCAACACCAGCAAATCGGGATTCAACTTGTTTTTGCACAATAACAGCCACTCTCAATTTGTCTCTACTTATATTAGCACGTTTAGCATAAAATAAAGCTCTTTCAGAAAAAAGAGAAGCAAAACATTTCTTTATGCTTTCTACTAAATTATCCTTATTAACAAATAGATAAGTCTCAAGCTCTCCACTCCATGCAAATTCGGCACCATCTTCACACAAAGCAGAAGAACGGACTGCCACTTTTTCGTTATTAGGAAATATTCTTGTATATAACTCAAGAATATTTTGACTCATTTCATCTGGAAATTTTCCATTAGTAATGCCTTGCCACATTTCTTCAAAAGGTATTTCTAGCAATCCATTTGCTTCACAATACTTTATAAATTCATCACTATTTATAATAAAACCGTATGGAACAGAAAAACCCGCCATAGTCATTTCAACTAAACCTTTGCCTTTTCCTCCACACTTTTCTAACTCCTGTTTCTGTAATTCTTGGAATGAAGCAATCATAAAATGTAAACTCCTTTATTATATCTCAAAATAAATTTTTTGCTACTTTATCATGTTACAGCTCAAAGCCTCAAAATAATAAAATGAAACTTCCTGTAACACCAATTTACAACTTTGATAAATAAGTGCTCCTCTGCTGAATAAGCTGTTTCAGGGCTTTCACAACAGCATTTGATTTTATGCTATTTTCGATGTTCTGTACGAAAGCAGCCAAAAATACTTCTGCCCAAATCTGATCACTGAGAACAAAACGGAATTCCTGTACACTTTC
>JAGAQJ010000018.1 GCA_017622845.1 Lachnospiraceae bacterium | reverse complement strand
TACTGTTTTCTATAAGACATCATCCTTTGTAGGTTATTGTTTTCTTAGCAGATACAGTATACACCCACAGAGGCCTGATGTCTTTAGTTTTATGCTATTTGAGGCAGCTTTGGTAAAATTTCAAATTTGCTCATTTATAGAAAGTAAAATATTATTCCCTGTCACTTGAAATACAATACGGAGACATGAAAACAGTTTTATAGTCATCATTTTCAATAGAAAGGAAGCAAAACAATGATAGTAGAGGCAACGAAAAAGGTAGTAGAAAACATAGATTTGACAGAAGAAGAAGCCGGGCAGGTAATGGACGAAATCATGAGCGGCGAAGCCGAACAGATTAATATGGCTGCATTTTTGACAGCGCTGCGCATGAAGGGTGAGACTGTTGAGGAGATAACAGCATTTGCAAAGGGAATGAGAAAGCATGGCATCAAGGTGCCCGTAACCGGAGATGTACTTGAAATCGTAGGAACAGGCGGAGATGAAGCGAATTCGATTAACATCAGCACGACAGCAAGCATTGTTGTGGCAGCAGCAGGCTATAAGGTAGCAAAGCACGGAAACAGAAGTGTATCAAGCAAGAGCGGTGCAGCCGACTGCTTAGAGGCACTCGGCATAAAGCTTGACCTTGAGCCTGAGAAAAATGCAGAGGTTCTTGAAAAAGGAAATATCTGCTTTATGTTTGCACAGAAGTATCATTCAGCAATGCGTTTTGTGGGACCTGTCAGAAAAGGAATCGGTCTTAGAACGGTATTTAATATCCTTGGACCGCTTGCAAATCCGGCAGGGGCAAATGTCGAGCTGATGGGAGTATACAGCGAAGAACTCGTGGAGCCATTGGCACATGTGCTTGACAACCTTGGTGTAAAACGCGCGCTGGTAGTATATGGGCAGGACAGACTGGATGAGATTTCCATGAGTGCACCAACTACCTGTGTAGAAGTCAATAACGGCACTTTCCAAAAATGTGAAATCACACCGGAACAGTTTGGCTTTACAAGGTGCAAAAAGAGCGATTTGACTGGCGGAGATGGAGCGGAAAATGCCAAAATAACAGAGAGTATCTTGAAAGGCACCTGTACAGATGCCAAGGCAGATGCAGTGATTTTAAATGCAGGTGCAGGCATTTACCTGATGAACGGAGCTTCCTCCATTGAAGAAGGCGTACGGATTGCGCGTGAGACAATTCAGAGCGGAAAGGCTTATGAGACGCTGCAGAATTTTGTAAAGCTTACCAATTCATAATGTCAGTGTACAGGAGTGCATCCCCTGTACACCGACGCTGGATATGGTGAAGTGAAAACAATGAGTCATGTATAGTTACTATGATGTGCGGGCAAAAACTTGTCATGGTGTGAGGGGAACCGTTATGATATCGGATGGAATAAAATGGAGGAAAGGATAGAGGAAAATATGATACTTGATGACTTGGCGGCAGCTACCAGAGCAAGGGTAGAACGGAAAAAGGAGGCAATACCGTTTGAAACGGTGAAGGAACAGGCATTACAGCTTGCAAAAAGCGAGGGAGTATTTACCTTTCCGTTTGAAAAGGCAATCGGAAAAGATGGAATCCGCTTTATCTGCGAGGTAAAGAAAGCGTCACCGTCCAAAGGTGTCATTGCGGAGGATTTTCCGTATCTTGATATTGCAAGGGATTATGAGAAGGCAGGGGCAGACTGCATCTCCGTTTTGACAGAGACAGATTACTTCAAGGGCGATGACAGGTTTTTAAGAGAAATCAATCAGGAGGTTTCTATTCCCACCATTAGAAAGGATTTTATCATAGACCCCTATATGATATATGAGGCAAAGCTTTTGGGAGCTTCCTGTGTGCTTTTGATAGCAGCCCTGCTTGATACAGATACGATTAGAGCGTATAAGGCGGTATGTGATGAACTTGGACTTTCCGCATTGGTCGAAGCCCATGATGAGAGGGAGATTCAAAGTGCACTCAATGCAGGTGCAAGAATGATAGGCGTCAATAACAGAGATTTAAAGACCTTTACTGTAGATATCAATAACAGCACGAAATTGAGAAGCCTGGTTCCTGCCGATATCCTTTTTGTGGCAGAGAGCGGCATTCGGACAGCGGAGGATATACAGGTGCTTCGTGATGCAGGCGTAGATGGTGTCCTGATTGGAGAGACACTGATGAGAAGCAGCGATAAGGCAGGCATGCTGAATCAGTTAAAGGGTGTAAAGCAGTGATATGTTCTGCAGGAGGAATATTGATGACAAGGATAAAAATATGCGGATTAAAAACACTGGCGGATGTGGAAAAGGTGAACCGATATCTGCCGGAGTATATCGGCTTTGTGTTTGCAAATACCAAAAGGTTTGTCACTGATGAACAGGCGCTTGCCATGAAGCAGGCTCTTGATAAAAGGATTCAGGCGGTCGGCGTGTTTGTCGATGAGCCGATAGAGCATGTCATAAGCCTGTGTAGCAGACGAATCATTGATATCGCACAGCTTCATGGTGCGGAGTCCGAGGAATATATCAGGGCATTAAAAGAAAAAACTGACATAACTGTCATAAAAGCGACAAGGGTGCAGAATGCAGAGCAGGTCGCAAGGCAGATGTCTGAGGAAGCGGACTATATGCTTTTTGATACCTATAAAAAAGGCGAGCTTGGCGGAACCGGCGAGAGATTTCCGCTGGAAATACTTGAGGAAAGCCTGCGGAAGATGAAGGCAGGCGGCAGGGCAGTCAAACCTTATTTTCTGGCAGGAGGACTTGACGATGAGAATGTGGCGGAGGTTCTTGGGAGGACGGCATGCTTTGCTGTTGATGTGAGTACCGGAGTGGAAACAGACGGAGTCAAGGATGAAGCAAAGATTCAGCGGTTTATTGAGCAGGTAAGAAACATTAAATAATAACGAAAAGGCAGGTAAATGAAAAATGAGCGAAAAGAAAGGCAGATATGGATTATATGGCGGTCAGTACATTCCTGAGACACTGGTTCCCGCCGTGCAGGAGGTAGAGAAAGCATACGAGAAATATAAGAATGACCCCGAATTTCAAAAGGAATTAAAGGATTTAATGGAAAAGTATGCAGGCCGTCCGTCTCTTTTATATTATGCTGAGAAGATGACAAAGGACTTGGGCGGAGCCCAAATTTATCTCAAGAGAGAGGATTTAAACCACACAGGCTCACACAAGATTAACAATGTACTTGGTCAGGTGCTTCTGGCTAAGAAAATGGGCAAAAAGCGTGTGATTGCGGAGACAGGCGCAGGACAGCATGGCGTGGCAACGGCAACGGCAGCAGCTCTTATGGGACTTGAGTGTGAGATTTTTATGGGAAAAGAGGACACGGACAGACAGGTGCTCAACTGTTATAGAATGGAGCTTTTGGGAGCGAAGGTACACCCTGTAACCTCGGGAACCATGACCTTAAAGGATGCGGTCAACGAAACCATGAGAGAGTGGGCTTCCAGAATGGATGATACGCTGTATGTGCTTGGCTCAGTTATGGGGCCGCACCCGTTTCCGATGATTGTCAGGGATTTCCAGAAGGTGATCGGTGAGGAAATTAAGCAGCAGCTCATGGAGGCAGAGGGAAAGCTTCCTGATGCAGTGATTGCATGTGTAGGCGGCGGCAGCAATGCGATGGGTTCTTTCTACGAGTTTATACCTGACACAAGTGTCAGATTAATCGGCTGTGAGGCAGCAGGCCTTGGCGTCGACAATCCTAAGAATGCAGCGACTATCGCAAACGGAAGCGTTGGCATTTTCCATGGCATGAAATCCCTGTTCTGTCAGGACAAATACGGTCAGATTGCACCTGTTTACTCGATATCAGCAGGACTTGATTATCCGGGTATCGGACCGGAACATGCTAACTTAAATGAAACAGGTCGTGCGCAGTATGTTCCTGTCACAGATGATGAGGCTGTCGAGGCATTTGAATATTTATCAAGGACAGAGGGAATCATTCCTGCCATAGAGAGCGCCCATGCAGTTGCCTACGCAAAAAAAATAGCGCCCACCTTCAATAAGGATCAGATTATCGTAGTTACAATCTCAGGGCGTGGTGATAAGGATGTAGCTGCAATTGCAAGATACAGAGGCGTGCAGATTTTTGATTAAATAGTAGCGCTGGGGAACTGTTCTGAACAGGAGTTTGCATTTGCTTCAAATTATGGCTTTCAAAAGCCATGTGGGAAAACACAGATTTTGCAGGCATAGGAGCATTTCTGAAAGAGATTTTGTATGGTCTTATGCTTGGAATTATGAGGAGACTGAATAGTTACAGCTTTGGAAAGAGATGAGGTTAAAAAATGAGCAGAATCAAAAGAGCATTTGAAGATAAAAAAGCATTTATTGCATTTGTAACCGGGGGCGACCCGGATATTGAGACAACAGAGGCACTGATACCGCAGATGGCAGAGGCAGGAGCAGACCTGATAGAGATTGGGATTCCTTTTTCCGACCCGATTGCAGAGGGCGTGGTGATACAGGAGGCTGACGCGAGAGCACTTGCGGCAGGAACGACAACTGACAAGTTATTTGATATGGTAAAACGTGTGCGTGAAAAGGTAGAGATTCCGCTTGTGTTTATGACGTATATCAATCCGATTTATACATATGGTACAGAAAAGTTTACGAAAATGTGCGCCGAGTGCGGCATTGACGGTTTGATAATTCCTGACGTTCCATTTGAGGAGAAAGAAGAGGTCAGCGGAGCCTGTGAAGCAGCAGGAATCGAGCTGATTTCCATGATTGCGCCTACCTCAAAAGAGCGCATCAATATGATTGCGAGCGAGGCAAAGGGTTTTCTGTACTGTGTATCTTCCCTTGGCGTTACCGGTGTCAGAAGTAAGATTACAACCAACATTAAGGAGATGGTAGAGCAGGTAAAGACTGTATCAGATATTCCATGTGCAATTGGATTTGGTATTGCTACACCGCAGCAGGCTAAGGAGATGGCTGCCGTGTCAGACGGTGCGATTGTGGGAAGTGCGATTGTTAAGATTATTGCACAGAACGGCAGAGCGTGCATTCAGCCTGTATGCGATTATGTAAAAGAGATGAAGGCGGCTGTGGCATCGGCCTAGCTTAGAGTGTTTCTGCCCGTGTCTTATTACAATGCGGCATCATAATGAATCATACGAATAAAAATTAAATATAGTAATAGTGTCAGGGCATATAGAAACAGAAAATCTATATGCTCTGTTTTGATTTGTGCTCTAACAGATATAAATAATATCAATCAGACAACACACAGGTTTGCAGCAGCATCAATAAATTTCAGCACATCGGAAGGTGCGTTCAGACTATAGAGCAGTCCATAAGGAATGCTGTAATCCCAGTCGACCGGAATGGAGACCAGTCCGGGGTGTACGTCCTGCCAGCATTCAATGGTAAGCAGTACATTGCCTGTTTCTGCACAAAGGTTGAATACGGATAAATCATAAAATTGCGCCGTATCCTGGATATGTATCTGCGGGTGGTTCTTCTCAAGGTCATTTCGCAGGAAATCGTTCACGCCGGAATCTCCGCGCGGTACCATCATTAATGTTTCACCATACAAATCTTCTGGCTTAAGCCGCGTTTTCGCGGCAAGGTGGTGCTCTCTTGGTACCGCAATCATCTTTTTATATCTGCCAAGCGGCAAAAAACGGCACAAAGACAGCCATACCTTCGAATCACATACACCAATCAAAAAGTCAAACTTTTCTCCCAATTTTTCGATTTCTGATAGAATTCCCTTATGATGATCCTCAAAAGGAACGAGATGCAGCTTGTATTCCGGAAAATCTTTATTAAGCTGATACCATAAATCCATAAAGGGCTTTGCCGGATTCAGCAAAGAAGTGCCGACACAAAAGGTTGTGTCATAGGTATGAGCCGCAGCATGTGCTTCTGCAATGGACTTTTTGGAATAATCAACCATAAATTTTGCATCACGATAGATGATTTTTCCGGCGGAAGTTAATTGAACACCCGCAGGAGTCCGTTCCAGCAGCTTTAGATTCAGATGGCTTTCCAGGGTATTCATTTGCTTCATGACGGCAGTCGGTGAAATATAAAGACGTTCCGATGCCTTGGTAAAGCTGCCGCAGTCCGCAACAGCAATCAATGTATCAAGAGCCGGATTATACATAAATGCCTCCCAAACCATAGTATAAACTTTAAGTTCATACTATGATAACATATCGGATATTCTTTGTCAAATCGGAAGGTGCTATGATAAATGTGCAGATAAGATAGAGGCTGCGTACTGAAACAAAGTGAACAGTAATGATGGAGGGAGCACAAAATGAGCAAAGGGTTAATTGCTTTTTATTCAAGAGCAGATGAAAATTATGTCAGCGGTCAGATTAAGACGCTGAAAACCGGCAACACCGAGATTGCAGCAGGCATTATCAAAGAGTTGACAGGTGCAGATTTATTCCGGATTGAACAGGAACAGCCTTATTCAAAGGACTATAACGAGTGTATCGAGCAAGCACGCGCAGACCAAAGGGCAAATGCCCGTCCGAAGCTGAAAGCATATCCTGAAAAGCTTGATGAATATGACATTATTTACCTCGGTTTTCCTAATTATTGGAATACGATGCCCATGGCTGTATTTGCATTTCTGGAGCAGTTTGATTTCACAGGTAAGACCATTAAGCCGTTCTGTACCCACGAAGGAAGCGGCATGGGCAGCAGCGTTCGGGATATTCAAAAATTATGCCCTTCAGCGAACGTTGAAAAGGGTCTTGCTGTTCGCGGCGGCAATGTGAGTCAGTCAAAGCAAGAGATAAAACAATGGATATAGGAGGATAGAACAATGGAAAGGAAAGAAATGAGCGTATTCCCTATGGGAGGCAAAAATGAAGCATTTGCAGAATATTTTGTCGGTCAAAGCTATTTAAACATGCTTTCGACCGAGCAGGTTTCTGTCGGCAATGTTACCTTTGAACCGGGATGCCGCAACAACTGGCATATTCATCACGCTGAAAAAGGCGGCGGACAGATGCTTTTGGTGACAGCAGGAGAAGGCTGGTATCAGGAATGGGGGAAGCCTGCAAGAAAGTTAAAAGCCGGGGATGTCGTACATATTCCGGCAGAGGTGAAGCACTGGCATGGTGCAGCGGCAGATTCATGGTTTCAGCATTTGGCGGTGGAAGTGCCGGGCGAAAATTGCAGAACAGAATGGTATGAGCCGGTTTCCGATGAAGAATACAACAGGCTGTAAAATCATGAGAATGTAATTAAGGAGGATCACAGAAATGGCAAAGGTAACAGCAGGCAGAGACGAGCTTGGAGAATTTGCTCCGAAGTTTGCACAGTTAAATGATGATGTGCTCTTTGGCGAGATATGGTCGAGAGAAGAAAAATTGTCCGCAAGAGACAGAAGCATCGTTACAGTAACTGCATTGATGGCAGGCGGAATTTTGGACAGCTCTTTAAAATTCCATCTTCAGAATGCAAAAAATCATGGCGTAACCAAAGAAGAAATTGCCGAAATACTGACACACGCTGCATTCTATGCAGGATGGCCCAAAGCATGGGCGGCATTCCGCATGGCAAAGCAAGTCTGGGAGGAGGAATAGGCAAATGAAAAATGTACTGATTATATCAGCAAGTCCGAGAAAAAACGGAAATTCAGATATATTGTGCGACCGCTTTGCACAAGGGGCACAAGAAAGCGGTCATCAGGTGGAAAAAATATTTTTAGCATCGAAAAATATCGGATACTGCCGCGGCTGCGGCGTGTGCAATTCCACGCATAAATGTATCCAGCAGGATGATATGGCTGAAATTCTTGAGAGAATGGCTGCAGCAGATGCAATTGTTTTAGCGACTCCTGTTTATTTTTATTCGATGGACGGACAGATGAAAACATTTATTGACCGTACGGTGCCAAGGTACACAGAAATCAGCAATAAGGATTTTTACTTTATCATGACAGCAGCAGATACCGAAAAAGCGAATCTGGAGCGCACGATGGAAGCCTTCCGCGGATTTACTGAGGACTGTCTCGAAGGAACGAGGGAGGCTGGCATTATTTACGGCGTCGGTGCATGGCAGGCAGGCGAAATAAAAGATACTCCGGCATATGATGAGGCTTATGAAATGGGTAAGCATGTGTAAATAAGCGTAAACGGAGAGCTTTTACTATTGGTGTTTTGAACTGCCTCCCTTCGTCCCGGCTAAAATAATCCGTAAGGCTGAACTGTTACGGAAGAAGGTTGATGGAATACAAGGGAGATTGACTTATCCATAAAATGATACTATAATGTTTATGTTTAGAAGAATTTAATATCTTTATATTATTTTTATGGATTGGAGAATACATGATGAAAAAGTTGGAAGAATACGTAAGAACAATTCCCGATTTTCCGGAGCCGGGAATTATGTTCCGTGATGTTACAAGCGTGCTCCAGGATGCTGACGGCTTACAGCTTGCGATTGATACCATGCAGGATTTGGTAAAGGATTTGGAATATGATGTGGTTGCAGGCGCGGAATCACGAGGCTTTATCTTCGGAACGCCGATTGCCTACAACAACCACAAGCCGTTTGTTCTGATTCGAAAGAAAGGAAAGCTTCCTGCTGAGACTGTTTCCATAGATTATGATTTGGAGTACGGCAAGGCTACGATCGAAATGCATAAGGACTCTATTCAGCCCGGTCAGAAGGTGCTTGTAGTAGATGATCTGATTGCGACAGGCGGTACTACGGAAGCAATGATTAAGCTAATTAAGTCACTGGGCGGGGAAGTAGTAGGAGTAGTCGTAATGATGGAGCTTGCAGGACTCAAAGGAAGGGAGCGTCTTGCAGGCTACAGACTGGACTCTGCAATCACCTATGAAGGAAAATAAATATCGTTTTTGTCACTATTTGTTTCATAATTAGTACTATGAGAATTTTCAGATTTCAGATTATTTAGGATATGGCTGGTGATCGAATTGACAGATGAAAAGAAGACAAAGGCAGGGACATACGAGGATTCCCTTATCATAAACGGCAGTAAGACGAGACTCAGAAAGACAGATGAACGAAGAATTGAATATATCAAGGAATTTCAAAGCCCCGATGATTTATATCAGGGGCTTATTTGGCGTGTGCACAAATACCACCCTTCTGACGATATATCCATGATTGAAAAGGCATATGCCACAGCATGTGAGGCGCACAAAAACCAGACCCGGAAGTCAGGGGAACCGTATATTGTTCACCCCTTGTGCGTGGCGATTATTCTGGCGGACTTAGAGCTTGATAAGGAGACTATCATGGCAGGGCTTCTGCATGACGTAGTCGAAGACACTGTTATGACAAATGAGGAGCTTAAGGAGCAGTTCGGACCTGATGTAGAGCTTTTGGTAGATGGCGTGACAAAGCTGGAGCAGCTTCAATATACCGGCGAGGCAACGCCGGACAGACTGACAAGCCGCGAGGAGCTGCAGGCTGAAAATTTAAGAAAAATGTTTCTTGCCATGGCAAAGGATATCCGAGTGATATTGATTAAGCTTGCAGACCGTCTTCACAATATGCGTACTTTGAAATACAAGTCGCCCGAGAGCCAGAAACGTATCGCAAGAGAAACCTTGGATATTTATTCTCCGCTTGCCGAACGGCTTGGTATTTCCAAGATAAAAATAGAGCTTGATGATTTGTCCCTGAAATATTTGGAGCCGGAGGCTTATTATGATTTGGTGGAAAAGATTGCCCTCAGAAAAGATGCACGTGAGAAATATGTTCAGGATATCGTAGATGAGGTGACGGAGCATATCACAAGTGCAGGCATTGAAGCACAGATAGACGGACGTGTCAAGCATTTTTTCAGCATTTATAAGAAAATGAAAAATCAGGGAAAGACGATTGAGCAGATTTATGATTTGTTTGCAGTGCGTATCATCGTGGATTCCGTAAAGGACTGTTATGCGGCGCTTGGCGTTATTCATGAGATGTATAAGCCGATGCCGGGGCGCTTTAAGGATTATATAGCCATGCCGAAGGCCAATATGTATCAGTCGCTTCACACGACGCTGATTGGCTCTACAGGCACGCCGTTTGAGATACAGATTAGAACCTTTGAGATGCACAGGGTTGCCGAGTATGGTATTGCCGCACATTGGAAGTACAAGGAGGCAAGCGACGGCAAGGTGACTACCGGCGGCGAGGAGGAAAAGCTTGCATGGCTCAGCCAGATTCTTGAGTGGCAGAAGGATATGTCTGACAACAGGGAATTTATGAAGCTTTTAAAGAGTGATTTGGATCTTTTTTCCGACCATGTCTACTGCTTCACGCCATCAGGAGATGTCAAAAATCTGCCGGCAGGCTCCACTCCGATTGATTTTGCTTACAGCATTCACAGTGCAGTTGGCAATAAAATGATTGGAGCAAGAGTAAACGGCAGGCTTGTCACCATTGATTATAAAATTAATAACGGTGACTGTATCGAGATTATGACCTCTCAAAACTCGAAGGGGCCAAGTCGTGACTGGCTGAATATTGTCAAGTCTTCGCAGGCAAGAAATAAGATTTTGCAATGGTTTAAAAATGAGCTGAAGGAAGATAATGTAATCAAGGGAAGGGAGTTTCTCCAAAGCTATTGCAAATCAAAAAATATTAATATTTCTGAGATATTGACGCCGGAATATCAGAAGGCAGTAATGCATAAGTATGGCTTTAATGACTGGGAAGCGGTTCTTGCAGCCATTGGACATGGCGCTCTCAAGGAGGGACAGGTCATTAACCGTATGCAGGAGTTATATGCCAAAGACCACAAAAAGCAGGCATCCGATGAAGAACTGCTGGCAGCGATACAGGAAAATAACGCAAATAAACCAATGAAGCCCAAAAGCAGGACTGGAATTACCGTTAAAGGAATACATGACGTTGCAGTGAGATTTTCGCGCTGCTGTGCGCCTGTTCCGGGTGATGAGATTGTGGGCTTTGTGACAAGAGGACGCGGTGTTTCCATACATAGGACGGACTGCATCAATATCATGAGCCTGTCTGATTTGGAACGCGCCAGATTGATTGACGCAGAATGGCAGCCCGAGGAGACAACGGAGCGAAAAGAAAAGTATCTTACGGAAATTGTTGTATATGCACAGAACCGTAACGGTCTGCTGGCAGATATTTCCAAAACACTGACCGAGAAAAATATTGATATTCGTTCCATGAATACAAGAACGAGCAAGCAGGGAATCGCGACAATGGCGATGACCTTTGAGATTGGCAGCAGAGAGGAGCTTACAACAATCATTGAAAAGCTTCGAATGATTGAAAGCGTAGTAGATATTGAAAGGACAACAGGTTAATATGGCGGATTTAAAGGTAAAAAGAAGGGTATTGAGTGCGTGCCAGACGAATTGTTATTATGTATATAAAGAAGGCGCGGACGAAATCGTGATTATCGATCCTGGTGATAACGGAGAGATAGTATATGATGATGTGAAAAGCCTTGGCTTTGAGAAGGTGGCGGGTATCCTGCTGACACATGGACATGGCGACCACACAGGCGGCGCATTAAGATTAAAGGAGCTGAGCAGCGCAAAGATTTATGCATATGAGGACGAGGCAGAGATATTAAAGGACCCCGAGAAAAATCTTTCCGGCTGGTTTGGAAAGGCATACGGTTTTGAGGCTGATGTGTATTTCAGGGATAAGCAGACCTTTCATATGGCAGGAGTTGATTTTGAAGTGCTGCATACCCCGGGACACACAAAGGGCGGCTGCTGTTATTATGATGCAGAGGATAAAACCATGTTTTGCGGAGATACGATTTTTAACGGCTCTGTCGGAAGAACAGATTTTTACTCAGGCTCCATGAGGGAATTAGGGGATTCCATCAGAGAAAAAATTATGACGCTTCCCGACGATGTCAAGCTCTACTCGGGACACGGAGATGCGACAACAGTTGGATATGAAAGAAAATACAATCCATGTCTGGGATAGCCGGACATGGATTTGTGTTATGTACAGAGCTGTGACGAAAGGTTGTAACAGTTCAGCCTTACAGCTTCCTGTTACAAGCAGCAAGCCATGCAAAACCGCTTCGCGGAGTCTTGCTGCACTCAATCACTACACATTTTTATGAGGTTTGCAGTAAATGCAAACCTCTGGGATAAACTGTAATGAAAGGTTTCAATGTTATGATAAAAGTATATACAAATAGAGAGAACTGCCAATATGACTTACATGCGCTGATTAAGGCATTTTATCCGGAACAGGAAGTAAAAGTATGTGATGAGAGCGCATTCTGTGAGGAACAGGCAGGTGATAACCGCATAACAGTCCGCTTTTTTGCTGACAGAATGGAATCCGGGTTTGCGGTAGGAGCAGCAAAGGAATACACGGATATCTATAAAAATGACACAGATGTCACAAAAAACGATTATAAGCTTTCCTTATATTATAATCTATGTGATTATACAGGAAAGACACTGCCATGGGGGAATCTGACAGGAATCCGGCCGACAAAGCTTCCTATGGCAATGCTGGAAAAAAATGTGGAAGATGACGCGGTTATTCAGTTCTTAAAGGATACACATGCAGTAAGTGATGAGAAAGCACGGCTTTGTTTAGAGATTGCAAAACGCGAAAAGCAGATTTTAGATACCATTCATTATAAAGACGGCTACAGTCTTTATATCGGCATTCCATTTTGCCCGACAACCTGCCTGTACTGCTCTTTTACATCTTATCCGATTGCTTCATGGAGAAAACGGATAGGAGCGTATTTGGAGGCGTTGTTTCAGGAAATTGATTTTGTTTCAGAGGCGTACAAGGATAAGATATTGGATACCGTATATATAGGCGGCGGCACGCCTACAACGCTGGAGGCTGAGGAGCTGGAAGCGTTATTGGGATATGTACGGAAAAAGTTCGACTTTCGTCAGGTGAAAGAGTTTACGGTAGAAGCAGGACGGGCAGACAGCATCACGAGAGAAAAGCTTGCCGTACTGAAAAAGTATGGTGTAACCCGTATTTCCGTAAATCCTCAGACCATGAAGGAGGAAACACTGAAACTCATCGGAAGACAGCATACGGTTGCACAGGTTCGGGAAGCCTTTCAGATGGCAAGAGAGGCAGGCTTTGATCATATCAATATGGACATTATTCTGGGACTTCCGGACGAGCTGGAAGCTGATGTGTACCATACGGTAGAGGAGATTAAGAAGCTGAATCCTGACAGCCTGACAGTGCATTCGCTTGCAGTAAAACGTGCATCAAAACTCAACCAGTGGATTGAGGAAAACGGAATTGAGGCGCTTCATAATACGGACAGCACGATGGAGATTGCGCAAAAAGGCGCTTATGAATTAAACATGAAGCCCTATTATCTCTACCGCCAAAAAAATATGTCCGGCAATTTTGAAAATGTGGGCTATGCGAGGGAAGGAAAGTACGGAATCTACAACATTCTCATCATGGAGGAGAAACAGACCATCGTGGCATTAGGAGCAGGTTCGATTACGAAAAAGGTTTATCCTGACGGAAGGATTGAGCGCTGCGAGAATGTGAAGGATGTTGCCCAATATATCGAGAGAATCGGGGAAATGATAGAAAGAAAACGTGTATTATTAGAAGATTAACAATTCAAAAGCACTTGCGTGTACTGATAACTGTTGTATTTACAAAATTTGTGCATTATGACGGATAATTGTTGAAACAATTCAGAAAATGGGGTAAAATAGAACAAAAGGAGGAAGGTGAGCAATGAAGAAAAGGAAGAAAAGCGTTATTGCTTCGATTATGCTTTTGTGTGCAGCAGTTGTCGTACTGACGGCAGTCGTAATTGGAGGGAATGCAGTGTTCTCGATTAAGACGTTGTCAAGTTCAGCATATAATACCTATGAGAATGCGGAAGACGAAGGATATAAGGCAGAGATAAAGTCTCTGGTACAAAGCGCTGTAGCAGTAATCCAAAGCGAATATGATAAGTTTCAGGCAGGAGAAAAGACCGAAGACGAAGCGAAATATGACGCGAAAGAAGCAGTTCGGGCTATGCGGTACCGGGACGATCAGAGCGGTTATTTCTGGATTGACGATCAGGACTACATATTGGTTATGCACCCTATTTTGACAGAGGATGAAGGCAAAAACCGCTATGACATGCAAGATCAAAACGGCATTATGATTACACAGGAAATTGTAAAAATTTGTGAGAGCACAGAAAAAGGCGGTTACAATGAATTTTATTTTACAAAGGCAGATGGCGTGACAGTTGCTCCCAAGATTGCATATTCAAAATTGTTTGAGCCTTGGGGATGGGTGGTTTCTACAGGAAATTATGTTGATGATATGAATGCGGAAAAAGCCGGAATACAGGCTGGCTTTGAGAGAGAGTACCGCAGCTTGCTGGCAAGAATCAACATTGTGTTTGTGGCTGCAATCGCAGCTGCGCTTGTAATTGCATTTGTATCGGGCAAGCGGGTGATTGCGCCGTTGAAGCAAATTCAGATATTTGCAGATCAGCTTGCAAAAGGAAATTTGACTACAGATGTAAAAATAAAACAAAAGAATGAAATCGGACAGACAGCGGAAGCGCTGAGGGCAGCACAGGAAAATATGCGGAAATTATTGCAGAGCATTACGGATATTTCTCAGAGAATCAACGAGGTTCTGGGTCAGTTTGATTCAGCATTCAACGGTATGAAAGCATCGATTTCACAGGTAGGCGCTGCCGTGGATTCGATTGCAGGAAATGCCGCCTGTCAGGCGTCTTCTACGGATAAAGCTTCCGAAAATGCGGTTATAATGGCTGATCAGATTAACCGGACAGGGGAAGAAGTCGAGAGTCTGGATCAAAATTCGAAGGAGATGAGCCAGATAAGCGAACAGTCTATGGAAACATTGCAGCAGCTTATCGCGGTGAACAACAAAACACGAAAGAGTATTTCTGAGATGGCGGAGCAGACAGAATCGACGCATGCATCTGTGCAGCAGATACATATGGCAGCAAATTTAATTAATGAGATTTCTGACCAGACAAGTCTTCTTGCATTGAATGCAAGTATTGAGGCGGCAAGAGCCGGAGAGGCAGGAAAAGGCTTTGCGGTAGTTGCAGATGAAATTGCAAAGCTGGCAAGCCAGTCTGCGGATTCCGTAGAAGAAATCAGCCGTGTTGTGGAGGAATTGCAGGATAATGCAACAAAATCTGTTGAAGCTATGAGGGAAATTAATGATTCTGTGGACATTCAGGTCAATTCTCTGACGGAAACACAGAATATTTTCTTAAAATTGCATCAGGAATTGAATAACTGCATAGAATCCGTGCAGTCTATTGATAATATGACAGTAGAACTGGAAACACAGCGCTCCAATGTTACACAGTCACTTGACGAGCTGAATAAACTGGCACAGGATAATGCAGCAGCTGCACAGGAAACTTCTGCAATGTCTGCTGAGCTGTCGAAGGTGGTCGATAATTCTAACCGGATTGTAGAGGAGCTGGAAGAAAAAGTAAGTGAGCTGATTCAGGATGTGAATAAATTCACATTATAACTTTGAATGAGAGCCGGTATTGGCAGCGCATTTTCATATGATACAAGGAGGGTATTCATGGATATACATTTATCTGATAGTGATAGAATAACCATGACACATACAGGATTATTGCCCGGCAAAAACGGAAAAGTAATTCATGTCTGTTTTGAACGAAAGACAAACGACAGAAATGATTATGCAGAAATTGTTCTTCCCGGAAGAAATGTAGTCAATTCCAAAGGCTTCGACGAAGGGGAAATTGCGCAGCTTCAGATGTACCTGAAAGAACAAGAGAAAAGCATTATTAAAAATGCAAAACAAATCAATCATGATTTGATTTTTAAGCTTTAAGCATTGACTGAGATATTGAAATGAGAGAAATAGTAGGAAAATGTATGCTCTGTCCCAGGAAATGTCATGTGGACAGAACAGAACACAGAGGTTACTGCGGAGAACGGGAGGTTCTAAGGGTGGCGAGAGCGTCTCTCCATTTGTGGGAGGAACCGTGTATCAGCGGCACCGCAGGTTCGGGAACAGTCTTTTTTTCCGGATGTCCCCTGAAATGCGTATTCTGCCAAAACAGAAGGATTGCGCTTGGAAATCAGGGAAAAGAGCTGACAATCACACAACTGTCAGAACTTTTCCTGCTGCTGCAAAGCAAAGGTGCAAATAATATCAACCTTGTGACTCCGACACATTTTGCGCCGCAGATTGCAGAAGCGCTTAGGAAAGCGAAGGCAAAAGGACTGATGCTGCCTGTTGTATACAATACCTCGAGCTATGAGGCGCCGGAGACGCTGCAGATGCTTGAGGGACTTGTAGACATTTATCTTCCGGATTTAAAATATTACAGCGATGAGCTGGCGAGGCGGTATTCCAATGCACCGGACTACTTCAGCACCGCAGCGCTTGCGATAAAGGAAATGTTTCGTCAGGTTGGAACACCTGTTTTTGAAGGGCAGCTTATGAAAAAGGGTATGATTGTAAGACATATGATTATGCCCGGCTGCACGAAGGATTCCAAGGTGATTATCAAGTATTTGCATGACTCCTACGGCGAGGATATTTATATCAGTATCATGAGCCAATATACACCGACAGGCGATTTGGGGCATTTTCCGGAAATCGCAAGGAAGGTAACAGACAGGGAGTATGAAAAAGTGGTCAATTACGCGATAGACCTGGGCATTGAGAATGCATTTATACAGGAGGGACGAACTGCAGAAGAAAGCTTTATACCGGATTTTGATGAGGATGTATTTTTGAGTGAAATCATTAAAATGTGATAGGAGGAAACATAATGTATCAAAATTATATTTTTGATTTGTATGGCACTCTGCTTGATATTCATACAGATGAATACAGCAAAAATTTTTTCAAGAAGTATGCAAAATGGCTTAGAAGACAAGGTTTTTCCTTTGAATGGAAACATTTCCGGGGGCTGTATACTACGATAGAGAAGGAACACAGGGATAAGGCGGCACAGGCAGGCAGATACATAAAGCCGGAGATTCAGATTGAGGCTGTGTTTCAAGAGGTATTTGCAGCAAACGGATATGATATTACCGAGGAGCAGACTACATTTTTGTGTGAGAGCTTTCGGAAAATTTCTTTAATTTATCTATCGTTGTTTCCGGATACGCTTGCCTGCCTTGAGGGATTAAAAAAGGCAGGCAAGAAAATCTATCTGCTGTCTAATGCCCAGAGAAGCTTCACATGGCAGGAGCTTGAGATGACAGGGCTTGTACCATATTTTGATGGGATATTGATCTCTTCAGATGAGAACTGCATGAAGCCTGATCCTGAATTTTACAATATCTGCTGTGAGCGTTACCAGCTTGATAAGGAACAGTCTGTAATGATTGGCAATGAGCTGAAATCCGACATGGCAGGAGCCAAGGCAGCAGGTATCGACGGATTTTATATCAACCGGTATCCGGTCTTTCATGAAGAAAAAGAACCGATTTATAAGTATGTGTCGAGAAACGGCTCCCTCTTAGAAGTGCTTATGCAAACAGGTGTAAACGGATAAAAGACAATAGAAGGGAGCACCGAAATGCTGACAAGAGAAGATTTTTTGTCGCTTAATTTTGTAAAAAAAGAAGACTTTACAGGAAGTCATAAAGGAATGCGTTTTATGCTGCATCAGGAGACTGTTGAGGAAGAGAAAAAGCTTAAGGTATATTTGTGGAGCGAACCTTTTGGCTTTGAGGCGACGCCGGATGAACAGAAAACAGACAGGCTTTTCGAGTTTAGCGAAGAAGGGCTGAGACAGGCGATTGACTGGATGAATGAACAGTATGAGAATGTGCGGTATCAAGAGGGCAGCGGTAAGTAAAGAGCGGAAATAAAATAGAGAAATAAAAAACAACCCACATGACGGTATGGGTTGTTTTTTACATACGAGTATTTAAAGAAAAATTCTATATTCAAGCTTAAGCCATCTGGTTTACAGCTTTGGATAAACGAGAAACTTTTCTGGAAGCATAATTCTTGTGGTATACGCCTTTTGTTGTAGCCTTATCAATAACGCTTGTTGCATTCAATAAAGCAGCAGCAGCAGCTTCCTTATCATTTGCTTCGATAGCTGTGTAAACCTTCTTAATAGCAGTCTTTACACCAGACTTAATAGCTTTGTTTCTATCAGCCTTTGTTCTGTTAACTAAGATTCTTTTCTTAGCAGATTTAATGTTTGCCATGCTTGACACCTCCCATTTTCCCGATATTTTTAAAATCATGTTTCATTAAAGCCGGACACGGACGTTCTAATGGAAACATACTTGTATATTGTAATTTATGGAACCTGATATGTCAATACATATTCTTGAAAAAAATAGAAAAACTAAAAATTATCACAAAAAATTGACATCAAACAGACAGGGGGATTTGTCATGCAGCAGTTTCAGATTAGAACAGATTTGGCGCTGGAAGCAACAGAAAGTGTAAGAAAACAGGCTTCAGGACAAATGAGGGGGATATCCATAGATGAGTATGATGCCATGGAAGATGTTCATATCTCAAAGGTAGTAATCTTAAGCAAAAATGCGGCCAAAAGTATGGGAAAGCCTATGGGGACCTATATCACGCTTGAAGCAGCAGGACTTCAGGAGAGTGATGAAGACTATCACCGGGAAATTTCAGAGGAGCTTGCGAAGCAGCTGAAAAGTGTTCTGCCCGATATTGAGCAGGAGCGTTCCATATTAGTTGTAGGACTTGGCAATCGGGACGTGACGGCTGATTCCCTGGGACCATGCACCGTTGATAACTTGTTTGTCACAAGACACATTATAAAAGAATACGGAAAGCAGGCATACAGAGCCTCGAAAATTCATCAGATTAGCGCACTTGTTCCCGGCGTGATGGCAAAGACCGGCATGGAGACAGCAGAAATCATAAAAGGAGTCATAAAAGAGACAACACCTGACATAGTTATAGTAATAGATGCATTGGCAGCAAGAAGCACAAGAAGGCTGAACCGTACTGTGCAGATTACAGATACAGGGATTCATCCGGGGTCCGGAGTGGGAAACCATAGAAATGCCCTTACAAGAGAAAGCCTTGGCGTACCGGTAATTGCAATAGGTATTCCGATGGTTGTAGATGCCGGCACGATAGTCTCAGATGCATTGGAGAAGCTGTCGCAGGAATATGATGGTGGGAAGGCATCACTTGATTATTTTAGGAATAGTTCAGACACGCAGCTTCATAATATGTATGTGACGGCAAAGAATATCGACGAGACGACAAAAAGACTTAGCTTTACCTTGTCGGAGGCAATCAATATCGCCTTAGATATGGAGCAGGAGGAGTAGTTTGTGAATATAGGCTATCAGTTTAAAAAACGCTGGCTCTTTATCGCTATTTTTTTATTGGCTTCCATACAGCTTTTCACGAGGGCAATATCGGATATAGAGAATAGTGAATCATTAGGCGAAAATATGTACGATACAGTCTTAAAGCATGGAATCGGGCTGTATAATCCATATGTGCTCTATATCAATGGCGGGTGGAAAAGCAAAGATATGGCAGAATTGCTATGGCAGCAGTTTTATAAGGATATGCCGCTGGAATTATGCATATTGGAATCAGCAGACGATGATAGCTACATGACCGAATATATGCAGCAGCAGACCGCACAGGAAATACTGCCGCCGGCAGAAGATACAGTATCTCAAGCAGATATCGCAGTGGAAGAAGAGGACAGTACGCAGCTTGAGATGCAGACGGATAGCCGCATGCAGGAATTGGAGCAGGCGGTTCTTGCGGAAAATACAGCGGCAACAGGAGTGTTTGTACCGGTACAGGCGCCTGTTGCCGTATATTCAGAGCAGCAGCTCCGGCAATCGGGGTTTATCAAAGAAACCTTTTATTCGGAAGATGCGACTACACAGATTAAAGAGGAGCAGCTCCAATACGATACGCTCATGGGATATGATGCGACGCTGAAACAGGATAACAGCAATATACAGATTCTTGTTTATCATACGCACTCTCAGGAGTCATACATAGATTCCATAAAAGGAGATTCATCAACATCAATAGTCGGTGTAGGTGAACATCTTTGCGAAATATTAAGAACACAGTACGGCTTTAATGTGCTGCATCACACAGGAGAATATGATGTGGAAAGCAGGGATTATGCATATTCCAATGCGATGAAAGGACTGGATAAAGTTCTTGCGGAGAATCCTACAATAGAAGTTATGATTGACCTTCACCGGGATGAAACGAATGCTGACACAAAGCTCGTTACGACAATACAGAATAAAGCAATGGCGAGGTTTATGTTTTTTAACGGGCTGTGTTATACAAGAGAACTCGGAGCGCTGGAAAATCTTCCTAATCCTTACGTGCAGGACAATTTATCCTTTGCATTTCAGATGCAGCTGGCAGCAGAAGAATACTATCCCGGACTGACAAGACGGATTTATCTCAAAGGCTATAGATACAATCTTCATTATAGACCCAAAAGCCTGTTGATAGAACTTGGCTCACAGACAAATACAGTGGAGGAAGCCATGAATTCCTGTGACCCGATAGCCCACATTATTGCCATGGTATTGAATGGCGAAAACAAGGAATAAGTCATAAAATCAATAAAAAAAGATACTTATCATAAGGGTTTACTATTTTCGGCAAAAGATGATATACTATAATCATGAAAGGCAGCTATTCAGCAGGCAGACCTATTAATAGTGTATACTGTAAGAAAACGTGATGAAAAAACAAAATTCATTATTGAATAGCTGCAGGTAAAGAATCAAAAATACGATATGAAAGGAAGGATTAACATGGCAGCAATGCATATAACAGAAGCAAATTTTGACAAAGAGGTTTTGCAATCAGACATTCCGGTGCTGGTTGATTTTTGGGCTCCATGGTGTGGTCCCTGCAAAATGCTTTCGCCTATAATTGATGAGATTGCAGAGGAAGTAACAGATGTCAAGATTTGTAAAGTAAATACAGATGAAGCAGATACGATTGCGCTTAAATACAGGGTGATGTCTATTCCGACATTGATTTTATTCAAAAATGGTGAGGCGGCAGCAACCTCTGTAGGCGCAAAACCTAAGTCTGAGGTATTGGATTTTATAAGAGCTTCATAATTGACGAACATGAAAACGAACATGAGAAGAAACAGGATAAAAAAATTTCCTGTCGCGAAGGCATTTAAAATCGCTCTGGCAGCAGTGCTGTCGATACTGACAGCGAATCTGCTGGGGCTGAAATATGCCGTTACAGCAGGAATTATTACCATATTGAGTATTCAAAATACAAAGCGTGAGACATTGAGAACTGCCAGAAATCGAGGTCTGGCTTTTTTGTGTGCATTGCTGATTGCGTTTATCTGTTATCACATATTGGGTTTTTCCGTTGCAGCATTTATCATTTATCTCTTTTTGTTTGCACTCCTATGTCTGAGTGCAGGGTGGGGTGAGGCAATTGCTATGGATTCCGTGCTGATTTCCCACTTTTTAGCGGAACAGAGCTTTGCACAGGAATTAGTGCTTAATGAAATCCTGTTGTTTGTGACAGGCACATTTTTTGGGATATTGATTAATCTTCATCTCAGAAAAAGAGAGGATATGTTTGAAAAACTTTCACAACAGGTAGATGAAGAAATCAAAGGAATTATTCACAGAATGTCCGAGAATCTCAGACGGGAAGATAAGACAGGGTATCATTCCGGCTGCTTTGTGCATCTTGAAGAAAAAATTACTGCCGCAAAGGAATGTGCACTGAAAAATTGGAATAATACGCTTCTCAATCAATCAGCATATGAGCTGGATTATATCAAAATGAGAGAAAACCAAAGCAGAGTGCTTAAAAATATCTACCAGAGTATTATTATGATTCGCATGCTTCCGGAACAGACGACAAAGGTGGCTGATTTCTTTTGCGAAATAGAAACACAATATCATAGAGAGAATGATGTAGCAGACCTTTTAAAGCAATTAGAGGAAATGCTCAATGACATGAAAAATGAAAAACTCCCTTCCAATAGAGATGAGTTTGAGGCGAGGGCAGTATTATTCTATATATTGAAGCAGCTCGATGAATTTCTAATGCTGAAAAACAGCTTCGTAACAAAATACGCATATCACAGACATGCAAAAAATTGATATAGGGCACGATTTTTCATGAACATGATTTATCCTGTAAAGAAGCTTATGACTGTTATTATAAGACAATGAACAATTAATACAATTTGCGAATCCGCAGGAAATAAAGCTGCTGTTTTGCCTATAAAAAGGGCATTTCTGAGAAAAAAGAAAAATATTGAAAATTTATACAATTTATTGTTGACAGATGTGCAATGACGTGGTAAGATAAGTTTTGTCGCTGAGATGTGAACATGAAATCAGTGGCAGAGATAATAAATCAAGGCTTTAAAAATGATAAGGTATGTTACTGTTCTGACAGGACTTCGTATTAAGTCGTGAGAAAACGTAGGGTGAGCAGATGAAAAACTTTGTATAATGAGTTTGCCTGCTTTACAGATTTCGCGGATTTTTATAATCTGATTTGGACGGATTGAACAGTAGCGCATATATTACAAAGCTAATGAGAAAAAAGTTAAAAAGTGCTTGACAAGGATTGCGGCTTATGATAAACTAAATGAGCTGTCACAAAAGAGACAAGCAGTAAAACAGAACCTTGACAAATAAACAGTAATGCAACCCTGAAAATTCTAACGAGAGTTCTTCTTAAGAAGGACAAAAGAATTGTTCAGAGAACAAAAACCTTTAAAAGTAAACAGTGCGATGAAATTCGCATACGGATGATTAGCCAGTTTAACTGGTGCAAGAATCAGACACTTAAACATGAGAGTTTGATCCTGGCTCAGGATGAAC
>JAGAQJ010000017.1 GCA_017622845.1 Lachnospiraceae bacterium | reverse complement strand
TTATACTAGTGTCTTGTCTTATTGATAATTAGCCAAACCTACTTGCCTATCCGTCCATCTGCGGCGTTGGATTTTCTAGCCGTAGCCACCGCTACACCGTCGAAAATCCGCCTTGCAGATGAACAAATATTCTGCGTAGTTTTGCCAAATATCAACGAGACAAGACACTAGCTTTAAGATGGATAACAAGCAGTTGTTCATACACAGAAGGTCGGCAGTCCTATGCCGGTACAGGCTGGCGGAGAATGCTGACATTTTCTTATGGGTGATTTGATACATTAGCGGAAATCCGCATGGACGCGGATTTAGGACGAAACGCGTCCACGGACGGCGCGTAGAGTCCGGTCGCGGACACATGCAAAGACTTTGGCATCACCCATTAGAAAATTCGCATTCGGAGTCCAATCGCCTGTACCGGCATACGACTGCCGACCTTCGTCCTGATTAAAATAATCCATACGGCTGACTATTACACCCTATCAACACCGTTTTTCCCTGAAAAGCAAATCCATACTTTTTTATCCGCCCGGATTCTATTCCTTTTGCTGTAAGGATTGCTTCATAATTTTTTTCCTCTATCTGCGCAAGGGCATTTGCCACCGTCTCTTCAAGACTTTTTTCTTTCTTAGGCTTATGCACTTTAAACTCTATAATATAGGCGTTATCTTTATCCTTCTGAGCCGGTTCAAGCATCACATCATAACGTCCAAAACCGCTCTCCCTATTAGAGGTTATCGTAAATCTGCCCTCAAGTCCTACCATAAACCCCAATACAAATCCATGGTAAAAACGCTCAGGATCATCTTCATAAGAAGCATTTTT
The DNA here is from genome assembly GCA_017622845.1 of Lachnospiraceae bacterium. Classification (GTDB taxonomy): domain Bacteria; phylum Bacillota; class Clostridia; order Lachnospirales; family Lachnospiraceae; genus COE1. The sequence continues at coordinate 12,456 of JAGAQJ010000017.1, read as the reverse complement.
AGCTGTATCAAAGCTCGAAAAGCTCTGCAGTGCTATTCTGTTCATAAATTCATTCATTGCATCAATATCATCTGTCAGCAGGGCTTTGACAAAATTGTTGTATATATTCTGATTCAACGCAAACCAGCCTTTTATCATTTTCTTAAACATCTTTGTTACCTCAAGATTCGTTAATGCAAGCGTATACCAGACATTATCCTCTGCATTTTCATCCTCATATTCTGACGGCTCCGTCCTTATAACCTTCAGATAGCCTGCTGCCAGCAGCAGGCTCCAGACAGCATTGTCATTTTCCGCAAGCTGGTCAAATACAATCTGTTCATCAAGCTCCACGCGCAGTGTTTTTCCTTCGATTAAATCCTCCATAATTTTTTTTATTTCGGGATTTCCCTCTCTAATCAGCATATTTACAAGTCCGTTCGAACTCGTATCCGCCCAATATGTCTTATATTTTGCACCACTGTTGATAAATCCCGTTATCGACCATGGATTATAGATATCTGTGCATGCCCCAAACGTAAAACCATCATACCACCTTTTTACACCCTGTTTCTCCTGTCCAAGCCCCGTATCATCAAGCGCCTGAAATACCTCCTGCTCCGTAAATCCAAAATAGGATGCATATTTCTCAGATGTCGTAGTAATGACTTCCAGATTATTTAAATCTGAGAAAATAGATTCCTTAGAAATTCGTGTAATTCCTGTAATGAATCCCCTCTGCATCTGTGGATTTGTCTTAAATGTAGCGTTAAAAAAACTTCGGAAAAATGCAGCCGCCTCATTCCAATATCCTGAAAGCCATGCTTCCTGCATCGGAGTATCATACTCGTCAAGCAGAATAATTACTTTTTTTCCATAATATCTTTCCAAATAGATACAAAGCTGGTGAATTGCCGTATAAGCCTGCGCGTCCGGCATCTGAATATTTACCGAAGTAAAATAATCTCTGTCACTGTCACTGAACGCTTCCGACTGAAGCATATCCCTGTACTGATCATACAAATTTTTAATAATTTGTTTTACCGCTATTCGAATCTGATCAATGTCTCCTGATTTCACTGATGCAAAGCTCAGAAAAATTACAGGATAACTTCCCTGCAGCTTTCTGTATTCCTCTTGCTTCCAAATAGAAAGTCCCTCAAACAAATCCCCTCTGTTCTCATACTTATTGGAAAAAAAGCACTCTAACATGCTCATATTAAGCGTCTTGCCAAAACGGCGCGGACGGGTAATCAATGTCGCCTCACTTCCGATTTCCCACCATTCTTGTATCAAACCAGTCTTATCCACATAAAAGGCATTTCTTTCACGAAGCTTATCAAAACTCTGCACACCGATATCCACTGTCACGCCATTTTTGCAATCCATCTCTATGCCTCCGTATCAATCATATTGTGTTATCAATCATATCATTTTATTATACTAATTCACCGCCAGCAGATAAATCATCGTCAGTCCCAGTCCCACACAGAACATGAACAGACCAAACGACAAGCTACGTTCAATGATACAAAAATTCTCAAACAAATCCGTACTCTTAATTGCAAGCCTATGCTCATAATTCTTCGGCTTGTAATCCTTTTTCATAATCATGCAGTAAAGCCTTCTTATCTGCTCAATACTGTATCCGATACGGTGCGTGAACCGATTTCCTTCCGGAAGCTCATGCGGCAGCTCCCTGTCACGGTAAACCGTTTTTCTGAGAATCACCACAATAGTATCCACAATACTGTCCAAAATCCTTGAAATTATCCCCAGCGCAAACGGAACTGCTGTGTAAAACACTGCCCTGTACACATATTTCTCCATATCAAGCCACGCCGGATAAAGACTCCGGTACCCTTCTTCCTTCTTTCGAAGCATCCATAACCTCACAATCAGGAAATAAACAGCAATGCCTGCTATTATGGAAATCAATGCACCGGATAAATTTTTCATGGTAAAATAATGCACAGTCTCATGTTCAGAATACCAAATATCCCTGAGCGGCGTTTGCACACAGCCATACGCTGCTGCAGAATCAGCCACAGCATTCGGAAACAGCCCAATCAGCGGAATCGGCAGCACGCACAGCACAATTGCAAGCCTGCTCCAGACAGAGGCATAATCCTTTTTCTGCTCGTATGCAATTTGCAGCTCCCGGTTCTGATTCTCCTCAACAAAGAGTGCCGCAAACAGCTTTGTCATATAGGCAATCGTAAGCCCGCCTGAAAATAAGAACAAATACTCCACTGCCTTCAGCAGCATCGGCGAAAGTGTCATATATACAGTATTTTGACCTGCAACAGCCGCCATTTCAATCATATCGCCCTTGAGCAGCTCTGTATAGGCAGTAATACTCTCATGCAGAAGCGTCTTGCTGACATATCCGTTTAACAGCGGAATCCCGCCTACACCTGCTGCCGCCAGCAAAAATGCCGCCAGTAAAAACGGCTTTTTACGCCCAAAGCCGCGCACCTTGTTCAGCTCATAGCTGCCTGCCTGTGCAAAGACAATTCCTGCAGTCAGAAACAGTACAAGCTTCACAAATGAATGATTCAGCATATGAAGCAGCGTACCGTTTACAGCAGCACCATATGCTTCCCACACCTTATCAATGCCCTCATAGCCATTTGGCCCCATACTAAGGGCACTAACCATCATCTCTGACAAAAGCCCCTGCATTCCCACACCGGCTAAGATAAAGCCAATCTGGGACATGGACGAATATGCGAGCGTTGTCTTAAGGTTATCACTCATCACGCCCTTGATACCGCCAAGCACCATCGTAACTACACCGGCTAAAAGGATAAACAGCCCCCAGTTTCCATCCATTGGAAGCACCTCAAGTGTGATCAGCAGGATACCAAATACGCCTGTTTTGCTCAGAATTGCCGACAACAGCGCTGTCGCCGGAGCCGGAGCCTCGGTGTAGGACTGCGGAAGCCACACATGCACCGGAAATGCTCCTGCCTTCGCGCCGAATCCCACAAACATACAGCCTGCCGCCGCATACAGCCATGCCGCGCCGCCCTCTGCAATACAATTGACAGCTTTGTCATACATTTCACCAAAATACAAGGTGCCGAGCTTATTATATACAAGAAACAATCCCATCAAAATCGCCATACCGCCGGCAATCGCAATGCCAAGGTATGTTCCTGCCGCATAAAACGCTTCCTTTGTCTGTCTGTGCACCACCCACATAAAAGAGGTAAAAGACATTATCTCAAAGAAGAAAAATAAGGTAAACAAATCCGCCGCATAGAAGATTCCCATTGTTGCACCGAGTGTAAACAGATTAAAGAAATCATATCTTATGACATTCGTGTCATTTTTCATATACTCCTTTGCAAACAAAAAGGTCACAAACCAGGCAAATGCGGCAAGTACGCCGAAAATCCCACGAAATCCGGTATATTGAAAATGAAGTCCGAGTCCGCCCACGCCTGCTATGGAAATCCTCTGTAATGCTGTCTGAACCTCCGGAACGATATGGCTGTTTATCTGATTTGCTTCCCATAAATTTCCCTGCTGTAAAATACTGCCCGCATCACAAATCAGCATAGAAACGACCACGGCAAACTCCACGGCACTCACAAGTATCGTAAGAACAGACAGCAGCTTCAAAGCCTTTTGAGATGTTCTTTTCCGAAAAATGCCCCAAAGCAAAATGCCTGCAATAAAAGGAAAGCTTACTGCAAAAAGAATCCGATTCATTTCAAAGTCCTCCTTCCTACAACAGTCCGTTTGCCACACTTGTAAAGAATGTGACAAGCGGTGCGCTGTGAACACCAATTACAATCATTGCAAGCACAAATAAGGCAAGCGGAAGCAGCATACGCCAGTCCGGGTCATGGATTTCGTCAGAAAGCATTTGGGCTTTACCGCCGTCAGAATCCGAAACAGGAAAATATGCCCTGATGACAATCGTCAGCATATAGATTGCCGTAAGCAGCGCCGAGATTAATAATGCCCCGACACCAACCATTGCAAGCGGATTTGCGCTCTCCATTGCTGCTTTGGCAAGATTCCACTTTGATACAAAGCCGCAAAGTCCCGGCACGCCCATCAGCGCAAGCGCCGATACCGTAAAGCAGGCAAAAACCTTAGGCATTTTTTTCGCCATGCCGTCAAGCTCATAGACATAATTGGCATGCGCCTGTGTAATCATTGCGCCTGCGCAGAAGAAAGAGCAAATCTTCATCACGCCATGAAAAACCATATGACACAGCGCGCCGATTAAGCCAAGCGGCGTCATAATCACGACACCGAATAAAATGTAAGAAAGGTTTGAAATCGTCGAGTATGCAAGCCTTCTTTTGATATGCGTCTCCTTAACTGCCATGCTGCAGCCGTATACAATTGTGAAGATGACAATGCACATCAGCAGATACTGCGCCCATGTCCCCCTGACAAAATCCGCGCCAAAGCTGTAGTAGGTGAGCCTCATAATTGCAAAGGCGCCGGACTTCACCACCGCAACTGCATGAAGCAATGCAGTGACCGGAGTAGGTGCGACACCTGCCTGCGGAAGCCATGAATTAAACGGACAGATGGCAGCCTTTACGCCGAAGCCCATAAATGCAAGCACATAGATTAATAAGAGCAAATCCTCTTTCCCATTGACTGCCTCCGGATTCAGCACACCTCCAAACGTAAAAGCAAGACTGTCCCCATACACAATCAGGAAAATCATACCGATAAAGGCAAATGCCGCACCGCCAAGCGAATAATAGAAATACTTCCTGCTTGCAAGCACTGCCTCGCGAGTAAGCGTATGCACAACAAGCGGAACTGTCACAAGTGTCAAAAGCTCATAAAAACAGTACATTGTCAGCATATTTCCCGACATGGCGATACCAAGCGTCACACCATAGGTTGCCGTATAAAAGAGATAGAACATATTTTCATGGACGCGCCCGTTGTGCTCATGCTCCATATATGGAAACGAGTACAGCGTCGCAAGCGGCCACAGGGTCGATACAAGTCCTGCAAAAACCATGCTCATACCGTCGATTTTTAAGGAAATGTTGAGCTTTTCACCTGCAAAATTAATTACCCGGATAAGCTCTGTCGGTCCCTGCGCCAGCAGCACATACGTAAGCAGCGTATTGATCAATACATATGCAAAAATATAACATTGCTTCTGCCTTGCATTTCTGAATCTTAACAGCTGCAGCAAAATGCCTCCTGCAAAAGGAAGCAGTATCACCGTAAGCATCAGTAAAAGTGTCATGATTCGCCCTCCTCCCTTCTACATGAGTCCGGCAGCTATCGTGCCGATAAAGTCAATCAGCGGCGCAGGATATACGCCAAAGACCAACGTGATTGCCGCCAGTATCATAATCGGAACCAGCATCAGGAGGGACGGCTCATGGTATTTCTCAAGTACTGATTCGTCTGCCGGAGCCGTTAAAAATCCTCTGATGCTTATTGGAAGCAGATATCCGGCTGTCAATAGCGCCGATACCAAAAGCGCCGCAGCGCCAATCCAGGAAAGTCCTGTCATACCGCTCTCAAGACTTCCCCCTGCCAGATACCACTTGCTGATGAAACCGCTTGTAGGCGGTATACCAATTAATCCAAGAGATACGATGGTATAGCTCCAGAAAAGCTTCGGCATCTTTTTGCCAAGTCCCGCATAGTCTTTCACCTTTGTCTTTCCTGTATTGAAAATCAGTGCGCCGGCAGTCAAAAAAAGTCCGCTTTTGATTACAGCATGAAATACGACATGCAGCAGGCTTCCGGTAAATGCCGTCCGATTCAGCATGGAAAGTCCAAGCAATATATAAGAAAGATTCGATACCGTTGAGTAAGCCAGCCGCTTTTTAAACACTTTTTCCTTAAAGGCAAGCGATGAACCCATTAAAAGCGTGATAACTGCGAGAATACTCCATACTGTCTGCACCCAGGTTCCGCGGATAAAATCCGCGCCAATACAGTAAAATACGACCCGGATAATCGCAAGCACACCGCCCTTTACGATAATGCCTGACAAAAATGCAGATGCAGGCGCAGGCGCTGCAGGATGCGCAGTCGGCAGCCATGCATGCAGCGGAAAACAACCTGCCTTTACGCCAAATCCCACAAGCATCAAAAATACGGCAGCCAGCATAAGCTGTATATTTCCCGACTCCGCAAGCGCCTGCATATTTAAGGCTCCTCCTGCCGCAAATTCAAGCGTGTCGGCATACTGATACAGGAAATAGATGCCGAACAATGCCATATATGCACCGCAGAAGGAATAAAACAAATATTTTAGGCCTGCCATCACTGCCTCTCTTGTCCCACTATGAAGAACAAGCGGCATGGAGACCAGAGTCATCAGCTCATAAAACAGATATAAGGTAATTAGATTTCCTGCAAAGACAAGTCCCATCAGCACGCCAAAGGTAATCAGGTAAAAGCTGTAATACCGCTTTTCGTTTTTTTCATGCGCCATATAGGAAAAGGAATAAAATCCTGCTATCAGAAAGACAAGCACAATCACAGCAGCAAACAGTCTTCCCACGCTGTCAACAGCAAAATATACCGGAATATCATCTACCAGATCAAATAATTTCAAACGCTCTCCTGCCGCACCGCTTATGACAAACGCCGCGAGAAACGCGCTGATAATAAATGACACTCCTGTCACTTTTAAAAGGCTCTGCCTGCTGCCAAACACCCTGTCAGGAAGAAAAAGCAGCACAAATCCTGCAAGGACGGGCAGGACGATTGGCAATAAAATCATCATATCCTCCATTCTGCCGGAAATCCGCAAATGGAACATCGGCATATACATTGTATCCTTTCGTCTCTATTCAAACATATTTTCAGCCAAACATCGCAAGACCGCTTGTAATCCAATCAACAATCGGCTGTGAGCAGCAGCCCAGTATCATATTCAGAATAATCATGAACAGCAGTGTGACATGATACAGCGGATGCTCCTTCATACTCATAAGCGCCGCTTCACCTGCCTGTGTCTTTTTTGCATTCCTGCCGGAAGGCGTATAGATACGTATCACGGTTTTCATGAAATAAATCGCATTGAGCACCGTACTGACCGCAAGGCAAATCAATGTCGGAAGCTGCTTTCCCACATTGTTTGCAACTGCTGCCTGCGCAAACAGCAGCTTGCTGATAAAGCCTGAAAACATCGGAATACCGACCATGGAACACGCGCCGATTGCAAAGGCAACGCCTGCCATAGGATTACGGTAACCGCTGCCTGTTAAATCCACAAATTTCTTGCTTCCGCCAGACGCATCGGTAAGCCCCACTCCTGCGATGAACAACAGCGATTTGGTAGATGCGTGTGATAATACGTGAAAAATACTTGCCACAATACCGATTGTCGTTCCAAGTCCCAGACCCATATAAATATATCCGATCTGAGCCACTGAGGAAAAGGCTATCATGCGCCTGATATCATTTTCCAGAATCGCATTGACAGAACCCATAATCATGCCGAACAGACCAAACACAAATAAGATATTTACAATCTTTGAGTCCACAATCACATCAAAGCCCACAACGCGGAAGAATATCTTGATTAGTAAAAAGATATATCCCTTTGACACAAGGCTTGACAGAATTGCAGCGCTCGAAACCGTCGAATATCCATAAGCATCGGGAAGCCATGTATGAAACGGATAAAGCGCACTCTTAATGGCAAGACCTACACAAATCATACCAATAGACGCCACCAAAGGCACCTTATAAGTTCCCTGTGCGTACACATATGCCACACTTTCTTTGATATTGCTCATCAGCAGATGACCGGTAATATCATATAGAACACAAAGTCCCATCAACAGCAGACCGGAGCCTAAGCAGCTCATAATCATATATCGTGTCGCTGCCTCTATGGTGCGTCCGCTCTGCCTGATCATAATCAGACCGCACGCGCTGATGGTATTGATTTCCACAAATACATAGGCAGTGAAAAGGTCATTCGTATAAATCAGCGCCAGCAGGGAGCTAAGCAGCAGATTAATCATAATGTAATAAAGGTTAACCTTTGTCTCCTCAATCTCCGCATCAATATGCTCCTGTCCGCCTTTTAAGGAAAGCATCATGACAATGCAGAAAAACAGCGCCATACCAGCCTCAAGAACACCTGCCCTGATTTCATTGCCCCAGGGCGCCGGAAAATGACCCATCATAAACGTATACGGCTCTCCCACATCAAGCATGTACACAAAAAGTACCGCAGACATCACCGTAATTGCCGTGAGGATAAATGTATTCCAGATGCGCGCCGCTTTCTTATTCATAATGGAAGTAAGCACACCCGATCCAAGGGACAGCAGGATACTGAAAAAGGGAAAATTCTGTATGAAATCCATTACTGGTCCTCCTTTTTCAGCATCGTAGAAATTTCGTCCATATCAAGCGTATGATATCTCCTGTAAAGCCGGATTGTCAGCGAAAGCATCAGTGCTGTGACCGACACCGACACTACGATGCCTGTGAGCACCAGTCCGCTCGGTACCGGATTGATATACGCCTCCACGCTTGTCACATTGTCCACCACAATCGGAGCCGCTCTTCCGGCAATATATCCCTTTTCCGCAAGGAAAAGATACGTCGCAGTATCCATAATATTCAGTCCGATAATTTTCTTAATCAGATTTTTCTGCAGAAGCAGGTTGGAGAAACCAATGCCAAACAATATCATGGAAACGGCTTCCCCATAGTTTGCCAGTAAATTTCCGCCCATTTTAGAAGCCTCCTTTCCGAAACATTGCGTAAAAGGCATACATTGTGCAGGCAACCACCATGCCGACACAGATATTCAGCGGAAGAATCAATCCCGAGCTTAAGATATCTCCGGGTGTGCCAAGCGGTATTCCTGTCTCCAAGTGATGCGCGCCGCAGTAAAAAGAGTAGGTCTTTGCAAGACAGTAAAAGGACAATGCCGCGAAGCAAATCCACTTGTAGGTCTTTTGTGTAAAGAACCGCTCAATCTTTTTAAAGCCGAAGGCATTTACGTACAAAATCAGCCCGGAGCCGATGATTGCACCGCCTGAAAATCCGCCGCCGGGCGACAGATGTCCGTTTAATATGACATAGATGCCAAATATAATAATCATCGGAACGAGGAAAAAGGCTACCTTCTGGAGAATAATATCATTCTTCGGCTCATAAAGCCTGTCACTCTCCTCCTCCTCTTTTTTCTTCGACTTACTGTCAACTCTCAACAGAATCAGCACCGTACACGTCGCAATGAACAGGACATTGGACTCTCCCAGCGTATCAAATGCACGATAATCAAGAATCATTCCTGTAACGATATTGACCGCTCCCGTATCCTTCATGGCGTCCTCAATATATTTCTCCGCAACCTCATTGTTGTCGGGATTTGCTGCATTTCCCACAGGGGGCAGATATGACACCACATAGAGCAGGATTCCGATTAAAGCCGCCACAAAAACCACGGATATGACCTTATAAAATTTCGAAAAAAGCTGAAGTTTTTTATTGTGTTCGATATCATAAATATTTCTTCTGAGAATCGCCTCGTCATGAATCCGCTGCTTCTGTGCATTGATATCTTCCTGAAACTGCTTTTGAGGCTTCAGCTCTACCTGTCCAATATAAGGGTCCTTCTCACCGCGGTACCAGCGCTTTACCTTAAACGCCTTGGTTTTACGGTATTCCTCCTCTGACAATAACCGGCTCATTTGGCTCCCCCTTCCCTTTCTGAGCAATCCTTCTCTTTATCCAGCTCAACCATTGCATGTATCTTTTTGAGTGTCACAAAGAACAGGATGCTGGTAATTCCGGCTCCTACTGCCGCTTCTGTGATGGCAAGGTCCGGCGACTCCAAAAGAATCCATATAATAGACATAATCAAGCTGTATGACATAAATATAATGATGGAATTGAGCAGATTTTTTGAAAAGCTCACCGAAATCGCACATACAATCAGAAAGATAAATAACATTATCTGAAATATTTCCATATTAATCCTCCGTTCTTACTATGCGAAAAATTGTTATCTATTTTTCACAATCCCTTTGATTACAAGCTGTCCGGCTTGTCCCTGTCAGCAGCCTTTACAATCTCACAATCCTTCTCAAGCTCCTCGTTTGTTGCCGTCTCGAAGCGTGACAGCATATGAGAAGCTACCGGAGATGCAAACCATAAGAATACAACGACAAGCAGCATTTTCAGCGACGTAAAATTCAAACCGCACAGAATCATAAGCCCGAGCATGGACAGCAGGATTCCCAAAGTATCCCCCATTGCCGCCGCGTGCATTCTGTTGAGCACATACCGGAACTTAAATACACCGAAAAGCTCTATTCCAAACACGATAATTCCGCAGAGCAGACATGCCGCTCCTGCAAGAAACCGAATCCATTGCAGTGCAATCATTTATTTTGTTCCCTCCATTTCTCTTTACTCTTACGCTCTGCGTAAACGCCCATATATACTTTTGTCAGGAGCGTTACTGCCAAGAAGGAAATCATGGCATAAATAATGCAGATATCCACCAGATAGCCTTCGTTCATCTTTACTGCAAGGATTGCGATAATTACCATGGTAAGCGTTCCCATCATATTGACTGCCACAATCCGGTCTGCAATCTTCGGTCCCTTTATGGCGCGTATCAGACATAAAAGCACCATGAATGCCAATATCATCGGAAGCACTGTCAAGACAACCCCATAAGCCGTATCAAGCGCCGCATTTCCACTGTACATAAAATCTTCCTTTCCCTATAACTGACTCTTTTTACGAACTGTTCAGTTCCTTCATAATTACGGACTGTCAGGGCTTTTTACTATCCGTTCAGCCGTTTTCGATTTTCTCCAAAAGCTTTACAAATACTGAGGATTCAAGTCCTTCTGCTAATGTCTTATCCAGACAATGAACTGTAAAACGGTCTCCCTGAATTGACACGGTAATGGTTCCCGGTGTCAGCGTAATGGAGTTTGCAAGCAGAAATTTTGAGGTATCATTTTTAAAGTGCATATCAAACTCTACCAAAACCGGCTCCACGACCTTACTTGACGAGCATACCAGCTTCATTGTCGCAAAATTTGCAGCTACAATTTCCTTTATCAGATAATACAAATACTGTATCAGATAACCGCCCTTTTTCAGGTACATAAGTTCTCTTTTCGGACTAAAATCCATGAATTTGCAGATAAACCAATATAACGCTGCAGCAATTACAATGCCGAACAGTACGATTTCCGTTGTGATACGGCCATTAAATATAATCCACAGCAGAAAGAATAAAAGATACATGCTTTGTCTCCTTTCTTATCGGTATATGATATACTTATAAATCGGATTTCCCATTGACGAAAACTTTTCCTCATATTCCGTCATGATATTTCCTGCAGACAGCTTTTCATCATGGTGCAAATCCCTTGTCATCGCCTCTATCTTCCAGCCTGCCGGACCTACCTCCTCAAGCGCAAAGTCAAATAGGTCTGTGTTATCTGTCTTGAACTCAATTCTGCCGTCCGCTGCAAGAATCTGATTGTATCTGGCGAGAAACTGTCTTGACGGAAGCCGCCTTTTGGCGTGCCTGTCCTTTGGCCATGGGTCAGAAAAGTTAAGATAAATCCTTGCCACTTCTCCCTTGTCAAACACCTCGCAGATATCCTCGGCATCCATGCGGATAAATCTCAGATTCGGAAGCTCATTCTCCTCCATTTTCTGTATTGCCCGCAGAAGTACGGTAGAATACTTCTCAATTCCAATATAATGAATGTCCGGATTGGCGGCTGCCAAATCCATCAGAAAACGTCCTTTTCCCATACCGATTTCAATATGAATCGGAGCATCCTTCTCAAATATTTCGTTCCATTTTCCCTTCTGCTTTTCCGGCTCATGTATGACAAAACGGCTGTCCGCAATCACCTCTCGCGAACCGGTCACATTTCTTAATCTCACTCTGCGATTACCTCATTTCCTCTATTTTTGCCCTGAATGTCCTGACCAATCCTTCCTTCGCGATTGCACAGTCCAAAAACGAAGCATATCATTTTTATTTTACACCCTTTTATGTGTTTTGTCACAGAAATTATAAAATTTGTATAAACGGAAGGAACAGTTCAGCCCGATGGATTATTTTGACCAGGACGAAGGTCGGCAGTCCTATGCCGGTACAGGCAATTGGACTCCAAATGCGAATTTTCTAATGGGTGATGCCAACGTCTTTGCATGCGTCCGCGACCGGACTCTACGCGCCGTCCATGGACGCGTTTCGTCCTAAATCCGCGTCCATGCGAATTTTCGCTGATGTATCGAATCACCCATAAGAAAATGTCAGCATTCTCCACCAGCCTGTCCCGGCATACGACTGCCGACCTTCTGTGTATGAATAACTGCTTGTTATCTATCTTAAAGCTTGCCATTATTTATTGTTTTAGATTTCTAAATACAGTAAAGTTTATTCGTTATTAACACAGTTTTTTGCTTTCGATGAACAGAAAACTGCAGATAGTATCCCGTAGAATGCCTCGG
>JAGAQJ010000016.1 GCA_017622845.1 Lachnospiraceae bacterium | reverse complement strand
GTAACAGTTCAGCCATGCAGAAAGGATTGTACAAAATGACCGTGGGAGCTTGCTCACTAAGGGCAAGTTGTACAATCCTTTCTATAGGGCGGACGCCCGACATGAAATAAGTTGTCGGAAAGAACAAATATTATTGTTAAAAATGTATAATCCGACAACTTATGAATGGGCATGGTTGAACTGTTACAATGTAACCAATTTCAATAAAAAAATGCTTGCACTTCATGCGAAGTCGTGATATACTTAAAAAGCTGTTTATGGAAACATAAGTAAATAAATTATTGGAAATGATTTAATTATAGAGAGGTGAAAGCAATGAGAGAAGGAATCCATCCCAATTACTATCAGGCAACAGTTACCTGCAACTGCGGCAACACATTCGTAACAGGTTCTACAAAGCCTGAAATCCACGTGGAAGTTTGTTCAAAATGCCATTCATTCTACACAGGACAGCAGAAGGCTGCATCAGCTCGTGGACGTATTGATAAGTTCAACAAGAAGTACGGCGTAGAAAGCAAATAAGTAGCGTAAAAAAGGTTGAGGTAAAAGATATCTCAACCTTTCATTTTATGTGCCTGGCATTAGTGTAGAGGGGCAGTATGCCCCAGACCATATCATTTCGCCGATTTGTGCTCCTGCAAGGTACTTGAAGAATATATTGTACAATCCGACATCTTATGAATGAGCATGGCGGAATTGCGACAATAAATAGCTAAGGTTGAATGGCGATGATGAATCTCTGATTCATGATATGATGTTGGGGTCAAAAGGTATTTTGAACCCATGACACCTGCGGATTGCTGCGCACTTAGTGCTCCCGCAATCCTAAAACACCTCAAATTCGCTCATTTTTCTGCGAAAAATGGCTGCTTTTCGGTGTTTTGCGGGTTAAAAGGTCATATATTGACATGCCGGCATGGCATACATGACCTTTTGACCCTGATATCATGATATTAAGATAACATGAAAGAGGAAAAAAGATGACGAGAAAAAAGCAGACACAATATTCCGGCATAGGCGGACAGGCTGTTTTGGAGGGCGTAATGATGAAGAACAAGGACAAGTACGCCGTAGCTGTAAGAAAGCCTGACGGAGACATTGATATACAGGTTGAAGAATACAAGGGAGTTTGCGGAGACAAGCGCTTTACAAAGCTCCCCTTAATCAGAGGCGTATTTGCCTTTATAGATTCTCTGGTGCTTGGCATGAGAGTAACCATGCATTCAGCATCATTTTATGAAGATGAGGAAGAAGAAAAAAACACGAATAAGCCTGAAAAGGCGCAAGGAAGCAAATCAGACGATATCATGATGGGATTTACCGTGGTACTTTCTGTATTGATTGCGGTGGCGCTGTTTATGATGCTGCCTTTTCTGATATCAGACTTTCTGGGAAGGTATATACGAAATGCCAGCGTGATAGCAATTCTCGAGGGTATTTTGCGTATCCTGATCTTTGTAGGGTATATTGCAGCAATATCGCTGATGAAGGATATCAAACGATTGTATATGTATCACGGCGCGGAGCATAAATGCATTAATTGTATCGAGAAGGGCAGACCGCTGACGGTGAAAGATGTTATGCGAAGTTCAAGACAGCACAAGCGCTGCGGCACCAGCTTTTTATTGTTTGTCGTTCTTGTGAGTGTTATTGTGTTCTTTTTCATCAGAGTTGACAATATGGCATTAAAGCTTGTCTTAAGGCTGCTGCTTGTGCCTGTGATTGCAGGAATTTCCTATGAAATTATCAGACTTGCAGGAAGAAGTGACAATATTATAATTCGCCTGATATCCGCTCCCGGGTTATGGATGCAAAGACTGACGACCAAAGAGCCTGATGAGGAGATGGTGAAGGTTGCCATCGCTTCTGTTGAGGCAGTATTTGACTGGAAAGCATATTTAAAGGAAACATTTGGCTACGAGGTTGATGATTCATGGCTTGAGTAAGTCCTGCAGCAGGGAGCCGTAAGGCTGAACCGTTGCATGCAGACAGGTACGAATGAGAAATGCCAAAAGGATTGAAGCGGTATCGGAGGGGCATATGACATATAAAGAGCTATATGAGTACGGAATGCAGAAACTTCAGGAAGCTGAGATTTCAGAGGCATCGCTTGATGCGAGACTTTTGCTGGAATATATCTGTCATACGGACAGAAATGAACTGCTCGTCCATGGAGACAGAGAGCGCAGTGCACTGGAAGAACAATTTTACCGTATGACGATTGAGCAGAGGGCAGCCCATGTTCCGCTGCAGCATATTACAGGGGAACAGGAGTTTATGGGACTTTCTTTTCAGGTAAATGAGCATACTCTGATACCAAGACAGGATACAGAGATTCTTGTGGAGGAAGCAATGCGCCGGCTTGGTGACGGAATGCGCATTCTTGATTTGTGCACCGGTTCGGGGTGCATCGTGCTGAGCCTGCTTCAGTACAGCAACGAGTGTGAGGGCATCGGAATTGATATTTCAGGAAAAGCGCTTTGTGTAGCTCGTGAAAATGCCGAAAGGCTGGGGCTTGATGCGGTTTTTCTTGAGGGGGATTTATTTTCTCCGCTCGAAAATTTCATATCGGAAAAAACGACTGACAGGTTGTTTGACATGATTGTATCGAATCCGCCCTATATTGAGACATCAGTCATTGATACGCTGATGCCTGAGGTTCGGGATCACGAGCCGGTTCTTGCACTTGACGGCAGAGAAGACGGATTACATTTTTACAGACAGATTATTGCTGAAGCACCAGCGTATATGAGAAAGGGTGCATATCTGCTTTTTGAGATTGGCTGTGAGCAGGGGGAGGCAGTGAAGACTCTCATGCAGGACGCAGGATTTTTGCAGATTGAGATTTTTAAGGATTATGCCGGACATGACAGAGTGATTGCAGGAAGAAAAGCGGATTTTTGATGAATGCCTGCAGGATTCTTATTTATAAAATTTCGTAACTATGAGGGTACTGAATAGTAATGAAATTCTGATGAAACGGAATAGGTAGGAGGTTTTAACATGTTTGATAAATTAGAGGATTTGCTCCATCGTTTTGAGGAAATCTTAAATGAGCTGAATGAGCCGACTGTTACGGAGGACCAGAAGCGGTTCAGAGCGCTTATGAAGGAGCAGAGCGATTTGACGCCGCTTGTAGAGGCATATAAAGAATATAAAAAATGCAATGAGACGGTTGAGGATTCCCTTTTGCTTCTCGACTCCGAGAGCGATGAGGAGATGAGGGAGATGCTCAAGGAGGAGCTGAATGATGCCAAGAAGCGCATTGAGGAGCTTGAAACACAGATGAAGATTCTGCTTCTTCCCAAGGACCCTAACGACGATAAGAATGTTATTGTGGAAATCCGTGCAGGTGCAGGCGGAGATGAGGCAGCGCTTTTTGCCGCAGAGATATATCGTATGTATGTGCATTATGCGGAAGGAAGACGCTGGAAGGTAGAGCTGGTTGAGTGCGAGGAGATAGGCATCGGCGGTATGAAAAGCGTTACATTCATGATTACAGGACAGGGTGCATATTCTGTCATGAAGTACGAGTCCGGTGTACACCGTGTACAGCGCGTGCCGGAGACAGAGTCCGGCGGACGTATTCATACTTCTACAATCAGCGTAGCAGTAATGCCGGAGGTAGATGATGATATTGATATTGTTATCGAGGATAAGGATATCCGTATTGACGTAATGCGTGCATCCGGCAATGGCGGACAGTGCGTCAACACCACGGACTCCGCAGTGCGTCTGACACATTATCCTACAGGTATCGTTGTATACAGTCAGACGGAGAAGTCACAGCTTCAAAATAAAGCAAAGGCATTTGCCCTGCTGAAGGCAAAGCTGTACGATATGGAGCAGCAGCAGCGTCATGACGCGGAAGCGGAGATGCGAAGAAGCCAGATTGGTACGGGTGACCGTTCGGAGAAGATTCGTACCTATAACTTCCCACAGGGACGTGTGACAGACCACCGCATTAACCTTACCATCTATAAGCTTGATAAGGTCATGAACGGCGACATACAGGAGATTATCGACGCATGCATCGCGGCGGACCAGGCTGCCAAGTTAAGCCGCATGCAAAACGAAGGCTAAAACCCTTGATTTTACTGGGTTTCTTCAAATTATGCAGTTGACAGAACAACAATAATTTTATGAAAAAGACGGACTTTGACACTTGTCTCAGCCCGTCTTTTTCTTTTACACCCCTATTTGGGTGGCTTGGATGTATGTATTAGCCCCTATGTTTTTTGTGACTTGTCAGTCTGATGCATCTGTGTTTTGTCGTCAGTATATTATTTCTATAGCACGGTTTTATGGTGCTTTTTCTGTAGCCTGCGTGTAAAAATGCGGTTGTGATAGCTGTGGCAGTTGGGTATAATAAAGTTACAGATGGATGGACTGAGAGACAGAAGGTGCTATATGTGCTTACATTACAAGGGTATTATGATGGTACAGCAGTTCAGACATTAGAAAAGATAACTGCTAAGAAGAACCAGAAATTGATAATTACTATTTTAGATGAGTTTATAGAGGAAACACCGAAGAAGAGCAATACCTCTGCCAGAGGTTCGTTGGCAAAATATGCTAATACAGCCTTATGGGAGGAGGAAGGAACAGCTTGGGAGAAAGCGGCAGGTGAGAAATATGGTAATTCTTGATGCAAATGTTATTTTGAGGTATTTGCTGAATGATCATGAAAGAAATGGCTTCAGAAGCTGAGAAGGTTATCAAGAGCCATACAGCATTGGTCACGATTGAGGTTGCTGCAGAAGTCATCTGTGTGCTGAAACGAGTGTACTCTATCGGCAGAGAGGAAATCAAGGAGTCAGTTTTGGGATTCCTTTCCGGGGTGCAGGTGGAGGAACGAGAGGTTTTGGTGCTTGGAATTGAAACTTATGCAGAGCAGAATCTTGATTTTGTGGACTGTATCTTATATGCTTATAAGTGTGTGAAAAAGCATGATATTCTTACCTTTGATAAAAAATTGAAAAAACTGTTAGCTAATGTATAAAACGTGGAGTCTGGCTTTAGTCTTGCATTGGAATTTACTTTTGCAATTAAGCCATAGTAGTGAACAGACACAAGCAGCTTATTCTCTGCGGTATCTTCCGGCATTTGGAAACGGTCGTCACAGGTCTTTGCGATATTTGCGTTATAGCCTGCAATCAGCAGGAAACGTTTCTTATTGCTGCCGCCTGTTACTTTTCCCTTGAACAAATGGCTTACTTAAGTGTACAATATAGCTATTGATAGAAAGGAGCAGGCAGTATGTTTCAATTAGGAAAAAAGCAGTCATTATTTATTGTAAAGGAACTTGATTTCGGCGTGTATCTGGGTGAGGAGCCGAATGCCCCGCTTGAGGACAGAGTGCTGCTGCCCAAAAAGCAGGTTCCGAAGAATTGCCGGATTGGAAACCGGATAGAGGTGTTTTTGTACAAAGATTCTAAGGACAGAATTATCGCAACGACCAATGAGCCGCTGCTGTGTGTAGGTGAAGTCGGAAAACTGAAAGTATCGCAGGTGACAAAGATCGGGGCATTTCTCGACTGGGGGCTTGAAAAAGATATTCTGCTTCCGTACAAGGAGCAGACAAGCCGTGTCAGAGAAGGAGATGAGGTGCTTGCCGCCATCTACGTCGACAAAAGCAGCCGGCTTGCGGCAACCATGAAGGTGTATAAGTACCTTCACCTGAACAGCGACTATGAGAAAGATGATATGGTGCGCGGAACCGTGTATGAGATTCATGAGGAATTCGGAGCGTTTGTAGCTGTTGATGACCGCTTTTCCGCATTGATTCCCAAGAAGGAGCTTTATGGAGATATCAAGGTCGGAGATGTAGTGACAGCCCGTGTTACAGATATCAAGGAGGATGGAAAGCTCGACCTGAGCGTACGGGAGAAAGCATATATCCAGATTGAAAAAGATGTCGTAAAGCTGGTAAAAATTATGGAAAGCTTTGACGGTGTGCTGCCGTTTAATGACAAGTCAGCTCCGGAGGTGATTAAAAGAGAGACCGGAATGAGCAAGAACGAATTTAAGAGAGCAGTTGGAAACCTGCTGAAAAACGGTAAAATTACGATTCAGCCGGACTGCATTCGGTTAAAAAAGAGCTGACAGAAATCCATGCCCAAATGCTATGCCGTCCGCTGTTCGAAATGACATGAAAAATATGTTGTGTGTTCCTGCCAAATAGCCTGCAGAACGGAAAAACGGCATAGCCTGCAAGCTGCGCCGTTTTCCGGAAATATTTCTGGTATGGTTTTATAAGCGCCGCTTTTCAGGCAGCGCTTTTTTGGCATGCCTGCCCGTATTATACGAGGATATCGATATTCGCTCCGATATCCGGATTGACAGAGCGCTCCATAGCGGCGGAGTCAATCATTTCAGTCATAGATGCAGTGATTGTTTCTGCCTGGTCCATGGACTTTGCCAGCATTGCCGTACCAACATCGCTCAGAAGATTTGTCTGGGCAATACTCATAGAAAGAGACGGAATATCCATCATGCCAACCTCCTTTGCAGACAAGCATCATGCTGTAATCCGCTGTAAAGCGGACTGCATGAATATTAACTGTTTACGTTTTTTATTTCGGAAAAAATCAGGAAAAGGTTAATACGCTTTTGAAAAAAACATTTTGTATATCTTGCATAACTGCTGAAAAAATGCAAATCCGCTGAAAAATATTTAAAAATGCATAAAAAAGTTGCTGCTAGGTATGGATTTATTTGTGTAAATATATTAAAATGGATGCAGAATGCAGAAAAACGCAATGTCCGCATCAATCAATTTTTGTGGATAATGTATAGGAAAAACGTTGTGAAAAATGAGTGAGGAGAGTGGCATATGATTTCAAATCAGATTATGCAGAATACCATCGAAGGAATCAAGGCAATTGCAAGGGTTGAGCTTTTTGTGGCGGATATTGACGGAAAGCTGGTGGCTTCCACCAAAACAACCGGAAACAGCTTTGAACATTCAGTGCTTGAGTTCGTAAAGTCGGCGGCAGACAGCCAGGAAATACAAGGCTGCCAGTTTTTTAAAATCTATGATGACCAGCAGCTTGAATACATCCTGATTGCAAATGACGCAGGCGAGAATGCTTATATGGTAGGAAAGATGGCTGCATTTCAACTGCAGAATCTGATGGTTGCCTATAAGGAACGGTTTGACAAGGATAATTTTATCAAAAACCTGCTGTTGGATAACTTACTGCTGGTCGACATTTACAGCCGGTCCAAAAAGCTTCATATCCAGACCGATGTAAAGCGTGCAGTGCTGATTGTCGAATCGCCGAACGGCAAGGATGCCAATATTCTTGAGAGGGTGCGTGAAAATTTCGGACAGAACGGAAAGGATTTTGTCACTGCAGTTGATGAAAATAATGTTATCGTGGTCAAGGAAGTTGCGGATAACGAAACCAACCGTGACATTGACAAATATGCAAGGGCAATCGAAGACAGCCTGATTAAGGACGGCATTAAGGATGTCCATATCTCCTACGGCACCAATGTCAAGGAAATCAAGGAGGTCAGCCGCTCTTATAAAGAGGCGAAGATGGCGCTTGATGTCGGAAAAATTTTCTTTGCCGAGAGGGATATCATCGCGTACAGCGAGCTTGGCATCGGACGCCTGATCTACCAGCTCCCGATTCCCCTGTGCAAAATGTTTATTAAGGAGATTTTCGGCGGCAAGAGTCCGGATGATTTTGATGAGGAGACGCTTACCACCATCAATAAGTTCTTTGAAAATTCGTTGAATGTATCAGAGACTTCCAGACAGCTCTTTATACATAGAAATACGCTTGTATACCGGCTGGATAAGCTTCAGAAGAGCACCGGTCTTGACCTTAGGGTGTTTGAAGACGCGATTACCTTTAAGATTGCGCTGATGGTAGTCAGATACATGAAATATATGGAATCCTTTGAATATTAAAGCATATACAGTATTACATGCCCTGGGTTCCGTAACAGGAAGCTGAAGGCTGAACTGTTATTACTAATAATGGAAAAATGAATGGTGTGCTTGCAAATCGGAACTATTGCCTTTATAATGTACACAGGGTTGAACCTGATATAGTGAGCAACAGACAACGACGAATCCATAATTGATATAGGGGTGAAATTTTGAAAAGTACAGCAGCAAGAAGACGCGCAGGCAGCACCGCAGGCGATGCAGCTATCGTGATGGAGCACGTAAGTAAGGCATATACAGTGGGCGTTCCCGCATTAAATGATGTGAGCCTGCATATTAATAAAGGTGAGTTTGTATTTATCGTAGGAGACAGCGGTTCGGGCAAGTCAACGATGATTAAGCTTCTGCTCAGGGAGCTTCTGCCTACGTCAGGAAAAATCATCGTAAACGGCACGGATGTAGTGCGGCTGAAGAGACGCAAAATACCGAAATTCCGCAGAAGCCTTGGAGTCGTATTCCAGGATTTTCGGCTTTTAAAGGATAGAAATGTGTATGAGAACGTTGCTTTTGCGCAGCGTATTATTCAGATGCCGGGCAGGGAAATCAGAAGAAATGTTCCGTCGATATTGTCGACAGTGGGACTCGCAGGCAAGTATAAAGCAAGACCCAAGCAGCTTTCCGGCGGTGAGCAGCAGAGGGTGGCGCTTGCAAGGGCGCTTGTGAACAAGCCGCAGATACTGCTTGCAGATGAGCCGACAGGAAACCTTGATCCCAAGAACTCATGGGAGATTATGAATCTTTTGGAAAAAGTCAATAATGATGGAACCACGGTTCTGGTTGTCACGCACAACCGCGAGATTGTTAATGCCATGCAGAAGCGCGTTATTACAATGAAGAAAGGCATCATTGTCAGTGATGAGGAAAAAGGTGGCTACATCGATGAGGATTAATACATTATTCTACTGCATATGGCAGGGGATTCGGAATATATTTAAGAATAAATGGTTTACGCTGGCATCTGTGGCAACGATTTCTGCATGTTTGTTTCTGTTTGGGCTATTTTATTCCATTCTCACAAACTTTCAGCATATGGTAAAGGATGCCGAACAGAAGGTCTGCATCAGTGCGCTTCTGGAGGCTGATTTAAGCGAGGAGCGGCGTCTGGAGATTGAGGGTCTGATATCCAGAAGGACAGAAGTAAGCAATCTGGAATATGTGACGGCAGAAGAGACATGGGAACAGTTTGCAGAAGAAAATAATTTCGGCGATATCAGTATTTTTACGGAAAATCCGCTTGAGGACTGTGCACATTTCAATATCTATTTAAGCGATGTTTCCATGCAGTCCGCGCTTGTTTCCTACCTTGAGTCCGTTGAGGGAATCAGAAAAGTAAACCAGTCCGCGCTTACGGCGCAGGCGCTTACCGGCGTCAATGCGATTATCAGTTATGTCTCCGTGGGCATTATCGTTATCCTGTTCCTGGTTTCCATATTCCTGATCAGTAATACGGTTACAATCGGCATCTCTGTCAGGAAAGAGGAGATACAGATTATGAAATATATCGGCGCGACAGACTTTTTTACAAGGGCGCCGTTTGTGATAGAAGGTATCATAATAGGATTGATCGGCTCGCTGATTCCGTTGGCGGCAGTATATTTCATATACAATGAGGCAATGATGTATGTGGTGGGCAGATTTCCGTTTTTGTCACAGCTTTTGGCGTTTATGCCCGTGCAGGAAGTCTTTAAGACCCTATGCCCGGTATGTATCGGACTTGGCGTAGGCATTGGCTTTATCGGAAGCTTTACGACGGTAAGGAAGCATCTCAGCGTGTAGCGCTCAGGGTTACATTATTTGTGAGTTGAATTTTCATTTGGTCTACTTGGAAAGGCAGAAGTTTATGCAATATCAGCGTTATCATAAAAAAACTGCAAAAAGGGCGGCACTGCTTATGGCAGTCACACTGCTTGTGACTGCCGTGTTTGCGGGGGCATGCCCTTTTGTCAGCAAGGCGGACAATGTGTCCGATTTAAAGAACAGCATTGAGCAAAAGCAGCAGGAGATTAAGGAGGCAGAAGACCTGAAGAAGAAGCTGCAGTCAGGGCTTACCGATGTACAGACAGTCATTAAGGATTTGGAAAAATCCAAAAGTGATCTCGCAGCATATGTGAGTGAGCTGGATACCAATTTATCCGTGATTCAGGACAGAATTACGGAGCTTACGGCGATGATTTCCGATAAGGAGACAGAGATTACGCAGACCAAGGCAGAGCTTGACGCGGCACTGGCAAAGGAGGAAGCCCAGTATGAGGCGATGAAGGTGAGAATCAAGAGCATGTATGAGCGCGGAGATAATTTTTATCTGGAAGCAGTGCTCAACGCCCGCTCCTTTGGCGACATGCTCAACCGCGCTGACTATGTGGAGCGGCTTTCTGCGTCCGATAAACGCATTCTGGAGGAGTTTCAGGCTACAAGAGAGTATGTGGAGGTGTGCAAGGCACAGCTTGAGACAGAGCAGGAGCTTCTGGAGGAGGCAAAAAAGGACGTTGAGACAGAGCAGGCATCGTTGGAAAGCCTGATTGCACAGAAGGAAGCAGAGATTACAGCATACGAGGCGGATATCAACAACCGCGAGCAGCTTGTCAAGGAATACGAGGCAGAGATTGCAGCGCAGAATGCGGAGATTAAGGAGCTGGAAAATGCGGCAAAAACACTGCAGCAGCAGCTTGAACAGGCAAATGGAACGAAGAAGACCTACGACGGCGGCATGTTTGCATGGCCGGCTCCGTCTTATACGCGCATTTCCGATGACTATGGCTACCGTATCCACCCGACTCTCAACGTGCAGCAGTTCCATAACGGAGTTGACATGGCAGCTCCGGGCGGTTCTCCGATTCTTGCGGCATACAACGGTACGGTTGTAGCGGCAGCTTACAGTTCCACAATGGGAAATTATGTTATGATAGACCACGGTGACAATCTCTATACAATATATATGCATGCATCGGCACTGTATGTATCGAAGGGAGCGGAGGTTGTCAAGGGACAGAAAATTGCAGCGGTAGGTACGACAGGAAGGTCTACTGGCAACCATCTTCACTTCAGCGTAAGGCTCAACGGAAGCTATGTAAATCCTTGGAATTATCTTAAATAATAATAGAAAGGCATGGAAATGCAGAATCAGTATTCAGACGGCAGTCATTTAGAGAATAATCAGTCAGGAAACAAAGGGAATCATGGTAACGGAAGTACAAAATATTATGTGCTTGGCATGATAACAGGAGCTTTGGCGGCGTTTGCAGTTATTTTTCTGACAGTCAGCACTGTGAACTTTTACCGCGCTGTCAATACAGCTTCCGGTTCGGGGGAGCATTCGGAAAGCATAATCAGCTTTTGGAGGAACAGCCGGAATGAAAATTCGGAAAGTCTGCAGGCAGAAAGTATCATCAATAATGGTACGGAGAAAAAACTCGAAATACTGGAGGATACAATCGCAGAGTACTTCTGGCAGGATGTGGACGAAAAGACGCTTGAGGATGGACTGTACCGGGGGCTGTTGGATGCCCTGGACGATCCCTACAGTGTCTACTATACAAGTGAAGAACTGATAGCGCTTCAGGAACAGACAGAGGGAATTTACTATGGCATCGGCGCTTATATCAGTCAGGACCTGAATACAGGGTACGTACAGATCAGCAAGATTATCAGGAATACGCCTGCCGAGGAAAGCGATCTGATGCAGGGAGATTATATCTATCAGATTAACGGCGAAGATATGCAGGGCAAAGACAGCACATATGTGGTGAGCAAGATTAAGGGCGAGGAAGGAACTTCTGTGGTGATTACCGTGATAAGGGAAGGCGTTTCCGAGCCGATTGATATCTCTGTGGAGCGCAGAAAGATAGAAAGTCCGACGGTCGAATATGAGATGTATGACGACGGCATCGCCTATATTCAGATTACGGAATTTGATCTCGTAACATCAGGGCAGTTTGAGGAGGCTTACCAGCGCGCAAAGGCAGAAGGAATGAAAGGGCTTATCATTGACCTGCGCAGCAATCCGGGCGGAAACCTCTCAACAGTGTGCGATATCGCCCGCATGATTCTTCCGAAAGGATTAATCGTATATACGGAGGATAAGTACGGAAAACGCGAGGAGTATACCTGCAATGGCGATAATGAGATTCAGGTGCCGCTCGTGGTACTGACAAACGGCTACAGTGCGAGCGCATCGGAGATTCTTGCAGGAGCAGTGAAGGATTATGGTATCGGAAAGCTCGTAGGAACGACTACTTATGGAAAGGGAATCGTCCAGAAGGTCATCAACCTGTCCGACGGCTCTGCCATCAAGCTTACCGTAAGCAGCTATTTCACGCCCAACGGCAATAATATCCACAAAATCGGCATTAATCCTGACGTGGAAGTTGCTTTTGATGCAGAACTTTACCAGCAGGGTACCGACAATCAGCTTGAAAAGGCTAAGGAAGTGCTTGCTGGAATGATGCATTAGCAGTTTATTTCAAGCATTACGCTAAAGTAAATGGGAAGGTTTACTTTAGCGTTTTTATTTACGGATTGACGGAAACAGATAGCATGGTATATTCTATGAGAAAGAAAATGTATTTCTGTCAATGGAAAGGCGGCGGCTTATGATAAAATTAAATTTAAACGGTCAATGGGAATTAAGAAATGAAGAAGGAGAAAATTTATGCGGGATAACAGTTCCCGGTTCCGTGATATCGGGGCTTTATGCCGCCGGAAAAATAGAACACCCTTATGACAGGGAAAATGAATATGCAGTCCGTGAGCTGTTTTGGAAGGATTACATATTTGTACGATGCTTTGAACTTAGCGAAGCACTGCTTGAGGAAGACAGGCTGATGCTGGTCTGTGAGGGCTTGGATACGCTGGCGAGGATTGAATTGAACGGAAGGGAGCTGGCGTCTGTCAATAATATGCACCGCACGTATATACTTGACATAAAGGATTATGTTCATGCAGGACAAAATGAGATTCGCATTGTATTTGAGTCTGTTCTGCGTTTTATAGAGAACTATCCGTATCAGAAAAATAAGGTCATTCAATATGTGCCATGCGGAGCAATGAAGGGAAACCAGCTGATTCGCAAGGCACATTCGATGTTTGGGTGGGACTGGGGTCCGCAGCTTGTAGATGCCGGAATCTGGCGTGACATTTATATTGAGGGCAGCAGCCTTGCAAGGATTGAGGACGTAAGAATCAGACAGTGCCATGAGCACAATGGCGGCGTCCGCGTGTGCGCCGAAATAACATTATCGGAAAAGACTGCCGAAACGGTTCAGGCAGCTTTGGCGGAAAAGGACGGTGAAAGCCTGGTTTGTGTGATGGCAGAGCAGGTATCAGATCATGTTTATAAAGCAGAAATACTTGTAGAACATCCAAAGCTTTGGTGGCCAAATGGTTATGGCAGCCAGCCTTTATATCAGCTTACCGTTTCTCTTCCAAATGGACAGACTGTACAAAAAACAATCGGACTTCGGACTTTGACTGTCAGTCAGGAAGCAGACGAGTGGGGAAACGAATTTGCATTGATTGTAAATGGAGTTAAAATTTTTGCAAAAGGCGCCAATTATATACCAGAGGACGCTGTTTATCCGTGGATTACAAAAGAACGGATTGCTTATTTACTGGAGAGCTGCGTGCGCGCACATTTTAACTGTGTGCGTGTATGGGGAGGAGGTTATTATCCGTCAGACGATTTTTATGACTTATGTGACGAATATGGCCTGATTGTATGGCAGGACTTGATGTACGCATGCAATGTGTATGACGTGACAGAGGAGTTTGCTAAGAACGTCAGACAGGAGACGCTCGACAATGTGCGCCGTATCCGTCATCACGCATCACTCGGACTCTGGTGCGGAAACAACGAAATTGAGTCCGCATGGCATCACTGGGGAGATTTTCAGAAGGAATCCATGTACCTGCGTGCAGATTATATTAAGTTATTTGAGGATATTTTACCAAAAGCGTTGAAAGAGGCTGACGATGTAACGTTTTATTGGCCTTCTTCGCCGTCTTCGGGCGGATGCTTTGATGAGCCGGATTCCGACATGCGTGGTGATGTGCACTACTGGGACGTTTGGCATGGGCAGAAGCCGTTTAGCGATTATCAGAACTATTATTTCCGCTTTTGTTCAGAATTCGGATTCCAGTCCTTTCCAAGTCTGAAAACGATTCAGACCTTTACCGGGGAAGGAGACAGAAACATTTTTTCAAAGGTTATGGAGAGTCATCAGAAAAATGCTTCCGCAAACGGAAAGATGCTGTATTATCTCTCCGAAAACTTCAAGTACCCGAAGGATTTCAAGAGCCTGTTGTACGTGACGCAGATTCTGCAGGGAATGGCAATCAAGAGCGGAGTCGACCACTGGAGAAGAAACAGGGGGCGCTGCATGGGGTCTTTGTACTGGCAGCTTAATGACAACTGGCCGGTGGCATCATGGTCAGGCATTGACTATTACGGACGCTGGAAAGCGCTTCATTATATGGCAGCAAGGTTTTATGCGCCTGTTGCCGTAAGCCTGCAGAGAACACAGGACGACGTGAGCGTCTGGCTTGCCAATGAGACATTTGATGTGCAGGGAGGAGAGGCTTTTCTTCGCGTGCGCGATATGAATTTCCATATCGTGAAGGAATGGAAGGTCAGCGGAACCGTTGATGCGCTTGGGACAAAAAAGCTGGTTTCCGGCGTGCTGGACACGGATGTTTTGAAGCAGGATAACCTGTTTATAGAGGCAGAGGTTATTTTAAAAGACGGTACGATACTAACGGATTCGGAAACAGTGCTTCCGTATAAGCACACACGACTTCCTAAGCCGCACTTTGCAGTGAGTGTCAGCGAATTGGACGACTGCTTTGCGATTATCCTGCAATGTGATGCATTTGCACCGTTTGTGGAGCTGGATTTTGCAGATGCAGACGTTATTTTCAGTGACAATTATGTTACGATTTCCAATGAGAAGCCTGTCACAATCCGACTGGATAAGAGGGATATGATAAGAGGAGAGATTCAAAATGCTCAGGACTTGCAAGGCCGGCTAACGCTGACGACGGTTGCGGATACATTTTAGTAACAGTTCAGCCTTGCTCATTCATAAGTTGTCGGATTGTAAATTTTTAACAATAATATTTGTTCTTTCCGACAACTTATTTCATGTTGGGCGTCTGCCCTATAGAAATGATTGTACAACTTGCCCTTAGTGAGCAAGCTCCCACGGTCATTTTGTACAATCATTTCTGCATGGCTGAACTGTTACACATTTTAAGAGGATATGGCACGTTCGGCTGTACAAAATGAAGAAGACATGGTACATTCGACTGTACTATATCGTGAAAGGAAAACAGATATGAAAACCAATTATAAAAAGACCCTTACAGCATGTTATCTCGGATTCATCACACAGGCAGTCTCAGCAAACTTTGCACCGCTGTTGTTTTTGAAGTTTCATCAAGATTACCGGATACCGCTTGGAAAAATTGCTTTAATATCCACTGCATTTTTCCTTACACAGTTATTAATCGATTTGTTCTGCGCAAAATTTGTTGACAGAATCGGATACCGCAAGAGCATTGTGGTATCTGAAGTAATGTCGGCAGCCGGTCTGATTGGGCTGGCTTTTTTACCGGAGTATCTGCCGAATCCATATGCAGGGATTATAGTCAGTGTCATGGTCTATGCGGTGGGAAGCGGCCTGATTGAAGTGCTGGTAAGCCCCATCGTAGAGGCTTGTCCCTTTGAAAATAAGGACAGTGTGATGAGCCTGCTTCATTCGTTTTACTGCTGGGGAGCTGTAGGCGTTATCCTCGTTTCGACTGTCTTTTTCGCCCTTTTCGGTATAAAAAACTGGCGTATTCTTGCATGCTTGTGGGCTTTGATTCCGCTGTATAACATCTATAATTTTATGACCTGTCCGATTGAGCGGCTGACAGATGAGGGCGAAGGGCTTAGCATTGGAAAACTGCTGAAGATTCCCTTGTTCTGGATTTCGATTATACTGATGCTCTGTGCCGGTGCAAGTGAATTATCCATGGCACAGTGGGCTTCTGCCTATGTCGAGTCGGCATTGGGACTTCCTAAAAGCCTCGGGGATATCATAGGACCTTGTCTGTTTGCAGCTTCCATGGGGGTTAGCCGTGTGTTTTACGGAAAATATGGTGAAAAAGTGGATTTGATGAAATTTATGGCAGGTTCAGGCGTACTGTGTCTGTTTTGTTATCTGTTTGCAGCATTAGGGACGAACCCGGTTCTGGGACTGGCAGGCTGCATTGCATGTGGCTTTTCGGTAGGAATTATGTGGCCGGGCACTATCAGTATCGCAGCAGGCAGGATTCCTTTAGGCGGAACAGCAATGTTTGCATTGCTCGCAATGGCTGGGGATATGGGGGGATCGATAGGACCTTATATAGTCGGAATTGTAACGCAGAATGCCGGGGATAACCTGAAAGCCGGAATGCTTGCAGGGGCGATATTTCCGGTGGTGCTGATTGCATCGGTTCTTTTATTAAAGGCTTCCGGACAAACTTATGTTTCGGATTGAGAAAGCGTTAAAACGCATCGGTTCCATTTGATGGTTTCACTGAACAAAAAACGGCAGCCGGAGGGATATTATCTGCCGTTTTCGTCCGGGGAGAAATGCAAAAAAGGCTGAACTGTTACCTGAAAAGAATAAATGTTCACCGAACATCTGTACAAATAAAATGATTCATGATATAATAATGTACGCGAACGAGGAAATGCGAAGCATTTTCAAGTGATACTGAGAAGTTCATGATATCACGGGTGGCGAATGGCGATTATGAACGAAGTTCATGATATCATATCCATCGGCGCCGTTATTATCGAAGGAGATTGCGGCAGGAACTGAGAATGTTTTTCTGATATTGCAGTATATTATTGAGGGAGACAAGTGATTGGAAAACGAACCTTTTTGGTTACTAAGGAGGTGGCACCACGCTATGAAGTTTAAATTACATGCTCCATATCAGCCCACCGGCGACCAGCCGCAGGCGATTGAGGAGCTGGTACAGGGCTTTCGGGAGGGAAATCAGTTTCAGACGCTTTTAGGCGTTACCGGATCCGGAAAGACTTTTACGATGGCAAATATTATTGCAGCTTTGAATAAGCCGACGCTTGTTATCGCACATAACAAGACGCTTGCAGGACAGCTCTATGGTGAGTTTAAGGAATTTTTCCCGGAGAATGCAGTGGAGTATTTTGTCTCCTACTACGATTATTACCAGCCGGAAGCTTATATCCCGTCTTCTGACACTTACATCGCAAAGGATTCTGCTGTAAATGACGAGATTGATAAATTAAGACTTTCTGCGACTGCGTCTCTGACAGAGCGGAAAGATGTTGTCGTGGTTGCCAGTGTTTCCTGCATATATGGCTTAGGAAGCCCTGACGAATATCAGGGAATGATGCTTTCGCTGAGACCGGGCATGGCAAAGGACAGAGATGAGGTCATTCATGCCCTGATAGAGATGCAGTATGACAGAAATGATATGGAGCTTGACAGAGGACGTTTCCGGGTACACGGCGACGTGGTTGACATTCATCCGGCTCAGGGCGGAGATTATCTGATTCGCGTGGAATTTTTCGGCGACGAGATTGACCGTATCGCAGAGATAGACCCCGTCACAAACAAGGTAAACGCCACACTGGAGCACACGACTGTTTTTCCGGCATCACATTATGTAGTAGCGCCGGAGAAGATTGCACAGGCGTGCGAGCGGATTGAGGAGGAGATGAAGGAGCGCGTCCGCTGCTTTAAAAGTGAAGACAAGCTTTTGGAGGCACAGCGCATCTCTGAGCGCACGAATTTTGATGTTGAGATGCTTAGGGAAACCGGCTTCTGCTCCGGCATTGAGAACTATTCCAGACATTTGAACGGCACGCAGGAGGGAGAGCCTCCGTACTGCCTGCTCGACTTCTTTACGGAGGATTTTCTGATTATTGTAGACGAGTCGCATATGACAATTCCGCAAATCAGAGGAATGTATGCAGGAGACCGCTCAAGGAAAAATACATTGGTAGAATATGGATTCAGACTGCCGTCGGCATTGGATAACAGACCTTTGAAGTTTGAGGAGTTTGAACAAAAGATTGACCAAATGCTTTTTGTGTCTGCTACACCAAGTGAATATGAAAAAGAACATGAGCTGCTGCGTGCCGAGCAGATTATCAGACCGACAGGACTGCTCGATCCTGAGATTGAGATTCACCCGGTGGATGGTCAGATTGACGACCTGATTGCAAGAATAAATGCTGAGACTGCAAAGCATAATAAAATACTGGTAACGACATTGACAAAACGCATGGCGGAGGACCTGACCAAGTATATGTCCGAAGTGGGAATCCGTGTGAAATATCTGCATTCGGATATTGACACATTAGAACGTGCTGAGATTATCCGTGACATGCGCCTTGACGTGTTTGATGTGCTTGTAGGAATCAATCTGCTTAGGGAAGGACTTGATATTCCTGAGATATCGCTTGTGGCAATTCTTGATGCGGATAAGGAAGGTTTTCTGCGTTCGGCAACCTCGTTGATACAGACAGTAGGACGAGCTGCCAGAAACGCAGAGGGGCATGTTGTGATGTATGCCGACCATATTACAGATTCCATGCAGGTAACGATTGATGAGACTGCAAGAAGACGTGCCATACAGCAAAAGTACAATGAAGAGCACGGCATTACGCCGCAGACCATCAAAAAAGCAGTCAGAGACCTGATCAGCATCTCAAAGGCTGTGGCTAAGGAAGAGCAGACCTTTGCCAAGGACCCGGAGTCCATGAGCGAGAAAGAGCTTAAGAAGCTGATTGCCACTATCGAGAAGAATATGCGCAAGGCTGCCGCCGACCTGAACTTTGAGGCTGCCATGGAGCTTCGTGACAAGATGACGGAACTGAAAAAGATGCTGAATGATATGACGAACGGCTTGTAAAGATTTTAGCATGAAGCTGCTGTGAACAGTGAATATACAATACGGAAAGGCAAGGATACAAAAATGAATGCAGAACAACTGAAAATGCTCCCTAAAGGAGAAGTCATCAAGATTCGCGGAGCCAATGAACATAATCTGAAAAATATCAGTCTGGATATTCCCAGAAATAAGTTTGTCGTACTGACGGGACTTTCCGGCTCCGGTAAATCTTCCCTTGCATTTGACACCATATATGCGGAGGGACAGCGAAGATACATGGAGTCGCTGTCTTCCTATGCAAGAATGTTTTTAGGACAGATGGAGAAACCGAATGTGGAGGGTATTGAAGGCTTGTCCCCTGCAATTTCGATAGACCAGAAGTCTACCAACAGAAATCCGCGTTCTACGGTAGGAACTGTGACGGAGGTTTATGACTATTTCAGGCTTTTGTATGCACGCATCGGCATTCCGCATTGCCCGAACTGCGGCAGGGAGATTAAGCGTCAGACGATAGACCAGATGGTAGATCAGATTATGGAGCTGCCGCAGGGTACAAAACTCCAGCTTTTAGCGCCCGTAGTCCGCGGCAGAAAAGGGGAACATGCCAAAGTACTTGACCGGGCAAAAAAGGGCGGCTATGTGCGCGTGCGGATAGACGGCAATTTGTATGATCTTTCAGAAGAAATCAAGCTTGAGAAGAATATCAAGCACAACATTGAAATTATTGTGGACAGACTTGTAGTCAAAGAAGGAATCGAGAGAAGACTGACAGATTCCATTGAAAATGTCATGGCGCTTGCAGAGGGGCTTTTGCTGGTAGACGTGATTGACGGAGAGACGCTTAGCTTCTCTGACAGCTTTGCCTGCCCGGACTGCAATATCAGCATTGATGAGGTGGAGCCAAGAAGCTTTTCTTTTAACAATCCCTTTGGCGCGTGTCCGGAATGTTATGGTCTTGGATACAAGATGGAGTTTGACATTGATCTGATTATTCCGGACAAGCGCCTCAGTATCAATCAGGGGGCTATCACAGTCATGGGCTGGCAGTCGTGTGCGGACAAGGGGAGCTTCACCAATGCAATTCTGCAGGCGTTGGCAAAGGAGTATGATTTTTCCCTTGACACACCGTTTGACGAGCTTTCCCCACAGGTGCAGCAGGTGTTGATAAACGGCACGCAGGGAAAAGAGGTTATTGTGCACTACAAAGGACAGCGCGGAGAGGGAAAATACCCCGTAGCCTTTGAAGGTCTGATTAAGAACGTTGAACGCAAATACAAGGAGACGGCATCAGAAACGATTAAGCAGGAATACGAGACCTTTATGCGCATCACGCCATGCAAGGAATGTGAGGGAAAGCGTCTTAAGAAAAGCTCGCTTGCAGTGACAGTATGCGGCAAAAATATTTATGAGATTACTTCTATGTCTATCGGAAATTTATACAGATTTCTTGATTCAATGGAGCTGACCAGACAGCAGCAGTTAATCGGAAAACGTATCCTGAAAGAGATAAAGGCGCGGGTAGGATTTCTTGCAAGCGTAGGATTGGAATACCTATGCCTGTCACGAGGAACGGCATCGCTTTCGGGAGGAGAAGCGCAGCGTATCAGGCTGGCAACCCAGATTGGCTCAGGACTTGTGGGCGTGTGTTATATTCTGGATGAGCCGAGTATCGGACTGCATCAGAGAGATAATGATAAGCTGCTTGCCGCACTTAGAAATCTTCAGGAGCTTGGAAATACGCTTCTGGTTGTGGAGCATGATGAGGACACAATGCTTGCGGCAGACCACGTGATTGATATCGGACCAGGTGCCGGAGAGCATGGCGGAGAAGTGATTGCACAGGGAACAGCACAGGAAATCATGGAGGTGCCGGAATCCATTACAGGGCAGTATTTGAGCGGAAAGCTTCAGATACCGGTGCCTGAAATCAGAAGAAAACCAAACGGCTGGCTGACCGTAAAGGGAGCGGCGGAAAACAACCTTAAAAATATTAATGTGAAATTTCCAATTGGCGTGTTTACCTGCGTGACTGGCGTGTCAGGCTCAGGCAAATCCTCCCTTGTCAATGAAATTTTGTACAAGTATCTTGCAAAGACGCTGAACAGAGCGCGCACAATACCGGGAAAGTTTAAAAAGATAGAAGGAACGGAGCAGCTTGATAAGGTCATTGCGATTGACCAGTCTCCGATAGGAAGAACGCCGAGGTCCAATCCGGCAACCTATACAGGCGTGTTTGATCAGATTAGAGACCTTTTTGCCTCAACGGTCGATGCAAAGGCAAAAGGGTATACGAAGGGGCGTTTCAGCTTCAATGTAAAAGGCGGACGCTGCGAAGCATGCGGCGGAGACGGCATCATCAAAATCGAGATGCATTTCCTGCCGGATGTGTATGTGCCCTGTGAGGTATGTCAGGGAAAGCGCTATAACAGAGAAACGCTTGATGTCAAATACAAGGGAAAGAGTATCTACGATGTGCTTGATATGACAGTGGAGGAGGCAATGACCTTCTTTGAGCCTGTGCCGTCAATCAAAAGAAAAATCGAGACTCTTTATGACGTAGGGCTTTCTTATATCAGATTGGGACAGCCCTCGACAACTCTGTCAGGAGGAGAGGCGCAGCGCATTAAGCTGGCGACAGAGTTAAGCCGCAGAAGTACCGGAAAGACGATATATATTTTAGACGAGCCGACAACAGGACTTCATTTTGCAGATGTGCATAAGCTCGTAGAAATCCTGCAGCGGCTTGCAGAGGGAGGAAACACAGTCGTTGTCATTGAGCACAATCTTGATGTCATCAAGACAGCGGACTACATTATTGATATCGGACCGGAAGGAGGAGACGGAGGCGGTACGGTAATCGCCGAAGGCACGCCGGAGCAGATTGCTGAAAATAAGAACTCCTATACGGGGGTATATATTAAGAAGATGCTGGAGAAAGCGAAGAAATAAAAAGCTGCTCTCTGCTGTCACCAGCAGCACTGTTACCATTTTCAGTAACAGTCCGGCTTTTTATGTATTCCTATTCGGACGAAAACTGCAGATAGTATCCCTCCGGCTGCCATTGGTTTTGAATGGGAATTTCCTAATACGATGAATCAAGGCTTTTTAATGAGGACTTAAACCGGCTCGAGTCGGCATCCATGCCTCCGTCTCGCCTAAATTTGCTTCCATGCAAATTTACTCCTGCTAAAGCATCATCGGATAAGGAAATATCACCATTCTCCACCGAGGCATTCTACGGGATACTATTTGCAGTTTTCTGTTCATCGAAAGCAAAAAACTGTGTTAATAACAAATAAACTTTACTGTATTTAGAAATCTAAAACAATAAATAATGGAAAGCTTTAAGATAGATAACAAGCAGTTATTCATACACAGAAGGGCGGCATAGAACTGCCGCCTACGGCTGAACTGTTTCTATTTTCAAAATATTCTGTAAA
The DNA here is from genome assembly GCA_017622845.1 of Lachnospiraceae bacterium. Classification (GTDB taxonomy): domain Bacteria; phylum Bacillota; class Clostridia; order Lachnospirales; family Lachnospiraceae; genus COE1. Next base: position 47,462 of record JAGAQJ010000016.1, on the reverse strand, counting down.
TTTACGGGTTTACAAAACAAATTTTAGATTATATAATATATTTACATAATATTTTGAAAATTACTAAAGTATTGTGAAAAAACAACCGATATAGCTGTTGTAAAGCAACTGTTCCGTACAGCACTCCGCATTAACAGCAGAGCGCATGGGAATACGTTAACCGTGTCAGGTATTAAGCCGCTGCGAAGTGGTTCTGCATGGCTTTGATGTACTATGAGGGTACAGAATAGTTGCGCCGTAAGCCGCTTTGATGGTGTTTTGAGGTCTCGTGTTGAATAACAGCAGGGTGTGAATTGTAACTTTATTGTTAAAAAAGTATGAAACCCCTTTGAAAAATGGTGGAATTAGGTTATAATGGCTTAGTTACAGTATGTCTTCATAGATATATCTGTAATGGGAATACTAATTGAGATTAGGCTGAAAGCTAATGATAAATGACTTGGTTTTACTAATTTGAATTTATAGAAAGGGGCACATAGCCATGCAATACACAGATATTGGAATTGACCTTGGAACCGCAAGTATATTAGTTTATATCAGAGGAAAGGGCGTAGTGCTCAAGGAGCCTTCCGTAGTTGCCTTTGACCGGGATACTGATAAGATAAAAGCCATCGGAGAAGATGCACGGCTGATGCTTGGCAGAACGCCGGGTAATATTGTAGCAGTAAGACCGCTCAGACAGGGTGTTATTTCTGATTACAAGGTTACAGAGCAGATGATGAAGCATTTCATACAGAAGGCGCTTGGCAGAAAGACCTTCCGCAAGCCGATTATCGCTGTATGTGTACCGAGCGGTGTTACAGAGGTAGAGAAGAAGGCTGTTGAGGATGCTACTTATCAGGCAGGAGCAAGAGATGTAAAAATTATTGAGGAGCCGATAGCTGCAGCTATCGGGGCCGGCATTGATATTTCGAAGCCTTGCGGAAATATGATTGTAGACATCGGGGGCGGCACTTCCGATATTGCGGTAATATCACTTGGCGGTACCGTTGTAAGCGCATCTATAAAGGTTGCGGGCGATGATTTTGATGAAGCCATTGTCCGTTATATGAGAAAAAAACACAATCTTTTGATTGGTGAGAGAACAGCAGAAGACATTAAGATTAAAATTGGTTCAGCATTTAAGAGAGCAGAAGTTGACTATATGGACGTCAGGGGACGCAACCTTGTCACGGGACTTCCGAAGACCATCAGGGTATCCTCTGAGGAGACAGAGGAAGCGCTTCGCGAGACAACCTCTCAGATTATTGATACCATTCACAGTGTTCTTGAGAAAACTCCGCCCGAGCTTGCGGCAGATATTGCCGACAGGGGCATCGTGCTTACCGGAGGCGGAAGCCTGCTTCGCGGACTGGAGGATTTGATTGAATCAAGAACAGGCATCAATACGATGACGGCAGAGGATCCTATGACAGCAGTTGCCATTGGTACAGGCAAGTATGTAGAGTTCCTGGCAGGAGGCAGAGACGAACTGTAGAAATGAGGAGGCTCCTTAACACGCTGACAATCCATCAGATTAGGAGGAGCATATGCTTAGAGGTTTATATACAGCCTATACCGGCATGCTGAATGAGCAGTATCGCATGGATATCATGTCGAATAATCTGGCGAACGCAGATACTACCGGATTTAAAAAGGAAGGTTCTACGAGTCAGGCGTATTCAGAGGTGATGGCGGTTAAAATAAAAGATGTATCAGAAAATCCAAACACGCCGAAACGTTTGGGAAATATGAGTCTTGGAGTAAAGATTGGAGAGACTTATACGGACTTCTCACAGGGTTCGCTTCGGGATACCGGTAATACTTATGATATTGCAATTGCAGGCAATGGATTTTTTAACATTGAATTTACCAATAAAGCAGGAGAAACCTCTACGAAATATACCAGAGACGGCGGCTTTACGCTTACGAAGGACGGATATCTTGTGACAAAAGACGGAGATTATGTTCTTGGTGAAAACGGAAGAATACAGTTATCCACGACGGCAGGCAGCACGGTTTTTGACGAAGCCGGAAATATTTACCAGGATGACAGGCTTGTAGCCAGTCTCAGATTAACAGAATTTGAAGATACCAATTATCTGACCCACTATGGTGAGACGATGTGGGATGCAGAGGATGGCGCAGTGGCAAATGACGCCCAGGATGCTAAAATATATCAGGGATATCTTGAAATGTCCAATGCATCTGTTGTCAAGGAGATGGTAAACATGATCACCATTTCCAGACAATATGAGTCCAACCAGAAAATGCTGACAACCTTTGATGAGACGCTGGAGAAATCAATGACGCTCAGCAATGTATAGATATGAGTTATTTGTTTGACTGAATTTGGCATATCGGCAAAACAGGAGGGAAAGATATGGTAAGATCATTATGGACAGGCGCAACCGGCATGATTGCGCAGCAATTGAACGTTGACAATATTTCCAATAACCTTGCAAATGTCAATACGACAGGTTACAAGTCCGAGGTTATGGAGTTTAAATCACTTTTATATCAGACAATACAGACAAGAACCACAACAGCAAACGGTGAAAATAAGCCGATTGGCGCAGAAGTAGGATTAGGTGTAAGAAATTCGGCAATTACATCTGTTTTCACACAGGGTAGCCTGCTTGAGACACCTGGCGAGGCAAACTTTGCCATCGACGGAAAAGGCTTCTTTGCGGTAAGAGGGGCAGACGGAAATACATACTATACAAGAAACGGTAACTTTGTATTTGCCATTGGAAGTGAAGGAATCACACTGACAACCTCAGACGGTCTTCCGGTATTGAATACGGAAGGCGAACCGATTGTGCTGGAAGATGAAGATATCGTGACAAGCAAAATTACTGTCGGAAAGGAAGGCACACTGTACTATCCTGATGAAGACAATATTCCGCAAAGTATGGAGATTACAATCGGTTTGTGGCAGTTTAACAACCCTGCCGGTTTGAGCAAGGAGGGAGACAGTCTGTTTTCTGTTACAGAGGCAAGCGGCGATGCAATGAATGAGGCTGAACAGGATAATCTGCCCAAGAGTAAATTGATTCAGGGTTATCTGGAGGGCTCGAATGTGCAGATTGCAGATGAGATGGTAAATCTTATCGTTGCACAGAGAGCTTATGAAATGAACTCAAAAGTTATCACAACCTCAGATGAGATGCTTCAGCAGGCAAATCAGCTGAAACGTTAGTGTATTGGTACCCTCATTTCTGAACTGACAGTGTTGGATATTTTGTTTTTCTGTGCTGTTAGTCTGAATAAGAACGTGTCAGTACATTGGTGCAGAAATTCCATGATTTGGGAAAAAGCAGAGAAAATGGAGGCAAGTGATATGGATATTGGAGGAGTGGGTTCCGTATATGCGGATTATATGACAAGTCAGGCATCGGGAAACAGGACAACGGCGCTTCAAAGCAGGCTTGAGAGCAGCAGCGTATCAGCAGACGAAGATGAATTGAAATCAGCCTGCAAGGAGTTTGAGTCATACTTTGTAGAACAGGTATTTGAAGCGATGATGAAAACGACAAAGGTTTTCTCGGATGATGACGAAGATGGATATGCGTCAAAAATGGTAGATTATTTTAAGGATTTTGCGGTTCAGGAGCTGTGCAGTGAGGTCACTGCCGGAGAGGGTCTGGGCCTGGCAAATACCCTTTATGAACAGATGAAGCGAAATTACGGCATTGGTGTGACACAGCCGGAGGACGTTTTGGAGGAATAGAAATGCAGCCGACCTTTGGAGACAACAGGTCGGCTTTTTTATACAATGTAAAAATTTTTTTTAGGAGGTTTTATCTTGGATACACTAAAGGGTTTTGTCCAGCATTTTATATACAAAAATCCCCAGAATGGCTATGGGGTGATGAACCTGATGGCAGAGGAAATGGAGATTACCTGTACTGGCATTTTTATGAATCTGGATGAGGGAGAGTGTATCGAAGCTCAGGGAACTTACGTGGAGCATGCAGTCTATGGGACACAGTTTAAGGTGGAGCGTTTTCAGGTGGTAGCGCCGGAGGACAGAGTGGCAGTGGAGCGTTACCTTGGCTCCGGTGCGATAAAGGGCGTGGGCGCTGCATTAGCTGCGCGCATTGTGAGACATTTTGGGGATGAGACTTTTCGGATTATCGAGGAGGAGCCGCACAGGCTTGCGGAGATTAAGGGAATCAGTGAAAAAAAAGCAAGGGAAATTGCAGAGCAGGTTGAGGAGAAAAAGGATGTCCGCGAAGCGATGATTTTTCTGCAGAAATATGGTATTTCGAATACGTTGGCGCTTAAAATCTATAAGCAGTATGGTATGGGGTTATATAAGGTTATGCAGGAAAATCCCTACAAGCTTGCGGAGGATGTATCAGGAATCGGATTTCGCATTGCAGATGAGATTGCATCCAAAATCGGCATCCATACGGATTCGGATTACAGGATCAGGAGCGGTATCCTGTATACATTGCTGCAGGCAGGAACGGACGGTCACGTATTTCTGCCGGAAGAGCTGCTGCTTGAGAAGGCGGCAGCAATGCTTGAGCTGACGCCGGAACAGATACAGCCGCAGATTGCAAACCTTGCCATAGATAAAAAGCTTGTTATCAAGGAAAAAGAGCTGGAAGACAAGACGAAGATGAAGTGCATTTATGGCATGAGCTTTTATTATGCGGAGCTGAACTGCGCCAGAATGTTATATGAACTTCAGCAGGCATTTGACGGAGCGGACCGCTTTACAAAGGTCGAGATGGAACGGCTGGAAAAAAAGATTAGAAAACTTGAGGAAATCAGCCATATGGAATTGGATGCGCTCCAAAGACAGGCAGTCATGGAGGCAGTACAGAATGGCATATTTATCTTGTCGGGAGGACCGGGAACCGGAAAAACGACAACAATCAATATGATTATCCGCTATTTTGAGGAGGAAGGCATGGATATCTTCCTTGCGGCGCCTACCGGAAGGGCGGCGAAACGCATGACGGAGGCGACCGGCTTTGAGGCAAAGACGATACACAGGCTTTTGGAATTGAACGGTGCGGTTTCGGATGACGATAAGACATCATCAGCCGTACATTTTGAAAAAAACGAGCTGAATCCGCTGGAAGCAGATGTCGTAATTATTGATGAAATGTCGATGGTGGATATCCATCTGTTTCAGTCGTTATTAAAGGCGGTTGCGCCCGGAACGAGACTTGTGATGGTCGGGGACCGCAATCAGCTTCCTTCTGTGGGTCCGGGACAGGTTTTAAAGGATTTGATGGAGAGCGGACAGATTGCTTCTGTTGTGCTGTCAAAGATTTTCAGACAGGCGGGCGAGAGCGATATCGTTGTGAATGCACACCGCATTAATGAGGGAAAGGAAATCAGGCTTGACAATAAAAGCAGGGATTTTTTCTTCCTGGAGAGGGATAATGTAAATGTCATTTATAAGCATATGATTCTGCTGATAACCGAAAAGCTCCCAAAGTATGTGCATGCAGGCATGTATGATGTACAGGTGCTTACGCCGATGCGCAAGGGTGCGCTTGGCGTGGAGACGCTGAATCAGATTTTACAGCAATATCTTAATCCGCCTTCGCCGGAAAAGCTTGAGCTGGGACATGGAGACGGAGTCTTCCGCCTTGGCGATAAGGTAATGCAGATTAAAAATAATTATCAGCTTGAGTGGGAGATTGTCAGTAAGTACGGAATTGCCGTCGACAGCGGACAAGGTGTATTTAACGGCGATGTGGGAATGATAAAAGAGATTAATGAGACAGCGAAAACGGTTGTGGTGGAATATGATGACCAAAGACGGGTTACTTATCCTGTCACCGGACTTGATGAAATAGAGCTTGCATATGCCATTACTATTCATAAATCGCAGGGAAGCGAGTATCCGGCAGTAATCATGCCGCTGCTGACAGGACCGCGTATGCTGTTGAACAGGAATCTCTTGTATACGGGAGTCACAAGAGCCAAAAGCTGCGTAACCATACTTGGAAGCAGACAGACAGTGAATCAGATGATTGCAAATGAAAGCGAACAGAAACGATATACAGGATTAAAGGATAGAATATGCGAGATTATGAACGAAAACCGGGATTAAAGGAGGGAATCCTGAATATTTTGTTTCCCCGAAGATGCCCGGTATGTGATGACATTGTTCCGGTGGGTGAGGGAAGCATCTGCAGCTGCTGCAAAGCAAAGCCGCAGTACATTCAGGAGCCGCGTTGCCGCAGATGCGGAAAACAGCTTTCGGACGATGCCGCTTTCCTCTGCGGCGACTGCATGCGCAGGAAGCATGTTTTTGATTACGGCTATGCACTGTATGATTATCAGAGCATGAGAAAAAGTATTTACCGGTTTAAGTACAAGGGTCGGTGCGAATATGCGGAATTTTATGCAGGCGATATTGCCGAAAGGCTTAAGGATGCCTTGGAGCTGATGGGAGCGGATTCCATTGTGCCCGTTCCGGTGCATGCGTCAAGGCTCAGAAGCAGAGGATATAATCAGTCCGCGCTGATTGCGGCAGAGCTGTCGCGGCTTACGGGAATTCCAATGTATGACAGGCTTGTCAAAAGAGTAAAGAAAACAGTGCCCCAGAAGGAGCTTAATATCCAGGAAAGACAAAATAATTTGAAAAAAGCTTTCCATATCAGCTCAGATGTTGTAAAATTAAATAAGACTATCCTTGTTGATGACATCTATACAACAGGCAGTACATTGGATGCAGTTGCTTTGGAATTGAAGCGGCATGGTGCGGAGGCGGTTTATTTTATAACACTCTGCATCGGGGAAGGGATGTAGCGCGGCAGCACGCAGGATACATAGACGTGGAAGAGAAAACAAGAAATGATGTAACGGAGGGAATATCAATGAATGTAAGAAATTGCAAAAAATGCGGAAAACTTTTTAATCACATATCAGGAAAACCGATTTGTCCGGCCTGCAGGGAAAAGCTTGAGGAAACATTTCAGAGTGTAAAGAAATATATCCGTGATCATCACATGGCGGATATTAAGGAAGTGTCAGAGGCGTGCGATGTGGAGCCGACGCAGATTCAGCAGTGGATTAGGGAGGAGCGTCTTGAATTTACGGCGGATTCTCCGGTTAAGCTTCCCTGTGAGAACTGCGGAACCATGATTCAATCAGGAAAGTATTGTGAGAAATGCAAAAGAGAGATGGCGAACAATCTTGCCAGTGCGATAGAGAAGCCCAAGCTTGTCGTTGAGGAGCGCAAAAGGGTACAGTCAACAGAAAATAAGATGCGTTTCTTAGACAGGTAGAGGCAGATTTCTTAAAGGAAAAGATTTATGTTAAATGAAGAAAGAATCAAATTAATGACTAAAATGGCATGCTACGAGGAAAACGAAGGCAGGAAAAATAAGGCAATCGGGAGTTATTTCCGAGGCGATTATATAGGTCTGCAGGTCATTAAGTCCATCATCAGCGCAACCATTGCATTTGTTATTATTTTTGCAATGTATGTTTTTTATGATTTTGAAGTATTTATGGCAGATATCTACAAGATGGATCTGCTTGCATTTGGGAAGTCAGTTATTATTGATTATCTGATCTTTGTGGTAGTATATGCGCTTATTTCTTATGGAGTTTATACCTACAGATATACAAAGGCGAGAAAAAGCCTGAAAATATATTATAATAATCTCAAAAAGCTTGCTTATCTTTATGAAAGAGAGAATAAGAAGCAGAGAGACAATTAGAGAGGAAATCATTATGACAAGCCTTTTGGTTTTTAGGGAACAGTTAAAAAAATTTTATGGCAAGTATGAATTGTACATTACGCCGGTATTCAAGTTTCTGCTGGCGCTGATGACCCTGATTATGATTAACAGCAGCATCGGCTATATGAGTGAGCTGAAAAATATTGCAGTGGTGCTGGTGTTGGCGCTGATGTGTTCATTTTTGCCGATGAATTTCATCGTGGTGATGGCAGCCGCAGTGACATTAGGGCATCTTTACAAGTTTTCGCTGGAATGTGCGGTTGTTGCGCTGGCAGTATTTCTGCTGCTGTTTATCCTTTATTTTCGATTTTCGCCGAAGGATACGATTGCCGTACTGCTCACACCGCTTTGCTTTATGTTGAAGATTCCGTATGTCATGCCTATTGCAATGGGTCTGGTCGGAACCCCGGTCTCGGCAATTTCCGTGGCAAGCGGGACGGTGGTGTATTATACAATCAAGTATATGACAGACAGCGCCTCTGTTCTGAGTACCTTCGAAGAGGACGGCGCTTTGGAGAAGTTCCGGTATGTCATTGACGGCATGCTTGGAAATACGGCAATGTTTGTGACAATTGCTGCATTTGTGGCTACGCTGATTGTAGTATATTTAATCAGAAGGCTCAACGTTGATTATGCATGGACGATTGCGATGATTACCGGAGCGCTTCTTGATGTGCTGGTTTTATTGTTTGGAGATTTGATGTATAGTACCAACAGCTCCATTTTAGGCGTTATTGTTGGAAGTGTTGTATCAGTTTTACTGGCAAAGATACTTGAGTTTTTTGCTTTCAATGTGGATTATTCCCGCACGGAATTTGTGCAGTTTGAAGATGATGAGTACTATTATTATGTAAAAGCTGTTCCAAAGAATACGGTGTCAGCTCCGCAGAAAAGAGTAAAAACGATAAGAGTACCTGAAAAAGCAGTTAGACAGCAGAAGAGGGATAGATAGAAATGGATATGTTTCTTGCTCGCTTAAATTCATATTTTGCGACTTTGTCTTTGCATAGTTTGAACATCAGGTGGGAGGATATAGTGGAGGTTCTCATTATATCCTTTTTGCTGTATCATATTATGGTATGGGTAAAGCACACAAAGGTATGGCTCCTTATGAAAGGAATCATTATTATCCTGGTGTTTATTTTGCTTGCGATTGTTTTCCATATGAATACAATCATGTGGATTGTGGAAAATGTGCTGAGTCTGGCGGTGATTGCAGTGATTGTTATCCTGCAGCCGGAGCTGAGGCGCGCTCTGGAAGAGCTGGGGCGTAAAAGTTTTATTACGGATTTCGTTTCCTTTGAGAAGCCGGCAGGTGAGCGCTTTTCCGATAAAACAGTAAATGATCTGGTGAAGGCAAGCTTTGAGATGGGCAAGGTAAAGACGGGCGCGCTCATAGTTATCGAGCAGAATGTACTGCTCACGGAATACGAAAGAACAGGCATTGAAGTAGACGGATTGATTTCAAGCCAGCTGTTGATTAATATTTTTGAACATAATACACCGCTTCACGATGGAGCAGTGATTATCCGCGGAAACAGGGTGGTATCGGCAACCTGCTATCTGCCGCTGTCCGATAATATGGAAATCAGCAAGGAGCTTGGTACGAGACATCGTGCAGGCGTCGGCATCTCTGAGGTGACAGATGCGCTGACCATTATCGTTTCTGAGGAGACCGGAAATGTCAGTGTCACTTACGAGGGAAAATTGTACCGCAATCTTGACGCGAACGGGCTTAAGGAGAAGCTCCATATGATACAGAATAAGGAAGTGGAGGAAAAGAAGCGCAGGCTCTGGAAAGGTAGGGCTAAGGATGAAAAATAGTATGTTGAAAAAGACAGTTGGAATGATTTCCAATAATTTCGGATTAAAATTTCTGGCTGTCGTCGTATCGTGCGGATTGTGGTTCGTCGTAAATAATATTACAGATCCTATGGAAACGAAACCTTTTAATAATATACCGGTTGAAATTATCAATGACGACATGATAACAAGTGAAGGCAAGGTGTACGAAGTACTGGATGGCACCAATGTTGTCAATGTTACAGTCGTTGGAAAGCGTTCTGTTTTGGATTATATTACGAAAGATGATATTAAGGCAGTTGCAGATATGTCTGAGCTTACTTTTATGAATACAGTGGGAATTGAGGTATCGAGTACGCGCAACAACTCAGAGCTGGAGTTTCGGACCAATATTGACAATGTGAAGCTCTCCATAGAGGATATGAAGAGGGTTCAGATGATTATCAGCACTTCTACTTCGGGTGAGCCGGCGGATGGCTATGTGGTCGGCAATGTAAGCACCAGTCAGAATATTGTGCGGCTTTCCGGACCGGAGTCACTGATCAATCAGATCGATCATGTTGATGCAGTTGCAAATATTGACGGCTATTCTTCCGATATTAATACGAGCGTGGAGCTTAAGCTTTATGATGCGGACAACAATGAGATTCGAAGCAGCTCTATCAAGATGAATATTTCTACAGTCAATGTGGCAGTATCCATTTTTGCGACGAAAGAGGTGCCTCTGAGTTTTGTGATTCCCGATGAGCCTGCTGAGGGATATGTTGTAAGTGAAGAGATCGTAAGTGTTCCGGAGACGATATTGATTGCAGGAAGAAAGAGCGTTTTGGATAATGTCACGAGAATTACGGTATCGGATGCAGCCTTGAGCGTGGCAGACAGGACAGAAAGCGTAACGAACATCATTAATATCAAAAAGTATCTGCCAAGCGGCACACAGTTTGCAGACAGCAGCTTTAACGGCAATGTCAGCGTAACCGTGGGAATTGAACGGCTTGTCACAAAAGAGCTTGAGGTTCCGGCGAAGAATTTTGCAGCCGGAAATAAGCCTGGTAATTTTGAAGTGACACTCAGGGAAGCAGCAGACAGAGATTATTATACGATTAGGATAACAGGCACACAGGAGGCTGTAGATGCTGTACAGGCTGAGGATGTCATTGGTGTTGTTGATATGAATATGATTCTTGAAGACCTGAATCTTGAGGAGTGGAGTGCAGGAAGCTATTCCGGCACGATTACATTTAATCTTCCGGACAATGTGACGCTCGGGGAAGATTATAAAATGACAGTCGAACTCGCAGATATTGCGGAGGAGGACGATGAAGCGCACTAACTTTACTGTTTAGGGCAGCAGGGTATCCTGTCTGCTTTCGGGACATTCCTGACTGCGGACAGTGAATCAAAAGGATTTATTTTAAGAAGTTTTGGAGGATTAGAAAGATGGCTAGATTATTTGGAACAGATGGCGTGAGAGGTGTTGCAAATGATGAGCTGACGCCGCTGCTTGCAATGCAGCTTGGTCAGGCAGGAGCTTATGTTTTGTCAAAGGAGAAGGCACATAAGCCTACGATTATGGTAGGCTGTGATACCCGCATATCAGGCGATATGCTGGCAAATGCGCTGATGGCAGGCGCCTGCTCGGTCGGCGCAAATGTAGTCTACGTGGGAGTAATTCCGACACCGGCAATCGCGTATCTGACCAAAAAGTACAGAGTGGATGCGGGAGTTGTCATCTCAGCTTCACACAATCCGGTAGAATTTAACGGCATTAAATTTTTTGACGGAAACGGTTTTAAGCTTCCTGACGCATTGGAAGATGAGATTGAGGAGCTGATTAAGAGCGGCATGAAAGATGTTCAGTTCCCGACAGGACCAAGCGTAGGCAAAATTAAATACCGCACAGATGCCAGAGAGGAGTATATCAATCATGCAGTGAAGGCTGTTCCTGTTGATTTGAGCGGAATGCGGATTGTCGTGGACTGTGCAGAAGGGGCTTCCTTCTATACCTCCGTGGAGACGCTCAAAGAGCTTGGAGCAGATATTGTTGCAATTCACAACAATCCTGACGGAACAAATATTAATGCCAACTGCGGTTCTACGCATATGGGCGAGCTTCAGGCAAGAGTTGTATACGAGAAGGCAAATGTGGGACTGGCATTCGACGGAGATGCGGACAGGCTGCTTGCGGTTGATGAGAACGGCAGTCAGATTGACGGAGATGTGATTATGGCGATTATCGGAAATCACATGAAGTCCAAGGGGACGCTGAAGGATAATACCATCGTTGCCACTGTAATGAGCAATCTTGGCTTCTTCCTTATGGGAAAGGAAAATGGCATTCATATAGAACAGACAAAGGTAGGAGACCGCTACGTGCTGGAGCGTATGCTTGAGCTTGGTGCAAACCTCGGCGGCGAGCAGTCAGGGCATATTATTTTCCTTGACGAAAATACAACAGGAGACGGACTGCTCAGTGCACTTCATCTTTTACAGGTAATGGTTGAAACAGGCAAGTCGCTCTCAGAGCTTGCAACCATTATGACGGTGCTTCCGCAGGCACTTGTAGGAGCTAAAGTTCCGAATCATAAAAAGGACAGCTACATGGAATATGCGGAGATTGCTGAGGCAATTGAGCGTGTCAGCGCGAAATTTGCAGGCGAGGGCAGAGTCCTGATCAGACCATCAGGTACAGAACCCCTTGTAAGAGTTATGATTGAGGGAAAGGATCAGGCCTTAATAGAAAAGGAAGCAAAGGAACTGGCGGAGCTGATACAAAATGTGATGCTGTAAACAATATTTTATGTGTTGATACGGAGGGATGAATATGGTAAGCCAAAAGGCAGTAATTAAAAACCCAACAGGGCTGCATCTGCGTCCGGCAGGAATCCTGTGCAAGGAAGCGATGCAGTATCGCTCGCGGATAACCTTCGCTTTCCGCGAAAATACAGCGAACGCCAAGAGTGTACTCAGCGTTCTTGGTGCATGTGTCAAGTGTGGAGATGAGATTGAGATTATTTGCGAAGGTCCGGATGAGAATGAGGCATTGTCCGCTATAGTCAAGTCTATAGAGGACGGCTTAGGGGAGTAGGAAATATTCGATTAGCCCGAAGGATATTCGGGCTAATTTCATGCACATGGGCGCGTGTTCCACTGCCTGATGATACAAATTTGTAACAAAATTAGATGATGGAGGAGAAAAATGCTTAATTATAAACGATATAAGAGAAATCCAGTGGTTGATTATCCGGATAGGGAATGGCCGAATAAAGAGATTGAGAAAGCGCCGGTCTGGTGCAGTGTTGACTTAAGAGACGGCAATCAGGCGTTGATTGATCCGATGGTAGTAGGGGAGAAGATTGAATTTTTTCAGTATTTGGTCAATATGGGCTTTAAGGAAATTGAAGTTGGTTTTCCGGCGGCAAGCCAGATTGAGTTTGACTTCCTCCGCCAATTGATAGAGCGCCGGCTGATACCGGACGATGTACGCGTTCAGGTGCTTACGCAGTGCAGGGAGGAGCTGATTGACAGGACCTTTGAGGCAATTGAAGGGTGTAAGCAGGCGGTTGTGCACATTTATAATTCTACCTCCACACTGCAAAGAGATGTCGTTTTCCATATGGATAAGGAGCAGATTAAGGAAATTGCCGTCAAGGGAACCAATATGGTAAAGGAACGGGCAGCAAAGTTTTCAGGAAAAATTATTCTCGAGTATTCGCCGGAGAGCTTTACGGGAACAGAGCTGGACTTTGCGCTGGATATCTGTACCGCAGTGCAGGAAGCATGGGGAGCGACCCGGGAAAATCCGATTATCATCAATCTGCCGTCTACGGTTGAGATGAATACGCCGAACGTATATGCCGATCAGATTGAGTGGATGAACAGGCATTTTAAGAACAGGGAAAGCATTATTCTGAGTATCCACCCGCATAACGACAGGGGAACCGGCGTGGCTTCGGCAGAGCTGGCAATGCTTGCAGGTGCTGACCGGGTAGAGGGAACCTTGTTTGGAAATGGTGAACGGACAGGCAATGTGGATATCATGAATCTTGCTTACAACATGTTTTCACAGGGGATTGACCCTGAACTGAAGATTGACAAAATCAATGAAATCATAGAAATCTATGAGCGGTGTGTCAAAATGCCGATTCACCCGAGGCACCCTTATGCCGGTAAGCTGGTATTTACAGCTTTCAGCGGCTCGCATCAGGACGCAATCAACAAGGGCATTCAGGCAATGAAGGAGCGGAACAACCAGTACTGGGAGGTTCCTTATCTGCCCATTGATCCTGCCGATATCGGACGCGAATACGAACCTATCGTACGCATTAATTCGCAGTCGGGAAAAGGCGGCGTAGCGTTTGTCATGGATACCTATTTTGGCTTCAAGCTTCCGAAGGGCATGCACAAGGAATTTGCCAATGTCATTCAGAAGCTTTCCGAGGCGCAGGGCGAAGTGGCGCCGGAGCAGATTATGGAGCAGTTCAGAGCATGTTATCTTGACAAAAAGGAGCCGATTCATTTCAAAAAGCTTCGCGTGGACGACCTGTCAGATGAGACGGACACAGAGTTTGATACACTTGTGGAGGTTACTTACACTGACCATGGCGAGACAAAGACCTTTACGGCGAAAGGAAACGGACCGATTGACGCCGTACAGAGAGGACTTCAGGAGGCGCTGGATATCCGTATCAAAGTGCTGGATTATGAGGAACATGCATTGCAGAGCGGTTCGAACTCTCAGGCGGCGGCATACATCCATATGCTTGATTCCAACGAAGGAGCCGTGACATACGGCGTGGGTGTCAGCTCCAATATTACAAGAGCTTCGGTGAGGGCGATTTTTTCCGCTGTGAATAGACTGGGACTTGGTGAGAAAAAATAATGATATCGTGGAAAGGAAAAGAATATGAAAAAGATAATCGTGACAGGATGCAATGGGCAGTTAGGACGTGCAATTAACAAGATATACCACAATAGTACAGAGTATGAGTGCGTAAATACAGACGTGGGAGAGCTTGATATCACAAATATTGATGCAGTTCAGCAGCTTGTATCAGAAGTCAGGCCTTACGCAATTATCAACTGCGCAGCACATACAAACGTAAACGGGTGTGAGACCGATATTGACAATGCATACAAAATCAATGCAATCGGACCAAGAAATCTGAGTATTGCGGCTTCGGACTGCAATGCAAAGCTGATGCACATTTCTACGGATTATGTATTTGACGGACATGCAGACACTCCGTATACAGAGTTTGACACTCCGAATCCTAAGGCTGTATATGGCAAGACAAAGCTTGCAGGCGAGAATTTTGTCAGGGAATTTGCAAAGGATTATTTTATTATCCGTACAGCATGGCTCTATGGCGACGGAAAGAATTTTGTCAAAACCATGCTCGGGCTGTCAGAGAATCATGACAAGGTAACTGTAGTCGGAGACCAGTTCGGTTCGCCGACGAGTGCGGACGAGCTTGCAAAGGCTATCGCATACCTGCTTCCGACAGACAACTTCGGATTGTTCCATGGCACCTGCGAAGGAATCACAAACTGGGCTGATTTTACGAGAGAAATCTACAGACTTGCAGGAAAGTCTACGGTTGTCGAGACGGTTACAACAGAGCAGTATGATAAAAATACGACTGGAATCGTAGCGCCAAGACCGGCATATTCCGTACTGGAGAATTATATGCTGAAGCTTACCACAAATCATATGTTTGCAGACTGGGAAAAGGCGATTGCCGAATATATAAAGGAACTGTAAAAAACTTGTCAGATTGGCAAATAATATGTATACTAGATGTGTCTGGGAATGCTTTCCACAATGACAATAACACAATGATATCCAGAAAGGAAACAGGTATTGTATGAATAATATAGCATTGATTACAGGTATAACAGGACAGGACGGTTCCTACCTTGCGGAGTTTTTGCTTGAGAAGGGCTATGAGGTACATGGATTAATCAGAAGGCACAGCATCTCGAATACGATGCGTATCGACCATCTGATTCAATCTGATTACTATAAGGTAAAGTTCTTCCTGCATTTTGCAGATACGACGGACTCCTCAAATCTTATGAGAATTATCGGAGAAATCAGACCGACAGAGGTTTATAATCTTGCGGCACAATCCCATGTAGGCGTGTCCTTTGAGGTTCCTGAATATACGGCTGATGCGACAGGAGTCAGTACCTTAAAGCTTTTGGAGGCAATCAGGGTAAACGGCGGCAACTGCAGATATTATCAGGCATCAACTTCCGAGCTTTTCGGCGGACTTCCTGAGACTGCACCGCAGAGCGAGGCAACACCATTCTATCCAAAGAGTCCTTATGGCGCTGCAAAGCTTTATTCTTATTGGATTACTGTAAATTACAGAGAATCTTACAATATGTTTGCCTGCAATGGTATTTTGTTTAATCATGAGTCGCCAAGACGCGGTGAGAATTTTGTTACAAGAAAAATTACGCTTGCGATTGCAAATATGATAGCAGGAAAGCAGGAAAAGCTTTCTCTTGGAAATATGAATGCAAAGAGAGACTGGGGATTTGCAGGAGATTATGTTGAGGGAATGTGGCTGATGCTTCAGCAGAAGGCTCCTGGTGATTACGTGCTTGCCACCAATGAGACGCACACCGTCCGCCAGTTTGTCGAGGCGGCATTTGAGGAGCTTGGCATCCATATCCGCTGGGAAGGCGAGGGCGTTAATGAGAAGGGATATGATACAGAGACAGGAAAGCTTCTTGTCGATGTCAACCCTGAATTTTACCGTCCGGCAGAGGTAGAATTCCTTTGGGGAAATCCGGCGAAGGCAGAGAAAGAGCTTGGCTGGAAGCGAAAGGTGGACTTTAAGCAGCTTGTTTCAATGATGATGGACGCTGATTTGAAGGAAATTGCAGGCATGTCGTGTGAAGAATACAGAAATAAAAGGTAATTGTTCAGTACAGCGCTACGCACTTGCTGCAGAGTGCGTGAGAATGCGTAAATTGCATTAGGCATCAAGCCACCGCGAAGTGGTTTGGCATGGATTGAGTCCGGTAACAGGAAGCAGTATGGCTGAACTGTTACAAACAGTACATGAGCATATGGAAGGAGTAAGGTTTTAGGGATGAATCAGTCAGATAAAATATATGTGGCAGGACACAGAGGGCTTGTAGGTTCTGCCATTGTAAGAAATCTAAAAGCAAAGGGATACGGCAATATTATCGGAAGGACACATAAGGAGCTTGATCTTACTAATCAACAGGCGGTAAGAGACTTTTTTGAAGCCGAGCGACCTGATGTGGTAGTGCTTGCAGCAGCAAAGGTCGGCGGCATTAATGCCAATAACACTGCGCCGGCGGAATTTGCATATGAAAATCTTCAGATACAGTGTAATGTGATTCAATGCTGCCATGATTATAAAGTAAAGAAGCTTTTATTTCTTGGAAGTACCTGCATTTACCCGAAAATGGCTCCGCAGCCGATTCCGGAGGACGCGCTGTTGACAGGTCCTTTGGAGGAAACGAATGAAGCTTATGCGATTGCGAAGATTTCCGGTCTGGAGATGTGTAAATTTTATAAGAGACAGTATGGCGATGATTTTATCAGCTGTATGCCGACCAACCTCTATGGCCCGCATGACAATTATGATTTATCAGGCTCCCATGTGATGCCTGCCATGATTCGAAAATTTCATGATGCCAAAATAAACAACGCTCCAAGTGTTGAGCTGTGGGGAACAGGGACGCCGCTGCGTGAATTTCTGTATGTAGATGATATGGCAGATGCATGCGTGTTCCTGCTGGAAAATTATGACGGAGAGCAGCATGTCAATATTGGAACAGGCAAGGAGGTTACTATTAAGGAGCTGGCGCAGACTGTTCAGCGCGTAGTGGGATACACTGGCGAGATCGTATGGAATACGGATATGCCTGACGGAACGCCGAGAAAGCTTACAGATGTGACAAAGCTTCATAATCTGGGCTGGACGCATAAAGTAGAGCTGGAAGAGGGTGTTCAGCTTGCATATGACTGGTTCAGGGAAAATGTTAAGGACGCCAGACTGTAGAAAGGACAGGAGCAGCTAGTGCATGGTGGTATAGCTGTGAATTAAGGGGATTTTGATGGAGGTAAATATGGGTGGTAAGTGTTCTCGGGTAGATATACTCAGGCAGACTACATACCATATGGTTAAAATGGGATTTCAGTCAAGGCAAAAAGGTTATCGTTATCTGCGGGAAGCAGTCTGGGTGGCGTACAGCAAGCCTGAAACTCTCAACTCTGTCACAAAGCTTCTATATCCTGAAGTAGCAAAACTTTTCTCAACGACTGACAAACAGGTTGAACGGGCTATCAGAAATGCCATCGAAACTGCATGGACAAAAGGAGAACAGGAGACTCTGAAAGCCTTTTTCGGCGATGTGTATGGAGATGGAAGTATAAGACCTACAAATAAAGAAGTCATAGAAAAATTGGTCGAATTTTTCAGAGATGCAGCAGATCAGGGAGATTGAGTTGGAGGATGATTCATTGAAGACATATGCAAAGACGTTAAGCATTATTGTCCCGTGCTATAACGAGGAAGAGAGCGTGCCTCTTTTCTATGCGGAGACAGTGAAGCAGCAGGACTTTTTTCATGAAAAGGATGTGGAGTTTGAATTCATATTTGTTGACGACGGCTCCAGGGATAAGACAGTTGCAGCCGTGAAGGCGCTTCGGGAGAAAGACGAGCGCATACATTTGATATCCTTTTCGCGCAATTTTGGAAAAGAAGCTGCCATTATCGCAGGGCTTGAGAAGGCATCAGGGGACTTTATCGTACTTATGGATGCAGATTTGCAGGACCCTCCGGCGATTTTACCTGAGATGTATGGATATATCGAACAGGGCTATGATTCTGTAGCGACCAGACGTGTGGACAGAAAAGGGGAACCTCCGATTCGCTCTTTTTTTGCCAGACGTTTTTATGGTCTTATGAGAAAAATATCAAAGACCGAGATTGTAGACGGGGCAAGAGACTACAGGCTCATGACAAGACAGGTGACAGATGCCATTTTATCTATGAAAGAGTATAACCGCTTTTCCAAAGGAATTTTCGGATGGGTGGGCTATCAGACGAAATGGCTTGAATATGAGAATGTACAGAGAGCAGCAGGGGAGACAAAATGGTCATTTTGGAAGCTGTTTCTGTACTCGCTTGACGGCATCATGGCATTTTCCACTGCACCCTTGTCCATTGCATCGGTATTCGGCATTTTATTCTGCGGCATCGCATTTATGTTTATGATCTTTATCTTTGTAAGAGCGCTGATATACGGCGATCCGGTTGCAGGCTGGCCGTCGATGATGTGTATTATTTCACTGATTGGCGGAGTACAGCTTTTATGCCTTGGGATTATGGGGCAGTATATGAGCAAGATGTACATGGAAGTAAAGGACAGACCCAAATACCTTGTTAAGGATGAATTTTAGATATGACAGAACGAAAAAGCGGACTTGTGAGCATCGTGGTACCTGTATACAATGCAGAGAAATTTCTTGAGGAAACGATTGGCTGTGTGCAGGCACAGACTTATACGAAATGGGAGCTTTTGCTTGTAGATGACTGCTCAACTGACGGCAGCAGGGCGCTCATTGAGACAAAAGAGAAAGAAGACGGGCGTATCAGACTTGTCGCGCAGCGTGAAAACGGCGGCGCAGCAAAGGCAAGAAACCGCGGAATCAAGGAGGCTGCCGGACAATATCTGTGTTTTTTAGATGCGGACGATATCTGGCTTCCTGATAAGCTTGGCACGGAAGTTGAGGCGCTTCGAACGATTCAGAAAATGAATCCGCAGGCCGGATTCGTATTTATGGGGTATGAATTTGCGGACGAATCAGGCAGGGGACTTGGAAAGATTGTACATGTGCCGGAGCAGATTACGTACCGGCAGGCTTTAAAAAATACGACAATCTTTACCTCAACAGTGATGATTGACAGGAAAATAATACCGGATGAAGATATTCTGATGCCCTGTGTGGCAAGCGAGGATACGGCTGCGTGGTGGCAAATCCTCAAAAAGCACGGTGCCGGTTATGGCATTGACAGGAATCTGGTTAAATATAGAAGAAGTGAGAATACACTGTCCTCCAATAAGCTGGCGGCAGTGGAAAGAATCTGGAGGCTTTACCGCAGGCAGGAGAAGCTTTCTGTTATCCAAAGCGCTTATTGCATGTTATTTTGGGCATGCAGGGCAGTACTTAGAAGAATATAACAGTGGAGGCCGGATGTGGGACGTATAGAGGCAGCAAAAAGAACAATTATATTACAAATGTCATTGATAGGGCTGGTTTTTCAGACAATCCTGTATATTTATGTCTGGCAGAGGGTATACAATGACATTATGCAAAACGGCATGTGGAGAAGCTTTCACAGAAAGGGCTTCTGGCTTCTGGCTGCTGTTTATTTTATATTGCTTTTATTTTTTACAGCCACATACGGCGGACTCAAGGTGGGCTATTTAAAGCCGATGGACGTCTTTTTTTCACAGGTGATTTCGCTGATTTGCGCGAATGTGGTGTCCTATTTTCAGATATCGCTGCTGTCGCTGGGGCTTGTCACGCCGTATCCGCTGCTGCTGATGATGCTTGCGCAATTCTGCGTATCAGCCGTGTGGACGTTTATCAGCCACAAGCTCTATCAGCGGTTCTTTCCGCCTAAAAAACTGTTATTTATCAGCGGAGAGCGTCCGATTGAGGATATTCTCAAAAAGTTTGCAACGCGGAAGGATAAATACAACATTGTAAAGTGTGTTTACGAAAGTGAAGGCAGACAGGCAATTGAGCAGGAAATCATGAACGGATATGATGGTGTGGTGCTGTGGGATATCAACACGGCGCTTCGGAATAAGCTGCTGAAATTCTGCTATAGCAGGAGTATCAGAGTCTATATGATGCCCAAGCTTCCGGATATTATGATCCAAGGCTCTGACCAGCTTCATCTTTTTGACACGCCGATTCTGCTTACAAGAGAATACGCAATGACGATTGAGCAGCGTTTTGTAAAGCGGCTGATTGATGTTGTGTGCGCACTGATATTAGTGGTGCTCGCATCGCCCTTTATGCTGATTACGGCGATTGCCATCAAGCTGTATGACGGCGGTCCGGTACTGTATCAGCAGGTGCGCTGTACGCGCGATATGCAGGAATTTCGGATATTGAAGTTCCGCAGCATGAGGACAGATGCCGAGAAGGACGGTGTTGCGAAGCTTGCCTCCAAAAATGACAGCCGGATCACACCGATAGGCAGGTTTATCAGAAAGGTAAGGATTGATGAGCTTCCACAGCTTTTTAATATCTTAAAAGGAGAGATGTCCTTTATCGGTCCAAGACCTGAGCGGCCTGAGATTATCAGACAGTATCAGGAGGAGATTCCTGAGTTCACGTTCCGGACGAAGGTTAAGGCAGGGCTTGCAGGCTATGCACAGGTATACGGCAAATACAATACGACTCCCTATGACAAGCTCAAGCTTGATTTGTTCTATATTGAAAATTACAGTGTATGGCTTGATTTAAAGCTGATGCTTCTGACTCTTAAGATATTATTCCAGCCTGACAGTACAGAGGGCGTGGACCAAAATCAGACGACCGCGATCAAAACGATGGTAAAAGAAATCAAAGAGGAAGAAAAAAGTTACTGGTCAGACAGGACATAGCATTGACTTGAACAGTAACAGAAAAGGGCTGGTAATTTGGAGAAGGAAAAACAGATAAAAAAGTCAATACAACAAAAAAACCAAGAAGAAGGATTGATGCAGCAGGGAGTTGACAGCAGAGCGCTGTTTGCAGCTTTGATCAGAAAGCTGCCAATACTGCTGCTGACAGCAGTGGCCGGTGCCGTTTTAGGCAGCGGTCTTCATTTGATTATAACGCTGATAGAGACACGTGATGTCACATATGTGTCAGAAACCGAGTATTATGTCGCCTTTGCAGAAGGAAAATACGAGGCAAAGGCGTATTATAACGATTTTACATGGAATGATGTTCTGGCAACGGATTTGATTCTCGGAAGGGCGATGGAGCTTTTAGGCGAAGGCTATGACAGAGGTCAGGTGAAAAATATGATAACAGCAGATATTTTATCTGACGTAAGATATCTGACCATCACAGTCAAGGGGCATGAGCCGCAAGAGGTGGAAGCCGTGAAAGACGCGATTGGCATTGCTTTAGAGGAGTTCGGCGCAAACATGCCGGATTTTGATTCCATTTATCCGATCGAGGATGCGGGAATCATGCAGGAGCAGGTATCATATTTTGGATGGCGCGCAGCGCTGTTGGGAGCTGTCATTGCTGCAGGAACAGCAATGTTTGTCATTGCATTTCGATGCTGCATGGGTTCTGTGTTCTATACAAAGGGGGAGCTTACAAGGACGCTTGGGCTGCCTGCTTATGGAATGACTTTTCAGAAGGAAAAGAAAGGGGATGCTTTTGTACAAAAGCAGGATAAGCTGCTGGAGCGGAATTTGAAGCTGCTAACGGAGGAATACACAGCAATTATTTTGACAGATGCTTCCGGCGGAAAATATGCTGAGGCATTTTTACAAAAAATAAAGCAATGCAGTGATATCAATGCGGAGCGCTTTCAGGTTTCCGGCATGGAGCAGGAGTTTTCCGGTATGGCAGTGCTGGCAGTGATTCCGTTTGGAAAGACCTACAGGGAAAAAATAACAGATGAGTTGAATGATGTGAGGCTGCATGGAGGAAATATCGTGGGTGCGGTTCTTGCAGAGGCAGATTTGACTTGGATGAAGATATATTATACAGCATTTTGGTAACTGTTCTGTACAGCGCTTTTTACCATAATTACCAGATAGTCATGCATCAAGCCGCGCGCTTGTTTGACACTGTAAGCGGTTTTGTACGGCTTGGCGCTTGCGATTATGAAGGTACTGAATAGTTCCACAGACTGAAACAACGAAAAGGAAGTGAATAGAGCATGAAGCTGCAGGTATTGGTGTCAGTGGTAAATGAGGAGGTATCGACTCTGGCAGAGCGCATGCATCTGGAGAGTGACGCGATTATTATCAATCAGACAGACCATTTTGGCTATGAGGAATATGTACATGCCGGAAGACGGATACAATGCTATGAATTTAAGGAAAAGGGTGTCGGACTGAGCAGGAACAATGCGCTGTTAAGGGCAGAGGGAGATATTGTGCTGTTTTCCGACGAGGATATTGAGTATGATAAGGGCTACGAGAAAAGGATTTTAGATGCATTTGAGGAGCATCCGGAGGCGGATTTCTTATTGTTTAATATGCGTGTCGGTGCATCAAGAGCAACTTATGATACGAAAAAGTATCATCGGGTTCATATCTGGAATGCAGGAAGATATCCCACATATTCTTTTGCTGTAAGGCGTGAGAAGCTTCATGCCGCACATATTACTTTTTCCCTTTTGTTTGGAGGCGGAGCCAGATACAGCAACGGTGAGGACAGCTTGTTTTTACGGGATTGCCTGCGTTATGGACTCAAGGTATATGCGGTGCCTGTGGAGCTTGGAGCAGAGCGCGAGCGTGAATCGACATGGTTCAAGGGGTATACAGATAAGTTTTTCCTTGACAGGGGGGTGCTTTATCATTTCCTGTACGGAAGATTTGCCTATCTGATGGCAGTGCGGTTTATAGAAGCTCATGGCAAGGTGATGTGCCGGGAGATTCCGAAGAAAAATGCTTTGGCACTGATGAAAAAGGGAATCCGGTCAGTGGCAGAGCTTTAACGACAAGGAGGCTTTTGTGGCTTTTGACAGAATAGGTTCGATTTTGTTTTATATGCTGATTGCAGTCATAACCTGCCTGATGGCATATCAGATACAGCCGTTTGAGCCGGCAGAGACGGCTTGGAGCGGCGGATACAGGACAAGAAGAAGTGCCCGGAACAGATTGCTGACGGCAGGAATTTTCCTTATTCTTTTCAGTGTGATGGCGCTTCGCTTTGATATCGGCAATGATTACCGTCAGTATACGCAGACTGCTCATGAAGCTTATGTGGGCGGATATGTTGTTACGGAGATTGGATTTAATACGCTTGTGAAGGTGTTGTACTGGCTGTCAGGCGGCGAATATTATGAGCTGGTGTTTGCAGTGTTTGCAGCAGTGACCTTGTTTTTTTTCTTAAGGGCATTTGCAAGACAGAGCGTGAATTTTTCACAGACCTTTTTTCTGTTTATGACATTAGGACTGTATTTTCAGACTTTTAATACGGTCCGGTATTATCTGGCGCTCTCCATCGCATTGTTTTCGATGAAATATGTGCTGGACAGGGATTATCTGAAATTTATTTTTTGGATTTTGATTGCAGCGCTTTTTCACAAATCGGTGTTATTGGTGATTCCGGTATACTGGATTGCATCCTTTGCGTGGAAAAGATGGCATATTTTGACCGGACTTGCAGCAAGCGTCCTGTGTTATGCCGGAAAGGGAATTTTATTGAAGCTTGCTCTGGTTCTATATCCTTCCTATAAGAACACAATATACCTCGAAGGAGGAACCAGCCCGATTAGCATACTGCGTACGCTGGCAGTGCTTGCATTGTATGTGTGGTTTATGCGTTATCAGGGAGATGCATTTCAAAACGACTCCCGGTATCGGGAGCTTCGGTTCTATGGACAGCTGAATCTGCTGGCGTTTGCGGCAAGCACCTTCTTCTCCTTTTTGCCGGTGGTGACACGCATTGCATATTATTTTGGCGTGTCACAGCTTTTCATGATACCGCTTATCATACAGGGAATTGAGGACAAGAAAGTACAGAGACGGGTCAGTGCGCTGATATTTGCAGTGTGCGTGTGCTATTTTGCGGTATTCTTGCTGCAGGCGCATCAGGATGGCGTGGGACTGCTTCCTTACCGAAGCTGGCTTTTTGAAACAGAACGGTATCTCTATAAGTGAGTGATGGTAACAGTGAAGATATCGGAACTGTTAGGAGTGATGGGAGATTTATCATGACAATATTATACAGTATTATAGTGGTCTGCCTGAATGCAGGAGAGCGGCTGCAGGAAACGGTAGAAAGCATTACTGGTCAGAAGTTTGACAATTTTGAGGTTGTTATAAAGGACGGAGGCTCATCGGACGGTTCCATAGAAGCGATTAAAAAGCGTTACGATGCCGATGAAAAGTTTCATATCTATACACAGAAAGATACAGGAATTTATGATGCGATGAATCAGGCTGTAAAGCTTGCAAAGGGAGCATATCTTTTGTTTCTTAATGCAGGAGATACCTTTTATGATGCGTATGTATTAGACCGGGTAACCAATCAGATGACTGAATGGAACAATCAAGGTATAAAAGCAGATATAATGTATGGAAACATGTATCATAAAGCCCTGAATACTGTAATTTATTCCTATCCCGAGATAAATGATTTCATGTGCTACCGAAATGTTCCCTGCCATCAGACCTGCTTTTATGCAAGGGAAATGTTTGAGACAAGAGGATATGACACGGCATATAATGTGAGAGCGGATTATGAGCATTTTCTGTGGTGTGTTTATGAAAAGAAAGCTAAAATTGTCTATCTGCCGCTGCTGATTGCTTCGTATGAGGGCGGCGGTTATTCTGAGACAAGAGAGAATAAAAAGCGTTCGGCAAAACAGCACCGTGAGATTGTAGTGCGCTATATGGGCAGGAAAAAGGCAAATAAATATCGACTGATTATGCTGCTGACATTAGCACCGCTTAGAAGTGCAATTGCCAATAATAAGTGTTTGTCAAAAGTATACAATAAGGTTAAGACAGCAGTTTATAAGGGAAAGAAATCGTGAAAGGATAGTGATTCAGTTGAGAGTTTTATGGCTATGTAATATTATGCTGCCGTTTATCGCAAAAAGTCTGGGGCAGAAAATTGTCGTGAAGGAGGGCTGGCTATCCGGTCTTGCCGGAAAACTGATACTCAACCGGGAGCAAAATAACATTACACTTGCCGTTTGTTTTCCGGCATCGGAGGACTTAGGCATTATGAAAGAGGATACCTCGCTGTTTGTAAAGAACAGTGCACAGGGTATTGGATATTATATTTTTCGGGAGGACACGGTTCACCCGGAGCGTTATGATGCCGGAATGGAGGAAAGTCTTGGAGCTGTCATCGAGGATTTTAAGCCTGATATTGTCCACATTTTTGGTACGGAGTATCCGCACGCGCTGGCCTGTGTCAAGGCGTTTGGCTGTCCGGAAAGAACGCTAATCGGCATACAGGGCTTATGCAGCGCGATTGCCGATGTGTATATGGCAGACCTCCCGTATTCCGTGCAGAGGAAAAAGACCTTTCGGGATATGATCAAAAAAGACGGTTTGGCAGACCAGCAGGCGAAGTTTAGAAAGCGCGGCGAGTACGAGAAGGAAGCGCTTTCCATGGCAGGCCATGTGACAGGGAGAACCGACTTTGACAGGGAGATGACGGCAAAGCTTGCACCCAAGGCAAAATACCATTTTATGAATGAGACGTTAAGAGCTGACTTTTACAAGGATGCGTGGAATATTGACAAAATTGAGCGTTACTCCCTTTTCTTAAGTCAGGGAAACTATCCTATCAAGGGACTGCATTATGTGCTGGACATTCTTCCCGGGATTGTGGAGCAATATGAAGAAACAGTGCTCTATGTGGCTGGCGACGTGATTACTGCCCATGACAGCATCAAAGATAAAATTAAAATATCAGGTTATGGAAAGTTTTTGCTCAAGCAGATTAAGAAAAACAAGCTGGAAGATCATGTGAAATTCGTCGGACGGCTGCAGCCGGACAGAATGTGTGCACGATATTTAAAAACACATGTATTTTTATGCCCGTCCGCAATCGAAAATTCGCCCAATTCCGTCGGAGAGGCGATGCTCTTAGGGGTCCCGGTGGTATCTGCCAATGTAGGAGGCGTGCACAATCTTGTTGACAACGAAAGAGACGGCATTCTCTATCCGAAGGATAAAACAAAACAGCTTAAGGACGCGATTCTCCGCATCTTTGATGATGATAAGCTTGCTATGTTTCTGTCCTCCAATGCAAGGGCGCATGCGCTGAAGACCCATGATCCGGAGACGAATTACAGAACACTTTTGGAGATTTACCATGAAATTAACGATTGTATCTAACTACATCAATCATCATCAGATACCGATGTCAAATGAGCTGTATCAGAAGCTTGGCAGCGATTTTGCCTTTATACAGACCTCTGAGATGGAAGAGGACCGGGTAAAAATGGGGTGGGGAAGCGAAGTGAAGACCATTCCGTACTTAAAGCTGTATGATGAGGACAGAAAAAATTGCGCAAAGCTTATTATGGACAGCGATGTGGTAGTATTTGGCGGTGTGGAAGATGAAAGCTATATTAAGCCAAGACTCAATGCAGGGAAAATCGTAATCCGCGCCAGCGAACGCCTTTACCGTGAAGGGCAGTGGAAGTCTGTCTCACCGCGCGGAAGAAAGAAAAAGTATGAGGACCACACACAGTATGCTGACAGTCCGGTATATCTTCTGTGCCATGGGGCGTATGTGGCGTCTGATTTTGAGCTGGTGCATGCATATCCGGATAAAAAATATATATGGGGGTATTTCCCGGCAGTCAATACGTATAACTTAGATAATTTATTTTTCCGAAAGCTGCATGCTGACGACAGCGGCAGGTCTGAGGTACGTCTTCTGTGGGCAGGACGGTTTTTAAAGCTTAAGCATCCGGAGTATGCGGTGAAAGCGGCAAAGTATCTGAAAGCGCAGGCGATTTCCTTTCATCTTGATATGGTGGGAGGCGGAGAGCTTGAGGAAGAGCTTCAAACCTTAGTCAAACGATATCATTTGGAAGATGAAGTGACCTTTCACGGTTTTCAGCCGCCGCAGAGTGTGCGGAGATTTATGGAGGAGGCAGACATCTTCCTGTTTACAAGCAATTATCTTGAGGGGTGGGGCGCTGTCCTGAATGAGTCCATGAACAGTGCATGCGCCGTGGTAGCAGGAAATGGCATCGGCGCGGTGCCGTTTTTAATAAAACATGAGCAAAACGGACTTGTATACAGGACAGGTCATTTTAAGGAATTTAGAGAACAGGTCGTCCGGCTGTGCAGGGATGCCGGTCTGCGAAGGAGGCTCGGCACAAATGCTTATGAGACAATGATTGGGGAGTGGAATCCTAAGGAAGCGGCAGCGCGGCTTTATCGATTTTGTGAAGGGCTGCTTGATGGAAAGGCGGAGCCTGAAAAAGAGGGACCTTTGAGTCCGGCACCCATCATCGCGCCACGGGCAGGATATCAATATACCCGAAGACAATAAGCCGAAAGGACGGTTTCCAATTAGAAATGCAGGAAATGGATTATGCAGATACGATATCTCCGGATAACTGCTTTTATAAAAAAGATACAGGAAAGCGGCAGCGCAAGGATTCTAACTGTATCGGAAGGACAGCTTTTGTATGAAAAGGAAAAAGACCAAAACAAGAATTTATGTCTGCCATACATTTTATCATGTGTATGTAGCAATATTAAAGGAAATGAAGCTGGAACGGGAGAGTGCCTCTGATGCTTATCAGAAAGCGGATATTGCGCTCAGCTCTATTTCGACAAATTTCGAAAATCTGGGGGAACGGCTGCAGAAAACAGGGATTTTTCATGAGGTAATCGCCCTTGATGAGAAAAGGGAGGACTTTTTTCCGGAGCTTGCAAAGTATCGGAAAAACTACAGCAATATCTTAAAGCACATGATAAACCGCATGATTTTTACAAAAAAGCTTGCAAAATGCGAGATACCGTATCTAAGTGTGATTGATTTTGCAGCATATGAGGATATCTATGTATTTTGCGACAGCGACCCGATAGGATATTATCTGAATTACAAACATATCCCATATCATGCAGTGGAGGACGGTCTGGACTGCCTCAAGAACTTAGATGATGCCTATGTTGCTAATCACGGTCATTTTAAGCTCAAGACATGGTTCTCACGCCGCAACCTTATTTTTATCATGAATGGCTGGGGAAAGTACTGCATTGACATGGAAATCAATGACAGGAGTGTTGTTCCTACAGACTGTCCGCGCTTTGTGGAGGAGCCGAGAAAGCCGTTGGAGCAGGCATTGACGGACCGGCAAAAAAAGCTGATGATTCAGGCATTTATCGAGGACGCGGACAAGCTGACAGAGCAGCTTAAGCCTTCCCATGAGGGGGAGGAGTTTGCCTGCTTTCTGACAGAGCCGCATCCGGTGGATGTGGAGGCAAGAAAAAAGGTCTGCCTTGACGTTATAGAAAAATATTGTAAAGGCTACAGGGTATTGATAAAACCGCATCCAAGGGATATGATAGATTATACAGAGCTTTGTCCTGATGCGGTGGTGCTTAGAGGAAGATTTCCTGTGGAGGTACTGAATTTCTTTGAAGGGCTTCGCATCAAAAAAGCAGTGTCAATCCTCACAACTGCCATGAACAATATGGACTTTGTCGAGGAGAAGCTGAACCTTGGAGCTTCCTTCTGGGACGCTTATGAGGCTCCCGAAAAGCATGCATACAACAAAAAAGCAGGATTGAAGCTTGCTGACCAGTAAGAAAGGCAGCAGGAATAAAAAAGATTAGAGTGTGCGGATGATAGGAATGATTTATCAAACACGCTCTGGGAAAGGCATAGGGTAGAATGCTTAAGATTTTAAAAAAGATAAACAGATTGATGGATAAAAAGCAAAAGGGAGCGATGGCAAGGCTGCTTGTGATGATGATTCTTTCGGCAGTTCTTGAGACAGGGGCTGTGATGATGGTAATGGCTGTTGTAGAGCTGATTATCAATCCGGCAACGCTGGAGCAGGGAGAGACTTACCAGACTATCTGTGAGCTTCTTCATCTGCAAAATACAGTACAGTTTTCAGTGCTTGCGATCTTATTTCTGATTATATTGTATGTTGCAAAAAATATCTTTCAGTTTTTTTTGCAGAGAAGCCTGTACCGTTTTGTATACAGCAATCAGTTCAAGACGGCTTCCAGCTTAATGAAAAACTTCGTCAGACGGGAATATGAATATTATCTGAATGCAGAGACCTCTGTCATTCAGCGGAGCATTACCGCCGATGTCAGCAACATGTATGCACTGATTATGTCTGTGCTGCAGATTGCTTCTGAAACGATTGTTGCTGTATTTTTAGTAATTGCGCTTGCCATAGAGGACTCTGTTATGACAGTGGTCATTGCAGTACTCCTGCTGGTGACTTTAATCGTAATAAAAAATATCATTAAACCGATTATGAACCGTACCGGAAAGGAAAATCAGGATTATGGAGCTTCGATGTTTGCATGGATATCCCAGACGGTGCAGGGCATCAAGGAAATCAAAGTTGCAGGACGTGAGCAGTATTTTATCGGTGAGTACTGCAAAGTAGGTGAGGGCTATGTAAAGGCGATGGAGCGTTTCAGTCTTTTCAACAATACGCCGAAGCTTTTGATAGAGACAGTGTGCATGGCAGGGCTTTTGGGCTATATTCTGGTACTGATTGTGATGGGGGCTGACGTCTCCTCGATGGTATCCTTGTTTGCGGCATTTGGGATTGCAGCGATGAGGCTGCTCCCGGCGGCAAGCCGTATCAACAATCAGATGACGAGCATGGCATTCAACGAGCCGTTTTTCTTTAATGTAAGCGATAATCTCGTCGAGGAGACGGATGAGGAGCACACGGATATCTCTTATGCGGTGGTGGCAAAGGAAAAACTTCCGGTTACAAGAGAAGTAAAGCTTGCAGACATTACGTATCATTATCCGAATTCCGACAAGCTCATCTTTGACCATGCTACGGTATCCTTCCCGATTGGAAAATCGATTGGTATTGTAGGCGCAAGCGGCGCCGGAAAGACGACGATTATTGATATTTTACTGGGACTTTTGAAGCTGCAGAGCGGTAAGGTGCTTGCAGACGACGTGGACATCCAGGAGCACTACAGAGAGTGGCTTGCCAATGTAGGTTATATTCCGCAGATGATTTTTCTGTTGGATGCGGATATCAGAAAAAATGTTGCATTTGGTATTCCTGAGGAGGAAATCGATGACGAGAAGCTTATGTATGCGCTCAAGGAGGCACAGCTTGACGAATTTGTAAAGACACTGCCGGATGGCGTGAACACAGGCATCGGCGAGCGGGGTATCCGGCTTTCCGGCGGACAGCGCCAGCGAATCGGTATCGCGAGAGCGCTTTACAATGACCCTGAGGTGCTAATCCTTGATGAGGCAACCTCAGCGCTTGACAATGATACAGAGGCGGCAATTATGGAGTCTATCAACAGACTTCATGGTAAAAAAACACTTGTTATTATAGCCCACCGGCTACAAACCATCGAAAAATGCGACATGGTATTCCGTGTAGAGGATGGAAAAATAACGAAGGAAAAATAATGAAACAATAGGATTACGCACAAGTTGCGTAATCCGTAAGAGAAGGGAAGTGGTTGCAGCTTATGAAGCTCAGTATTGTGGTACCTGTTTATAATATGGCGGCAGACAATAAGCTTCGGTTTTGTCTCGATTCGCTGGTAAATCAGTCTATTGCGGACTATGAAATCATAGCAGTCGATGATGCTTCTACTGACGAGTCGCTTGAGATTCTTCGGGAATATGAGTCCCACTATCCATGGAAATTTAAGGTGATACAGTCCTATGAAAATGTAAAGCAGGGCGGAGCGCGCAATAAGGGAATTGCAGCCGCCCGCGGCAAGTGGATAGGTTTTGTGGATTCAGACGACTGGATTGCACCGGACATGTATGAGAAGCTGATAGACAAGGCGGAAAAAACAGGCGCAGATGTGGTAGGCTGTGACTACTGTATGGTGGATACGCAGACAATGCGTATCGGTAAGCTGATGCCGAATAACACGATGGACCAGACAGGCGTTTTAGACCATGAAAAATATAAAAAGCTTGTCATGAATCCGGCAAGCATGGTCATTAAGGTGTACCTCAAAGCCGTGATTGACGAAAATCATCTGAGATTTCCCGAAAAGACCTTCTATGAGGACAACTGTGCATCTCCAATCTGGATGCTCCATTTTACACATTTTGAGAAGGTGGAGGAGCCGTTATATTATTATTATCAGCATGATGCCTCAACCGTACATGAAATCAGTATGGAAAAGTGTGAGGCGAGGCTTCTGATGGGAAAGCGTCTGATTGAGGAGGCTCGAAAATATGGATTTTACAAGTTCTACAGGCAGGAGTTTGAGTTTGCCTTTTCCAAGCTTTATTATATGAATACGCTGTTTACGTATATGCTTGGCATAAAGAAGCCAAGACTTGGCTTTTTGAAGAAGCTTGCAGACGGCATGCGGCAAGAATTTCCTGACTTTCAGGAAAATATCTATTATCAGAGTGAATTTGATAAGGAGCAGAAAAAGCTTGCCGCAATGCACATGCAGTCTCCTCTGAAATTCTTGATTTATTTTAAGCTTCTCTATTTTTACCGCAATCAGATACGAGGGCGCATCAAAAAAGGATAAGACACGAAACCATGAAAGACTGTAACAGGAAGCCGAAGGCTGAACCGTTACACAAAATATACGAACTGATATAACTAAAAGGAGCAGATATGCAGTTTACTTCTTTTACATTTTTGATATTTTTCCCTGTCACAGTGCTGTTATTCTATGTAATCCCGAAAAAATTCAGGCAGCTGTGGCTTTTGCTGGCAAGCTACTATTTCTATATGGGCTGGAATGCAGAATACGCCCTTCTGATACTGGCTTCTACTGTGATTACATATCTGTGTGCTGTCTTGATGGAACGGACAGGGGATAATCCAAAAAAGCGGAAGCTTCTGCTGGCAGCGAGTCTTATCCTGAACCTTGGAATGTTGCTCTTTTTTAAATATTTCTATTTCCTGCATGATGCCATTGCATCGGTGCTTTCGATGTTCGGGGTAAAGCTTGGGGCTTCGCGGCTTGATATTCTCCTTCCGGTAGGAATTTCGTTTTATACTTTTCAGGCGCTTGGCTACACAATCGATGTGTATAGAAAAGATGTGCCGGTTGAGAAAAATTTCATCAGATATGCATTGTTTGTCTCCTTTTTTCCGCAGCTTGTCGCAGGGCCAATCGAACGCAGCGGTCATCTGCTTGGACAGCTTGAGCGGATTTCCCACGAGAAATCATGGAGCTTTGACAGAGTTACCAGAGGACTTCTGATGATGCTGTGGGGCTTTTTCATGAAAATGGTGATAGCAGACAGGGCAGCAGTGCTGGTCAATCATGTTTTTGAATTTTATCATATGCTTGGCGGCGTAGCGCTGACATTTGGCGCGGTACTGTTTGCGGTGCAGCTTTACTGCGATTTTGCAAGCTACTCTGCTATTGCTGTCGGAGCGGCAAAGGTTCTTGGCATAGAGCTGATGGCAAACTTTAAGGCTCCGTTTTTTGCAAGGAGCATCAGTGAGCTTTGGAGACGCTGGCATGTGTCACTCAGC
This sequence comes from Lachnospiraceae bacterium, assembly GCA_017622845.1. Taxonomy (GTDB): domain Bacteria; phylum Bacillota; class Clostridia; order Lachnospirales; family Lachnospiraceae; genus COE1. The sequence goes on along the minus strand of JAGAQJ010000016.1, from coordinate 14,539 downwards.
TCATGGTTTCGGGACTATCTGTACATACCACTGGGCGGAAACCGATGCTCGAAGCCGAGAAATTATTGGAATCATCTGGTGACCTTTGCCGTGAGCGGTCTTTGGCATGGGGCAAGCTGGCATTTTGTGGCGTGGGGCGTGATACAAGGTGTGTATATCATCATCGGAGACATGCTCAAACCCCTTAAGAAGCGCTTTGTTTCAAGCTTCCATGTGCGGACAAAAAGCTTTGGTTATCAGTTTGGCCAGGGGCTTTGTACCTTTTTGCTGTTTGCCTTGTCGATGATATTTTTCAGGGCAGATACAGTAACCGATGCAGTTTATTATATACAAAGAATGGTCACTCATTTTGATGTGTGGTCGCTTTTTGACGGCTCAGTTTATTATCTGGGACTCGATAATAAGGAAATGGGCGTCCTGTGGGTTGGAATTCTGATTCTGATTCTTGTGGATGCTTATTATGCAAGGAAAGAGGCATTTTTTGACAGCCTTGTCAAGGAACAATGTCTTGCCGTTCAGTATGTGATTGTGGCAGTGCTGCTGGTGATGGTAATTGTCTTTGGCGTGTACGGTGAGGGCTATGACGCGAATCAATTCATATATTTTCAGTTTTGATTACCAGTAAGCCATGCAGAAATGAATATATCATATGACCGTGGGAGCTGGCTCACAAAGGGAATATGATATATTCATTTCTATAGGGCGACGCCCGACAATGAAATAAGTTGTCGGAAAAAACGTGAAGGATAGGAAAAAACGTATCAGCCGACAACTTATGAATTGGCATGGCTGTAGTTGAAAGACACAACAACTATGCAGAATATGACCGTGGGAGCTGGCTCACAAAGGGAATATGATATATTCATTTCTATAGGGCGATGCCCGACAACTTATGAATTGGCATGGCTGTAGCTATCGGTATTGAAGACACAGTGTACCATGCAGAAAGATAAAAGGAGAGATAAATGGCAGTCAGGCTAAAAAAATCAAGAATTGCAGCAATTGCGGTATTTATCCTGTTTTTATGTCTGGTGCTTAGCGTGACGGATAAGATTGTGCGTGCAAAATTTATCGGAGACTCTACTACAATTGTAAATGGATTTTATGCAGAGAAGAAAAATGATATTGATTTGATTGTGATTGGCAGCAGCAATAGCTTTTGCACGATAAATCCGATTGTATTGTATGAGGAGTACGGCATCGCAGCATACGACTTTGGAAGCTCATCGCAGCCTATGAATATATCGGCGCTTTATCTCAAGGAGGCGCTGAAACGGCAGAAGCCGAAGGTGGTGGCATTGGAAGTCAATATGATGGTGGGCGACAGTATTAGCAGCGGTAATGAGGCGGCGCTTCGATGGGGATTTACGGATATTCCGCTCTCGGCTGATAAGCTTCAATGCATCTATCAGTCTGTCGGGGCGGTAAATGCAGATTATTTTTCTTATGTATTTCCGATATTTCGTTATCACAGCCGTTGGAAAGAGCTGAGCAGGACAGACTATACATATTTTTGGGGGGATAAGACAAACTATACAAAGGGATATTTGGAGACACAGGAAGTAACAGAGTATCCGGCGCATCTGGAGGATTATGACTGTGAGGGAGAAGCATGGATTGCAGACTCCAATATCAAGTACCTTGACGAGATGGCAGAGCTGTGCAGAAAAAATCAAATTGAGCTGGTGCTTTTTAAATCGCCCAAGGAGAACTGGCACCGCTATGAGACGGAGGCAATCAGGGCGCTTGCCGATGAGCGGGGGCTTTGCTTTGTGGATTACAATGAGCTTTATCATAATGGTGAGCTGGAGCTTGATACGGCGGCAGATTTTAGAGATGGTCAGCATTTGAATGATTTTGGTGCGGCGAAAGTAACCTTACATTTTGGCGGATATATCAAGGCAAATTGCGAGGTGCCGGACAGAAGGGGCGAAAAAGTCCAAAATGCATGGGATATCGCATGTGCCTGCAAAAACAGGAGCGGCAGTCAGGCATTTATGGTGGCTGCAAGTGCAAAAGAGTGCCTTGAGCTGCTTCAGGATGATAAAGATTATGTCCTGATTGTCACAGACCGCAAGGCTGGAGGCGGCAAAAAGGTGCAGCAGTGGGTGTATGAGGACTGCAAGGTTGTCCTTGATATTTTATGGGAAGATGTCGGTATCAGACACCGTAAGATTGGGGAAAGTGAGCTTGTGCTGTCAAAGCTTGGCAGTATGCATCAGGTTTTAATTGACGACGCGGACTTTTACCAGGCAGGCGGACGGTGGAATATCATTGTCTATGACAAGATAACAAAAACGGTTGCGGCGAGCCTGAACTTTGAGGAGTAGTTTGATTAACAGAGCGGTAAAAACAGGACGAAGGGCAGCCGTCATATGACGTGACAGGCAATTGGACTTCCAACCTTCGTCCTGTTAAAATAGTCCATACGGCTGAACAGTTACGCGAATTCAAAGGAAATGCATGATATTTTTGACGTTTGGTAAAAATTGTGGTAAAATAAATTGTTCCATGTGAACTTATGAAAGGGTGACATCGCGATAGAGTTTTGCATGGCTTGACGCCTGCAGCTATGAAGGCACGGAAGCGTTACAAGAAGTGAAATTTTGCCTGTGCGCACGATTAGCGTTTCAGGCTGAAAAAGGCATTTATAAATGGAGGAACATAGATATGCTGTTAGATGATAAGACGATATTAATTACAGGCGGTACCGGTTCGTTTGGAAGGTGCTTTACGGAGTATGTGCTGACGCATTATAATCCGAAAAAGATTATCATTTATTCCAGAGATGAATTTAAGCAGTGGATGATGGCAAATGATTTTGCGCAGTACAAGGACAAGCTTCGGTTTTTTATCGGAGATGTGCGTGACTATGAACGCATGAAGCGCGCGTTTGAGGGAGTAGATTATGTCATTCATGCAGCAGCCATGAAGCAGGTGCCGGCATGTGAGTACAATCCCAATGAGGCGATTAAGACAAACGTCAACGGCGCTCAGAATATTATCGATGCGGCACTGAATACAGGCATCAAAAAGGTTGTAGCGCTGTCAACAGACAAGGCTGTCAATCCGGTGAATCTGTATGGCGGTACAAAGCTTGTATCCGATAAGCTTTTTATTGCTGCCAATGCGTACTGCGGAGCAAAAGACCTTAATTTTTCCATTGTAAGATACGGAAATGTGGCTGGAAGCCGTGGCTCAGTGATTCCGTTTTTCAAGCAGCTAATTGATGAGGGGGCAAAAGAGCTTCCGATTACGGACTATAGAATGACACGCTTCTGGATCAGCCTGACACAGGGCGTTGAGCTTGTGATTAAGGCGCTTGAGGAAGCAAAAGGCGGCGAGACCTTTATCAGCAAAATTCCATCATTTAAGATTACAGACCTTGCTGAGGCGATGGCACCCGGCATCAAGACGATTGAAACAGGTATCCGTCCGGGAGAGAAACTTCATGAGGTGATGGTGACGGCAGAGGATTCCATGACAACCTATGAGTATGACAAGCATTTTATTATTTATCCTCAGATGTTCTGGCAGGAGTCAAAGCGCCCCAATCCAAGCGGCAAGAAGGTTGAAGACGGATTTTACTATTCATCGGGAAATAATACGGAGTGGCTGTCTGTGGAGCAGATTAGAGAGCTGCTCAAGACGGACCTGCATGACTAGTGAATCCATTTTGCTCAGCAGAAGCTCAGATAACATTTCCTTTATAGGAAGGAAACGCAGAAGGCTGCGTTGACCGATGAAGAGAAATATACCGTAAAATGCTGAAAACGGCAGGTCGTAGTGCAGAGGATAAGAATGATTTTCAAGCGCGTTTTTGCGAAAATGGGAAGGAATGAGTACGGATATGGAAAAACCAGCAATTGCCGGAGGTTCTCCGGTCAGAGATACAAAACTGTTTTACGGACATCAGTATATTGATGAGGAAGATGTGAGAGCTGTTTCCGAGGTGCTTACAAGCGATTATCTGACCTGCGGTCCCAAGGTGACTGAGCTTGAGAGAAAGCTCTGCGAGCTTACGGGGGCAAGGTATGCGGTTGCTTGCAGCAACGGCACTGCGGCGCTTCATATTGCTGCATTGGCGGCAGGCTTAGGCAAGGGCGACGAGCTGATTACCACGCCGATTACCTTTGCAGCTTCCGCAAACTGTGCACTCTACTGTGGTGCAAGACCTGTGTTTGCGGACATCAATCCCAACACCTATAATATCGACCCCAAGAGCGTTGCGGAGAAGATTACTGACCATACAAAGGCAGTGGTTGCCGTTGATTTCACGGGACAGGCGGTGGAGCTTGATGCACTGCTTGAGCTGTGTCATACAAAAGGGATTACACTGATTGAGGATGGCGCCCATGCAATCGGTACGAAATACAAAGGAAAGCCGGTAGGAAGCATTGCGGATATGACAACCTTTAGCTTTCATCCGGTAAAAACGGTGACAGGCGGAGAAGGCGGAGCCGTCCTCACAAACCGCGAGGACTTGTATGGGAAGCTTTTGCTCTACCGCTCACATGGCATTACAAGAGAGGAAAAGCTTTTGGAACGGGAGAGCCATGGACCATGGTATTATGAGCAGATTGACTTAGGTTATAATTACCGTCTTACGGATATCCAGTGCGCACTGATTGTAAGCCAGATGGATAAGCTGGAACGGTTTGGCAAAAGGCGCAGAGAGATTGTAGACAGATATAATGAGGCGTTTTCGCGGATACCGGAGCTTTTTGTCCAGCAGGAGATTCCGGAGTCTGATACGACAAGGCATCTGTACATCCTAAGAATCAGACCAGAGCTGTTAAGGATTGACAGGAAGGGCTTTTTTGAGGCAATGCAGGCGGAGAATATCTGCTGCAATGTGCATTATATTCCGGTTTACTGGCATCCATATTATGAAAAGCTTGGCTACGCGAAAGGTCTGTGCCCCAATGCGGAAAAGCTTTACCTTGAGATGATGAGCCTGCCGCTTTATTATTCCCTGACGGATAAAGATGTCGATGACGTTATTATGGCAGTTCGAAAAATCGTTGATTATTATAAAAAGTAACATGCAGAAATCCCGGTGAGAAAAAGCCGGGCTTTTTGCGATGTATAGACCCGTATAGGGGAAATCTGCTGAAGCGGCGTATGGCAGCAGCGGAGAAGAATTCCCTGCTCAATTATAAGGAGAAAGAAAATGAAGAGTGTAGCAATCATAACCGCAAGGGGAGGAAGCAAGCGGATACCGCGCAAAAATATCAAGCCCTTTGTGGGAAGACCAATCATTGAGTACAGTATTGAGGCAGCACTGCAGGCTGACATGTTTCATGAGGTCATGGTATCTACCGATGATGAGGAGATTGCCGAGGCAGCAAGAAAAGCAGGCGCGAAGGTGCCGTTTTTCAGAAGCGAGCAGACCTCCAACGATTTTGCAACAACGGCGGATGTGATTGCAGAGGTTCTCGAGTGTTATGAGAGAATCGGCATGAGCTTTCATGCAGCATGCTGTATCTATCCGACGGCGCCGTTTGTGACCGCAAATGCCATCAAGACAGCGATGATGCTTTTGGAGCAGGAGAAGGCTGATAGCGTGATTCCTGTGGTGCGCTTTTCCTTTCCGCCGCAGCGCTGTGTTGTGATTCGGGAAGGAAGACTGACACCGAAATGGCCGGAAAATATGGCAAAACGTTCGCAGGACTTAGAGCCGTTTTATCATGACTGCGGACAGTTTTATTGTCTCAATGTTGAAAGCTTTAAAAAGCAGAAGGCAATTTGGATGGAAAATGTCGTTCCGTTTATACAGGATGAGATGAATGTGCAGGACATTGATACGCCTGAGGACTGGAAGCTTGCGGAGATGAAGTACCGGCTTCTGCGTTGTGATGATGTGAGAAAGTGAGGAGCATATGAGCAATACGATAAACATAAATGGAAGAATAGTAGGAGACGGAGCGCCTGCCTATATCATCGCAGAGATGTCAGGGAATCATGCAGGCAGCTTGGAACGCGCACTTGAGATGATTCATGTGGCAAAGGAGGCGGGAGCGGACTGCGTAAAGATACAGACTTACACGCCGGATACCATGACGATTGACTGCCATAACGAATATTTTAATATTGAGAAGGGAACCTGGGAGGGGGAAAATCTTTACTCTCTTTATCAGAAGGCTTATACGCCGTGGGAGTGGCAGGACAAGCTGAGAGACGAGGCGGCGAAGGCAGGAATTGACTTTCTTTCCACACCATTTGACAATACCTCCGTCGATTTTCTGGAAAAGCTTGGTGTGAGCTTTTATAAAATTGCTTCGTTTGAGCTGGTGGATATCCCGCTTTTGGAGTATATTGCCGCTAAGAATAAGCCTATTATCATGTCAACAGGTATGGGCTCGCTGGAGGAAATCAACGAGGCAGTAGAAGCTGTCTACGGCACAGGAAACAGACAGCTTGCATTGATGAAATGCTCCAGTGCATATCCGGCAAAAAGCGAGGAGATGAATCTTAGTACAATTTGTGATATGAAGAAGCGCTTCAACATTCCGGTGGGACTTTCCGACCATTCGATGGGAGCCTTTAGCGCTGCAACTGCTGTGGCAATGGGAGCCAATATGATTGAAAAGCATTTCTGCATCAGCCGTGCGATTAAAAATCCTGATTCCACGTTTTCTATGGAGCCTGCTGAGTTCCGTGATATGGTGAATCAGGTGCGTGAGGTCGAAAAGGCAATGGGAAAAGTAAGCTATGGTGTTTCCAAGCAGGAGGAGACAAATACCTGCTTCCGCCGTTCGCTTTTTGTAGTGGAGGATATTGCGGCAGGGGAGAAGCTGACACCGGAAAATATCAGAAGCATCAGACCAGCGTACGGGCTAAAACCAAAGCACTATAAGGAAGTATTGGGAAAGACAGCAAAGCATGCGCTCAAGCGCGGTACACCGCTGTCATGGGAAGACCTGGAGCAATAGTGCAAAGGAGCATGAGGTTGAGATGAGTTTAAGGTTAAGAAGGGCTTGTCAGGCAGACATGGATTTACTGTTTCAATGGGCAAATGACGCTGTTGTGCGGAGCAATGCATTTCATACAGAACAGATTCCATATGAGAATCATGTGAAGTGGTTTCAAAAAATGATGGCAGATGCGTCGGTCTGCCAATATCTGTTGTGTGACGGGACACTTCCGGTCGGGCAGATACGGCTCAATATTGAGGGCAATGAGGCAGTGATAGATTACAGCATCGCTGCTGAAAAACGAGGAAAGGGCTATGGAAGCGAGCTGCTTCGTCTGATAGCAGAACAGATAAGGAAAGATAAAATATCAGATGTTATCAAATTGGTCGGGTTGGTGAAATACGAGAATAAGGCTTCCGCGCGTGCATTTGAAAAGTCCGGCTATGATAAAAAGGAGCAGCCCGAATATATAAGATATGAGCGTACACTGTAAGCTGATAGGAAAAGCATGGATAAATTGAAATGTTTTACAAGGACTGCACTGGCAAAAAGACAGACAAATATTGATGGATTGATGTCGGCTTCCCTCAGACTGCAAAAGGCGTATCAAAAGGAGAAAGAAAAGACTTCATGAAAAATATGAAAATAGACGCTAATGGAACAGAAATCAGAGTGATGGGCGATGTTGTCAATGAGGACGCATACATTTCTCTGACGGACATCGCGAAATATAAAAATCCGGATAATGCTTTTATCGTGGTTGCAAATTGGATGCGTAATCATTCTACGATTTCATTTTTGGGCTTGTGGGAGCAAATTCACAATCCTGATTTTAAACCTATCGAATTCGATAGGTTTAGAGCAGAGTCCGGAGATAATGCGTTTACCTTGACACCGCAGCAATGGATAAAAGCAACGGATGCAATAGGCATTGTATCAAAATCAGGGCGGTATGGCGGTACTTATGCGCATACAGATATAGCATTTGAATTTGCGTCTTGGATTTCACCGGAATTTAAACTTTATATCATCAAAGATTATCAGAGATTAAAGAAAGATGAAGCCAGCCGGCTTGCGATAGGTTGGGATGCCAAAAGAGAACTTTCCAAGATAAACTATCATATTCATACAGATGCAGTAAAGGAATTTTTGATAACACCTACATTATCTCCACAGGAAATGGCTTATACATATGCTTCTGAAGCAGATATTCTCAATATGGCTTTGTTTGGAAAAACAGCGGCGCAATGGAGAAACGAAAAAGGAATAAGTGGGAAAACGCCTAATATTAGAGACTTTGCATCGGCAGAGGAATTAGTTGTTCTAATCAATCTGGAAGATACGAATGCGGATTTGATAAGACAGGAAGTGCCAAAAATGGAAAGATTGAGGCTGCTAAGGGAAAAAGCATACAGGCAGCTTGAAATTCTGAAAAAGAATCAGGGAACCATTGAAACATTAAAGAAAAGTCTAAGTGAAGATAAAAATGAGTTATAAACAAAATGAATTATCATTTGAAAAGTCCGGCTATGATAAAAAGGAGCAGCCCGAGTATATAAGATATGAGTGTACACTTTTATCGGACACAAAATAAGGAAGCTAACGGTTACTGATAAGGAGGGGTCACATGAGGATTATCATCGCAACCATCAAATCATGGAATATTGAGCGTGCGCAGGCATTACAGAAAAAGTATGAGGGTACGCATGAAATCGTTATTTATACCAAGAAAGAAGAATTCACTGTAAATAATGTATGTAATTTTAAACCGGATTATATATTTATGCCCCACTGGTCTTATCTGATACCGGAGGAAATTACGGACAATTGGGAATGTGTTGTCTTTCATATGACAGATTTGCCATACGGACGGGGCGGAAGCCCTTTGCAGAACCTAATCGTGCGCGGTCACAAGGAAACAAAGATTTCAGCAATAAAGGTGACTAAGAAGCTCGACGGCGGTCCTGTTTATATGAAACGGCCATTGTCACTCACAGGAAGCGCACAGGAAATCTTTGTGCGTTGTTCTGATACAATATTCTATGATATGATTCCAGGCTTCCTTAGTGAGAAAACGGTTCCGGTTCCGCAAGAGGGAGAGCCTGTAGTATTTAAGCGCCGGAAGCCAGAGGATGGGCAGATAACGGCTGACATGGAACTGGATAAAATATATGACTATATTCGAATGCTTGATGCAGAGGGCTATCCGAGGGCATATACGGAGTTTGGAGCATACCGCATGGAGTTCGAACAAGCCAGCCTTTCAGAAGACGGACAGGAACTTTCGGCAAGAGTTGTATTTAAGAAGGGAAAGATATGATATGAAAACAGTTTTGGTAGTAGCAGCGCATCCTGATGATGAGATTCTTGGCGTTGGGGCAACAGTGGCAAGGCATGCAGCAGAGGGAGATCAGGTCTATGCAATGATTCTGGGAGAAGGACAGACCTCACGCGGCATGCGGCGCGAGGATATCGGCAGGGAAATTGTAGACGAGCTTCACAAAAATACCCTGGAAAGTGCAAAGGCGGTAGGCTTTCGCGAGGTGTTCTTTGCGGATTTCCCGGATAACCGTTTTGACGAGGTGGATTTACTGGATATTGTAAAGGCAGTGGAGCAGAAAATCCGCGAGCTGAAACCGCAGATTATTTATACACATTACAGCGGGGACTTAAATGTTGACCATCAGTATACAGCGCGTGCAGTGCTTACGGCAGCAAGACCAATCGGTGATTACAGTGTTGAGGAGATTTATGCATTTGAGACGCTTTCCTCAACAGAATGGAATTTTGACTACAGTGCGCAGCCTGCATTCTGCCCGAATGTGTTTGTGGATATTACAGACTATTATGACAGGAAAGAGCAGGCAATGAATTGCTATGTGTCGGAGCTTTGCGAATTTCCGCATCCAAGAAGCCTGATGGGAATGGACGTCCTTTCCAAGACACGCGGCATGGCAGCAGGCATGGAACGCGCTGAGGCATTTATGCTGGTAAGGAAGACAGTCAGGAAATCATAGATGAAAATACCACACTTTTCGAGGGCATGCATATGGACGGAAAATTAAGGAATATGACCGCTGTTTATCTCTTCAAAGGCAAAAAGTTTTATTGTTATATAGACAGGGCGGCAGAGTGGTTACATGCGTTCCTGCCCTTTGATTATTAGAAATTTCATTTGGTGTAGCATTATTATAAAAACGGGTGATATTTATGCTGTATATACGTGCAGACGGCAATGCGAATATCGGTATGGGACATGTTATGCGTTGCCTCTCTGTTGCAGAGGCGGCTTCAGAGAAGGGACAGGAGCTCATTTTTCTGACTGCCGATGAGGGCTGCCGCGATATGATAGAGGAAAGAGGCTTTTGTGTAGCTGTATTGGGGACGGATTACAAGGATATGATGTCCGAACTTCCTCTGCTTGAGAATCAATTAAACAAGGCGAAGGATATCCTGCTGGTTGACAGCTATCAGGTAAGCGTGGAGTATTATAGGGCGCTTCGGAACCTTGTGCGTGTGGCGTGTTTTGAGGATATGGGAACTGCTTATCCGGTCAATCTGCTGATTAATTATAATCTATATGGGCCGCAGCTTGCAGGCTGTTATCAGGCGCAGAAGCAGGAGGACAAGGGAATAGACAGATATCCCGACAACGTGCTTTTGGGAGTGGAATATATGCCGCTCCGCAAGGCATTTCAGGTGCCATCCCCATATCAGGTAAAGGATAAAGTAACAGATGTTATTATAACAACAGGAGGAAGCGACCCCTATTTTGCGGCGGCGGCATTGACAGATGCTTTTCTGGAAGATGATTTTCTGGCGGAACAAAAGCTGCAATGTCATCTTATCAGCGGACCGTTTAACAGCTTTGCCGATGCTCTAAAGAGTAAGTATGGGACGTATGAAAATGTGACCATTCATGAGAATGTGAAGGATATGAGAGGTCTGCTCTTACGGAGTGATGTTGTGGTATCCGCCACGGGAAGTACAATTTATGAGGTAAGCTCACTGGGCGTTCCGATGATTGCATTTTATTTTGCGGAGAATCAAAGGCAGGGCGCTGAAGCATTGGAGCAGCTTACGGATATTGTAAATGCAGGCTGTTTTGCAGAAAATGCGGATGCAGTGACGGGCAGGGCAGTGAAGGCTTTGCAAAAATGTATTCGGCAGAAGGCATACAGGGAGCTTCTGCATGAACAGGAAAAAAGGCTTGTTGACGGAAAGGGCGCTTTGCGTATTGCAGAACAATTGATTCGTCTTGCAGGAGGGAACAGATGTCTGTGAAAAAGAACCGGCAATTAAATTATGAGCTGCTTCGCATCATAGCGATGCTGATGATTGTGTGCCTGCATTATCTTGGCAAGGGAGGGCTTCTTCCCGAACCGTCAGGGGCGGATATGAATGCAGTAGGATATATGGCATGGCTTATTGAGGCATTTTGTCTGGTGTCTGTCAATGTGTATGTGCTGATTAGCGGTTATTTTGGCGTGGATTCCATAAGCGTGCAGACGGACGAGAATCCGATTTCCTTTCGCAAAGTGCTGAGAAGGCCATGCAAAATATGGCATCAGGTGTTATTTTATTCGCTGACAATCGGCTGCATTGCACTGCTGATTGGAGCGCAGGAATTTGACTTATATCAGTTTTTCTCCTATTGTTTTCCGATTGTGACAGAGCATTATTGGTTTGCAAGTGCGTATGTTGTGCTCTGCCTGCTGATGCCGTTTCTCAATGCAGGCTTTTCCAGGCTCAGGCAGAAGGAAATCGAATATTTATTAGCAGGTCTGCTTCTCGTATTCAGCATATCGAAAACGGTGCTTCCGATGCAGCTTCCATGGGATAAGGACGGCTATGACGTACTTTGGTTTGTAATTTTGTATTTGACAGGGGCGTATCTGAAACGGTATGAATGGAAGTTTTTAAAGGACAGATGGAAATCAGGCGTTCTTTATCTTGGCAGTACTGCAGTCATTTTTGCGTCCTTCTTTTTTCTGAGACTGCTTTTTTTGAAAACGGGAAGACTTGAAAAAATGATAAATTATGGCTACAGCTATAATTTTTTTACCTGCTATACAGGCGCAGTCGGTCTGTTTCTTACATTCAGACAGGAGAAAGAAAGTCCATGGCTGGAGCGTTTTCGAAAGCCGATTGAGCTTTTCTCGGGAGCAGCTTTTGGCGTTTATTTAATACATGAGCACGTGAATCTCCGTTATGAGTGGCCGAAGTGGCTTAAGTGTGAAAATCAGCTTCAAAATTCAATCGGAGGGTTTCTCATACACATGCTTTTGAGCGTGCTGTGCGTGTATTTGGTATGTACAGCAATCGAATTCGTACGGCAGAAGGTATCGGCGCTGCTTTTTGGCAGGCGGAAGTAGTGTGCTGACATCTTCATATCCGGCAAAACTCCGCAGAATATGTTTCCTTGGTAAGGCGGTGGAGCAGCGCTTGAAAGGCAGAACAATTATCAAATCAGTCAATAAGGTTTGTTTGACAGAAAGTGGAAGGATAAATGAAAATGAGCGAAACGAAGACGAAAAAACAGACTGTCAGCAGTATTGCAGTCTATCTGATGGCATTGATTCTTTTATGTTATCCGCTGCGCCATACTGTCAGGGGACTGGATTTGATGGATGCCGGCTATGCGCTTGGAAATTATCGTTATTTTGACACCCTGAATCAAACGTGGAAGCTTGCAACTTATCTTGCAAATGTGACAGGCATACTGCTGTCGAAGCTTCCTTTTGGCGATTGTTGGATTGGCATGAATGTTTATTGCGGACTGCTAATCGGAGCAGCGGCGGCATGGGTTTATCTGTTTTTCTGCCGTCGTTATGGAAAGCAGATAAAAGGCGGTATCTATCTGCTGTTTGCGGCAGAATTGGCAGCGCTTTCCTTCTGCTGGGCGCCCAATGTTATTTTATATCATTATCTTGGATATCTGCTCATGGCAGTTGCCTCTGTCTTGCTGTTTGAGGCTATTATAAAAAATAACAATAGATATTTTATGATGGCAGGTGTAATTTTAGGGCTTTGTGTAGCAGTCAGAATGCCCAATATCACATATATGGCGTTTATTCTGCCGGTGTGGTGTGACTGCTTCTGGAAGCGGAAGAACCATATGCAGGCAGCAGGGGAAATAAAAAATGCATGGCTGTCGATTCTTTGGAAACGCACGCTTTTTTGTATTGCCGGGTACCTGACAGGACTTTTCGTACCGCTTCTTGTTATCATCGTGCGTTATGGCATGACAGCGTATCCTGAAATGATAGGCTCCCTTTTTGGCATGACGGACGATGCAGCCGATTATAAGCCGACATCTATGATTACGGCAATGTTTGGGGATTATCTTCAGTATGGCGTGTGGCTTCTTTTGTTTGCAGGTTATATGGCAGTTGGGATGTTGTTTTTCAGACTACTTGGCAAGCGGCAGAAAAGTGAAACAAAAATAACAGATGTTTTCAAACCCCTTTATGTGCTTGGATTTCTGGTGGTGCTTCGTTTTTGCTATGGCAGAGGCATGTTTAACTTTGATTATCGTGATTATTTTAGTATGTATAAGTGGGTAACCGTTTATCTGCTGCTGGTGATTCTGCTCTGTGTATGGTGTCTGGCATACAAAGCAGTAAGTGCAGAATGGAAGCTGTGGGCGGTATTTTTGCTTGTAACGATTTTTGTCACGCCGCTTGGAAGCAACAACGGGCTTTATCCGATTGTAAACAATCTGTTTTTGACGGCACCGGTATCCGTGCTGATGCTTTCAGAAGTTTTCCAGCACAGCAGAAGCTTTTCCGGCGGATATGCTCTTCGGGTAGTGATGGGCGCTGTACTTGTCTGTACTGCGATGCAGGGCGTGCTCTTCGGAGTGGGATTTGTTTTTCATGACAGCGGTTCCCAAAGCAGTCAGGCAAAATTATCACTTCAATGCGGCAGTGCTGCGAATGGACTGATAACAACCGATGAGAAAAAGACAGCGCTCGAGGAGCTTGACAGCTATTTATACCAAAATGCATTGAACGAAAAAGAAGTAATTTTGTATGGTTACATTCCGGCGCTTGCTTATGCTTTTGATATGCAGCCTGCAATCTTTTCAACGTGGGCGGACCTTGACTCAAACAGCATCGAAGTGTTGGAGTCAGAGCTTAATTTGCTGACGCTGGAGGCGGCTTCGCAGCCGCTGCCTGTTGTCATATTAGGACGGCAGCGGACAGAAGCCCTTACACAGGAAGACGGGCTTGAATACAAAAAGCTTTCGCTCATCAAGACATTTCTGGAAGAAAACGGATATGTGTTAGGCTTTCAGAATGCGTCCTACCTTGCGTATATTGTGCCGACAGATGAATGAAGCTGCAGCAGGCTATTACACTTTGTGTAACAGTTCAGCCATGCAGTTGGCTTCAAATAGGACGAAGGGCGGCAGTCCTATGCCAGTACAGGCGGTTGGACTCCGAATTCGAATTTTCTAATGGGTGATGCCAAAGTCTTTAAATGAGTCCGCGACCGGACTCTACGCGCCATCCATGGACGCGTTTCGTCCTAAATCCGCGTCCATGCAGATTTTCGCTGATGTATCAAATCACCCATAAGAAAATATCAGCATTCTCCGCCAGCCTGTTCCGGCATAG
>JAGAQJ010000015.1 GCA_017622845.1 Lachnospiraceae bacterium | reverse complement strand
GGTGCGCATGGCATTATCGGAATTAGTGGACGCGTTACGGCAACAGGCTATGAAGCAGAGAGAAAAAGAAAGCGAGCTGCTGGCAGATATCGAGGCGTTATCGGATTATGAAACAGCAGAGGCAGCAGCAGACATTTACGCACCGGAAAAACATGCATATACATTTGATGGTTATTTATATCGGCTTGAAAAGCTGAAAACAGTATTAGCCGCCGGAGTGCCGGCAGAAAAAGCAATAGAGTTGGTAGACAGCTGCGCAGATGCAGATAAAATTTTACAATTTTAGCCTCCTGCATCTGAGGCAGGCGGTGCACAAAACACCAGGAGGAAGTTATGAGGACAATTAGCATAATAAATTTAAAAGGCGGAGTCGGCAAGACCGTTACCAGTATCAATATGGCTTACCAGCTTATGCAGCGCGGCAGCAGGGTACTGCTCGTTGACTGCGATAAACAGGGAAATACAAGCAAGTTCATGAAATGCCACAGTTATGACAAAAAAAGCCTGTCAGACATACTGACAGGAACGGAAAACATAGGGGAGGTTATTGTACCCGGAATAAGCGGAGCCATGGGGTACATAGATGTTATTCCGGCAAATATGACACTGCTTGCAGCGGACCGTCGGGTGATGCTTGATACCACCAAGCCGCAGCAGACGCGCATCAGGTCAGCGTTGGAGCAGATTCGGGAAGATTACACATTCTGCATCATTGACTGTGCGCCTGATATCAATATCTCTGTCATCAATGCCCTGGCAGCAAGCGATGATGTCATCATTCCGGTAACAATTGACAAATTTGCATTTGATGGCATAAAGGAAATACTGGAGCAGATAGACGATGTAAGGAGATATTATAATCCCAGGCTTAACTTCGCAGGCTGCCTGATAACTTCCTACAGGGACAACGAGTTCAATAACGATGGCGTGGAGACCCTGAAAGCAATGTGCAGCAGAGTATTTGACACTAAAATCAAATGGACGCAGATGGTATCTGCAAGCGTGTTCGTGAGTGAGCCTGTATCCGTATATTCGCCCAGATGCGGAGCTTCAAAGGGATATGCAAAATTTGTGGACGAGTATGAGCGGGGGCTTGCATCAGATGAGCATGACAGGAGGGCTGCAAATGGCTAGGAAATTTTCGATTATGGACATCATGAACGAGGCAAGCAGGGAAGAAGCAGAAAAAGGGGCTGGGAAGACCGAAAAGGTAAGCGTACATGACATACAGCCTAATGAAGACAATTTTTACAGGCCGTGCGGTATAGAACAGCTTAAAAACAGTATTTACGCTATGGGAGGGGTGCAGCAGAACTTAATCCTGGCAAGACTTCCGGACGACAGCAGGTTTAAGTACAAGGCATTGGCAGGACACAGGCGCATATATGCATGTCTTGAGCTGGTTAAGGAAGGCCATGCGGAATTTGAGTTTGTCCCGGCAGTCATTAAAGAGAATATTGACAAGGATACGGAGAATGCACTGCTGATTATGACCAACAGCACACAAAGGGAACTGACAGACTGGGAAAAGGTCATGCAGCACATGAAACTCAAGGAAATTATACCAAAGCTGAAAAAACGGCAGGGGCTTGATGGAAAGACCAGAGTGCTTGAAGCGGACTACCTGGGAGTATCGGAAGGACAGATTGCAATATACAACACAATAGGCACCAGGCTTAATGCATGGCTTATGGAATGGTTTAAAATGGGGAATATCGGCATATCGCTTGCGTATGAGTCTGCAAAACTTGAAACGGAGCAGCAGGAGAAGCTTGTGGAAATTGCAAAGAACAAGGGAATTTTTACAGAAAATGACATAAGGCTGCTTATGGACAGCTGCCCGATTAGGGGGCAGTTAAAAATAAGCGGAGACAGTGGGAACGCTGAAAATGTGTCAGATTCTGACACATTTATGGCAGAGGCCGGCAGTGAAGAGGAAAAGACAGATACAGCTGTTCCGGCAGTGAAGAAAGCAGAAGTTATTTCGCTCAATGCCGCCAGTGCACGGTTTGCAGTTGGGAGGATATTTGATTCCGGAGAGTTCCCGAAAGATAAACTGAATGAATTGATAAATGCGCTTGGAAGCGCAAACCGCATCGGAAGTGAGCTTGTATTTGACAGGATGCTGCCGTATGAAAACAGCCGGGTGCGTGTCATGTATGTATGCGGCTATAAGGTTGAATTTATTCAAGAAAACAAGGTTATGACAATACCAATACATTATTTCTGGAAAGCGTTTGAGGAATATTATGCTGAATCATGTCAGAATCAGGCCCGGGAAGAACAGCTGACAGTGCCAGATATTCTGAAATCAGAGAAAATAGTGACAGAATCTGACACAATTGAGCCGCATCCTGCAACCGGGCAGGAAGACAGAGCTGAAATTAAAACAGAAGCGTCAGAACTAAGGGGAGGATATGACGCCAAACTGATAGATATTCTGATTGTGAGATATGAAAAAAAACTGAAAAGCAGCATCGAAGAAAAAGAGATGA
Source organism: Lachnospiraceae bacterium (assembly GCA_017622845.1). Taxonomy (GTDB): domain Bacteria; phylum Bacillota; class Clostridia; order Lachnospirales; family Lachnospiraceae; genus COE1. Next base: position 2,885 of record JAGAQJ010000015.1, on the reverse strand, counting down.
AAATGATTTATGAATACAGATGCCTGCTGGATGCATTGGACTTATTGAAGAAAGAGTGGAACGGAGGAGCAACGCATAATGGATACGGCAGCACTGATAGGACAGGAAATAAAAATAAGGGACATTAAAAGAGACGAAGACAGACAGGTACGGTGCACCACATACCGCATAACAGCCGCATACCCGGGATGCGTAATAGGAGTGGATAAAAACGGACATAAGCGCGGAATCCCGGCAAATGAGCTGTACAGGCAGGGATTAATAAAACAGAGTCCGGAACTGGAGGCATTAAAGAAGGGAGCCGGGCGGAGCACGGCATGGCACAGAAAAAATTCATAGGAATAACAGGACAGGAGGCAGAATTAATGAACAACGGAGATAAAATCAGGGCAATGAATAATGCGGAGCTGGCAGCAGTGCTGCTGGACCCGAAAAACATGATTATGGAAAAAGTCAGAACAATGAATGATAAGGAGCTGGCAGCAGTAATCAGATGCCCGTACAAAAAAGACATCTGCCTGCTTGATGAGGCGGATATGAAAGGCAGAGGCACTCCTCCGACAGAGGAAAACTGCAACCGGTGTGCAAGGAAATGGCTGGAAGCAGAAGCCGGGAAGAAATGCAGGAAAAAAACTTTATGGTAGAAATAACAGAAAGATCGAAAATACATAGAGTTAATCTCAGCCCCGAATCAATAAAATTAGCGCTTGACAATGAGCTGATGCAGACAGAAGAAATACTCAAAAATTATTTGGACGATTTAGAAGAACTGAAATAAGGATTTTGATGGAGGATAGAATATGGCAGAATCAAAGAAAATAAGGAGTATGATATGAAAGATTTAATAATTGACTGTTTTGCAGGCGGAGGCGGAGCAAGCGTCGGTATAGAGATGGCATTGGGAAGAACAGTGGATATAGCGGTAAATCATGATCCGAAGGCTATCCTGATGCACAAGACAAACCACCCGGATACCCTGCATCTGACAGAGAATATTTTTAAAGTTGACATGCAGCAGTATATAGGCAGCAGAAAGGTAGCATTAATGTGGGCAAGTCCAGACTGCACAAGCCATAGTAAAGCTAAAGGCGGAAAGCCAAGGCAGCAAGGTTTGCGTATCCTGCCATGGGCGGTATATAAACATGCAAAAGCAATACTCCCAGATGTAATCATTATGGAAAATGTAGAGGAAATACAGCAGTGGGGTCCGTTGGACGAGAACGGATATCCAATAAAGGGGAAGAAAGGCGAAACTTATCAGCAGTTTATCGGGCAGATGCGGAGTCTTGGTTACGATTTTGATAGCAGAGAGTTAGTCGCAGCAGATTACGGCGCCCCAACAACAAGAAAGAGATGGTATGCAGTATTCAGGAGAGATGGAAAACCGATTGTATGGCCGGAGGCTACTCATAATAAAAATGGTACAGGCGGATTGAAAAAGTGGGTGCCGGTACATACGGTTCTTGACTTAAGCGACTTAGGAAAATCAATATTCGGAAGAAAGAAGCCGTTAGCAAAGAATACCCTGAACAGAATTGCAAGAGGAATGGAGAAGTTTGTATTTAACACACCTGAACCTTTTATTGTACAGATAAACCACAGTGGAGATAATTTCAGAGGGCAGAGCATAAACGAACCTATGCCTACTATCACTCAGAAACACGGATTTGGAAAAATCACGCCTGCAATAGTTCCTTTTGTTGAAAAGTCGTATGGTGGAAATTATAAAGGCTCAGGAAGCGGAGCTAAAGAACCCCTGCACACAATAACAACAGTGGACCATAACCATTTAGCAGCACCTTTGATTATTCAGTACCATTCGGAAACGAGAAGCGGAGAGGTTAGAGGTCAAAGTGTAGAAGAAACACTGAAAACGATAGATACGAGCAATCGTTACGGAATGGTTGCAGCATTTATGACTAAGTTCTATAAAAGCGGAACAGGACAGAGTTTATTTGAACCTCTACATACAATAACGACAAGCCCCGGACACTTCGGGCAAATATCAATACTAACAATAAAAATGGAAGATTTATTAAAGAATGGTGTGACAGAAGAGGCTGCTCAAAAATGCACCTGGGTATCAGAATTTATAATTGAGTATTACGGATGTGGCACAGGATATACAGTAAATGAACCACTCAGAACGATCACCACGAAAGATAGATTTGCACTCATAACAGTATTAGGGAATGAATATGTGATTTTGGATATTTTTCTTCGCATGCTTAATGCGGAAGAATTAAAATTAGCACAGGGATTTCCCAAAGACTATATCATTGACCGGGATTACATGTGGCATACATATCCTGAATCTGAAAGGGTAAAAAGGATTGGAAACAGTGTGGTGCCAATAATGGCACAAAAGCTTGTGGAAGCAAACTGTAGTTATCTCAAAGAGGGAGACAGAACCCCAAATTTACAGATAGATTATAGTAATTCACAATTGAGATTTGCTTAAACAAGACTTTAGGAGGTGCATAATGGGTTATTGCAATGGAATGTGTCCACATTTGGACAAAAAGAAATGTAAGTGCATAAAGACAGGGGAGAAATTAGGTTATATAAAGGGCTGGTGGGGCACGACATATGAGCATCGCGGATTTCCGGATTGTGATAAGAATGAGGATTTAGGAGATGGCAGAAATAATATTACACCCATGTCACCCTGATTACTGCAATGAATGTATTTATCACGGCAGCAGTTTTCGAGATTGCCAAAGCGAAGAATATAACAAACACAGTTATGAAGTAAATTGCGTGTGGCACTATTGCAAATATAAACGTAAGAAGGGAGAAAAAACATGAGTCGACTTACAGAAAAAGACAGTCAGGGAAACTGGGTGCTGAAAGGCGTACCGTGGGAATTGCTACATGAAGGACAG
>JAGAQJ010000014.1 GCA_017622845.1 Lachnospiraceae bacterium | reverse complement strand
TTTGTCCTTCTTTTATAAGAAGAACTCTCGTTAGAATTTTCAGGGTTGCATTACTGTTTATTTGTCAAGGTTCTGTTTTACTGCTTGTCTCTTTTGTGACAGCTCATTTAGTTTATCATAAGCTGTATGCCTTGTCAAGCATTTTTTGAAATATTTTTATTTCTTTTAGTTGTTTTCACAACAGTACTTATGCTAACACATCATTTAATACATGTCAAGCATTTTTTATTTATTTTATCCTGATTTCTTAGGCTAAAAAAAAGAATCTCGATACTGCTAAGATACTTTTTTCATGACATCTTTGTCATAACCTCATTCATCATATAAAATAAATGAACGGAGAAGAAGGGATTTGAACCCTCGCGCCGGTCACCCGACCTACACCCTTAGCAGGGGCGCCTCTTCAGCCTCTTGAGTACTTCTCCCCGGTACTGAATTAAATCCTCTACCAATAATTTAAATCGTGCGTCTTCTCACTCGACGCAAAATTTATTATACATACCCCAGTTATAATTGTCAATACTTTTTTTAATTTATTTTACAATATTTGTAACAGTTCAGCCTTTTATGCATTTCTATCCGGACGAGAAACGGCAGATAGTATCCCTCCGGCTACTGTTTTTTGTTCATTGAAACTGTAAAATCAAACAGTTGTGAGTACACAGAAGGGCAGCAGTATCATTTACTGGCAAAACGCCGTCCAATCAGAGATTATGAGCGGAGGTTTTCCTAAATAAAATGTAATAATCAGGAAGGATGAATGCTATTATTTTTGCATGACCGAACTGTGACTTTTTATATATTTTAAAAATTCAGGTGTTTTTGACCAGTATTTGATTCCCCAGTTTTCAAAATTCCATTCTTCCATATAATCATTGCACTCATAATCAATGTAATAAAGTACTTCATTCCGGACAATAAAATTAGTAGGAAAATAGTCAATATTCGTGTTGGCTGCATATAATAGCGTACACATTTGTCTCACCTGCTCAAGATATACTGGCTTCATCTTATCTTTCAGAACAAAATCATATATGGTATCGCCTTCGATGTATTCTTTCAAGATGCGTTCATTTTTGATATCTACATCATACATCAACGGCATTTTTATTCCTATTTTTTTCAGACGTTTGTAATCATTTATCTCTGCTTCAATTTTATTTCCGAACTGATAATAATCGCATGGCTCATGATGAATTTGTTTCAGCACATATTTGTTCGTGCCGTCCTGTGCAAGATAGGAGTATCCGCCTTTTCCCTTTCCCAATAATTTTTGTATTTGATATTGTTTTTCATTTACAGGCATTGTTTTGTTCATATTAACCCCTTTTGACATGAAAGATAACTGATAGATTAGTTATCAATTGTTGAATTGCTTTTGTGTGTTATCAATATTAGTACAACGAATAATGAATAACTGCCACTTTGACTTGTCTGAATTTTCATCTGCGGCGTTGTTGTCAATCGACGTAGCCACCGCTACGCCTCATTCCTCCGCCTTGCATAGGAAACAATCATTCTGCGTCAATGTATCAGAAACTTATTATTCGTTGTACTAGATTACAGTACCATTACCAAGGTTCCTGTACCAATAAGAATACAGCCAATCAGAGATTTTACGGTAAACTCCTCGTGCAGAAACACAAAGGCAAGCACTAATGTAATCACAACACTGAGTTTGTCAATTGGAACCACCTTCGATGCATCTCCCAGCTGCAATGCACGGTAATAGCACAGCCAGGAAGCGCCTGTCGCTAACCCTGACAGGATGAGAAAAATCCAGCTTTTTCTGTTAATCTGGGTGATGGTGCTCTGGGTATGTGTAAGAAATACCATTCCCCACGCCATAACAACGACAACCATAGTTCTTATTGCTGTTGCAAGATTGGAGTTTACTCCGTCAATTCCCACCTTTGCCAGTATTGAAGTAAGTGCCGCAAACACGGCGGATAAAATTGCAAATACAAACCACATAACCTTTCCCTCGTCTAATTTATTTTTTCAGCTTTGGTACCTTCAGTTTACAAGGGTATATTGACGCAAAAATTGCTCGATTTCATCAATATTCTGCTCAAGTACGTCTAATACAAACGATGTTAACTGATACAGTTGTTCCAGCGACATATACCATAATTTTCCAATTCCTTTAACAAGCCGCAGTCATACAGAAAATAATCTGCTTTTTCTCTTCTTTCAGCACTTGTCGTTTTTATTTATCCTCAATAAATTGAGCCTGATGCCTGGGACATCTCCGGACAAGATAACGATTCCTATCTTTCTGACATATATTGCTCAATTTCATCTATCGTTACTTTCCGCACTTGTGTGTTGGGAAACTCCTGGTATTCCTTCATCATAAATACGGGAGTTTCTCTGGTGCAGCTTTTGTCTTTGTTGTTTTGTAAAAATGTATGTAAATCTTTGGGTTCTGCAAAAATTTTATAAGAGATTCTTCCCTTATTATTTTTTATTTCATAGACACCGCAGGACTTTTTCATCGTATAATCAGCCGTTCGCAGGTATAATTTAGCATTTTCCAAAGACTTGAATGGAAACTGCCATCTTTGCAAATCTCTGTGCGATCTGTGCTCAATACAGATACAGCGTCCGCAGGTGCCGCAGATATACTGCGTATGATTCCGCAGGCAGTCTAAGGCACTATATAATGGTGTAATTCTATTGTCATTATCGTCCGCATAACATTCTTTGCACATTTTCAATTCACTCCTTAATATTAATGAGAAATTATTTTGTTCTTATCAAACTTTATTTTTCCATCTGAAAATTCTTCCCACAAATCAATTTTTCCAAAATACACTTCTGCGCCAGGCGGAATTGCGTGACTTCCTTTTGCCTGTTCAAATGATGCAAAAAACTGTGTCTCAAGCTTCATATCATTTGATGTTTCTATGGCGAGAACATATGCCGGAATTGTCAGTTCTATCACATATACTGCAATCGGATTTTCGTATATTGGTTTTTTGCCGTTTTCGCTCATTGTATAAGCATGCTCCATACTATTATTCCATTGAATATTCTTTTCTGTAAGAACAGCTTTCCAATACTTTTTTATGCGAACCTGTATAAATTCATCATACAGCTCAAAAAATTGATTCAGGGCTTTTACCTCATCTCCGTTACAAAATTTAAGTATGTGACTGCACCAGCCCAAATTATCTTTACTGTTTAATTTGATTTTTGTAAACTCGCTCATATACTCAAACTGTAATGGAATTAACTCTCCTCTCCGGTACAAACCATAGTCTGATTCTGCAGCCTGATAACCATGTAAAAAATGAGATAATGCTGTGATACTGCTGCTTCCAAGATACATACCGGGTCTTTTTCTTATGTGTTCAATTATATTGAAAATACTCATGCTGCTGATTCCTATATGCCTTTAGATTACTAGTGTACTGACACGTTCTTATTCAGACTAACAGTATTGCCTATTTTGCCATCTGCTACGTCGATTGACAACAACGCAGCAGATGAAAAATCAGACAAGTCAAAGTGGCAGTTATTTATTATTTGTTGTACTAGTACACTAGAAAGTCTCAGGCTTTCATAAAATAAATGATAAAAGTTACAGTGGAAGTCTCTATGGTATTCGTTATTTAAAAAATCAATACCGCACCACTCTCTGAGTAGATTATTTCGTCACTGTCCACGAAATCTGCAACATCAATCCAGCTATTGATTTCCATATATTTCTCTCCATTATTTACGCCCTCATCCGGCATATCAGCAATTTCCAAAAATTCTTTTTGAATCGCTCCGTTTGATATCATAATAAATTCACCATACAAAATCGCATCATTATATCCGGCTACTATTAAATCATTATTTTCAGCATAATTTTTCCATGATACGGCCGGAATTGTCGAGAAAAAGCCTGATAAATCTTCAAAAACAGTCCACCCTTCATTTTCATAAGCATACAGACAGCTCCCCTTCCACTGCCCATTTTCATCAATGGATTGCTCAACAGCACGGGCATATGTAGTTTGCAGTACTTCTTTAGGCATTTTTCCATTCCAATGATACAGTCTTTCAACAGCTTCTTTCCAAGGAAGCTTTATTCTAAAATAACTTGGATTCATAAAATCTCCTTATTCTTCCCCGAACTCCTTAATAGCTGTTTCATAGAGATTATTTCCTTCCGAGTCAATGACAACGATAACGGGGAAATTCTCTACCTCTAATTTGCGGATTGCCTCTGTGCCCAAATCATCATAGGCTACCACTTCTGATGCAGTGATGGATTTTGACAAAAGCGCTCCTGCACCTCCTACTGCTGCAAAGTAAACGGCGCCGTTGCGTACGATTGCTTCTTTTACGGCTTCGCTGCGTTTTCCTTTTCCAATCATACCTTTTAATCCGAGGTCGAGAAGCCTTGGTGCGTACTTGTCCATCCGGCTTGCAGTTGTGGGACCTGCGGAGCCTATCGGACGTCCTTCTCTTGCCGGAGATGGACCCATGTAATAGATGATGTTATGAGCCATCTCAATAGGAAGCTGCTCTTGTCTGTCAAGTGCTTCATACATGCGCAGGTGCGCAGCGTCTCTTGCTGTATAAATCGTTCCCGTAATATATACATAGTCGCCTGCTCTGAGGGATTTTGCATCTTCGTCGGTAATTGGTGCTTTGATATATTTATCCATTTTTCATGTCCTTTCCAAATAATTCATTGTTATTCTCAGCAAACACTTTCTATTGTCATAAATAAAATTATATTAGTTACAAGCATCAAGTCATACAAAACCACTTCCTGGTGACTTGATACTTAACGTAATTTACACATTCTCAAGCACTCCGCAGCGAGTGCATAGTGCTGTATTGAACAGTTACAATTTATTTACAATTCTCTGACTGCGTGGCGGTTTACGTGGCAGCAAATATTGACTGCTACCGGAAGTCCTGCGATATGTGTCGGATAGGTATTGATATTGACTGCAAGCGCGGTTGTCGTTCCTCCAAGTCCTCCAGGTCCGATACCAGTATGATTGATTTTAGCAAGAAGCTCCTGCTCCATCTCCCTGACATATGGAATATCCGAGTGTTCATTTACTGGTCTGGTAAGCGCCTTTTTTGCCATCAATGCACACTTCTCAAAGGTTCCGCCGATACCGACGCCGACCACCATAGGCGGACAGGCATTGGGTCCTGCATCCTTTACGGCTGTCAGAATAGCATTCTTTACTCCTTCGATGCCATCAGCAGGCTTCAGCATGAAAACGCGGCTCATATTTTCGCTTCCGAAACCTTTTGGTGCAACGGTAATCTTTACTTTATCTCCTGTTACCATTTCATAATGGATAATAGCAGGTGTATTGTCTTTGGTATTTTCACGGATTAACGGGTCTTTTACGACGGACTTTCGCAGAAATCCATCAACATAGCCCTGACGAACGCCTTCATTGATTGCGTCCTCCAAGCTTCCTCCTTCAAAGTGAACCTCCTGTCCGATTTCCATAAAAATCACTGCCATTCCTGTATCCTGACAAATCGGAATCATATCGCTGCCTGCGATTTGAAGATTGTCCTGTAATTGGTTCAAAATCTGTTTTCCAAGCGGGCTTTTCTCTGTATTAACAGCATTTTTGAGTGCTTCATCCATATCAGGTGTAAGGAAATGATTGGCTTCAATACACATTTCCTTGATGTTTTTTATAATTTCACTTACATTGATTGTTTTCATTTATGATTTTCCTTTCGTGATTATTCATGCGGTTTATTACAAAACATGGTTGTTTATTTCCGGCAAAGTTCAACGTTGCTGATTCCTAAGTTGCAGTTTGTTGTTACTTCCGGCAACTTATTTCTCCATGATTGAACTGTTACTATGAATTTGCGTAACGATTCAGTACCCTCATAGTTACGAATTTACGATGATATCAGCAAACTCTGCATTGGAGGCTGCTGCCAAATCCTGTGGGGAGAGTTCGAGCTGCATGCCAAGCTTTCCACCGCTTACAATCATTTTCTCAAGCTTTTGGGCGCTCTGTTCAATTCGTGTGACATATTGCTTTTTCATCCCGATGGCAGTGCAGCCGCCTCTGATATATCCGGTCACGGCATTGATATCTTTTACATGCAGCATTGCTACGGATTTTTCACCGACGGATTTTGCCGCCTTTTTCATATCAAGCTCCTCAGCAATGGGGAGTACAAAAACAAAATAGTTTTTGCTGCTGCCTTGTGTGACCAATGTCTTATATACTTTTTCATGGGGAAGACCGAGCATATCGGCTATCTGGATTCCGTCAATAAATTCATCACACTCGTAGGTGTGTGCTGTATATGGTATTTTCTTTGTCTCTAAAATACGCATTGCATTTGTTTTGGTTTCTTTTGATTTTGCCATTGAGATACTCCTTTTTCGAATATGATTCATTATATCATGATATCATGATTTTGTGTCTTTTTCTACCATTTCGCAAACACACCGGATAGTAAGTATGTAACAGTTCAGCCCTTTATGCATTTCTATCCGGACAAAAACAGCTGAGAGTATCCCATAGACTGCCATTGGTTCCGAATGGAATTTCCATAAAAGGAATTGCAACCCAAGGTTGCTGCATTTTACAGTCCACTGTATAGAATGCAACAGCAGATTTTGATATTGTATTACTGTGCAAAATAATTTTACACGATCAACGTATTGTTACACCATTATTACACAAGGAGGTCACAAGATGGATTTTACTGAAAAATTATTAGCTTTCATCCAAAAAGAAGAACCTTATGCACTAAGGTTCTTCTTGGCTGTGTGATATAAGTGATAGGAAGAATGGTATCATGATTTAAACCGATAAAGTTTGTCTTAACAAATTAATGTTTTCTCTCCCTTACATGTTATAGGTTAGCACAAACTAACTCCGCTGTCAATAGTTTTATTATGGTAATTTTTGTAAAAGTTACTAACAGTGTTGAATAATTTTGTTACTCTGCAAGGCGGTGGAATTGTCGACTGATGGCAACGCAGCAGATGACGAAACAGGCTGTGCTGATTACCACAGGCTGTTTTATGCTTTCTATTTTTTCATTGCACAGTGCAGGCTTTTTATATATACTAATTAGGATACTGCATATGTGCACATTCATGGTGTGTTATGCAAACAAAATGAAATATAGAAAGGTTAGGTTTGAGCATGAGTATTTTAAACGTAGAAAATCTCTCTCATGGTTTTGGTGACAGGACAATTTTTACAAATGTGTCCTTTCGCCTCTTAAAGGGCGAGCATATTGGTCTGGTAGGCGCGAATGGTGAGGGGAAATCTACTTTCATGAATATTATTACGGGCAAGCTGATGCCGGATGAAGGAAAGGTTGAATGGGCAAAGAATGTCCGCGTAGGCTATCTTGACCAGCACACGGTTCTGGAAAAGGGTATGACGGTAAAGGATGTGCTTGCTTCCGCTTTTGATTTCCTGTATGAAATGGAAAGCCGTATGAATGAGCTTTGTGACAAAATGGGTGATGCTTCTGATGCGGAGCTGGAAGACTATATGGAGGAGCTGGGAACGATTCAGGAGCTGCTTGACCAGCATGACTTTTATATGATTGATGCAAAAGTCGAGGAGGTCGCAAGAGCGCTTGGCATTATGGAGGTTGGTCTTGATACGGACGTGACCGACCTCAGCGGAGGTCAGAGAACTAAGATACTTCTCGGAAAGCTTCTGCTCGAGAAGCCGGATATTCTGCTTCTTGATGAGCCTACAAACTATCTTGATGCCAATCACATTGAATGGCTGAAGCGATATTTACAGGAGTATGAAAATGCATATATTTTGATTTCACACGATATTCCTTTTTTGAACAGTGTCATTAATATTATCTATCATATGGATCATGCAGAGCTGACACGTTATGTCGGCGACTATGATAAGTTTCAGGAAGTCTATGCGATGAAAAAGGCACAACTTGAAGCTGCTTACAATAAGCAGCAGAAGGAAATTGCAGATTTGAAGGATTTTGTTGCCAGAAATAAAGCGCGTGTAGCGACGAGAAATATGGCAATGTCCCGTCAGAAGAAGCTGGATAAAATGGACGTGATTGAGCTTGCCGCCGAAAGACCTAAGCCGGAATTTCATTTTAAGGAAGCGCGGACAAGCGGAAGATATATTTTTATCGCAAAAAGTCTTGTTATCGGTTATGAAGAAGCGCTGTCGAAGCCGCTTGATTTATCCATGGAGCGTGGGCAAAAAATAGTTCTTACCGGCGCAAACGGTATTGGTAAAACGACGCTTTTAAAAAGTATCCTAGGTCTTATCAAACCGCTCAATGGCGGTGTGGAGCTTGGAGATTATCTGGAAATCGGATATTTTGAGCAGGAAATGGACCAATCCGTCACTACAACCTGTATTGAAGAAATTTGGAATGAATTTCCTTCGCTGACTCAGTATGAGGTACGGTCTGCTCTTGCAAAATGTGGTCTTACCACAAAGCATATTGAGAGCAAGGTCAAGGTTTTAAGCGGCGGAGAACAGGCAAAGGTCAGACTTTGCAAGCTTATCAACAAGCCTACGAATATCCTGCTTCTGGACGAGCCTACCAATCATTTGGATGTTGATGCAAAGGCGGAGCTGAAGCGCGCTTTGCAGGAATACAAAGGAAGTATCCTGATGGTCTGCCACGAGCCTGAATTTTATGACGGGCTTGCAACTGATGTGTGGGACTGCTCCAAGTGGAGCACAAGAATATAAAGCCATATGCATAAAAATGTCATGCAGCTTTGGATTCTGCATGACATTTTTTATGTTCAATAAAACTGCCCATTGCGCTTTTTATGCGCATATGCATTATCTGTTAAATTAGTATCACTCTCACCATAATCCTTACTGTGAATGATACTAAAACTGAAATACCACTGCTGTGAGAGGCGGTAATGCAAAGGTTATGTAATAATCCCTGTTATCACAGAGACCTTTTCTAGCCTTCAATGATTTTGATACCTTGTTTCCGTTGCCGCCGAATCGGGCTTCATCGGAATTCAGTACCAGCTTATATTGTGTATTCATCGGAACGCCTACTCTGTACTTCGGATATTCTACAGGTGTCATATTAATGACAAAAAGCATATGCTGTTTTCCGTCTCTGGTTCTTCTGACAAAGCTGTAAATGCTTCTTTCTTTGTCATCAGCGTTCATCCATTCAAAGCCAAGCCAGTCATTATCAATCTCATAGAGACATGGACTCTTTCTGTAGAGATGCAGCAGCTCACTCATAAAGTCGTGCATGCCTTTGTTCAGCGGTTTCTGGAGCAAAAACCAGTCAAGCTCTCTTGCTTCACTCCACTCACGCTCCTGCGCAAACTCCTGTCCCATAAACAAAAGCTTCTTTCCTTCATGACCAAACATAAAGGTATATAAATTTCTGAGATTTGCATATTTGTCTATCTCATAGCCCGGCATTTTATTGACCATAGAGCATTTCAGATGCACAACCTCATCATGCGATAAAGGCATAATATAATTCTCTGCATTATTGTAGCTCATGGCAAAAGTGAGCTTATAATGATTATCTTTTCTAAAATACGGATCGAGCTTCATGTACTCACAGTAATCATGCATCCAGCCCATATTCCACTTGAAGGAGAAGCCAAGTCCTCCGTCTTCCGGCGCTCCTGTCACCTTCGGCCATGCTGTTGATTCCTCGGCAATGGTCATAACGCCGGGGTGGGTTCCATGGATTACGGAATTAAGATGCTTGAAAAATTCAATTGCATCAAGATTTTCATTTCCGCCGTATTTGTTTGCTACCCACTCGCCGTCTCTCTTGCCATAATCAAGATAAAGCATGGAAGCCACAGCATCAACCCTGAGTCCGTCAATATGGAACTCATTAATCCAGAACAATGCATTCGCAATCAGGAAATTCCTGATTTCATTTTTGCTGTAGTTAAAAATCTTTGTTCCCCAGTCAGGATGCTCGCCAAGTCTCTTATCAGGATGCTCATACAGGCAGGTGCCGTCAAACTCTGCAAGACCATGCGCATCTCTCGGGAAGTGTGCCGGAACCCAGTCAAGAATGACACCAATGTCATTTTTATGCAATAAATCAATCAGATACCGGAAGTCATCCGGTGTGCCGTATCTTGATGTCGGTGCATAATAACCTGTTACCTGATATCCCCATGAACCATCAAACGGAAATTCAGCAATACCCATCAGCTCTACATGTGTATAAGGCATTTCCTTTAAGTACTCAACAATTCTGTCTGCAAACTCACGGTAGTTATAGAAGCCGTCCTCTGTTCCGTCAGGATGCTTCATCCAGGAACCGATATGGCATTCATAGATAGCCAGCGGTTCTTCGTTCATGTCCTTTTTATCCCGCTCAGTCATCCATTTCTTGTCGCTCCACTTAAAATGATTTAAGTCATATACCTTTGATGCCGTACCCGGTCTCAGCTCCGCATAATTTGCATATGGATCCGCCTTATAAAGCTTTCTTCCGTCAGGAAGCACCAGCATATACTTGTACATCTGTCCTTCCTTGACGCCTGCTATAAAGGTTGCAAAAATTCCGCCTTCACCGAGACGTTCCATAGGTGAAGCGCTCTCATCCCAATCATTGAACTCACCTATTACATAAATCTCTTTTGCATTTGGTGCCCATACTGCAAAAAACACACCCTCCTCTTTGCCTTTTTTACAGAAATGCGCACCTAATTTCTTGTAAATTTCATAATGTGTACCCTGTCCAAACACATACTGGTCAGCCTCAGAGATAAAAACTGTTGTCTCTGCATTGTTCATGAAAAAATCCCCCATTCCTACTCTACTTAATACTTGTGCTTACCTTCATCTTTTGCAGCAGTTTGTATTCGGTCATGCCTTATATCATACTGCATTTCTGAATGAAACTGCTAAATAAAATCTCTTTCCTTGAGAACAATCATGTCCTCATTATCATACCTTCTCGCAAACAGTACATCTACAAAATTTTTAATTTTAGATTTTTTGGATTTCCAGATTGCTTCATCTATGATGTCTCTAACCTCATCCTTTGTCACCACATGATTTCCGCTCTGCATATTTGCAATTCTCGTGTATAGGGCGAGTGTACCTAATTCATCGATGGAATACTCCAGTGCCAAAGCATAATTTTTGGCATAAGCCACAAGTGCATTATTATCCATCTCCATCAGATCAATTCTGATATTGAAGTAATCTGCAATCATTGCCTGCTTCTGCAAAAGTTTGGTAATCTCCTTTTTGGTGTCCTCCATGATGACAATAATACCGAGATTTTCCTGATTGAGAAGAGATGCCATCTCATAGAGCTTCTCCTCACTCATACCGTTCGCTTTCTCTATAATAATACCACCATTATTCAATTTCTCAAAGATATCTTTTAAATTTCTTTGATTTATTTTTTCCCCTGTAATTTTGGCAGCTTTCCCTGAGAAACCGGCATCGGCTGCCTGATACTCCTTCACAAGATTTTTTGCCATTCTGACAGTATCAAGACCAGCATCTCCCGTGATAATGACATTTCCCGTGTAAGCAGTCAGCGTCATATTGTCAAGCGCATAAATAATCTGCTTCTTTATCTTTTTGGTAACAGCAAAATTTTCAAAAAGAGCCTGTTCCTCCGGTGTAAAGTCACGTATTTCTTCTCTTTTTGCACCCTTTGCTTCTTTTTTGGTAGTGGCTACTATTTTCTCTGAAAGAGAGCTTAGATCGGCTGTATTCATTTTGATTTCCTGCGTTTTTAACGCATCCTCCATCGCCATCTCAGCAATGCTTTCTTCCTCTTCGGGATCAAGCGCATCGTCCTCTTCTATTTCAGAATGCTGTATTTCCTCTTCATCAAAGGGTTCTTCGTCATACATCGGAGCAGTATCATACGCTTCGTCATAGTATGCCATATCCGGTTCTGGGGATATTTGCCGGGTATCATCATAGACCGCATCTCCGTAACTTTCTTCGTCTGCATATTGTACTGTCTGTGTATTCTCCTGAAGCTCTGAAAATTGTTCCGGGTCAGCAAACGTTCCAGCATCAGAGAAGTCTTCATCATCGAATGCTTCAACATCGGAAAGCTCTTCACCGCCAGAAGGCTCTTCCATCTCAAAACGTTCTTCCATCTCAGAAGGCTTTGTTTGATTTTGGTCAATATCACTGTGAAGTTCTGTTTCCTCATCCGGCAGGTACTCAACATCAAAATCATCATCAGATATCTGTTTCAGCTGATGCTGCGGAATATCTTCCGTTATGTCAGCCTCTAAGAAGCCTTCTTTAGTAACAGCTTCTTTTGGTGGTTCCTCACGTTCCAGCTCTCCTAAGATTCCGCTCTTTATTGAATTGTCAAAGTTCTCGAACATTCTGCCTGTCTGTGTCAATACATGCCTTTTTATTTCCTCCTGATGTTTTCTGGCATTGTCAAGCTTCATCCGCTCCCATTGCTGCAAAACATCATTCAGGCTCATCGAACCTGCCGCCTGCTTCTGCATAGCTTCCTCTTTTATGTCGCCAAGAGGCTGGTCATGATATACATTTTCGGCATTGGACTCTATACGGCTCTGTTCTTCATTTACTTCCTGCTCTGTAATGTCACGCAGCTTATCCATATCCGAATCCGCCTTGATAAAACGCGCATCATTCCCCGGAATAATCACCTTGCTGATTGCTCCTGTATGCGGCTCCGGCGCTGACTCGGATACTCCTGTTGTCAGCTCGGCAATTCTGTTTGTTTTTGCATATGCTTTCTCTTCTATATCAGCTTCCGGCGCTGACCCGGCTTCTTCGGACAGGCTTGGAGTTTCTGATTTAACAGTCTTTTCTGTATTTTCTTCATGCTCTGCTGCCGCAGAAGAGTCAGAAGAACCGCTTTCACTGATATCAGTTATCTCCTCCGCTGTCTCTGCCTCATGATCCGATATGCCGGCTTTTGATACGAGCGTATTTCCTGTAATGCTTTCCATTTCGCCTGAATTATACTTTTCCCTGTCCTCTGCAAAGACATCATCATCCGGAAAAAGTTCTTTCATGCTCTCAGCTACTACCTTCTGAAGATTAATGGTGTTATACTGGCTCATATCTCCGGCATTATTTGCGGCCGGGCGGTTTTCCTGCACATATGCTCCCTGATTATATTCCTGTGCACTGTGAGAAGGTTCATGGTAAGCGCTGCTGCTATAGCTTTCATCCAATGCATCCGCTTCAGCAGGTACATGATTGATATCATTTTCTTCAGGCACAGCCTCCTCTGGATAACTCTCCGGTTCTATCGGATTTCCATTCTCATCAAAGGTCTGCTCCACATAAAATTCGCCTGTAGAACTGTTATCCTGATAAGAACCTCCTACATAGCTTAAATTGCCATAGCCATCATCAACATAACCATCCTGAGAATATCCGTCGTTTTCATAGGGCTGCTCTCCGTATGCTTCCGGCTCATATCCTCCGTTTTCATAAGGCTGCTCTCCGTATGCTTCCGGCTCATATCCTCCGTTTTCATAAGGCTGCTCTCCGTATGCTTCCGGCTCATATCCTCCGTTTTCATAGGGCTGCTCTCCGTATGCTTCCGGCTCATATCCTCCGTTTTCATAGGGCTGTTCTCCGTATGCTTCCGGCTCATATCCTCCGTTTTCATAGGGCTGCTCTCCGTATGCTTCCGGCTCATATCCGTTTTCAGGATAAGCTTCCTCAGAATTATAATTTTCCTCTGCATGGTTCAGCATTGCATCATATTTTGCCTGCTGGATTTCTGTAAGCGGTACATGAAGCGCTTTCAGCTCCATCGCTTTCATCACATAGGGACCATCGCCAAACCAAAGAATAATATCATCACATTCTTCTACACATTTGGTAACCAGTCCTACTCTATGATACAAATAGGCAAGCTCATAAGCCCATTCCTCCTGGTAATCGCGCTTTTTTAATTCCTCCAGAATCTCTATGCGCTCCTCAAGGCTTGCCTCCTGAGCCTCTAAGATACGATAGCGAAGGGTATAGACGCCATTATCTTTCGGTGCCAGCTTCACAAACTGCTTATAATATTCTATCGCTGCCACTACATCATCTAATTCAATTGATAACTCACAAAGGGAATACACAACCGAACGGTTTGTAGGATAACGCTCGTAAGCCAGCATCAGGATTTCCCTGCTGTCCTCGTTTCGTCTGTTAACTCTGTACAATGCTGCAATTTTCAAAAGCATTGCAGCGCTTTTTACTCTTCTCCAGTCAATTGTATCTGCTATATTTACGGCTTCTGTATATTTTTCTTTATCTATTAAATTCGATATCTCTTCTGAACGAACTTTATATTCGTATTTATCCAAGTCTTATCACCTCTGACGCTGCTGCCCTAATGATCCGTCCGGGGGCAAAAGCGTATAATCTGCTCAAAAAGTCCTGCATGAAACAACAAAGTCAGTTTAGCATACCGATTTCTTGATGTCAACGCCAACGCCTTACCAATTATGCGTATTTATTGCTTTACCATTACTGTTCACACCCTTATGCTTTTCTGAGCTGGTCTGTCAGGAGCGCAAACTGTTCTAATGTGAGCGCTTCGCCGCGGATTGCAGGCGGAAGCCCCATTTTTTCCAATGCAGACAGCACATCTTCTTTTTTGATGTTTAATCCGGCGGCATTATTTAAACCATTGACTAATGTTTTTCTGCGCTGGTTAAAAGAAGCTCTGATAATATCAAACATCAGCTTTTCATCAGAAACCCTGACAGGCGGCTCCTTGTGCCTTGTCAATTTTATGACAGCACTGTCAACATTTGGACGCGGCATAAAGCAGTTTGCAGGAACGGTCAGTTTGACCTGAGGTTTCGCATAATACTGAACAGCAAGCGAAAGAGCGCCGTAGTCCTTTGTGCCGGGTCCTACCTGCATACGCTCAGCAACTTCTTTCTGAACCATAATCGTAATGCTCTCAAGCGGTACATGACTTTCAAATAATCCCATAATAATCGGTGTGGTAATATAATATGGAAGATTTGCCACAACTTTAATAGGTCTGCCGTTATTTTTTTCCTGCACAAGCGTATTGATATCAACTTTGAGAATATCTTCATTAATGATTGTGATATTGTCATAAGCCGCCAGCGTATCCTGCTCAAGAATCGGTATGAGCTTTTTGTCAATTTCCACTGCCACGACTTCTCTGGCATTTTCACAAAGATATTGTGTCATGGTTCCGATACCCGGACCGATTTCCAGCACACAGTCCTCCTTGTTTATATCTGCTGCAGCAATAATATTTTCAAGAATATTGGAATCAATCAGAAAATTCTGTCCATATTTTTTCTGAAAGTTAAAATGATATTTCTGAAGCACTTCTATGGTGTTTGTGGGGTTTCCAAGTGTAGCCATTTTCATTTCCTTTCGTGGTGATTTCATATTACAAAAATTTTATGATACCAGTATCATCCGTTTTAATTACCTATATGTTTGGCACAGAATAAATTTTCAGTCTGCAAGGCAGAGAAATGAGGCGTAACGGTGGCTACGTCGTTTGACGACAACGCATCAGATCAATCAAATACTTCTGCATTGAGCGACTTTGCAATTTCCTTACATTTCATCAGTATATCCTCTGAGTAATCACCACATCCGATGCACCCGTTTTGATATATCATTTCTGTCTCGCCAAAAAGCTTAGGAAATATCTCGTTCCCGTTTGATATGAATATCCATTAGATAATCTCCTCCGCTTTTGATTCTTTATGGCATGATTCTATACAATTGTTTTGCGTTTTCCTCGGTGGTGCTTACGACTTCATCATATGAAATTCCTTTGATTTCTGCAATTTTCTGCGCCACGTATGGTATATTCAGGGAAGAATTTCGTTTTCCGCGGTTAGGCTCCGGTGAGAGGTACGGACTGTCGGTTTCGAGCAGAATCTTTTCGATCGGAACTGCCTCAACGACCTCTTTCATTTTCTTTCCGTTTTTAAATGTCACTACGCCTCCGATTCCGATATAAAAACCCATTTTTACATAGTCCATCGCCATTTCCGCGCTATAAGAATAGCAGTGAACCACGCCTCCGATTTCTCCGGCATTGTGCGCAGTCAGAATATCATATGTGTCCTTCGCTGCATCCCTTGAATGAATAATAACCGGTTTTTTTATTTCTCTGGCAAGTTCAAGCTGTCGCTCGAACCATAGCTTCTGTATCTGATGAGATGGCTCGTCCCAATAATAATCGAGTCCGATTTCTCCTACAGCTGCTACTTTTTTATGAAGGCACTGCTCTTTGAGCCATGCAAAAGTTTCTTCGCCCAGCTCTGCTGTCTCATTGGGATGTACGCCTGCTGCCGCGTAGACAAACGGGTATTTTTCTGCCAGTTCAATGCTGGTTTTTGTACTTTTGAGACTTGCACCCACATTTACAATAAACCCTATCCCATTATCATGCATAGAAGACAAAAGTACATCTCTGTCCTCATCAAATGCTTCATCATCATAATGTGCATGTGTTTCAAATATCATAAATCCTGACTGTACCTTTCTATAGTTAATTCGCTAGTACAACGAATAATAAATAACTGCCACTTTGACTTGTCTGATTTTTCATCTGCGGCGTTGTCGTCAATCGACGTAGCCACCGCTACGCCTCATTCCTCCGCCTTGCATATGAAACAATCATTCTGCGTCAATGTATCA
>JAGAQJ010000013.1 GCA_017622845.1 Lachnospiraceae bacterium | reverse complement strand
TTTAACAATAATATTTGTTCTTTCCGACAACTTATTTCATGTCGGGCGTCCGCCCTATAGAAAGGATTGTACAACTTGCCCTTAGTGAGCAAGCTCCCACGGTCATTTTGTACAATCCTTTCTGCATGGCTGAACTGTTACACATAAAAGGCAAAACGGTCTGTTTTTTTGGACAAGTGATTGTATTTGTGATATGATATTAAAAATACCCTCAGCCTGCAAGGGCACATGTATCTCAAAACGGGATAATTCCGCCATGTTCTGCAAACAGAGGGTTAGTAACAAAGCACAGATAACAGGAGAAGCATATGGAATTTAAAGAGCGAAAGAGATGGTTATTTTTTGGACTTCCGTTTACTTTTACGGTATACACCATAAAAGAGGAGGTTATCACAGTCAATACGGGATTTTTCAACAGAGAAGAAAATGACTGTTATATGTACAAGGTGCAGGACGTAACGCTGAAAAGCTCTCTGATAGAGAGAATGTTCGGGCTTGGGACGATCGTATGCCACACAGGTGATGTGACTTCGCCGCTGCTCACGATACAGCATGTGAAAAATTCCAGAGGAATTAAGCAGTTCATACTGGAGCAGTCCGAGGAGGACAGGCGCCGCCGCCGGACACTCAATACACTTGACATTGGTGCGGCAGAGGCAGAGGATGGTGTCTCATAAAATGATTCATGCATGCAGCGGACTGCATGACAGGCTCACAGGCAGCACGTCATCATGCGCTGTCCTGGCTGGAAGCGCGAATTGACAGAAGACGGATTTGTTCACAAAAAATCCATATTTAAATCTTGGAAAAAGGGTACATAGAACTCTCAAAATATGCTATAGTAAATTGGAGTGCGCAGGAAAATGCAGCGAAGCAGACAGCCGTAAGGCAGCGCATCAGCATATTTTGGGAGTATTTATTTGCATGAAAACAGAAAACAGAAATGAATTGATACAGGAAGATAACAATGAAAAAAATTATGACAGCAATGAGCTGATAGAGGAAGACAGCAATGAAGAAAATTATGACAGAAATGAATTGATACAGGAAGACAACAATGAAGAAAATTATGACAGAGAAGAAATAAGACGCATCGCATACAGAAAGCAGCGTATGCAGGAAATGAAGCGGAGAAAACGGCAGCAGGAGCAGATAAGGCGGCTTTTCATACCATGCGCAGTTGTTTTGGCGGTATGTATTCTGCTAATCGGAAGAGGAATCGGAAGCCTTGTGAGGAAGCATGGCGCAGAAAATCAAAATGTGATATCCGATGCACAGGAGCCTGCTTCTGAAATAGAGACTGAGAGCCAGACAGACAGAGCAGGGGAACAGGCAGACAGCAATAAAACGGACAAGCCATCGTATGACAGGACAATCAATATAGCGGGCTGCTACATCGGCGGCACAGCTTCCGCCAGCATTGCATCGGAACTGGAATATGTGAGCACCCTTTGTATCCGGACATTGGGAGGAAAGAGCAATCTTGCTCCGCTCAATGCCAAAACAGACGAAACAACTGTACCTGTAAGCAGTGAGGTTGTAAGTGAAAATGCGGTCTTTATTGATGTGGCAGAGGAAAAGATAATGGCACAGCGAGATGCCAATGCACGCATCAGCCCTGCATCCATGACAAAAATTCTTACCGTTCTGGTTGCGGCGGAGCATATAACCGATCCGGACGATACGTTTGAGATAACGATAGACATTACGGATTACAGCTATGTCAATGGCTGCAGCAATACCGGATTCGAAGTAGGGGAGAAGGTTACGGTGCGGGACCTTTTCTATGGTACAATCCTCCCGTCGGGAGCGGATGCCGCACTGGGACTTGCTGTTTATGTATCCGGCTCGCAGGAAGCGTTTGTGGAGCTGATGAACGAAAAGCTTGATGAGCTTGGCTTGTCGGAAACGTCTCATTTCACAAATTGTGTCGGGTTATATGATGAAAATCACTACAGCACTGTTTATGACATGAGTGTCATATTAAAAGCTGCGTACGATAACAGCTTTTGCAGGGAGGTACTGTCAGAACATACTTATACGACCTCGGCGACAGAACAGCACCCCGAAGGAATAACTCTTTCCAACTGGTTTCTCCGCAGGATTGAAGATAAGGAAACCAACGGTGAAGTGCTTTGCGCTAAGACCGGATATGTGGCGCAGTCAGGAAGCTGTGCGGCGAGTCTCAGCATCGGCAATGATGGAAAAGAGTATATCTGCGTAACAGCACATTCTTCCGGAACCTGGCGCTGCATTTATGACCAGGTAGCGCTGTGCCAGCAGTTGATTGCGAACTAATGTTCTGCACAGCTGCCGGAAGACGGCTTTGCGGTAAGCTGACGCTCAAACAAAAGTCCTGCCAGAAACCAGAACGGAAAGAAGTCGAGGCGTATCAGACCATTTACATGCCAGCGGTTCCTGCTGTAATTCCAAGGACAGATATCATACTTTGACAGCAGACGGCCGCTGGCATATTCGGCAGCAAAAATTGACAGCGCATAGATTGTTCCGCGTACGAGAACATGACATCGTTGTAACAGGAAAAACACCGGACGGAAGAAGGCAGCACTGCCATAGATAGGGAACATCAAAGGGGAGGTCTGCCCCATAAGGGGAAGCTCGCGGCGCCTTATGGCGCCTAAGGCGGTGAAAAGAATCTCCATGCACCACCCGATAACGCCGCATTTTATAAAATTTTTCAAGGTAATTAAAAAAGGTAAAGGAATAATAAGTTTTTTCATGCTATAAGCATAACCTGTTATCCTTTACCTTATACATTTTATTTTTTCTGTGATTCTTCTATAGCTGCCTGAGAAGCTGCGTCAAAAGTTGTGACATTCACAGCGCCGAAGGCAGGCGTCATATATACCGGAGTGTCGGTTCCGAACCTTGTAAAGTATATGTACTGTGAGGTAGCATTGATTTTATTGAAGGCTCCCTCGGCAACAACCTCCATATCAGTGCCGTCGCGGCGGATGCGCTTTAACTGCGGTGTGTCGCCGGAGGTCTGATAGTAGATATAGTTGTCGGCGGCATTGATCAGGTCCGTCCGGTCACTGTCCAGAATTGTCTTGGTTCCATCTGAAATATTGATGCTGACGAGGGAATAATTGTCATGGATGTCGATGCAATATATCATATTTCCCTCGATAACAGGCATATATACCTCTTCTGCAAGAACCTGGCGCGAGGTGTTTGTCTTCAAATCCATAGCCATCAGGTGCCAGTCATTGCTGTTTTTCGTGTAATACAAGGCGCCGTCCTGCACGCCTGCGGGAATAATGTCAAAGTCTAAAAGCGTTTCCTTATTGTCTCCGTCGGTAGATACCCTTCTAACTGACAGCTCGCTGCCTGCGCCTGCATAATAGATATCGTTGTCTGCAAGCAGGACATATTTTGCAGATATACGGTCAAGACACACAGAGCTTTTAGGCTTTTCTTTCCTTGTGCGGTATACACCGGAAGAGTTCAGGACGAAACCGAATTCATTTCCGCCGCCGAGACTGTCCTGATAATAATACAGGAAGCTGCTGTCTGCATTGATGTTGGAAATGTCTGCTGATATTAATTTTTTGATATCAGTCCCATCCGCGTTCATGGAATAAAGGGCAAAGCCGTCATATGCATTTGCAAAATACACGAGTCCGCCATTCTCGCAGAAGAGTCCGCCATTATAGAGATTGCCTGCTGTGTTGCCGATAGTGCCGGCAGGATTTTCGGGAATTTTTTTACTGATATAAGATGCTGCGGTGATGCCTGCGCAGACGAGTATCAGGCATAAGACGCAGGCGGCTGTTATGATTCTTTTCTTCATAGAAGTATCCTCCTTCTCAAGATATATACGAAAGCATTTTCGAGTGACACTGCGAACTTCATGATATGATAAGTGCTATATTCATTATAAATAATCTGCATGAAAATTGGAAGAATTCTGTATTATTTTTTTACAAACTTTATTGGGTGTGTTATACTGAATTAAAAATATATGGATACATTTTTTAAAACAAAAGCGGAGGGCAGACAGATGGACTTATCAGAACTTAGAGTGGAGCTTGACGGCATCGACCGCAAAATTGTAGAGCTTTATGAGAAAAGAATGGACGTATGCAGACAGGTGGCAGCATATAAAATAGAAACAGGAAAGAGAGTATTTGACAAGGAGAGGGAACAGCAGAAGCTGAAGGCAGTAAGTGAGCTGACGCACAATGAATTTAATGCACGCGGAATCAAGGATTTATTTGAGCAGATTATGTCTATCAGCAGAAAGCTTCAATATCAGATGATTGCGGAGCAGAATGGCGCAGGCAGACTGTCTTTTTTGGAGATGGAGGACATTGACTGCAAAAAGTGCAGAGTGGTATTTCAGGGAGCAGAGGGAGCGTATTCACAGGCGGCAATGATGCGGTATTTCGGCGACGAGGTTGACAGCTTTAATGTAGATACGTTTCGGGATGCCATGCTTGCAATTGATGAGGGCAGCGCTGATTTTGCAGTGCTTCCGATAGAAAATTCCTCTGCTGGAATTGTGAGTGAGATATATGATTTGCTCGTAGAATTTGAAAACTATATAGTGGGCGAGCAGATTATCAGGATTGAACATTGTCTGATGGCAGCGCCGGGAACTGCGATGGAGGATATCAAAACGGTCTACTCGCATCCGCAGTCCCTGATGCAGAGTTCACACTACTTGTTCGAGAAGGGGTGGCAGCAAATCAGCATGAAAAACAATGCCTTTGCAGCAAAAAAGGTTGCTGACGACAAGGATAAGACACAGGCTGCTATCGCAAGTGAGGCGGCGGCTAAAATCTATGGTCTTGAGATTCTGGAAAGGGGCGTGAATGACTTAAAGAACAATTCAACGCGCTTTATCATTGTGACCAATCAGAAGGTGTTTGCAAAGGGAGCTTCAAAGATTAGCTTATGCTTTGAACTGAATCATGAGAGCGGAGCGCTCTACCATGCACTTTCGCATTTGATGTACAATGGGCTGAATATGACAAAGATTGAGTCAAGGCCGCTTCCGGGCAGAAACTGGGAGTATTGGTTTTTTGTTGATTTTGAGGGAAATCTTACGGACAGTGCGGTGAAGAATGCGCTGAGAGGCTTGCGCGAGGAAACGCGGAACATGAAGATACTGGGGAATTATTAATATTTTGCAGAGATGGGGTGTGAATATGGCATATAAAACCTTTGCGGCAATCGATGTAGGCTCCTATGAACTTGCGATGAAGATTTATGAGATTTCCAATAAAAACGGAATCAAGGAAATTGATCATATCAGGCACAGAATAGAGCTTGGAACGGATTCGTATCTGACAGGAAAGATTCGTAATGACAGGGTGGATGAGCTGTGCAGAATGCTGTGTGAGTTCACGGATATTATGGAATCTTACAAGGTGGACGGGTATAAAGCATACGGAACAAGCGCTATACGGGAAACACAGAACTCTTTGATTCTGCTTGACCAGATACAGACAAGAACAGGCATCAAAATCGAGGTGCTCAGCAATTCCGAGCAGAGATTTCTGGATTACAAGTCTGTCGCATCAAGAGTGGAGGATTTTCAGAGCATTATTGAGAAGAGTACAGCTTTTATTGATATTGGCGGAGGAAGCGTTCAGATATCGCTCTTTGATGAGGACAGTCTCGTAACCTCGCAGAATATCAGGCCGGGCGTGCTCCGTATGAGAGAAGAACTGACACGTGTGTCATATCGCAGCTATCAGCTGGAGGATATTGTGGAGGAAATGGTCTGTGACAGTCTCGAGAGCTTTCGGGAAATGTTTGTGGGCGATAAGAAGATACAGAATATTATCCTCGTAGATGATTATGTGTCGCTGATTGTGCAGCGCAATTACCTTGAGACAAGAAAAAAAGGGCAGGTAGATGCCAGGACTTTTTTGGAGTTTGTGGATTCCATGAAAAAGAAAAAAGCAATAGAGATTGCACTGTCGATGGGACTGGCGGAAGAAAACATCTCACTGCTGCATCTTTCGGCGCTGATGATTAAGTATATGATCAAGGCTTTGGGAGCAGAAATGCTTTGGGCGCCGGGTGTCAGTCTTTGTGACGGCATGGCATATGAATACGCGGAACAGAATAAGCTGCTGCCTTCCAATCCTGACGGCGCGTTCCATAACTTTGAGCAGGATATTCTTGACTGTGCAAGAGATATCAACAGACGTTATCACAGCATCGAGCACCGCACCCGTGAGCGTGAGATGATTGCACTGACCATTTTTGATAATATGAAGAAAAATCACGGCTTGTCGAAGCGTGACAGACTGCTTCTGCAGCTTGCTGCCATACTCAGCGAATGCGGAAGATATATCAGCCTTGCCAATGTGGGAGAAAGCTCCTACAATATTATCATGGCTACAGAAATCATAGGACTTTCCCATCTTGAGCGTGAGATTGTTGCCAATATTGTGAAGTATTCTACGGAAAACTTTGAATACTATGAGATTTTGGGTCGTGTGACGACGCTTGACAGGGAATCATATCTCAGGATAGCAAAGCTTACTGCTATTATCAGATTATCAGAGGGACTGGACTTAAGCCATAAAGGTAAGTGCGACAAATTAAAAATTGTGAACGACAATGATGAAATGGTACTGATGGTTGAATCAAATGCCGATATGACACTGGAATTCGGACTGTTTGACAAGCATGCGACTTTTTTTGAGGAGGTATTTAACATCAAACCGGTTATCAGACAGAAAAAGAGTAATATATAAGATAATGGGGGGAATCAGAATGGGCGATAAAAACAGTAAGACAGATAATTCGATAAATTACAGCAAATCAGAGTATTACTGCAACAGGGAGCTGAGCTGGCTTGCCTTCAACCACCGTGTGCTGGGCGAGGCGAGAGATAAGACGATACCGCTGTTTGAGCGTATGAAGTTTTTGAGCATTACGTCATCCAATCTGGATGAGTTTTTCATGGTGCGTGTGGCTTCATTAAAGGATATGGTCAATGCAGGCTACACCAAAAAGGATATTGCCGGGATGACGCCGACCGAACAGCTTGATGCAGTCAATCAGGCTACGCATGAGCTTGTGGATATGCAGTATGCTGCCTACAATGAATCTCTGCTGCCGCTTTTGGCAGAGAACGGCTTGACGGTTGTTGAAAAGCATGAGAAGCTTACAAAGAAAGATTGTGCTTTTGTCGACAGATATTTTCAGGACAATGTCTATCCGGTGCTGACGCCGATGGCAGTAGATTCTTCAAGACCGTTTCCGCTGATTCGAAATAAATCCTTAAATCTTGGCGCGCTTGTGTCAAGAAAAGAGGAGAAGGGCAGAAGACATCTTTTTCACAAAAAGTCCGTTCAGAGGAAAGAGGTAGAGTTTGCAACCGTTCAGGTTCCAAGCGTTCTTCCGCGCATCGTGCAGCTTCCCGAAAACGAAGACGGCACCAGGCGTGTGATACTGCTGGAGCAGATTATAGAGCGGAATATGGATAAACTATTTTTAAACTATAACATTGAGTGCGTTTTTCCGTTCCGGATTATGAGGAACGCTGACTTTTCCCTTGAGGAAGAGGAGGCGGAGGATTTGCTGAAGGAGATTGAGAAGCAGCTTAAAAAGAGACAGTGGGGGCAGGCGATTCGTCTCGAGGTAGAGGATGGAATAGAAACGCGCCTGCTGGATATCATTAAAAGAGAGCTTATGATTGATGAGCGTGATATCTATAATATTCCCGGTCCGCTTGATCTTACGTTCCTGATGAAAATGTACGGACTTCCCGGCTTTGAACATCTTAAGAATAAGCCGTATATACCGCAGCCGGTGCCTGAGGTTGAGGAGGGCTGTGATATCTTTGAGAGAATCAGGGAGCAGGATATTCTGCTGCACCACCCATACCAGACCTTTGGACCGGTGGTTGACTTTATCAAGCAGGCGGCACGCGACCCGCAAGTGCTCGCCATCAAGCAGACGCTTTATCGTGTAAGCGGTAATTCACCGATTATAGCGGCGCTGGCACAGGCAGCAGAAAACGGGAAGCAGGTATCGGTGCTGGTTGAGCTGAAGGCACGTTTTGATGAGGAAAATAATATTGTGTGGGCAAAGAAGCTTGAGAAAGCAGGCTGCCATGTAATTTACGGACTGGTCGGCTTGAAAACGCACTGTAAGATTACCCTGGTGGTAAGGCGCGAGGAGGAAGGCATCAGGCGGTATGTGCATCTTGGCACAGGAAATTACAATGATGCCACTGCCAAGCTCTATACAGACCTTGGAATCCTCACCTGCAATGAGGCAATCGGCGAGGATGCGACCGCCGTTTTCAATATGCTTTCCGGTTATTCGGAGCCGCTTGGCTGGAATCATCTGGCATTGGCGCCGCTGTGGCTTAAGGATAAATTTTTGTATCTGATAAACAGGGAGAAGGAAAATGCCGCAAATAAGTGTCCGGCAAGAATTGTGGCAAAGATGAATTCTCTTTGTGACCCTGACATTATAAAAGCGCTGTATGAGGCGGCTGCAGAGGGTGTCAGGATACAGCTGATTGTCAGAGGCATCTGTTGCTTAAGAACCGGTGTGGAAGGGACAAAGGATAATATTGAAGTACGTTCCATTGTCGGCAATTTCCTTGAGCATGCCAGAATCTTTTATTTTGAAAATGCAGGCAATTCCGAGCTGTATATGGCAAGTGCGGACTGGATGCCGCGAAACCTTGAGCGGAGAGTGGAGATTCTTTTCCCGGTGCTCAATCCGAAGCTTAAGGAACAGGTCTGGCATGTGCTGGAGGTACAGCTTAGTGATACGCAGAAAGCACAATTCCTGCAGGCGGATGGAAGCTACGCTAAGGCTGATGTACCGGAAAAGGATTTGCGCAATGCGCAGGAAGAATTCTGCAGTGAATATATGGCGCTGGCAGCCAAAAAGCAAAAGGTTCAGCAGCAGGCGCGTGTCTTCAGACCGGAATATAGCCAGTCAGTGCAGAGCTAAATAAAATTTTACATATTATTATCGTACAGAAAGGACCAAAAGACATACTATGATAAGATATATACTTGCTTCCGGCTCGCCAAGGCGCAGGGAGCTGTTGGAACAGATAGGGATTTGCTTTGAGATTTCCTCTGCACATGGGGAGGAAATCATCACAAAGGAGCTTCCTTCGGAGATTGTTGAGGAGCTTTCCTGTGAGAAGGCATGTGAGGTGGCAGAGAGATATCAGAACTGTTATGAAAATGACACATGTGTCATAATTGGCGCGGATACGATTGTTGCTTTCGAAAATGAAATTATGGGTAAGCCAAAAGATACGGCAGATGCGGTGCGGATGCTTACAACGCTGCAGGGGAAGACACATCAGGTATACACAGGCGTGACCCTTGTTATTTTGGAAAATGGTGAGAAAAGAACCGTGACCTTTCATGAAAGAACGGATGTTCATATGTATCCGATGACAAAGGAGCAGATTGAGGCATATGCAGCGACGGGAGAACCTATGGATAAGGCAGGAGCTTATGCGATACAGGGAAGATGCGCTGCTTATATCAAAGGCATCAGCGGTGAGTATAATAACGTGGTCGGACTGCCGGTTGCAAGACTGATGCAGGAGCTTTTTGCACGAAAGCTTGCATAGTGGGCGGAAACTTAGTATGATAGTAAGTAACAGTATCATGAGCGAAGATATTCAATTTATGCTGTACTGATACGAGCAATAAAATCACATAGGTATAAAGGAGAGATGATTATGCACGAATATGATGAGGCAGTACTTAATTGTTTCCTGGAGAACCAGCTCCAGCTTTTACCTGAAAAGGTAGCAGACAATATTGATGAGGCAGAGGCATTCCTTGAGGAATGTATGGCAGTGGTTGTCGACTCAATTGATGAAGTATGGGAATACTTTGATGAGGAGGGCGTAGACCTCGAAGGACAGGAAAAAGAAGAGATTGCTGAGGCACCCGAGGTTTTTGAGATTGGCGACGGAAGATTCCTGATTGTTGAAAGCTGATGAAGGGAACGAATATAACGAATAGGAAAAGGTAAGGAAAGTGGAAAGAAAAACAAACATTTCAGTATGGCAGCTGCGGTTATTTGAAGGCTTTGACAAAGATGTAATGGTGATGCAGCGTGATGAAGAGGAAGTCTTTGATGATGCCATTCATGTATTTTTTGAAAGAGAATACTATGATGCATATGTTTCAAAGGCAGTCAAATACGGAACACACCGGTATGCATACCATGAGGATAAGCTCGGTGAGGTAATCAATCAGATATTTGATGAAAAGATTGCCGGATTAGTGCTTCATATCAGCACCAATGAGGAGGCGCCTAAAAATGTACTGGGTGACGAGAAATATATAGCAGCGACGGATTTGCTGGGACTTAGAGATGCAGCAGACAGCTATCATTTTCTGTATACAACGGCAATCGACAGATGTCAAAGGGAGGATGCGATTGCACGTCTTTGGACAAAGAGTGTCTTTATTATAGGACAATTGCCTGATTTCAGAGTGAAACCCAAAGAGGGAGAGAAGCCGGTCTTTGAGCTGATGACGATGAAACGCAAAAAAGACGGCGCCACGGCGACTGCCGGGGACTTTGATTATGAGTCGCTGAAGGTGTTTTTGACAGCAGACAGTGCGATGCGCTTTAACCCTGATAAAAAGCCGATTAACAAATACAAGCTTTCCATGCTGTCGCAGCTTGTCAGGGGAAAGCTGCAGATTATTATTGAGCCGCACCGGAGCTACTGGCTGGAGTATGATCCGGCACATCTTGACCTTACGGGACATCTGGATATTCCACGGTATAATGAAGAAATGGTGAGGGCAAGAATCCGTGCCTATACGCAGATGGATAAAATCTATATCCTGCTGGCGCCGCTGCACAGTGATTACAGAATGTCACTCGGCAATCCGTTTCTGATGAAGCCGGATGATAAAAATATCATGATGTATCTTTTTGAAAAATATGACGATGCTGTCAGTTATGTGTTCCAGAATCCTACCCTGCTGCCTGTGTTTGACAGCACTTTCCCAATCGGCGTACTTGACCAGAAGGATAAGCTGTTCAATCTTGAGACAGTCCTTGCGCTTGCAAAAAAGCTTGGAGTGACGGGCGTCAATCTGGATTTTGATACCATGCATGCCATAGGCTGTAAGCTTGAGTTTATCAGAGAGGCAGCAGGCTATGGTCTTGATGTGGAAGACCTGCTGACGCAGGATGAGCTTAGCAGGGTTATGCGTGTAGAAAACGGTGAGAAGCAGTATCGTATGCCGATAGTACCCTTCTGTGACCAGAGCAATGATTATCTGGTCAGTGATGAGCGGAAAGCAGAGCTGATTGCACATATTGACAGCGATATTGACCAGGGTCTTGCATACACGGCAGGATGCAGCATCGCTGAAATGATGGTTATGATGCGTGAAGCGGCAGGGCGCTTTGACACTGCCCGAAAAGCAGAGGACGAGGAGAACAAGGCAAAATACAATCTCCTGATGAATCGAATCACAATTCCGCTCACGGAAGCATTATGCGAAAAGCCCTATATCTATACCTTGAGAGAAGATGACGGAAGCTTTACGCTCAAAAATAATCTCGCTTACCTGATCGTGACAAACCGTTATGAAGCCGGCAGAAAAGGCGAGGGAAGGCTGATGCCTGCCGGGATAGATAACCCTCAGTTTATGGAGAAACTTTACGAGGCAAGTAAGGTAGCAGTACTCACGGACGGGCCAAGCTTCCTGTGCCTGATGGATACCAGACTGATGGGTGAGGCAGCGAAACAGTGGAAGAAGTCAGAATCGCTTCGTGAGGAGCTTATGATTTATCTGACACAGGGATGCGGGTTATCTTATCCAGAGGCAGGATATTATTATAGAAGGCTGAAATCCGACAGCAGTATTTTTATAGAATTTGCAACGACAGTCAGAAACGGCGGGTATCCTCCGATGGGTATGCTTACGATTGAAGGTTATACTGCAAAAGAGCTTGCGGATACGTATGGCATGAGCGTACTTGCTTCATATGATGCGCTGCTTTCTCTGAAGGAAGAGCCTGCATATGTCCAAAAGCTGAAAAACGGTATGGAAAATAAAGCAGAACAGTCACAGGGAAATGAGGAAAAGAAGGGATTTTTCGGAAAACTGTTCAAGAAATAGCCGTATAAAATGATTCCTATGGCACAGGGAACGGTTCTTAATAACAATTCCTGGCAACAGTTCAGCATGATGGATTATTTTAGCCGGGACGAAGGGCGGCAGTCCTATGTCGGTACAGGCAATTGGACTCCGAATGCGAATTTTCTAATGGGTGATGCCAAAGTTTTTGAATGCGTCCGCGACCGGACTCTACGCGCCGTCCATGGACGCGTTTCGTCCTAAATCCGCGTCCGTGCGGATTTTCTCTGACGTATTGAATCACCCATAAGAAAATGTCAGCATTCTCCGCCAGCCTGTTCCGGCATAGGACTGCCGCCCTTCTGTGTACTGACAACTGTTTCGCTTTATAGTCTCAATAAACAGAAAACGGCAGATAGTATCCTGCAGGCTGCTCGGTGGAGAATGGTATATTTCCTTATGCGATGATTAATACCCAGGAGCAAATTTGCATGGACGCAAATTTAGGCGAGACGGAGGCATGGATGCCGACTCGAGCCGGCTCCGTCCTCATTAGAAAGCCTTG
>JAGAQJ010000012.1 GCA_017622845.1 Lachnospiraceae bacterium | reverse complement strand
TCCGTAAATGTGACACAAAGTATGAGTAAAGCAGGCTGTCCCTATGATAATGCGCCGATGGAACGTTATTTCAACACTCTGAAAAACGAGTGTACAAATCTATATGAATTTACGACGGAGGAATCACTTTACCAGACAGTAGAGGAATTTGCATATGTTACATATAACCATGTACGCCCACACAGCTATAATGGTTACCAGACACCGTTTCAGGCAAGAACAGCCGGATAAAAGGCAGCAGCAGTTTACCCGACCGGCCTGCCTGCCCAAAGTCAGAGATTTTCGGTTCTGTCAAGGGCTAAGCCGCTCCAGCGGTGCAAAGCACCCTTTATGGAATCGAAAAACCCTGATAGCTTCCGGAAAGCAATCCGATATTTTTTTAGCCACAAGTGTTACAAAAAAGCTTGACCACAACAGTTCGTGGAGCAAGCGCAGAGCAGGTAAAGCAGGATGCGGAAGGATTGTATACCATGTGGGTGCTTATGCCCCATGAGCTGGCTGGACGGGTAATTTCAAAAAATGCCTTAAATATGTATGAAAAAAGACATCTCCTGGAGTTTGTTTGAAAAAGGGAAAACAGGGCGGGATTTCCCAAGCTGCATAGTTGGTTAAAGGAATAAGGGAATACAGAAATTCTGTTGCAGAATATAATATCTGGTGTTATGATATAAGTAAGAATGGCAGGTGGTAATATGTCTATGACAGAATATTATAACAGAACAGAAGTTCGGACAAATAAGCCTTTACAAATAAGTCAAAAAGTTATTGTTATTCCGATAGAAAATGAAACGGATATAGGAGAGTCAGCCGCAGGAGGGCTTCACAAATATGCAAGTCCTTCGCTGATTGAACAGGAGAAGGACGCATGGAGAAAGGCGGCGGTTAGGAAACATTATATTATATAACAATGGAAGTGCTGGCAGAGTTTCATGTACGGTATGAAAGCATCCATCCTTTTCAGGATGGAAACGTCAGGACTGGAAGAATCATTCTGTTTCGGGAATGCCTGCAGAATCGTATCAGTCCTGTTATGATTGAAGATGCGAAACGGTCAGTTTATTTTGAAGGCTTAAGAGCTTACCGGGAGAAAGCAGATATTTCCATATTGGAAAAGCTGTTTGCGGACGAACAGGAGGAATATTGTCAAAGAGCAGGTTATTTTATGTAGGGAAAAAGCAATGAAAATGTAATATTGGTTATTCTTTTTATTTGAGAAGAAAATGAAGCTTACAATTATAGTACAATCAAAAGCCTGTTTTTATTTCCGATAGATGATAACCCCATAGGCGGCTAACTGCTCTTTATGTTTCGGCATAAAGAGCAGTTTTTTGCGGGTAATGAGGAAAGTGCCGTGCTTACATGAGCGTTTGACGAATATCGCGAAAGTCTGGATGCGAAGAAAATGGTAAGAAGCTTGAAGCAATGCTTATATGCGATAAAGTGACACAGATGAATTTGATAGGCAGCCGCTTCCATACTACGTAAAAATAAGAGGCTGAAACAGGTAGAAAATCGGAGAAATTGAAGATGAATAATACTGCATGTATGATATATCTAATAAGGATTTCATCGGATATGGTAGAAGATGTAAATAAAAAATTAAGGAATATAGCAAGGCAAGCTTAATATTCCTTAAAGGTAATCAGAACATTAGTTTATAGAATCTGAATACACATTGATTTTATGCTATTCAGCGAGTGGAGTAGACGGGAGTCGAACCCGTGTCCAAAAAACCATCCCATGTACTTCTACAGGTTTAGTTGACTATTTCGGGCAAGCCCAATTCCTTTCCGTTCAGGCGAGTCAACACCCCTGAACAGTCAGTAGCTTCATGATACACCCACATGCGCAAAGCTTTGCATGTGTCGTTTCCTACATCATCGATGCCTGAGTCCCAATGTGTAGGTGCACTAGGTCAGACAGCAGCCATTAGGCTGCGTATGCTAAATTATCTTCAGCGTTTAATTTTAATTTTGGATTTAACGCATGCCTGCGACCTGCTTCTCCATCTTCAGATTCCCTGTCGAAACCTTTACTACCCCTGATTAATCAAGGTTACTTCATATTAACATATACATCGAAAAGAGTCAAGAAAAATTTGATAAATGCTTGACAGGGCAAGCTGCTTTTGAACTTCCTCATTGACACGGATATAAGTGTACGATAAAGTTATCTCATAAGAGCAGATATCCTGCACAAAACGAATAAAGGAGAGAAGTTAAATCATGAATATTACAATTACAGGGAATCTTGGAAGCGGCAAGTCAAGTGTTGCAAAGATATTAAAAGAAAAAGGCTATGAGATTGTTTCCACAGGAAACATATTCCGGCAGCTCGCGATGGAGAAGGGGCTTTCGGTTGAGGAGTTTAATAAGCAGGTCAACGAAGCTGCAAGCCGCGGAGACCGTTCTGTAGATAAGATGATAGACGACACAACGGCTAAAATCGGCGAGGAGCGAGACAATATCGTGTTTGATTCACGTCTTGCATGGCACTTTGCGCCAAAGAGCTTCAAGGTGTTTGTAATCACGGATATTGACGAGGCAAGCCGCAGGGTATTTCATGACAGCCTCCGCGCAAATTCAGAATCATATGAATCACAGGAAGCATGCAAGAAAGCGCTGATTAACAGACAAAAACTGGAGACTGTCAGATATAAGGAAATTTATGATATCGATTATTATGATATGAGTAACTATAATCTTGTCATAGAGAGCACCAATGCAGCGCCTGCTGAGATTGCACAGGAAATTCTTGACAAAATGGCAGAATATCAAAATGGAAATTTTGAAAAGCTTATGGAGCTGAACCCATCTTCCATAAAGAGTGCACAGGCGACAGCGGCAGACCGTATATCCGTTGCGGAACAGGGCGGAGTATTTACCCTGAGCGCAGGAAACAATAAACTGGAGGAGGCTGTATCACAGGGCGCTAAGTTTGTGCCTGTACAGATTTCGGCTTCGGAACAGGGCGGAGAAGACAGCTTTATGAATTTCTCAAAGATGAAATAGAACAGGGGCAGCACGTCTCAGAACACGTAATTTCAATGGCTGGGGCCAAAGAGTCAGAAGCAATTCGATTTGTGCCCCTGCTGAAAATATTGCATCGGAGGCTTATTTCGTAATTTCCAGAAATGCATAGTCTTTCAGAACTTTATTCCAGACTTGATAAGCATAGTTATTTTCATGAACATAATGATCCGAGCTGTATTCAGGACGAATTGCATTGCCCTGACCCATCAGATACTCTGAAATGTTGATATATCCCCAACCGTTTGCGGCACAGGTATTCTGCAGAAGAATATTTGCAGTTTGAATTGTGTTGTTATTGAGACCTCCTGTATGTACATCTGACATGACGCATGGAATTGATATGACATATACTTGCAAATCAGGCGTTTTGGCAGTGATCCTTCCAATTAAGGTCTGGAGGTCTGCAACGAACTGCTCGGGAGTGCTGCCGGTTAAATCGTTCATGCCATAGCAGATAAACATTTTGGAAACATTGGGAATCTGTGAGACGGAGTCTTCGATATATTGAACCTTTCCATTATATATGGGCATAATGCCGGCATGCTTTGTGAGCGCATTGTCAGAGATTGCAGCCTTGGCTGAACAGCTTACCCTTGCCAGAAAATATGTAGAGTCAGAGGCGATAGAATCATGTGTTCTGCAATATTGTTCAAATCCTACGGTGAGGGAATCCCCTACAAACACAGAGTTTGCAAAAAAAGCATTTTCGGATACCATCCCACTTGAAAGGATATCATTATATTTCTGTATATCAATGCTGCCATTAGTAAAACTGTCTGTCAAATAATAATTCAAACGTTCTGTAAGGCTTTCGGGAAGCGCCTCGCTTGACAAGGCAGCGCCGGTGATAGGCTGAATAACAGAGAAAACAGGCATTGCTGCCAGTTCTTCGGCATATACTGTTGATGGAGCCAAAATCAGCATACAGATAAAAAGTGCAAACATGGAATTGGCATATTTTTTCATGGTTTGAAACTCCTTTCAGAAAAAGGCGGCTCAGCACAAGCTGTGCTGTGTGCTCTGTATAAAACAACTTTCAAATACACTTTAGCATATTATAAATGGAGTGTATCATTTGCACAATACCAATCTTTGCAAATTATTTCGTGCGATTTCTGAAAATAATCTTTTAAATTGAAAACATGCAGATAAAACATGGCAGTAAAATAAAATTCATGGCAATAAATAAAAAAAAGATAAATTGAGCGGGCAAAATAAAAATATAGCAGAAAGGAGAAAGAAGAAAAAGGAAAAATGGAAGGGTCAAGAATATGCTTTTGCAGAAATTGTAAGGCGCTGGATTATGCTGGAGAGAAATGTTCAAGATGCAGCAGTATAAATATTGTTGAGGCGAGCGCCGATTTTTTGTTTTTAGGGACAATTAACAGAGTGGAGAATTTAGCGCGGCTTAATTGTTATATGACAAAGTTTTCAGAAAACATTGACTATTGTGCAAAATAGATATAAAATTGTAAATGTGATTTATTGTAATTGCAGTATGCGAAGTTTACAATGCATAACACTCGTGAATTTTCAGAATGATAAATATATGCTACGGGTGTTTTGTTATAGATATGGAAGGAGTGCCTGCATGGCTGAGGAATTCAATTTAGACGGAATGGTGGACATGTATATATACGAGAATGGCCAGCTTTTGGAAAAACTGGAGGAAATCGTGCTGGAGACCAAAGATGATGATGCATTTGACGAGAATAATATCAACGAGATATTTAGAATTATGCATACCATTAAAGGTTCTTCAGGTATCATGATGTATGATAATATCATGAAGGTGTCACATAAGCTTGAGGATATATTTTATTATCTAAGGGAAAATATCGGGATTGAGGAGCCTCATATGGAGCTTACGGATATTATCCTTCAGGTTTTGGATTTTATCAATGGAGAGATGGAGAAGATAAAAGAAGGCAATGATCCTGACGGTGACAATTCCCGGCTTATAGAGACAATGGGACAATTCCTTGATAAACTGAAAGGCGGCCAAGGGGCAGCACCG
This sequence comes from Lachnospiraceae bacterium, assembly GCA_017622845.1. Lineage (GTDB taxonomy): Bacteria > Bacillota > Clostridia > Lachnospirales > Lachnospiraceae > COE1. The sequence continues at coordinate 127,367 of JAGAQJ010000012.1, read as the reverse complement.
GCAGAAAAACCGGCTAAGAATGAGGCTGCCGCCGCCGGCATGGACCTTGGACCGAATCAGTTTTATATTGCGCCGCAGGCATCGGGAGCAGCAAAGTGCTTCCGCATCAGAATTACATATTATCAGGACACACAGATGAGCAATCTGCGTGCATATTCAGCGACATATGCATTAAAAGAGTATACGGAAGATGTACATTATTCGCCGGAAGATATTCTTACGAATGAAAGCTCGGCGGATACGATTCTGGCGGAAGGATTTTTGATGCTGGTCAGGGGCGATTTCACGGAAGAAAGGCTTCGGGAGCTGATTGATACGACCTCGGAAATCAGCGGAATTGAAATTGCCGAGTGTACAAACGAAGAATTTGTCAGAGGTTTTTCAGATGAGCCTGTACAAGACGGCGGCGAGGCGGCAGCGGATACGGGCGCGCAAAAGACCGAAGAGCCGCAGCCGGGTGATTACGTCATTCAGAAGGAAGCAGGAAAGGCAAAGAAGATTACAAAAACAAAGAAGAAAAAAGAGCCTAAGCAGTCCTTTATGAGTGTGAATATTGAAAAGATGAATCTGCTGATGAATCTGATGGGCGAGATGGTCATTGCGGAATCTGTCGTATTGCAAAATCCCGACCTTCAGGTGCCGAATCTAGACCTTTCCAATTTTCAGAAGGCGGCATCACAGTTGTCCAAGATTACAACGGAGATGCAGGAATTGATTATGTCCATGAGAATGATGCCTTTAACCAATACTTTTCAGAAGATGAACAGAACCGTATTTGACATGTCAAGAAAACTCGGCAAAAATGTCGAATTTGAAATGATAGGAGATACTACGGAAGTGGACAAAAATATCATAGAAAATATTTCAGATCCATTAATGCATCTTGTCAGAAATTCCGTAGATCATGGTATTGAGATGCCGGAAGAGAGGGCAGCAGCCGGCAAGCGTGAGCCTGCGAAGGTTACGCTGGAGGCTAAGAATGAAGGCGGAAAGGTATGGATTTCCGTCAGGGATAACGGAAAGGGGTTAAGCAGAAATAAGCTGTATAAAAAAGCATGGGAAAACGGCATTCTGCCGGATAACCGTGTGGAAAGCGACTACAGTGACAAAGAGATTTTCCAGTTTATTACCTACCCGGGATTTTCAACAAAAGAAAAGGTTACAGAGTTTTCCGGACGCGGCGTAGGCATGGACGTTGTAGTGAAAAATATCCAAAAGATAGGCGGAGTGCTTGACATTGAATCGACAGAGGGCGAGGGCACTACCATGACCATGAAGATTCCGCTGACAATGGCAATTATAGACGGCATTGTCATGAGAAACGGCAATACTAAGTTTGTCATGGAGACTTCTGCGATTAAGGAATTTATCCGTGTGACTGAGGATAAACTGATTCATGAACCGAACGGCGAGGAATATATCATGATACGCGGTGAATGCTATCCGATTCTCAGACTGAGCCAGAAATATGATCTGGCAGATGCCGTGACGAATATTGAAGATGGCGTAATGCTGCTTCTTGAGTATGAAGGGAATACGCTTTGCGTATTGATTGATGAACTGATTGGAACACAGGAAATCGTTGTAAAACCGATACCGCCTTATGTAAAGAAAGTTCATGGTATCTCAGGATGTACACAGCTTGGCGATGGAAGCATCGCTTTAATACTTGATGTAAGCGGCTTGATGCAGGATTAAGGGAGGAAAATGATATGGACGCAAGTCAAAGGGAGCTTTTGCAAAAGAACGGGTTTGATGTAGACGGAACCATGAGACGCTTCCTGAACAATGAAGCATTGTATCTGAAGTGCCTTAAGAAATTTTTGGATGATTCCAGTTATGAAGAACTGAAGGAGGCTTATGCAGAGGGAAACTGTAATGAAGCTTTTAAGTCGGCGCATACAATGAAGGGCTTTGTTTCCAATCTTGGCATTGATGATTTGTATCATTTACTTATACCGCTGGTGGAAAAATTAAGAGTTCAGGATATGAATATTGACAGCGAGATGAAACAGCTGGAAATAATTTATCAGAAGACATATAATCTGATTGAAGCTTTGTAATAATTGCCGGGACAGCAGGTGAAAGGCAGGTAACAATATGGCAGATAAAACGGATTGGGTTGTAGACGGGTTTCAGTTTGGAACAGAGAAAGATGCAGAGCTTGCCAAAAATGAAAAGCTTAGAATTGAAAGGCTGGAAGAAAAACTGGATTACAACAATCCGCAGATGATAGAAGCGGTGTATAATAAGGCGATAGGCAACCGTGTATTTAAAACTCCGGTAGGGTACGAATTTCTGAAGCGGCTTCAGACAATTTTGAAAGAAACTTTTGCAGAAGGGGAAGTGGCCGATATACCGGTGTGCGGAGTATACAGCCTGAGAGAAAGCGCCAATCCGGTAATAGAGAAAGTCAAGGCAAGCCAAAAAAAGAAAAAAGAAAAAACAAAACACGAGTTCTTTGACAGGAGGACATCAATCTTAGTGAATATCGGATTGGTGCTTCTGGTTATCATTATGTTTATTATCTCAACAACCAGCTCAAATCCAACTGTACTAAATTATGAAAAGGTAATTCAGAATCGCTATTCTGCCTGGGAGGCAGAGCTGGATAACAGGGAACAGGCTGTCAGGGAGAAGGAGAGGGAGCTTTTGCTTTCAGAATAATACAAAACCATAGTTTCACACAATTTTCATAATTAGATGCTACGATAGTAAAAAGACAGAAGTGGAAAGGATATGATTTTGGTATGAATAAGCTCAAGGTACTTGTAGTTGACGATGAGAGCAGAATGAGAAAGCTGGTAAAGGATTTCCTTGTGAAACAGAATTATGAAGTGCTCGAAGCAGGAGACGGAAGTGAGGCGCTTGATGTATTTTTTGCGAATCAGGATATCGCATTAATCATACTTGATGTCATGATGCCTAAAATGGATGGCTGGCAGGTATGCAGGGAGATAAGAAGCTATTCAAAAGTCCCGATTATTATGCTTACGGCGCGCACGGATGAGAGGGACGAGCTGCAAGGCTTCCAGCTTGGAGTAGATGAGTATATCGCAAAACCCTTCAGTCCGAAGATACTGGTAGCAAGGGTTGAAGCAATTCTCCGCAGAACAGCTCAGGTGGCGGAAGATGTGGTGATTGAATGCGGAGGAATATCAATAGACAAGGCAGCCCATGTAGTGACGATTGATGGGAAAACAATTGATTTGAGCTTTAAGGAATTTGAACTGCTGACTTATTTTATGGAAAATAAGGGAATCGCACTGTCAAGAGAGAAGATTCTCAACAGTGTGTGGAATTATGATTATTTTGGTGATGCCAGGACAATTGACACCCATGTCAAGAAACTCAGAAGCAAGATGGGAGAAAAGGGCGACCTGATTAAGACTGTCTGGGGAATGGGCTATAAATTTGAGGCGTAGGGTGCGGGGAAAAATATGAAGCGTTCTATTAAACAGCAAATAGCCTTTATTTTTATTTCTGTCATGGCAGGAACCATTATTTTGTGTTGGATTATCAACAGCAGTTTTTTGGAAAATTTTTATATACAAAATAAAAAGCATGCTATAGGCGACGCATATGTGCGGATTAATGAAGCCGCATCAAACGGCAATATCTCATCGGAGGAATTTGACCTGGAGCTGCGCAAGACCTGTGATGCTTACAATATCAGTATTCTGGTCATTGATGCGGAATCCAATACGATTAAATCCAGCACAAGAGATATTGAAAAGATGCTGAGCCGGCTTTATGACAATTATTTTAATCCTGATAAGGATATCGAATATCTGGATAAAAGTGATAAGTATTATCTGGCGACAGCTATGGATAAGCTGACTGCTACAGAGTATCTTGAAATGTGGGGCGTGCTTGATAATGGCAATTTATTTCTGATTCGTTCTCCGCTGGAAAGCATACGCGACAGCGTGAAGATATCCAACCGCTTTTTGGCATATGTAGGGCTTTTGGCAACAGTTATCAGCGCGGTTTTGATATGGTTTGTGACAACGCGAATCACGAAGCCGATTATGGAGCTTAAGGAAATATCAGAAAAGATGACTAAGCTGAACTTTGAGACAAAGTATGAAAGCCGCGGTCAAAACGAGATTGATTTGCTGGGCGAACACATGAATGAGCTGTCAAGTACATTGGAGAAGACGATATCAGAACTGAAAACTGCAAACAACGAGCTGAAACGTGATATAGAGAAAAAAGAGCAGATTGATGAGATGCGGAAGGAGTTTTTATCCAATGTTTCGCATGAGCTTAAGACGCCGATTGCCCTTATCCAAGGCTATGCAGAGGGACTTAAGGAGTGTGTGAATGACGATGATGCCGAAAGCAGAGATTTTTACTGTGATGTCATTATGGATGAAGCCGGAAAGATGAACAACATGGTCAAGAAGCTCCTTGACTTAAATCAGCTTGAGTTTGGAAATGATGTTGTTACAATGGAACGGTTTGACGTTGTGGCTCTGGTCAGCAATTTCATCACGTCGGCAGAGATATTGATTCATCAAAATGAGGTCAATGTAAAGCATGAAAAGCAGGAGCCGATTTATGTGTGGGCAGATGAATTTAAGACGGAGGAAGTTGTCAGAAACTTTTTCAGCAATGCCATGAATCATGTGGACGGCGACAAAATTATAGAGATAAGGTACAGGCTTATCGAGGCAGAAAATGCCAACCGGGTACGTGTGAGCGTGTTTAACACCGGAGAGCCGATACCGGAGGAATCTCTTCCGCATATATGGGAGAAGTTTTATAAGGTAGATAAGGCAAGAACGCGTGAGTATGGCGGCAGCGGAGTAGGATTATCCATCGTAAAGGCGATTATGGAGTCCATGAATCAGCAGTATGGTGTGATTAATTATACGAATGGCGTAGAGTTCTGGTTTGAGCTTGAGACAAAATAAACGGAGGTGCAGTTTTGAAAAAGGGGAAAATTTTAGGAATTTTGGCAGCTTCAGCAGTGCTGCTGACCGGATGCGTGGATTCCATGCCGGAGCTTACGGCGGAGCAGTCTGATATGATTGCAGAATATGCGGCAGCATTATTGCTGAAGTACTCACCGAACTATGATTATAAAATAGTAAGCGATGAGGAAGTGGCGGCTGCAAGAGCAGCAGAACAGGAGCAGGCTGAGGAAGAAACACAGACGGAGAATGCTGAGGACATATCCCCGGCAGAGAATGTTCCGCAAACAGGAATGTCCGAAGAAGGGGAAAAGGAAAACGGACAGACTGAGACGGGGGAGATACTGCCGGCAGATGAGGTTGATTTTGCAGCAGAGCTTGGAATTGATGATTTGGTACTCTGGTATCAATCCTTTGAAATCTGTGATTCTTATCCGCAGGATAGCTCAGGTTTTCGTTTAGATGCCGCAGAAGGAAAGAAGCTTCTGGTAGTTCATTTCGATCTTGAGGGAAATACAGAAGAGGACGTTGACTGTGATCTGTTTGACAGTAACCTGACGCTTCGCATGACAATCAATGATACCGATTCCGTGACAGCGCTTAGTACGCTGCTCGCAAATGATCTGGCGACCTACATAGATACGATACCGGCCGGCGAGACAGCCGACGTAGTAGCAGTGGCAGAGATAGATGATATGACAGAAGAAGACGTGTCTGCTTTGACTCTTCACATCTCGTCAGATAAGGGAAGCTGTACAGCGAAGCTGAAGTAATCCGGCAGCAGGATTGTAATACATTGCTGCAAAAATTTTCTGAAAATATTTGTAATTATAGATACATATATGATATAATTGATAGAAATAAATGTTCTGCAAAGCAGTGATGATAAAGAGATTAAAAATGAAGAAATTCATTTTTAATTATCTGGTAGAATGGAGGTTTAATATGGAGACTAAGATTCTCTTGGAAAACGGAACAAATGAATTAGAAGTATTGGAATTTGTGGTGGATGGAAATTCTTATGGAATCAATGTGGCAAAGATTCGTGAGATTATTCCGTATTCACCGGTAACGCCTGTGCCGAATGCACACCCGAGTGTAGAGGGTATTTTTATGCCGCGTGATACGATGATTACTGCAATTGATTTGCGTAATTGTCTGCAGAGAGGTCAGTCTCAGCCGGGTGGCTTATTTATTATCACAAGCTTTAACAAACTTGATATTGCATTTCATGTGGATTCTGTTGTGGGCATACACAGAGTTTCATGGGTTGATATTATCAAACCCGGCGCTACTGTGACAACAGCGGAGGATGGTATTTCTACAGGTATTATCAAGATTGATGGAAAGCTGATTATTATCCTTGACTTTGAGAAGATTATAACCGACATCAATCCTGAGACAGGCTTAAAGGTGACAGAGATCGAAGCGCTTGGGTCAAGACCGGAAGTAGAAATTCCAATTCTGATTGCGGAGGATTCCTCATTGCTTAGAAAGCTGATTGTTGACTCTCTTAAGAAAGCCGGATATGACAATATTATTAAGGCTGAGAATGGTCAGGAAGCATGGGAATACATAACAAAGTGCAAAGAGGCAGGTGTTCTTGATAAAGAAGTGAAACTTTTGATTACGGATATTGAGATGCCTCTTATGGATGGACATCGTTTGACAAAGCTTGTTAAATCGGATGATGAAACAAAGCAAATACCGGTAATTATTTTCTCTTCGCTTGTGAATGAAGAAATGAGAAGAAAAGGCGAGGATTTGGGAGCAGATGCCCAGTTGTCAAAACCTGAAATTGGAAATCTTGTAAAGGTTATTGATGAATTGCTTGCAAAATAAAAGGGATAGAGCCGGGATAAATGCCCGGCTCTGATAAGTTGGAGATGGAATGGATAAGACGGAATTGACAGAAAAGCAGAAGATTTTAATGGAAAAGCTTGCAGATGCAGAAATGGTGCTTGTCGGCATTGGTGAGGAATTTAATGAGAGCTTTACGGATATCAATAAATTTCCGAAGCTGATGTCTGCGCTTGAGGAAGTAGATATAAATCCGTTACTGGAATGGACCGTTCCCTTTTTAGAGAAGAGATATCTTTTGGAACATAATGACGGAAGACTGATAGAAGCATACAAAAGGCTTTACGAACTGATAAAAGATAAGAATTACTTTATCATTACGACCTGTATCGATGAAAATATCAAGAAGGCCGCTTTTGACTTGGAGAGGCTGGTTGAGCCCTGCGGAAATTATAAGATGTTCCAGTGCAGTGAAAAGTGCTGTACAAAGCTTTACCCGGCAGAAGAATTTTCGAATTTGGTAAATCAGGCTATTTTGGACGGGGTAGGGTTGGATTCGCTTGAGATTCCCAAATGTCCTGTTTGTGGGAAACCATTAGCTTTTAATAATATATTATGTGAGCGCAATTATGTAGAGGAAGGCTATCAGCCGCAGTGGGAAAAATACACAAAATGGCTGCAATTGACATTAAATAAGAAGCTTTGTGTATTGGAGCTGGGGGTGGAGATGAACCTTCCGAATATTATAAGATGGCCATTTGAAAAGGCAGCATATTATAATAAGAAGGCAAGTTTTTTTCGAATAAACGGTTCTTTGTATCAGATGACAGAGGAGTTAAGTGATAAAGGAATTAGTATCGGTATGAATGCGATTGACTTTTTATATGGATGTCAATAATGTGCAGGAATGCCATGGATATTCAGGCAGCAGCTCAGCCCGGAGGTTTGCAGCGGCGTATTCTGTATTTGCAGCAAGGACATGCCTGAGTGTTTATTAAGTGGAAAGATAAGAAGGACGGAGGGATTATCATGAGTACAGAAGAAAATTACTTAGATAATTTGCTTGAGGAAACAGCGGAGTCAAAGACAGCAGAATCCATGGATGAAGTGCAGGATGATGTTACCATTGAAGATATATTCGGGGAGGAGGATACAGCTACGCCGGAAGAATCAGCTGTAACGGAAAATGCGTTAGAGCCGGTTGAACTGCCGAGAGTAGAGGGAGAAGTGCTGGAGCCGGAAGCAGCAGAAGAACTTACAATTGATGAATTTTTGCCTGATGTTAATGAAACAGCAGAAGCCGCTGATGTTGAGCTGCCCGACGCGGAGATCCATGCAGAGCCGGAATTGAAGCCTGATTCGGAAGAACCGGAGTTTGAATTAGGAGATATGGATATACCGGAAATTCCCGATGAAGAACCGGAATTTGATCTTGGAGACATCGATGTGTCGGAAATTCCCGATGAAGAATTGAAGTTTGGACTGGAGGACATAGACATACCGGAAATTCCCGATGAAGAACCGGAATTGGAGTCAGGCAATATGTCCAAGGCTGCCGATATATCAGATGAGCCGGACATATTGGGGAACACAGGCATGAAAGACGGGCTGTCTATTGATGATGATGATAGTCTTGATGATGTATTGAGCATGCTTGATGATGATGCAGAGCTTGCAGAGATTAATGATATGCTGAAAAAGTCGGACAACAATGAGCCGATACAGGATGATATGATGGATTTGCTCAATCAGATGGCAGATGATGAGGCAGCATCCGTTCATGCAGGCATAGAGCATGGCAATGAGGATAACGGAGGCGTGCCGCTTCCCGAGATGCCGAAACATTTGTCCGGAAAAGGAAAGACCGGAGCGGGCATAGAATCCGGAGCTGGTATTGATACCGGCAAAAAGAGCAGGAAGGCATCGCGAAAGAAGAAAAACGCTTCTGCGGATTCAGAGACGGAAAATCCGAAAAAGGTTGGAAAATTGGGCAAGTTCTTTAATCTATTGACCGAGGATTTGGTTCCTGAACCGACCGAAGAGGAGCTTGCCGCCGAGAAGGAAGCAAAAGAGGCGAAGAAGCAGGAGAACCTAACCAAGAAGGAGCAGGATAAACTTGCCAGGGAGGAAGCAAAAAAGGAGAAGGCTGAGGAGAAGGAAGCTTCCCAAAAGGCAAAAGCCGAGCTTGCAGCACAGAAAAAGAAAGAGAAGCAGGCTGAAAAGGAAAAGAAGCTTGCTGCGAAAAAAGCAAAGCAGGAAGCAGAAGCACCCAAAAATGTAAAACGTATTCCTCCTAAGAAAATTGCGGCTGTAGCAGTGTTTGGCATAACAGTAGGCACAGCGGTGATTGTTGCAACGAATGTCCTGTCAACACAAAGCTTTTTGCAGTCAGCAAGAAATGCATATTATCAGCAGGACTACAAGACAGTATATCAGGCTACCTATGGCATGGAACTGGACGAAAGCAAATCAGACGGACTCATCAAGGCGAGAAGCGAGGTTCTCTTAAAGCTTCAGCGCCGATATGATTCTTATCAGATTAATTTGAAGATGGGACGCGAGGTGGAAGCCCTTGATGCACTGCTTCAGGGAGTGGCTGTTTATGACTATATTAATGCAGATGCGGAAAAATATGGTGTCATGGAGGAAGCTGATGCCATAAAGACAAAGATTCTGAACACACTGGAAGCAAAATATGGTCTTGATGAAGAGGGAGCAAGAGAACTGATTAACAATGATGATGCGTTATCATATACGATTGCTTTGAATGATATTGTATCAGAAATTCAGCAATGAGTCAGGAAGAGCGTTGCTATGACCTTACAAATCGTAACAGTTCAGAAAGGCAGGTGGCGGTATGATAGCGATTATTGATTATGATGCCGGAAATATTAAAAGCGTGGAAAAGGCATTGATATCATTGGGCGAAACAGCAGTGATTACGCGGGATAAAGATAGGATTTTAAATGCTGACAAAGTGATACTTCCGGGGGTAGGAGCTTTTGGCGATGCTATGGGAAAGATTCGAGGTTATGGTCTTGAAGAGGTTATAAAGAAAGTAGTAGCTGACAGAACGCCTTTTCTTGGGATATGCCTGGGATTACAACTTTTGTTTGAGTCGAGTGAGGAAACTCCGGGAGTTGCCGGACTAGGAATATTAAAAGGCAAAATAGTCAAAATTCCTGATAATATGGGATTTAAGGTGCCCCAAATAGGCTGGAATTCTCTTAAATTTCCGAATGAGGGAAGGCTTTTTAAGGGAATCCCGGAAGACGCTTATGTCTATTTTGTACATTCCTATTATCTACAGGCGGAGGAGCCGGAAATCGTCATGGCAACGACAGAGTATGCAGTTCCTGTTCATGCCTCTGTTGAGAAAGGAAATGTGTTTGCCTGCCAGTTTCACCCTGAGAAAAGCTCTGATGTTGGTTTACAGATATTAAAGAACTTTATAGCATTATAGGAAGCATTGGTTCTTTGGGATCAAAGCCGTATGGAGGTCAATAATGATTACAAAAAGAATTATTCCATGTCTGGATGTGAATAACGGACGCGTGGTAAAGGGTGTAAATTTCGTGAACCTGATTGATGCAGGGGACCCTGTTGAGATTGCGGCTGCCTATGATAAGGCAGGTGCGGACGAGGTCGTTTTTTTAGACATTACAGCTTCTTCGGATAATCGTGCGACTAAGGTGGATATGGTCCGCAGGGTGGCTGAGAAAGTATTCATACCGTTTACGGTCGGCGGCGGCATCAGGACAGTAGAGGATTTCAAAGCAATACTCAGAGAAGGTGCTGATAAGGTAGCAGTAAACAGTGCAGCCATTATGAATCCGATGCTGATTCGTGAGGCGGCAGACAAATTTGGCAGCCAGTGCGTTGTTGTTGCGATTGATGCAAAGCGCAGAGCTGATGGAACCGGCTGGAATATCTATAAAAACGGCGGACGTGTCGATATGGGGATTGATGCGGTCGAGTGGGCGATGAAAGCAAATGAGCTTGGGGCAGGTGAAATATTGCTGACCAGTATGGACTGCGATGGAACAAAAAATGGTTATGATATTGAATTAACAAGAACCGTATCCGAAAATGTATCCATACCTGTGATTGCCTCCGGCGGAGCAGGAAAACCAGAACATTTTTATGATGCTCTGGATGCAGGAAAAGCAGACGCAGCGCTTGCAGCGTCACTATTTCACTTTAAAGAGCTGGAGATTAAAGAGGTGAAGCAGTACTTAAAAGAAAGAGGAATTTCGGTAAGATTGTAAATGGTTCTGTAAAGAAACGGAAAGCCATAGGCAACAGTTCAGCCCAGGGGTTTGCACTTCGCTGCAAACCTCGTAAGAAAACGCAGCAACTGAAAGATTCAAGGCATGCAGGCAAAGGAGGAAAATCATGGGAATGTTAACAGATGACTGGCTGGAAGCAGTACAGGGAGAATTTCAAAAGCCATATTATAAAGAGCTGTATAAATTTGTCAGGGAGGAATACAGTAAGGTAGTAGTATACCCTCCGGCTGATGATATTTTTAATGCAATGCATTTTACGCCGTTAAGTAAGGTAAAGGTGCTCCTGTTGGGACAGGACCCGTACCACAATGTCAATCAGGCACATGGATTAAGCTTTTCGGTGCTTCCAAGTCAGCCTGAGATACCGCCGTCTCTGCAGAATATCTACAAAGAACTGCAGGAAGATTTAGGCTGCTATATTCCTAATAACGGATATTTAAAGAAATGGGCGGATCAAGGGGTCTTGTTGCTTAATACGGTTCTTACAGTACGTGCGCATCAGGCAAATTCCCATCAGGGAAAAGGCTGGGAGCAATTTACTGATGCCATTATTCAGGCTGTGAATGCACAAGACAGACCAATCGTATATCTTCTGTGGGGAAAGCCGGCGCAGAGCAAGATACCAATGCTGACAAATCCCAAGCATTTAATTCTAAAGGCGCCGCATCCAAGTCCGCTCTCTGCATATCGGGGATTTTTCGGGTGCAGACATTTCAGTCAGGCGAACGAATTTTTAAAGGCAAATGGGGTGGAGCCGATTGACTGGCAGATTGAAAATATTTAATATTTTTTTATCATTCAGGATTGCCCCTGTACACTGACGCTGTCATTAGGAAATATAAAAGCCTGATAATGTATGCTGCATGATACATTGTCAGGCTTTCTGAATATTATAGCAGCGGCAGACTTATCTTGCCAGCCATCCGCCGTCTACAGCCAGCGTAAATCCATGGATATAGGCAGCCGCATCAGAAGCAAGGAAGACTGCAGCGCCTGCGATATCCTCGGGAGTGCCCCAGCGCCCTGCCGGAATACGGCTGAGAATTTCTTCGCTCCGCTGTTCATCTCTTCTAAGATTCTGCGTATTATTTGTCGCCATGTATCCCGGAGCGATGGCATTTACATTGATATTATGTTTTGCCCATTCGTTTGCAAGGGCTTTTGTAAGTCCCATAACAGCACTCTTGCTGGCAGTATAGGCAGGAACGCGGATACCGCCCTGGTAGCTGAGCATAGACGCGATATTGATGATTTTTCCGCCTTTGTTATCGGCTACCCAGCCTTTTGCAAAGGCCTGAGAGAGGAAAAAGACCATTCTTTCGTTGATGTCTATGACAGAATCCCAGTCTTCGACTGTGACATCGACTGCATCACATCTTTTAATAATTCCGGCATTGTTAACAAGAATATCAACACGACCATATGCTTTGTCCGCTTCCTCTACGATGCGTGGGATTACATTGATATCGGAGAGGTCAGCAATTATTTCTGTAAATTTTCCGCCATATGCCGCAATTTTTTCAGCGGTTTCCTGACAGCTTCGTCTTGCTGCGCCGATTACATTTGCCCCGGCAGCAGCATAAGCTGCGCAGATTCCTTGGCCTAAGCCTGTGTTTGCCCCGGTTACGAGAGCAGTTTTTCCTTCCAGTGAAAAAAGATTGAAGTTTTGAGCCATAATAATCATTTCCTTTCTCTTGATTAATGGTGCAGGCGTACTGCAATCTGAATTACCGCGGTGTGAACAGTACGCTGCATCCTGTTTCATAGTGTTTTACAGTTGACGCCGAACTATTAAATTAGTATCATTATATCGGGAATGTTGTAAAAAAACAAACATAATTGACTTATAAAGTATCATAATAGTAGCTAAAAAGATGCTGCAAATGACAATAAATTAACAAGGGTATCAGTTAATCTATGAGATAAGCGGTCGGTATATACCAGGCATCTTTTTTCCAATCAGCTATTTGTTTCTGAGCGAAAACAAATAGCTTTGCCTCTTCGCGATAAAGCGCTCAGAAATGGGGATTATTATGGAAAGAATGAGAGCAACGCAGACAATAGTGGACGACAGCCTGCGTGAGACAAAGGTTCATGGGACAGAGGGGTTCCCATTAGGCGTGTATCTTGATGATTTTGCGGATTTTGAGAATGGATATATCTGCTGGCACTGGCATGAGGAGGTGCAGGTGACTATGATTATCGAGGGCGAATTTACCTGCCAGGTTGAGAGTAACGAGCTTAAGCTGAAGGAGAGGGATATTGCGTTTATCAATTCCGGTCTGCTGCATCAGATAAGGCCATGTAAGCTTGCACAGGGAAAGCTTTATTCATTTATATGGCGTGGGGAGCTGATGGGAAGCAGAGGCAGCGACATTTATAATGAGTGCATCGAACCTGTGCTGAACGGAAGGCTGCCGTATATTATGTGGGATAAGGAAAGCCCGATGCATGATGAAATAGCAGCAGACTTAGAAAAAATAGTCAGTTTGTACGAGAAAAAAGAACCGGCGTATCAGCTACAGACGACAATTCTGCTGGCAAAATTGTGGCTAAACATCTATAAGCAGATGCCAATGGGAGAAGCAGTTCCCCATGCGGAGTCCGGGAGGGATAAGCAGAGAGTGAAAGCAGCGCTGCAATATATGCAGGAAAATTATCAGGAGCAGCTGAAGCTGAATGATATAGCGGAAGCAGCATATATCAGCAGAAGTGAGCTGTGCCGCAGCTTTCAGAGAATTCTGCAGATGACGCCGATGGAATTTCTCATGCAGTACCGAATACGCCAATCCACAGTTCTCCTGAAAAACAAGGATTTGCGGATACTGGATATAGCGGAAATGACAGGATTTTGCAGTCCGAGTCATTTTGGAAGTTATTTTCACAAGTATATGGGGTGCACACCAAGAGAATACCGTGGGAAAATATAATCGTGTGAGCGTCACATAATGTAAAAATAGAAATGTATAATCTGTGGAGTTTTGTAAGGAGAATTAGAATATGATTAAAAACATTGTTTTTGATATGGGAAGCGTATTAACCATATACAATGCCCGGGAATATATTTACAGTTATGTGGATAATGAAGAAGATTTCAGATGGATTAAGAATCATCTCTGTTCTTCTGTGGAGTGGCTTCAGATGGACAGAGGAACCATAACAGATAATGAGGCGATTGCCTCTGTCTGTAAAAGGCTTCCGCCGCATCTGCATGATACGGCAGAACGTTTTATACGGGAATACCGGATGATACAGCCCCCGAATCCGCCGATGGAAAGGCTTGTGGCAGAGTTATCTCAAAACGGCTATGATTTATATCTGCTCTCCAATACATCGCATCGTTTCAGAATATTCAGCAAATATATTAAGTCAATTGATTATATGAAGGGGATATGGATATCCTGCGAGCATGGACTGCTAAAGCCTGAGCCGGAGGCATACCGCGACTTCTTTCGGACCTTTGCGCTGAATCCCAGGCAGTGCTTTTTTATTGATGATAAGCCTGCAAATATCGAAGCGGCGCGGAATCTGGGCATGGACGGATGCGTGTATTATGGAGATGTGGCGGAGCTTAGATACTTTTTGCGTGAGAAGGGAATTAATGTGGAGAAACAGCAAGATAGTAACCCGTAGACAGTCATTGATTCCGAATGGAAATTCTGTAACGAAATTCTCGGAACCGCATGAAAAAGTATTGACAAAACAGGTCTATAGATATAGACTTGTTACAAAAGAGGTCTATAAAAATAGACCTAAAGCATTCTTTGAAATATGATTTCTTACAGCAAAAAATCAGGAAAGGAATATCAATATGGAAGGTTTAAAATTATGTGACAGCGACTATCGTTTTATGCTTGTTGTCTGGGAATATGCACCAGTAAATTCCGGCGAGCTGGCGCGGTTGTGCAGAGAGAAGCTCGGCTGGAAGAAGTCGACCACATATACACAGATTAAGAAGATGTGTGAAAAAGGGTATATTGAAAATACACAGGCAATAGTGAGGGTGTTGGTTCCAAAGGAACAGGTTCAGGCAGATGAGAGTTCATATTTTGTAGAGAGAACCTTTGGCGGCTCATTACCCGGATTTTTGACGGCATTTCTCGGAGGAAAGACCATTTCTGAGAAGGAGGCAAAGAAGATTAAACAAATGATTGATGAGCATATTGAAAAAAAGGAATGAGAGCCATTTGGAGAAAGGAGTAGCAGTATGCAGATGCTAAGTGCAATATTTCTGAGAATAGTCGGGATGGGTATCACAGCAAGTTTTGTGATTGTAATTGTGATGCTGGTGAGATGGCTGCTGAAGAGATTTCCAAAAAGCTTTGCATATATGCTGTGGATTTTGGTGGCATTTCGGCTAATGGTACCTGTTTCTTTTGGTTCGGATATCAGCATATATAATCTTTTAGATGAAAAGGATAACATTGTCGGATTGAGAAGCTCAATTTTGCCGGCAGAGAGCGCAGAGGACAGTTTCAACAACAACGACAATGGTGGGTATCGCAATGGTGTAAATGAAGTATCTGCATTTGCGGACAGCGTACAATCAGCAGATGAAGTTTATGAGGAATCCGATATGGAACATATAACGGAGATAAATCATACATGGAACCAAATCACACAGTCTGTCACTACAGATGAAAATAAAATCGTTACTGACAGTTTCATAAGAAATCGTCAACTGATATGGATGGCAGCACTGATTTGGCTTGCAGGAGTAGTGACACTTGTGTCATATTCAGTGGTTACATATTGGAGGTTAAGAAGAAAAATGAACCATAGCATATGGCTTTCTGATAATGTATATGAGAGTGACAGGATACGTTCTCCGTTTGTAATGGGAATATGTTCTCCTAAAATTTATATTCCGTTCCGTCTGAGCGAAAAAGAGCGGCAATGCATCTTGCTGCATGAGCGATACCATATCAGAAGAAGGGATTATATTGTGAAATGCTTTGCTTTTGCTCTGGTACAAATCTATTGGTTTCATCCGCTGGTATGGATTTCATATCATATGATGTGCAGCGATATGGAAATGAGCTGTGATGAGAAGGTCATTTCGGAGCTGGGAAGCAGTATGAAGAAAGAGTACAGCAGCTCTCTTTTGGCATTTGCCGTAAATAAAAGACAGCCATCCGCAGGTCCATTAGCATTCGGGGAGGGAAACGTGATGAACAGAGTAAAAAATGTATTGCAATATCAGAAGCCTGCAAAATGGAAAACAGCTATAGGAGTGACTGTAGTTATCCTTACAATGGCGGCATGTGCGACAGATGCCAATGAAATGGATAATGGGCAAAATATGACACAAGTGTCAGAATATGACCGATTTGCTAATAATCAATCAGAAAATAATCACGATAAAAGAAGCTATGGACAAAAGGATAA
Source organism: Lachnospiraceae bacterium (assembly GCA_017622845.1). Lineage (GTDB taxonomy): Bacteria > Bacillota > Clostridia > Lachnospirales > Lachnospiraceae > COE1. The sequence continues at coordinate 110,971 of JAGAQJ010000012.1, read as the reverse complement.
TGAATCAGAAGCCGAAACGAAAGGCGTGATAGAGCGCCAGCCGGCACAATGGGCGGAAAACAGCATGCATGACCTTGAATTTTATACGCTTGACTATGCGGATCAGGATAAGATTGTTTTTCATATTTCAAATGGATTATTTGCATATAATTTGCAGGAACGCAGGATAACTGACAGTCTTGATCTGAAGGCATTGAATTGTCAGGAGGTACAGACCGGAGGCGAGTGTAAGATTGAAATATATGAGGGAAGCAAGGGGAGACTTAAAGCAGTCATTATGCCATATCCGCATGTAATAGAGGACAGCTATATCTATGATTTTGAGACAAAGGAGTTGGCTTGGTATGATGCGTCCGTGTTAGCTGCAAAACTGGCGTGTGTCAGAGTATGTCCTGCCTTTGGAGGATAATACTTATGGAATATTGGGAAGTGACCAGACGCCGTATCTGAGTGCGCTGTATTATACGGCAGGCGGCGAGAAGTGGCAGCTTTTTCAGGCTGAGCAGGCTGCAATGCCCAAACTTTTAAAACAAGATGACAGCTTTTATGAGTCATTCCGACGGTACTCCGGAAAAAGCTTAGAGCAATGCATACTGGACTATACAGCTTTTTATAATCAGCATGATTATGCTGGCGTTTGCGCGCTTTCAACAGGATTGGAGTATTCGGATGAGGTTCAGGAGGATTGGCTCAAACACATGGACAGACTTGAAAATGGTAAAGAGATTTCCCACAATGCTGACGAGACAGAGTATGTTTTCCAATATACATGTTTTCTTGATGAACAGGCAAATAAAGTGCCTGTGTATCTAACTTTTCGATATATTGAAGGAGAGGGCTGGCGTGCAGCAGGACTGCCGGAAGATAATGTATGATAAAATTTATCATTTATAGAGGATAACAGTTTTGTTTTACAGCTTGGTGCATCGTTGCAATGATGGATTTTTACGGACTTTTCAACAAGTGCAGGGCTTTGGGGCAGGCTGCTATTATGGAAGCACAGTTTCATCTGTGCTTCTTGACATTTGTCATAATACATAGTATAGTGTTCCTGATGAGTACTACTAATATGTTACATCACTGCATTTCGATGCATTGAATAACCTGGCTGAATTGTAACGCTGATTTTTCGTTTGCGTGTCATTGGACTGAAAGTGAGACAATTTATTAGTAAAATAGTATTCGATATTGAAACGGATGGTGAATCAGGTGGACAATGCTGCAATGGGGACTTTAACAGAAAAGCTGATGCAGTTCGGACTTACCAGACAAGAGGCAAATATTTATTTGTGCCTGCTGCAGAACAAGCAGCTTTCAGGATATGAAGTGTCAAAACTGACAGGAATTTCACGCTCGAATGTATACAGTGCCCTTGCCGGGCTTGTGGAGGAAGGGGCGGCTTACCTTCTGGAGGGTGAGACCAATAAATATATGGCAGTGCTGCCGGAGGATTTTTGTCAGAACAGGATTCGGCAGCTGATGAAGCTCAAGCAGGAGCTTGTGTCGCAGATACCGCGCATTGAGAAGGACTCAGAAGGCTATATCACCATCAGCAGCCACAGGCATATTATGGATAAGATATATAATATGCTGGAGCATGTGGAGTACAGGGTATATCTGTCCATGCCGGCGGAATACTTGGAGCAGTTTCGGACACAGCTTGAGCAGTTGACAGCACAAGGGAAAAAAGCGGTGCTTCTTGTCAATGAAATGCCAAATCCCGAAATCAAGGGCTGCATTACTTATCTGACTGACAAAAAGGACAGGCAGCTTCGGCTGATTGTGGATTCAAGCTATGTATTGACAGGCGAGATGACAGGAGACGCAGCGGATAGCTGCCTTTACTGCGGACAGAAGAATTTTGTAAATGTTTTTAAGGACTCTCTTAGAAACGAGATAAAACTAATAGAATTAACAAAAGGAGATTATCAGAGATGAAAAAAGAAGCATTTGTTACAAAGGAGCAGATTGAGGAAATCGTAAAGACATATCCTACCCCCTTTCATATTTATGATGAAAAAGGTATCAGAGCGAATGCACAGGCATTAAAGGAGGCCTTTGCATGGAATAAAGGCTTTAAGGAGTATTTTGCAGTGAAAGCGACGCCCAATCCGTTTTTGATTAACATTCTTCGGGAGTATGGCTGCGGCTGTGACTGTTCGTCTCTCACGGAGCTTATGCTGAGCAATGCGATGGGCGTAGAAGGCAAGGATATCATGTTCTCATCAAATGATACGCCGGCAGAGGAGTTTGAGTATGCAGCAAAGCTTGGTGCGACCATCAATTTGGATGACATCACACACATTGATTTTTTGGAAAAGACAATCGGCAAATTGCCCGAGACAATTTCCTGCCGTTACAATCCGGGCGGACTCTTTAAGATTACAACAGATATCATGGACAATCCGGGAGATGCAAAGTACGGCTTTACGACAGAGCAGCTTTTTGAAGGTTTTAAGCTCTTGAAGGAGAAAGGAGTTAAGAACTTTGGCATCCATGCTTTTCTCGCAAGCAATACTGTTACAAATGAATATTATCCGACACTGGCAAAAACGCTGTTTGAGGTAGCTGTAAAGCTGAAAAACGAGACAGGCGCCGACATTAAGTTTATCAACCTTTCAGGAGGTATCGGCATTCCATACAGACCGGAACAGGAGCCGAATGACATCAAGGCGATTGGCGAGGGTGTCAGAAAGGTATATGAGGAAGTGCTTGTGCCTGCCGGAATGGGAGATGTTGCCATATATACAGAGCTTGGACGCTTCATGATGGGTCCGTATGGTCATCTCGTCGTAAAGGCAATCCATGAAAAGCACACACACAAGGAATACATTGGCGTGGATGCATGTGCAGTAAACCTGATGAGACCCGCTATGTACGGCGCATACCATCATATCACAGTGCTTGGTAAGGAGAATGAGCCTTGTGACCACAAGTATGACGTAACAGGTTCTCTCTGTGAGAATAATGATAAGTTTGCCGTTGACAGAATGCTTCCTAAAATCGACATGGGTGACTACCTTGCTATTCATGATACAGGCGCACATGGCTTTGCAATGGGTTATAACTATAACGGTAAATTGAAATCAGCAGAGCTGCTGCTCAAGGAGGATGGAAGCGTACAGCTCATCAGACGTGCAGAGACACCGAAGGATTATTTTGCCACATTTGACTGCTTTGATATTTATAAGAAGTTTGATTTTTAGAAGAAGTGAAAAGCTGCATTCAGAGGTTTTCACTTGCTGTAAGTCTCGTAAGAAAGCGTAAGGGCTAAGCTGCTGAAATTAGAAAAGTGCAAATCGGTTTATCCGGTCTGCACTTTTTGTGATTTTATTTATTGGCAATAGAATTTACTTCAAATGTTGTGTCACGCACGATAAGCTGCGGACGCAGCAAAGACCTTGAAATCGGAACCTTTGCAATCAGCCAGTAGAGTGCAGCATAGGAATTGCGGCCAAGATCAATCCTGTCCTGATTGATGGTGGTTAAAGCAGGTGAAATCGTTTGTGCAATAGGCAGGTTATCAAAGCCGACTACGCTTAATGCCTCCGGTATCTTGATATTCAGGCGTTCACATTCCCTGATAACACCGACAGCCAGAAGGTCATTGCCGCATAAAATGGCAGTAGCGCCATGCTCAATCAGGGAAGGGAGATGGTACTTTGCACTTTCCTCAACATAGTAGCCGTATGCCACCAGATTTTCATCAACTTCAAGATTGTGGCTCTGCATACTGCTGACATAGGCATCATATCTGTTGACAGTGACCATGGAATCCGGTGAACCGTTCAGGAGTGCAATTTTTGTATGGCCTAATTCTGTCAGATGGTCAATAGCCAGATCAATACCTTCAAAGCTGTCAGTGCCCACATAGGCAACATTGGGATTCTTCCTGATATAGTTGTCAAAAAGCACAGTAGGAATCGTAGTTGTTTCAAGCTGCGCCATCCAAGGGTCTTTTAAGGCAAAGCCGACCAGAAATCCGCCATGATAATTATTTTTGACCATATACCGGTCATACGGATCGCGAAGCTGCAGCACCGGCGTTATGGGAACGACGGTCACGTCCCAGTTGTCGCGCAAAGCTGCCTGCCGGAATCCAAGTATAATATCAAAGCCAAAGTCTCCTGACCTTTCATACTGCATATTTTCGATAAAAATGCACAGACGTTTCCGGGTTTCTTTTTTCATTCGCTTGGTAACATATCCCATCTCAATAGCAGTGTCAAGCACCAGTTTTTTCAGTTCGGGGCTTATGTCACTTGCATCATTTAATCCTTTGGAAACTGTACTGGGAGCGATGCCCAGACGATTTGCAATATCCTTTATTGTAACCATATTGAAACTCACTTTCGATAAAATCGTCATCTAAAGTATTAGAGCATGTCTGAAAATGCTTAGAAGTCCATAGAAAGCATTCTCAGACACGCTCTAGTTTAACATGATAATAAGTATCTTTTCAACAGTTAATGATAAAAACATACATTTTTGTGTAACAGTTCAGCCTTTTATGTATTCCTGTCCGGATAAACTATGTACACAAGTCAAAGAAATGTGTGCATAAGAATAGGCTTTATGATATACTACTTATATATTTATTTGAGTAATTATGTTTTAATAAAACAACTTGAGGTTTGAGGAGATAATGAAATATGAGAAAAATTAGTTTATTTATTGCGATGAGCCTTGATGGATATATTGCGGATAGTAAGGGTAGTGTCGATTGGCTGAAAGGGCAAGGCAACGATAATGAGAATATTGATGTTTACTCTGAATTTGTAAAAAATATTGATACAATTTTAATGGGGTGGAATACTTATCATCAAATTGTTACTGAACTTTCACCCAAAGAGTGGATATATAAAGATTTTACAACTTATGTCATTACACATAAAGAACAGACTTCCTCTGAAAAAATTCGATTTGTAAATATAAATACTGTTTATTTGGCAAAAAGTTTAAAAGAAAAAAGTGGAAAAGATATATGGATATGTGGTGGGGCAAATCTTATTCAACAGTTATTAAATGAGGATTTAATTGATTACTATTATATTACTGTAATTCCAACACTTTTGGGCACTGGTATTCGACTTTTTGAAAATGTAAATCAAGAAATTCGATTAAGATTACTTAATACACAGTCATATAATGGTATGACAGATTTAATCTATACAAGAAGATAAATTCCAGTTTGTAGGATAGTTCAAAATGAAAAAATAATTAAAAATACTATTAAATGTAACCTTTGTGAAGATATTATTGAATCAACATGCAGACATGACTTCGTAACTTGCTCATGTGGTGCTGTTTCTGAAAAAACCTTTGACTTTTGTTCAGAGTTCTGCCGCCTTCGTTTTGATTAAAATAATCCATACGGCTGAACTGTAACCTTTTCTCTTGTGAATCTGTCTTTATTTCTAGCAGTCTGCTTTGCTTTTTTCTCTGCAATTTTCACAGATAGCGTGAATAAGGAAAAAAGTTGCTGCAAAACCAAAATTATGATATGATTATGCAATTAGAAATGAAAGGAAGAAAGCAATATGATTTTATATAGACCAGTAGGCACTGCCGAACTGGAATTAATTGAAAGAAGCGGCTGCAGATGTTTTCCGCCACGATTGCCGGAACAGCCTGTTTTTTATCCTGTGCTGAATCGGAAGTATGCATGCGAAATAGCCGGAAACTGGAATGTACGATACAATAATGACCATAAAGGCTATGTGACACAATTTGAGGTAGATGATGAATATCTGTCACAATTTGAAGTGCATATTGTCGGAGGAGAATATCATCAGGAATTATGGATTCCGGCTGAGGAGCTGCATCATTTTAATGAACACATTATCGGAGTAATAAAAGTGATTGATGAATTTTCGGACAATACATGATTAAATAGTGCAAAGCAAAAGCTGGCAAAGAAAGCTATAAAAGGAATAATAAAGCTATTTGCAAAATCCGTTTTATGAGGTATAATCTTACATGAAAACGAGTCGACAGCATGACATTGCAAGATATGCTGTTGCAGAAGAAGGAAAAGGAGTACATAAAAATGGATAACGCATTTAATACACCGGCACAAGTGCTGGACGCGAACATGAAAGCAGGAGAAGCCAAAGCAAAGCTGCCGATATTGAAGTGCATACTGCTTGGCATTATGGCAGGAGCATTTATCGCATTCGGTGGTGCATCAAGCAACGCAGCAGTACATAATATTGCAAATCAGGGACTATCTAAGACGCTTGCAGGCTGCATCTTCCCGGTGGGACTGATGATGATAGTATTTGTCGGGGGAGAGCTTTTTACAGGCGACTGCCTGATGATTGCAGGCGTGGCAGACAAGAAGTTCAGTGCGCTTTCTATGATTAAGACACTTGTAATTGTCTTTTTCAGCAATATGGTTGGCGCTGTGCTGATTGCAGCACTTGTGTATTTCAGCGGACTTCTTGACTATACAGATGGAGCGCTTGGCGCATTCACCATCAAAGTAGCTTATGGAAAGGCGACTATCACCCCTTTCAAGGCGATATGTTCAGGAATCCTATGCAATATCCTCGTCTGCATGGCTGTTCTGATGGCTACAGCGGCAAAGGATATCGCAGGTAAGGTTTGGGCGATATTTTTCCCTATCTGTGCCTTCGTAATCGGCGGCTGGGAGCACTGTGTTGCAAATATGTTCTATATTCCGGCAGGCATTATGGCTGGTATGAATGATACTTATGTGGCAAAGGCAGAGGAGCTTTACGGCATTACGGCGGATCAAATTGCCGCAAATCTCAACATTGGAGGCTTTGTCTCTAATCTGATACCTGTTACAATAGGAAATATTCTGGGCGGTATGGTATTTGTAGCGCTTCCTTTGTATGCAATTCACAGAAGCAAAATAGTAAATAAAACAAAATAAAAAAGTTTTATAAAGTTCGGTCGGTTTGATGATAGCAATAACTGCATTAATCTTTAAAATAAATTTTAGGAATAGAAGTACACTTGTTTACGGCAGGTGTACCTTTATTCCTTTTCCTTTTGTTAGATTGAATTATAGTTACTGTTCACTCGAACATCAAAGTAGAGAGAATCATGTGCCAAAATCCTGCTGTTTACGCTTTTTGCAGACAAGATTGGTTCAAAATCAGATAGGGTGTGGACAGTAACGAAATACTATATGAGTAGTTGTATTCTACGTTTTCGCTCTTGCATGCAAAGCGGTCATTGTGTTAGAATATATAAATAAAATAAAAAGGAAAATACTTTATGCCGGTAAAGACAAAAAGAACAGTTCATAAAATAAAAAAGAGGGACCAAAGAACTACGCATGACATCCATACAGCTGGAATCCGAACATGCCTTTAAGGGGGTTCATGTATTTTGGTCAATTGTATGACCAGTATATAAAAGTAAATGAGTTGAATATATACGGAAGGAAACTCATAAAGATACCAACACCAAAATATGTTGTCCTATATAACGGTGATGCAGAAGCGCCTGCAAGGGAAGTTCTGAGACTGTCGGATGCGTTCATCAATCCCGTTGGCGATTATAATTTTGAATGGACAGCCGAAGTGCTGAACATTAATCCCGACAGGAATGAGGAGCTTTTAGAGAAATGCAGACCGTTGGCAGATTATATGTTTCTGGTGAATGTTATTCGTGCCAATCAAAAGTCGGGAATGACTATTGAAGATGCGGTGCATAATGCTGTGAAGCAGTGTATAGAAAATGGTATCATGAAGGAATTTCTCGTAAAGCACGAAGCGGAGGTGTATAGTCTGAGCATTTATTAACATAGCATTAGCAGTTGTCATTGCCGGAAGCATCATGGCAAATGACAGACACCTTCGTACAGCTTTCGCTATAAAGAGGACAATCACACCAGCAGGATATTTTGGATATTATAAGGTAATATTCAGGATATCCTAAGTTTTTGTGCTATAGTTTTTTAGCGTCAGTGCACAGTGGACAATACGGTCCTTGGAGAGGACTATAAACACTACTACTTTGTAAGATGAGAGGAGTATGAGAAGTTAATATGAATGATAAACTGACCAGAAATGATATTAAAAAAATGGAGGAGGAAATTGAGCATAGAAAGCTCGTGGTTCGTAAGGAGGCTTTAGAGGCAGTAAAGGAGGCAAGAGCGCAGGGCGATTTAAGTGAGAATTTTGAGTACTATGCTGCCAAAAAATATAAGAACCAGAATGAGAGCCGTATCCGTTATCTTGAAAGAATGATTCGAACTGCTGAAATCATAGAGGACAACGCCAAAGAAGATGAAATCGGGCTGAATAAAACAGTTGAGGTCGAATTTGTCGAAGATGGTACGATTGAAAAATACCGTCTGGTGACCACTGTGAGAAATAACCCTCTGCAGGGCTTAATCAGCATTGAATCGCCGATAGGTAAATCGCTTGCAGGGCATAAGTGCGGTGATGTTGTGCATGTACAGGTCAACAATGAATTTGGCTATGATGTAGTGGTTAAATCTGTGGAAAACACTCCTGATGATGATTCCATAGAGCTTAGGAAATTTTAGCGCATTATAAATGATTTAACCGTTTATGATGCTTGAAACCGGGTAATTCGGACGAGGCGGAAGCTAATTTAAGACGGATGAGAGGATAGTGTAAATGAACCTGATTAATATTGAAAACATCACAAAGTACTATACAGACACGCCGCTTTTTGACAATGCGTCTTTTACGGTTGACGAGCAGGAAAAGGTGGGGATTATAGGCATCAATGGTACAGGAAAGACGACACTTTTAAAAATGCTGACAGGTCTTGAAGAACCGGATAAGGGCACTATAACAAGGGCAAACCATATCATGCTCCGTTATCTTCCGCAGGCGCCGGATTTTCGAAAAGGGGCGACAGCGCTTGAGGCTGTAATGGATGGAAATCTGACGCATGACAATGAATGGTCGCTCGAAAGCGATGCCAAAACGATGCTGCAAAAGCTTGGAATCCGTGATTATGACCAAAGAGTAGATACGATGTCAGGCGGTCAGAGGAAGAGAATTGCGCTTGCCGGTACTTTACTGTCGAAAGCAGACGTGCTGGTGCTTGACGAGCCGACAAACCACCTGGATTCGTCTATGGCGGACTGGCTTGAGGAATACCTTAAGAATTTTAAGGGTGCGCTTGTCATGGTTACGCATGACCGTTATTTCCTTGACAGTGTGTCAAACAGGATTGTGGAGATTGACAAGGGGAAAACCTACAGCTACCAGACAAACTACTCCGGCTTTCTGGAGCTCAAGGCACAGCGTGAAGACATGGAGCTTGCCACAGAGAGAAAACGGCAAAGCATCCTGCGCGTGGAGCTTGAGTGGATGCAGCGTGGAGCGCGTGCAAGAAGCACCAAGCAAAAGGCACATATACAGCGTTACGAATCGCTTGCAGCACAAAAAGGACCACAGAAGGAAAATGAGCTGGAGCTTAGCTCTGTCTCAACGCGAATGGGAAAGACTACGGTAGAGCTGAGAGGCATCACAAAGGGATATGAGGGAAAAACGCTAATCAATGATTTTAGCTATATCTTTTTGAAAAATGACAGGATAGGTTTTATCGGTGAAAACGGATGCGGCAAGTCCACGCTGATGAAGATCATCTGCGGCATGGAAAAGCCTGATGCAGGTGAGGTCGTCATAGGGCAGACCATTAAAATCGGATATTATGCACAGGAAATCCGAAATGATAAAGACGCGGGTCTGGCGTACATGAAACCTGACATGCGTGTCATAGATTATATTAGAAATACTGCGGAGTATGTGCAGACGGCAGACGGCTCCGTTTCGGCATCTGTGATGCTTGACCGTTTTTTGTTTCCGCCTGAAAAACAATACTCCCTGCTCGGCAAGCTTTCCGGCGGAGAGAAACGGAGGCTGAATCTGCTGCGTGTGCTGATGGAGGCTCCGAATGTATTGATTCTTGATGAGCCGACAAATGATTTGGATATCCGCACACTTACGATTCTGGAAGATTATCTTGACCATTTTGACGGCATTGTAATTACCGTTTCCCATGACCGCTACTTCCTTGACAGGGTGGTGAGACGGATTTTTGCTTTTCAGAATGGAGCGATTAAACAGTACGAGGGCGGTTTTACGGATTATCAGGCAAGACTTTGGGAGGAAGAAGCCTCAGATGCAAAAGCTGCTGAGGAAAGCAAAAGCAGTAAGCCGGAGGTTTCAATTATCACGGAGAAGGAATCCGGCTTGAAAAATATTAAGAACCGGCAGGAAAAATTGAAATTTTCCTATAAAGAACAGAAGGAATATGAGACAATTGATGATGAGATTGCAAAGCTTGAAGAAAAGCTTGCCAGGCTGGATGAGGAAATCGTAAAAAACAGCAGAGACTTTGTTAAACTTGGTGAGCTGACAAAGGAGAAAGAGGCAGCCGGGCTTCTTCTTGAAGAAAAAATGGAGCGCTGGATGTACCTGCAGGATTTAGCGGAAAAAATAGCTGCTCAGGGAAAATAAAAGCATATGAATTGTAAAGACTGTCAGAACAATCAAACTGACAGTCTTTTTACGCATATAGAAACCTGACGTCAGTGTACAGGAGCACAAATCGGACTGTTTCTGATTCTAAAGAAATGCCGGCAGAAATCTTAAAAAAATATAAACATTATGAAAAGAATTGATAGGTATTGACGAATGTGTGAATAGATAATAAAATGTTAGCACACGAACAGTTTGAGAACGAACAAAAAGTTTGTGATGGGGAAAAGAGGTGAGAAGATACGGAGAGTCTAAGTAAATGCAGTTCTGATATCAGCAGGCACAGAAAAAAAGGACAGCACCAGCCGGGGGACATAGAGAAATGCAATTCCGCGCCGCCTGGTAAGAGAAAAATAGGTCATATGATTAAAAGCCTGAATGGAGCATTTAAGAACAAATTTTTAAAATGCGGAATTGAGGAAGGCCTTGATGAAGTCACTTTTATGCATGGCTGGATTATGGGCTATCTGCAGCGCAATCAGGACAGAGAAATTTACCAGAAAACGATAGAGTCTGAATTTAATATCAAGCGTTCTACCGTGACTGCCATATTACAGCTTATGGAGAAAAAGGGATATATCAAAAGAGAAGCGGTTGCAGGAGATGCAAGACTCAAAAGAATCCTTCTTACCGAACAGGGGGCGGAAACGGCTAAAAAGACAAAGGATATTATTGACAAGATGGATATCGCTCTGCTTGAGGGAATTGAAGAGGATGAGCTTGATATTTTTTATAAGGTATCGGAAAAACTTCTCGAAAATATGAGCAAATAACCCAGAGCATCATTTCAAGGTGTTTTATGGTTATTCATAATAAAACAGGAAAGGAAGATTATTATGCTAAAGGTATTAGGCGCACAAATTAAGGAATTTAAAAAAGATTCCCTGCTTACGCCTGTTTTCATGATTTTAGAGGTTATCATGGAAATGATTATCCCACTGCTGATGGCATCGATTATTGATGATGGCGTCAACGCAGGCAACCTGAATCATATCTATAAAATCGGTGCAGTTATGATTGTAATGGCGCTGATTGGATTGTGGGCGGGACTGATGGGAGCAAAGTACGGTGCAAGAGCATCTACAGGCTTTGCAAGAAACCTCAGAAAGGCGATGTTTGAGAACATTCAGACATATTCCTTCTCAAACATTGATAAATATTCGACTTCAAGTCTGATTACAAGACTTACGACCGATGTAACGAATATTCAAAATGCGTACCAGATGATTCTGCGTATGGCAATGCGTGCACCGGCATCCATGATTATTGCGATGGTTATGGCATTTTCCATCAATGCCAGACTTGCAAGCATTTATCTTGTTGCAATTGTTTTTCTGGCAATCTGTATCGCATTGATTCTGCCAAGGGCAAACAGATATTTCAGGCAGGTTTTTGAAAAATATGATGCGTTGAATGCAAGCGTGCAGGAGAATGTATCGGCAATTCGTGTCGTAAAAGCTTATGTGCGTGAGGATTATGAAAAAGAGAAATTCTCAAAGGCAAATCAGAATATTTACAATATGTTTCTGAAGGCAGAGAAGCTGGTTGTCATCAATATGCCTCTGATGCAGGCAACCGTATATGCATGCATACTCTTGATTTCATGGCTTGGCGCCAAGTCAATTGTCGCAGGTAATCTGACTACAGGTGAGATGATGAGTCTGCTGACATACTGCATGAATATTCTGATGAGCCTGATGATGGTGGCAATGATATTTGTTATGCTTTCAATGAGCTATGCCAGTGCAAAGCGTATTGCAGAAGTCATTACGGAAAAAACAGACCTTGAAAATCCGGAAAACCCTGTTATGGATGTGAAAGACGGAAGCATTTCATTTCAGGATGTTTCCTTTGCATACAATAAGACTGGAAAACCGGTATTGAATCATATCAACCTTGAAATTAAATCAGGAGAAACTATTGGTATTTTGGGCGGAACAGGAAGTGCCAAGTCAAGTCTGGTTAACCTGATAAGCCGTCTGTATGATGTCACATCAGGTGAGCTTCTGGTAGGCGGAATCGATGTGCGGAAATATGATATGGAGGCGCTCAGAAATCAGGTAGCAGTTGTGCTGCAGAAAAATGTACTGTTCAGCGGCACGATACTGGAAAACCTCCGATGGGGTAACAAGGAGGCATCTGAGGAGGAGTGCAGGAAAGCCTGTCAGCTTGCATGTGCAGACGAGTTTATACAGAAGATGCCGGAGAAATACAACACATTTATCGAGCAGGGCGGCACAAACGTTTCCGGCGGACAGAAGCAGAGACTTTGTATTGCAAGAGCACTGCTGAAAAAACCCAGGATTCTGATTCTTGACGACAGTACAAGTGCAGTGGATACTGCTACGGATGCCAAGATACGTAAGGCATTTGCAGAGGAAATACCGGATACGACAAAGCTTATCATCGCTCAGAGAATCAGCAGCGTACAGCATGCGGACCGTATTATTGTCATGGATAACGGCGCTGTCGCTGCATTCGGCAGTCATGATGAGCTGTTAAAGACCAGTCCGATTTACCGTGAAGTGTATGAGTCGCAGACAGGCGGAAATGCGGACTTTGATGAGAATGGAGGTGACAACTGATGCCGGGACCAGGACGTCGGGTAACAGGACCAAGACCAAAGATTGAGAATCCGGGTAAGCTTTTTAAACGGCTTATGGGATATGTTCTAAAGGATTATACACCGCATGTAATTATTGTTGTCATATGTATTTTTGTGGGTGTGTTTGCAAGTATTCAGGGTACCTTGTTTACGCAAACCCTGATAGACGAGTACATTATGCCGCTGTTAGGAACGGAAAATCCGGACTTTTCAGGGCTGGCACATGCAATTTTCAGGGTAGCATGCTTTTATGCTGTCGGAGCGCTGTCCTCTTATCTGTATAACAGAATTATGATTAATGTCAGCCAGGGAACAATGAGAAATATCAGAAATGATATGTTTAACAAGATGGAATCCCTGCCGATCAAATATTTTGATACGCATGCGCATGGTGATATCATGTCAAGATACACAAATGATATTGATACCTTGAGACAGATGATTAGCCAGAGTATGCCGCAGTGCTTAAACAGTGCGATAACAATTGTCAGTGTGTTTGTCAGCATGGTGATCCTGAGTGTGCCGCTTACAGTCACAACGCTTATCATGGTTGCGCTGATGCTTGTTGTCACCAAGAAGGCTACCGGACTATCCGGAAGGTATTTCGTTGCACAGCAGAAATCTATCGGTGCAGTAAACGGTTATGTTGAGGAGATGATGGAGGGTCAGAAGGTCGTTAAGGTGTTCTGCCATGAGGAGGAGAGCATGGAACGATTTAATGAGCTGAATAATGAGCTGTTTGAAAGCTCCTACAATGCCAATAAATTCGGCAATATGCTTGGACCTATCAATTCGCAGCTGGGAAACTTAAGCTACGTTGTCTGTGCGATTGTAGGAGGCATTCTGGCACTCGGAAACATCGGCGGTCTGACGCTCGGCGGTCTTGCAAGCTTCTTAAGCTTCAATAAGAGCTTTAATATGCCGATTAATCAGGTGAGCCAGCAGTTTAACTCGATTGTTATGGCGCTTGCCGGAGCGGACCGTATCTTTAAGATGCTGGATGAGCAGCCCGAGACTGATGAAGGCTATGTTACACTTGTAAACGCCGAGGAGGTAAACGGCGAGCTTACAGAGACGCAGAAGCATACAGGAATGTGGGCATGGAAGCATTATCATAAGGCAAGCGACACAACCACTTACCAGAGATTGGAAGGAGCAGTTGTGTTTGACGATGTAGACTTTGGATATACCGATGAAAAGATTGTGCTGCACAATATCAAAATGTTTGCAGAACCGGGGCAGAAGATTGCCTTTGTAGGTTCTACCGGTGCAGGTAAAACGACTATCACAAACCTGATTAACCGTTTTTATGATATACAGGATGGTAAGATACGATATGACGGTATCAATGTCAATAAGATTAAGAAGGCGGATTTGAGACGCTCTCTTGGCATTGTACTCCAGGATACACATCTGTTTACTGCCACTGTAATGGAAAATATCCGGTACGGCAAGCTTGATGCGACAGATGAGGAGGTTATTGCAGCAGCAAAGCTTGCAAATGCCCATGAATTTATCGAGCGCCTTCCTGATGGTTACAATACGCTGCTGACAGGAGACGGCGCGAACCTCAGCCAGGGACAGAGACAGCTTCTTGCAATTGCCAGAGCAGCGATTGCAGACCCTCCTGCATTGATTCTTGATGAAGCAACCAGCTCGATTGATACCCGTACGGAGAAGATTGTACAGGACGGTATGGATAAGCTTATGAAGGGAAGAACGACATTCGTCATTGCACACAGGCTTTCTACCGTTAAGAACAGCGACTGCATCATGGTACTGGAACAAGGCAGAATCATAGAGCGCGGTACGCATGATGAGCTTATCGAGGAAAAAGGCAGGTATTATCAGCTCTATACAGGAAATGCAATAGCAGGAAATTAGAAACAGCCATACAGAGCTGATACAAATATTCTGACGATTGTCTTGATATCTTCATTCACAACTGATAAAATAAAGTTATGAATGGGGTGAGAGATATGGCATTCTCAAAAGGAAAGCGAATTGAAGATGAAACAAGTAAGCGGATCATTGACCTTGCTGTAAATATAGGCTGCCGGGAGGGTGCAGATGCGTTGACAGTCACGAGGCTGTGCAGAGAGCTTAACTGTGACAGGAGGGTAATTTACAACAGATTTCGCGATGTGGATGAGATTAATCTGCTCGTTGCACAAAGATGTAATCAGGAACTGATTGCAAGTGCAAGGGCAGCACTCAATCCGCAGGCTTCATATTATGACAACTTTATTGTATATATGAAAGCCGTATTTACATATATTTACGAAAAAAATGCTTATTTTCAGCATTATACTGCTTTGTACAAGGTAACAGATGCGGGGGTCAGAAATGAGATTCTGCAGGACTTGACGGAACTGGTAGAGGAGGGCAAGGCAGCAGGTGAGGTGTGCGCTGACACAGACAGCTATAAGGCGGCAGAGAATATCTGGCTGATTACAACCGGAATCAGCGGTATGCTGGCATCTAACACAAACTATAAGTATCAGGATGGACTCAATACATTGATGTATGGTATTGAGGCGATAGCTGCCTATATGAAACCCTAAAACCGAAAACTTATGAAGCAGAGCACGGGTGAACAGCTGCAGGAATGCCGGCTGAGATGCAGATTGACCTAAAACAGAGAGTGAATCACTTGCAAAAGTGCCCGGCTCTCTGTTTTTATGTTCGCGGACTATCTTTTTTCTGATAGCTGTTATATCATTAAATATATTTGTAAACTGAGAGTATGGAAGAAGGAAGGGATATTATGATAACAGTAAGACTTGGAAACACAGGAATTATCGCAAATAAAAGCGGATTTGGAGCACTTCCCATACAGCGAATTGATTCGGACAGTGCGGTGAGGCTGATCCGCATGGCGCTTGACGGTGGTGTGAATTTCTTTGATACAGCGAGAGCTTACAGTGACAGTGAAAAGAAGCTTGGAATTGCATTTGAGGGTGTTGACAGAAGCAAGTATTATATCGCAACAAAAACTGCTGCCAAGACGGGTGAAAAGCTTCTTGAGGACTTAGAGACATCGCTTAATCTGCTCAAGACGGATTATATTGACGTCTATCAATTACATTGTGCACCCAAATGCTTTCGGCCGGGAGAGGAAGACGGTGTTTATGATGCCGCACTAAAGGCAAAGAAAGAGGGGAAGATTAAGCATATCGGCATTACGGCGCACTTACTCAGTGTTGCTGAGGAAGCGATTGAGAGCGGTTTATATGAGACGCTGCAGTTTCCGTTTGCATACATATCCTCAGAGAAAGAAATTGCGCTTGCAAAGAAATGTGAAGAAGCAGGAATGGGCTTTCTTGGCATGAAGGGGCTTGCCGGCGGACTGCTTACCAACGCAAAGCTCTGCTATTGGTTTGCCTGTCAGCATGAGTCGGTTCTCCCTTTGTGGGGCGTACAAAAGGAGTCAGAGCTTGCGGAATTTTTGTCGTTTCAGGAGAAAACACCTGAGATGGACGAACAGATGAAGGCGGACTATGAAAGGGATTTGAAAGAGCTTGCAGGTGATTTCTGCCGTGGATGCGGCTACTGTATGCCATGCCCGAAAGGAATTCAGATTAATAATTGTGCACGAATTTCACAGCTTCTGCGCCGTTCTCCTTCAAAAAACTGGCTAAGTGAGGAGTGGCAGGCGGAGATGGCAAAGATTAAAGAGTGCCTTCACTGTGGGAAATGCGCCTCGAAATGTCCATACGGACTTGATACGCCAAAGCTTCTGGAGAAGAACCTTGAGGATTATGAGAACGTAGTGGCAGGGAGAGTGCACGTGAACTGATTTGAGGAAGCCGTAAGAACCAAGTGTTATATTAATTTAAAAATATATAATTATGGGTTGATATTTTGCTGATATTTATATATAATGTCTATAAAGCTTCTGATTGCGGTTGGGAGCTTTATAAAAAACATTTTAGGAAAACGTTTTCCTAAAAATGCTTTTTTGTAAATAGTTTAATAAAAAGAGCAAAAGGAATCTATTTTCAGAAAGGAACAGGTACGAATATGGAGTTTGCGTCAGTTTATCACAGAACAGTCGATAATTATTGCTATATGCTTGATGAAGATCAGCTTATCATTAACATAAAAACAGGATATGATGTAAAGGAAGTCAATATTGTCTATGGAGATCCATTTGCAAATGGTATTTTAGGCGGCGGTGAGGAATGGACCGGTGATAAGGCAAATATTCCGTTTAAGAAGCGTCTGAAATATCAGATTTGGTGGACGACAACAATTAAGCCTGCATTTAAAAGATTAAAATATTATTTTGAATTGGTGACAGATACGGAGCGCTGGTATTACTTTGAAGACGGCTTTGTCAGCGAGGAGCAGATGAATATTAAGGGACGAAGCAGGCAGTGCTTTACGATGCCTTGGATGAACCCTATTGACGTCAACAAGGTGCCGGAATGGGTTAATGAAACAGTGTGGTATCAGATTTTTCCTGAGAGATTTTGCAACGGAGATTCTTCTTTAGACCCTGAAAACACTAAGCCATGGAAGTATGAGGGCGGTATCGGGCATCGGGATTTCTATGGCGGCGATATCAAGGGAATGACGGACAAGCTCGATTATTTGAAAGATTTGGGAATCACAGGAATCTATACGACACCGATAAATGAAGCGCCATCAAATCATAAGTACGATACCACGGATTATGAGAAGATTGACCATCATTTCGGCGATGATGAGACGATGCGGAATTTTGTTGCGGAAGCCCACAAACGCGGAATCCGTGTTATGCTTGATGCAGTATTCAATCACAGCGGTTATTTCTTTAAGCCGTGGCAGGATGTGCTGAAAAAGGGGAAAGATTCCGAATACTTTGACTGGTTTATGATTAACGAGTGGCCTTTGTCAGACAAGTGGGATGCAGCGAAGAAAGGACAACTTTATACGTTTGCTTTTTTTGATGCGATGCCAAAGCTGAATACCAATAATCAGGCAGTACGGGACTATCTGCTCAAAGTTGCCTGCGGCTGGGTTCAGAAGTATGATGTTGACGGTATCCGAATGGATGTGGCAAACGAGGTATCACATGTATTCTGTAAGGAGCTTCGCAAGGCATTAAAGTCCATTAAGCCGGATATTTATATTCTGGGAGAGATATGGCATGATGCGATACCATGGCTCCGTGGTGACGAATATGATTCTGTTATGAATTATCCGCTTGCCGGAAGTATGAAGGATTTCTTCCTTGATAAGAGCCTTACCGGTGAGGACTTTGAGTTTATGATTAACCGCTGCTACACAAATTATATGCAGCAGACAAATGATGTGCTGTTTAACATGCTGGATTCCCATGATACCATACGGCTTAGAAATGTAATGGGCAGCCTGGATGAATATAACTGCCTTCTGGCATTGCTGTTTACCATGCCGGGCAGTACCTGCATTTATTATGGAACGGAAATCGGCATGGAGGGCGGATTTGACCCGGATTGCCGCCGCTGTATGCCGTGGGAGGATATTGAACAGGGCAAGTACAATGAACAGATATCCATGACAAAGCAGCTGATAAAGCTTAGAAAAGAAGAACCGCTTATGCGCCAGCGAAATTTCCATTTCCCTGCTGACTATGCCAATCCCCGGGTGATTCAGTTCCAAAAAATGGGCTGGGGAGAAACCCTTGAAGTAATTGTCAACAGCAGTGACGAGGATATTGAGATTATAAAGGACAAGGACAGCAAGATTATGTTTTCAAGAAGACTAGAAGGAGATGTGCTGCACGTAAACGGTGTGTGCATTCGGTATTTGAGTAATCAGAGGAATATATAATACGAGGTTTTTGACGCTAAGATTCTTAAAATTTTCCTTGCCAAAATTTCTTCTATCATATATGATAAAAACAGGTACACGACTGGCGGAAGCAGCGCTCATGATATTGGTGCTGTGTAGGATGACCTACAGGGAGTGTATAATATGTTAGAAGCCGACCGCCTGGGCAGCATGGTATCAGTGTGTCCAGGCGGTTTTTGGCGTTTAATTTTATACGGGCACCATGCTTTCACACTATTTTTGGTACATAGGAGGGTTTAGAATGAACATGTTATCATTGGAACAGGAGCTTAAGGGAAATGCTTATCCCGGCAGAGGGATTGTTATCGGCAGGACAAAGGATGGAAAGAAGGCCGCAATCGCTTACTTTATCATGGGAAGAAGTGAGAACAGCCGTAACCGTGTGTTTGTTGAAGATGGAGAGGGTATCCGTACACAGGCATTTGACCCTTCTAAGCTGAGCGATCCGAGCCTTATCATTTATGCACCGGTACGTGTACTTGGCAACAAGACGATTGTGACAAACGGTGATCAGACGGATACGATTTATGAGCTGATGGACAAGCAGATGACTTTTGAGCAGGCACTCAGAACAAGAGAGTTTGAGCCGGATGCACCGAATTACACACCGAGAATTTCAGGTATTCTGCATATTGAAAATGGCAGCTATAATTATGCAATGTCTATCTTAAAGAGCAGCAATGGCAATCCGGATGCCTGCAATCGTTATACCTTTGCATACAGTAACCCGGCAGCAGGTGAGGGACATTTTATTCATACGTATATGGGAGACGGCAATCCGCTTCCAAGCTTTGAGGGAGAGCCTAAGCTTGTAGATATTCCAGACGACATGAACGAGTTCGGCGATATGGTGTGGAACAGCTTAAATGCGGATAATAAGGTATCGCTTTTCATCAGATTTATTGATATTGCAACAGGAACGTATGAGTCAAAGATTTATAATAAAAATGAATAAGACAGATGTATGTCAGAAGTCTTTATCTCATCATGTTTTTGCCATAGAAATATATTGATTTTACGGAAAAAGGAGCAGAATACACAATGAAAGAATTAGAATTGAAATACGGCTGCAACCCAAATCAGAAGCCATCAAAAATATATATGAAGGACGGTGAGCTTCCTATTGAGGTATTGAACGGAAAGCCGGGATACATCAATTTCCTTGATGCATTTAATGGCTGGCAGCTTGTAAAGGAGTTAAAAAAAGCAACAGGACTTCCGGCAGCAGCGTCCTTCAAACATGTATCACCGGCAGGTGCGGCAGTAGGACTTCCCTTGAATGAAATCGAGAGAAAGATTTACTGGGTAGATGATATGGGGGAACTGTCTCCGCTTGCAAGTGCATATGCAAGAGCAAGAGGCGCTGACAGAATGTCTTCGTTTGGCGATTTCATCTCTTTATCAGATGTGTGTGATGTTGATACAGCGAAGCTGATTAAGCGCGAGGTGTCAGATGGAATTATTGCGCCGGGATATGAGCCGGAGGCACTGGAAATCTTAAAGGCGAAAAAGAAGGGAAATTATGCAGTGATTCAAATCGACCCTGACTATGTGCCTAATCCTGTGGAAACAAAAGATGTATACGGCATTACCTTTGAGCAGGGCAGAAATGAGCTTGTGATTGATGATGCACTTTTTTCAAACATTGTGACAGACAATAAGGAGATTCCGGAACAGGCTAAAATTGATCTTGCGATTGCGATGATTACATTGAAGTATACACAATCAAACTCTGTATGTTATGTAAAGGGAGGACAGGCAATCGGCATTGGGGCAGGACAGCAGTCCCGTATTCACTGCACAAGACTTGCAGGCAGTAAGGCAGATAACTGGTTCCTTCGTCAGAATCCCAAGGTGCTCAGTCTTCCGTTTAAGGAGAAGATTGGACGTGCTGACAGAGATAACACGATTGATGTCTATATGAGTGATGACTATATGGACGTACTTGCTGATGGCACATGGGAGAATTTCTTCACAGAGAAGCCGGAGGTATTGACAAGAGAGGAAAAGCGTGCATGGCTTGACAAGATGACAGATGTAGCGCTTGGATCGGACGCTTTCTTCCCATTTGGCGATAATGTAGAGAGAGCGCACAGAAGCGGTGTGAAGTATATTGCACAGCCGGGCGGCTCTATTAGAGATGACAATGTCATTGAGACCTGCAACAAGTATCATATGGCAATGTGCTTTACAGGTATCAGATTGTTCCATCACTAATCATATCTTGAAGATTGAAAATAAAACAGCTGTTTGCACTGAACTATAATTTTGGGCTTTTTTGGGTTTGCGGACTCAAAAAAGTCCATTTCTTCATATACTTTTTCCGGAAAATATGCAGTTGAGATTATTAGTTCTCAAACTTAGAGCAATTTTTCATGAATATGTTATAGACAGAAACTGTAAGGTGGGGAATACGATGATACAGGATATAAAAACAGGAATATTTCACAACGAGTATAAGGAACAGGCGCCCGAAAAAGGAAGCTATATAATGTTTGTAAAAGGGCGGAATGTATTGGTAAAAAAGAAAGCAGAAATGATAGAATATCCGCTTTTTGAAGAAATTGATTCAAAAATGGTTTACATTTATTTATTCTGCATTGAAATCAATGGGAAAATGCATAAATTCTTTCTTGGAGAGCCGGATAAACTTTCTGAACAGGTTGAGGAGCATTATGAATACGCGCAGCAGAATGTATTTCGAAGCAAGGGACCGGATTACATGGCATTTGCAGGTATCACTGCCTGTCAGTTGGCGAATTGGTATGCTTCCGAAAAATTCTGCAGTGAATGCGGCGCTTTGCTGGTGCATGATAAAAAGGAACGCATGATGCGCTGTCCAAAGTGTAATGCTGTGCATTATCCGAAAATAGCTCCTGCTGTGATTGTAGGTGTAATCGACAAGGATAGAGACCGAATACTGATGACGAAGTACGCAGGACGTGATTATAAAAAATATGCACTAATAGCCGGATTTACGGAGATAGGAGAGACGGCCGAGGACACAGTGCGGCGTGAAGTGATGGAAGAGGTTGGCATAAAGGTTAAGAATATTCGCTATTATAAGAGTCAGCCGTGGTCGTTTAGCGATACGCTTTTGCTGGGATTTTATTGTGAGCTTGACGGAGATAACCATATTCAGCTTGACGAAGAAGAACTTTCGACAGGAGAATGGATGGGAAGGGACGAGATACCGACAGAGTATGACGGCATCAGCCTGACGAATGAGATGATTACAAGATTTAAGAATGGAGAGGAATAGTGCAGACCAATCTTGAAAATATATAAAAAATAAACAGTCTGTTCTAAGACTGTTTATTTTATGCCGGTGGCCGGACTTGAACCGGCACGAGGTTGCCCCCGTCAGATTTTGAGTCTGATGCGTCTGCCATTCCGCCACACCGGCAAGTATAATGTGTGTCGTGATGACAAAAGATATAATAGCACATTTTGACAATGTTTGCAAGTGGAAAATTAAAAAAATTAAAGATTATAGCTGAACTGTTACAAGATAATAATTCCAATAAGCAGAGAATGTCATACAATAAAATGAATTGGGCAAAACTAAAACAGCAACAAGATATGGAACAATGGCAGCAGTTCAGTCTATTGGCTGGACGCTGCGCATAATGAGCAATAAGAAAGACAGAGGTGTGACAATGGATTTTACAGATAGCATGATGCAGGATAGTTTGCCGCTTGGTCTTGCTTTTGGAATGGCAATGGATGAGAAGGCGCTTAATCATTACAGCAGGATGACAGAGTACGAAAAGGAGCAGCTTTTGGCAAAAAGTAAGAGTGTAAAGAGCAAGGAAGAAATGCAGCAGCTAATACAAAAGCTTCGTGATGGGGATTCCATGATGTAGAGGCAAGGCTGTTTCATTCCCGTAATGGAATTCAAACAGGTTGGATTCCATTATGGGAAAGCCGTAAGGCGGGCAGCGGCTAAAAAAGTAAAATAATTTCACGAAACTCTTTCAAAATGCGAAAATATAGTGTATTATAGGAAGGTAAATAAATTATGGAAACAAGCCATGGCAAAAAAATCAGAAGCCTTTACAGAACAAATGTTTTTTTGATGAATGGCTGCCTTTATAAATCATATGGGTGAAGAGGGTATCAATGGATTGTAAGGAAACACAGCACTGTATCCACTTATTTTTGAAAGATGAGCTGGACAGGGATACAGAGCAGAAATTTGTGGAGCATGTACATTCCTGCAGTGAATGTATGGAGGAGCTTACGATAGAATATCTTTTGCTGGAAGGTATAAGCAGACTGGAAAATGCAGATGATATTGATGTGCAGAGTGAACTGGAAGATAAGCTGAATCGTACCATGAATCGAAAAAAGGTATGCGGGCAGCTCAAAGCCGGTCTTTTTTTAGTTGCAGCCTTGATATTTTGTATTTTTTTGCTGGGAGGAGCTTAGAGCGGAATGAGTAAGATTGTATTGATAGATGGATACAGCATTTTGAACAGGGCATTTTATGGAGTTCCGATATTGACCAATTCGGCAGGATTTCATACGAATGCTATATATGGATTTTTGAATATTTTGTTTAAGATATTAGAGGAGGAACAGCCGGAATATCTGACGGTTGCATTCGATAGGAAGGAGCCGACCTTTCGTCACCAGTTATATCCGGAATATAAGGGAACCCGGAAACCAATGCCTGAGGAGCTTCATGAGCAGATACCTGTGATGAAAGAGGTGCTTGCCGCTATGGGCGTGCATACGGTTGAAAAAGCAGGTTTAGAGGCAGATGATATTATGGGAACAATTGCCAGGCGTTCTGAGAGCGAGGGCATGGAGACTATACTTGTGTCGGGCGACAGGGATTTGCTGCAGATTGCATCTGACCATATCAAAATCCGCATACCAAAAACAAAAGGCGGTAAAACCGAGATTGAGGATTATTATGCAAGTGATGTGGAGGCAGTGTATAAGGTGACACCTTCACAGTTCATAGAGCTGAAGGCACTGATGGGCGATGCGTCTGACAATATTCCGGGAGTGCCCAAAGTTGGTGAGAAGACAGCGACAGAGCTGATGACGGTTTATGGTTCTATTGAAAATATATATGCACATATTAATGAAATATCAAAAAAGAGTGTGAGGGAAAGCCTTGCCGGACATAGAGATTTGGCAGACCTGAGCAAGACACTTGCGGCAATTGATACAGATGCAGATATCGATTTTTCGTATGAGAAGGCAAAGCTTGGCGTTTTGTTTACGCCGGAGGCTTATGTGAAGTTCAAACAGCTTTCCTTTAAAAATTTCTTAAACCGTTTTGAGCAGACAAGTCAGGTATCAGAGGTGGATATTGAAAAGGATATCAAGGTCATTGAGATAAGGACTTTAGAAGACACCCAAAAGGCTTTTGAAACAGCGATGAAAGCCCAAAATGCAGCAGTCAGAATCATTGATATCAAGGCAAAAAACTCAGGAGATTTGGGTTCTGGTGCAAACGGACAGCTTTTCCTGCAGCTTGAGGAGGAGGAAGGCATTTTCGGCTGTATGCTGTGCGGCGGTTCGGACAATGAAAAAAATATTTATCTAATTGAAAGCTCTGATACAATCCCAAAGGAAGCTATTAAGATACAGCTTGATGTCATGCTGACAACGAAGCAAATGTCGATTGCGATGTTTGATGCCAAGAATGATTATGCAGGTATGATTTCTGAGGAGATGGACAAAAAGCTGTCTTCACATGAAATTACCAAGAATATTTTTGACTGTAAAATTGCAGCTTATTTGGTGAATCCGCTGAAAAACGACTATGAGACAGCGGACGTAGCCGGAGAGTATCTAGATATTACATTTCAGAGATGGTCTGAAATTTTTGGAAAGGCAGATTTTTCCACAGCATATCGAAATAAAAGGAATGAGTGTCTGTCTTATCTTGCAAGGGAGACGTATATTTTATTCAAGGCAAAGCCGATTCTCGAGGAAGCATTAAAACAAAATGGAATGGACAAGCTGTTTCGGGATATGGAGATGCCTTTAACCTACGTGCTTTTTGACATGGAACGCGAAGGCATTCTTGTAAAGCCGGAGGAACTGAAGGAGTATGGAAAGGCACTCAACGGCAGAATACAGGAGTTGGAAAAAACGATTCATGAAGAAGCAGGAGAAGACTTTAATATTAATTCTCCCAAGCAGTTAGGGGAAATCCTGTTTGAGAAACTGAAGCTTCCAGGCGGTAAAAAGACAAAGACAGGATATTCGACAGCGGCAGATGTGCTTGAGAAGCTTGCACCGGATTATCCGATTATCAAGGATATCCTGGAATACCGCGGGCTTACAAAGCTGAAATCAACTTACGCTGACGGGCTTGCTGCATATATAGACAAGGACAATAAGATACACACAAGCTTTAACCAGACGATTACAGCGACAGGGCGGCTAAGCTCGACAGAGCCGAATCTACAGAATATTCCGATGCGCATGGAGCTTGGCAGACGGATTCGAAAGGTATTTGTGCCGCAAAAGGGCTGTATTTTTATGGATGCTGACTATTCACAGATTGAGCTGAGGGTATTGGCGCACATGTCAGATGATAAGCAGCTGATAGAAGCCTATAAAATGGATGAGGATATCCATAGAATTACGGCTTCTAAGGTTTTTCACACACCTTTTGAGGAGGTTACGGACTTACAGAGACGCAATGCCAAGGCTGTTAATTTCGGTATTGTTTATGGTATCAGTTCCTTTGGCTTAAGCCAGGATTTGAGCATTACGACAAAGGAAGCGAAGGCTTATATTGATGAGTACTTTAAGACTTATCCGGGAATCAAGAGCTTTCTGGATAAAACGGTGTCCGATGCCAAGGAAAAGGGATACTGTGAGACAATGTTTGGCAGGCGGCGACCTGTTCCGGAGCTGAAATCCTCGAATTTCATGCAGCGTTCCTTTGGCGAACGCGTTGCCATGAATTCACCGATACAGGGAACAGCGGCGGATATTATTAAATATGCGATGCTCAATGTATATGACGCATTGAAGGAGAAGGGCTTAAAGTCAAAGCTGATTTTGCAGATACATGATGAGCTGCTGATTGAGACAAGAGAAGAAGAGGTTGAGGAAGTCAGAAAAGTACTTTCCCATGAGATGCAGAATGTGTGTGAATTGGCAGTTAAGCTTGAGATAGACCTTCATACAGGTACAGATTGGTATGAAGCAAAATAATCGTTACAGGATAAAGCATTATGAAGATTATAGGAATTACAGGCGGAGTAGGAGCAGGAAAGACACAGGTGCTTTCCTATATTGAGAAGCACTATCGATGCAGAATTATCAGAGCAGATGAGGCAGCGCATTTGCTGTATGAGCCGGGGCAGGACTGTTATCAGAAGCTTGTGGAGCTGCTCGGAAGGAATATATTGAAGCAAGACGGCACAATAGACAAAACAAAGATGGCGGCAGTGATTTTCGGCAATCGGACACTTCTTGAGAGTGTCAATAAAATCGTCCATCCGGAGGTAAAAAAGTATATTCTGGGGCAGATTGCATATGAAAAACAAAAAGGCGGGGCAGACTACTTTTTTATAGAGGCGGCGCTTTTAATTGAGGAACACTATGACCAGATAGCAGATGAATTGTGGTATATTCACTCGGATGCGGCGGTACGGGAGAAGCGGCTTGCCGAGAGCAGGCATTACAGTGCACAAAAAACAGCAGATATTATGAGGGGACAGCTCAGTGAGGAAGAATTCAGGAAGCACTGCCAGGTTGTTATAACAAACAATGGTGATTTGGAGGAAACCTACAAACAGATTACACAAATTATGGGGGAGAAGGCATGAACCAGATGAATTTGAATGAAGAAGAAATTGTATTCGGACTTGATATTGGCACGAGAAATGTAGTTGGAATGGTGGGCTACAAAAAGGATGAACGATTTGTAGTTGCAGCACAGGAAATCCGCCAGCATCAGACGCGTGCGATGCTTGACGGACAGATTCATGATATCAACCGTGTGGCTGCCACTATCGCAGATATCAGAAAGGCACTGCAGGAAAAGACAGGGCTGAAGCTTGATGAGGTATGCATTGCAGCAGCCGGGCGTGTGCTTAAGACGATGAATGTGCATGTGGACATGGAGCTTGACAAGGAGCGGAATGTTACGAAGGAAGATATCAGTGCACTGGTTTCCATAGGAGTTGAGCAGGCATTTGCCGATTTTCAGGAAAAAAATGACACGGATATTCATTTTTATTGTGTCGGTTATTCGGTTGTGAGATATTTTCTGAACGGGCTGTGGATGGGGCAGCCGGAGCATCACAAGGCAAAGAACATTGGCGCGGACATGATTGCGACATTTCTGCCGGATGATGTGGTTGACGGCTTGTACAGCGCTGTGGAGCTTGCAGGCTTAAAGGTTGCAAATCTCACACTGGAGCCGATTGCCGCAATACGGGTAGCGATACCGGAGAAGTTCCGGCTTTTAAATATTGCAATGATTGATGTCGGTGCAGGAACATCTGATATATCCATTACCAATGATGGAAGTGTTGTCGCATTTGGAATGCTTCCTTATGCGGGGGATTCTCTCACGGAACTTTTGGCAAAGACCTGCCTGATTGACTTTACAACAGCTGAGCAGATAAAGACGGCAGCCCTTCATCATGACAAAATCGTCTATGAGGATATTATGGGCATGGAGCAGACAATTACAGCTGATGAGGTGGTAGCAATCTGCCAGCCGGAGATTGACAAAATGTCAAAGCTCACGGCGGACACCATCAGGGAATTGAATGGCGGAACCTCACCGAGCGCTGTATTTATTGTCGGCGGCGGCGGAAAGATTAAAGGCTTTGATGCGAAGGTTGCTGAAGAACTCGGGCTTGACCCGAAGCGTGTCGCGATTCGCGGCGAGGAGATTATGGGGGATGTTGAATTCCCGGATGGTGCCCTAAAGGATTCTACAATTATTACGCCTGTAGGAATTTGCCTGACCTATTATGAACAGAATAACAATTTTATCTATATAACCTTTAATGGAAACCGGATAAAGCTGTATGATAATAATAAGCTTACGGTGATGGATGCAGCAATGCAGGCGGCTTTTACGCGTGAAGCGCTGTTCCCCAGACGCGGCAAGGAGCTTCATTATACGGTAAATGGCAAGAATTGTGTTGCAAGAGGTGAGTATGGAGAGAGTGCACATGTGTATGTCAATGATGAGGAAGTAAACCTGAATTATAACATTCAGGCAAATGATGTCATTACGCTGAAGGAGTCAACGCTTGGAGCGCCTGCACAGGAGAAGATAGCAGATCTCGCTGATTATAACGGAAAGATTACGCTCACGATAAATGGCGATGAAGTGCACATTACAAAACCTGTAAGGGTAAACGGAGCTATGGTGACAGAGGAATATGCCATACAGGACGGTGATGAGATAGAACTGA
Organism: Lachnospiraceae bacterium; assembly: GCA_017622845.1. Lineage (GTDB taxonomy): Bacteria > Bacillota > Clostridia > Lachnospirales > Lachnospiraceae > COE1. The sequence continues at coordinate 82,631 of JAGAQJ010000012.1, read as the reverse complement.
CACAGGCTTATACATATGATGGATTTTTTGAATTTATGGGGCTTTCTGCAGAAGATATGATTCTGTATGTCAATGGTAAAAAAGCAGAGAGCGATGTGATGATTCATGATTCTGATAAGCTTGAAATTAAGAGCAAACGGGAGCTTGAGCTTAAGGAAATCTACAGAGCAGCCCAGCTTGAGGCAAGCAAGGGAGCATATCGTGCTGCATCCGCAGGCGGACATGCTTCACGGGCTGGCGAATCCGGAAAAACAGAGAGCCTGAAAACAGAAGAACAGAAGGCAGGTAACTTGAAACCGGAGGATTTGAAAGCAGAAGCAACAGAACCGGAAGCTTCAAAACCAGAGACACAGAAAGCAGAAGCAGCACAAGCAGAAACGGTGAAGGCAGAGAGCTTAAAACCGGAAGCTTCCCAAATAGAATCCTCAAAACCGGAAGCACAGAGAGCAGAAGCTTTTAGAACAGAAGAGCAGAAAGCAGGAAAAGCAGAGACAGGAAAGAATGAAACGGAAGCTGAAACTGCCGCAGAGCCGGAAACTGCCTCTGCCGAAGCAACAAAGGCAGAGCCGCAGAAGGAGGCTGTGTTAGAAAGCAGGACAGAAGCGGAGGCTTCGCAGCAGGAGACGGTTCCTGATGCCGGAGATAAGAAGGGACATGCTGCAAAGCAGGATGACGGAGAAACAGAAGAAGCCGAAGATGCAGGCAAGAAGATTATTGTCATCGTAAATCAGAAGCCGATTGTTATGAGAGGCAAGGAGAATTACACGTTTGTGGATATTTTTGACTATATTGATTTTGATACGAGCAGAATGCGCGGTTCAGGAATTGCGACTCTTGTAAACGGAAAAGATGCTCAATACACACAAGAGCTTTACAACGGAGATAAGATTGAGGTATATTGGAAGTAAATAATACAGGAAATAACAGATAGGAAATAATAGGATAGAGGTTTTAGACAGATGAAAATGTGCAGTATAGCCAGCGGAAGCAGTGGGAATTGTATCTATATCGGTACGGAGGCCACGCATCTTCTGGTGGATGTGGGGATAAGCTGTAAAAGGACTGTAGAGGGTTTAAATGAGCTTGGACTTACAGGAAAAGACATTGATGGAATACTGATTACGCATGAGCACGCAGACCACATTAGTGGTCTGGGAGTCATGTGCAGGAAATTCGGTATTCCTATTTATGCTACAGAAGGAACGATAGCTGCCATCAAAAAAGTGAGTAATCTTGGAGTGATAGATGACTCACTTTTTCGTGTGGTTAGGGCTGACGAGAAATTCATATTAAAGGATATTACGGTCAATCCGATGAAGATATCTCATGATGCTGCCCAGCCGGTAGCGTACCGGTTCCAGTACGGCAGCAAACGAATGGCAGTTGCAACAGACCTTGGGACATATGACGAGTATACCGTTGAGAGCTTACGGGGAATGGATGCGCTTTTGTTAGAGGCAAATCACGATATCAATATGCTTCAGGTAGGGCCGTATCCTTATGCATTGAAGCAGCGGATTCTTGGAAATAAGGGACATCTGTCCAATGAACTTTCCGGAAGGCTTTTGAGCAGACTTCTCCATGATAATTTAAAGGCGGTATTTTTAGGACATTTGAGCAAGGAAAATAATATGGCAGAGCTTGCGTATGAGACTGTGAGACTGGAAATATCCATGGCAGATAACCCATATAAGCCGGAGGATTTTCCGATTTTTGTCGCAAATCGAAGTGAAATTTCACAATTAGTTGAAATTTAAATGATTATTCGGTATGATAAAAAGGACTGTTTGGGTAGGAATACGATGTAACAGTGCAGCCATATAACTATGAAGATACTGATAGTTATGAAAAAAGATACATAGAAAGATAGGAGCCATGCATTATGAAGAAAACAATTATAACAGTAGTAGGGAAAGATACAGTAGGTATTATTGCAAAAGTATGTACATATCTTGCTGAGAATAAAGTCAATATCCTTGATATTTCACAGACAATTGTAGACGATTATTTCAATATGATGATGATTGCTGACATGAGCAGTTCAATAAAGTCTGTAAGCGAGGTTTCTGACGACCTTGACAAGCTTGGCGAAGAAATCGGCGTTATTATCAGATGCCAGAGAGAGGAAATCTTTAACAGCATGCACAGATTGTAAGCTGGATTAAAGGAGGGCATTTGATATGATAAATATAAACGAAGTGTTAGAAACGAATAAAATGATTGAAAAGGAGAATCTTGATGTAAGGACGATTACGCTCGGTATCAGCCTGCTTGACTGCATCGATTCAAACCTTGACAGATTAAACGAGAAAATTTACAACAAGATTACGACAGTGGCAAAAGACCTTGTTGCAACCGGGGCTGAGATCGAGAAGGAATTTGGTATTCCCATTGTCAATAAAAGAATTTCGGTTACGCCGATTGCCTTAGTCGGAGGCTCTGCATGCAAGACTTCGCAGGACTTTGTGACCATCGCAAAGACGCTGGACAGAGCAAGAAAGGACGTAGGAGTGAATTTCCTCGGAGGATATTCCGCGTTAGTTTCTAAGGGAATGACTAAAGCAGATGAACTTCTTTTACGTTCCATTCCGCAGGCGCTTGCGGAGACAGAGCTCGTGTGCAGCTCTGTGAATCTCGGTTCTACCAAGACTGGTATTGATATGGATGCTGTAAGGCTTATGGGAGATATCATCAAGGAAACGGCTGAGCTGACAAAGGATAATGATTCCATCGGATGCTCGAAGCTCGTGGTATTTTGTAATGCACCGGATGACAATCCATTTATGGCAGGAGCCTTTCATGGAGTGACAGAGGCAGATGCGATTATCAATGTAGGCGTCAGTGGTCCCGGTGTTGTCAAGAATGCATTGGAGAGTGTGCGCGGAGCAAATTTTGAGATATTGTGCGAGACAATTAAGAAGACTGCATTCAAGGTAACGAGAGTAGGACAATTGGTTGCACAGGAGGCATCTAAGCGTCTTGGTATTCCTTTTGGCATTGTAGACTTGTCATTGGCGCCGACCCCTGCAATTGGTGACAGTGTGGCTGATATTTTATGCGAGATAGGATTGGAATATGCAGGTGCACCGGGTACAACAGCGGCACTTGCGCTCTTAAATGATCAGGTGAAGAAGGGCGGTGTGATGGCTTCTTCCTATGTAGGCGGACTTAGTGGTGCGTTTATTCCCGTCAGTGAGGATCAGGGAATGATTGATGCAGTCAATGCGGGTGCACTTACGATTGAGAAACTTGAGGCTATGACATGTGTATGCTCTGTAGGACTTGATATGATTGCAATTCCCGGAGATACAAAGCCTGCAACGATAGCAGGAATCATAGCAGATGAGCTTGCTATCGGTATGGTGAACCAGAAAACAACAGCAGTTCGTGTCATACCGGTTATTGGCAAGACGGTAGGAGACAATGCAGAGTTCGGCGGACTCCTTGGACATGCACCAATTATGCCTGTCAACCAATTCTCCTGTGATGCGTTCGTAAACCGCGGCGGAAGAATACCGGCACCAATTCACAGCTTTAAGAATTAATGATATTATAAGATATTATATCTAAAGTAAGACTTCCATAATTGTGCTATGGAAGTCTTATTATTTCGCGTGTCAGTTCATTCGGAAGATGGAGCGTTTGAGAAGTGTTTTGCCAACGCATCTGTTTTTGCTGTTTTACACCTTCGTATACCGCCGCAGCATGAAGGTCAGCCTGAAATGATGTGAAAGCAGCGCCGTCAAGCTGCCTTAGCGCCCTTGCAGGCTTTGTAATGATAGGAATGGAAGCATTCGCCTTTATGGATTTCAACAGCTTTTGTCCATGCGCCGTAAATCCAAGAAGCCGTGCATACAGGCTGTAATCATTACTTTTGAACAGGTCTGCCTGCCCCTGCGTCATGTCAAGCAGAATGTGCATCAGTCCGCGGCATATGCGGGAGCAGGTCAGGTTTCTGCTCTTGCAAAGCATTGCAAATTCTGTAAATGATGTGAAATCCATAAGCTTGTTATAGATCGTATTGGAAAGCGGACAGCCGATGTCATAAAAGCATGAAAGTGCATTTTTTGAAACAGAAGTCTGCAGCAGCTTGTATAAAAGAACTTCGGAAAAATCATCCGGAAACAAATAGCAGCCGCATGTTTCGAGGCTGTTTTTTAATAGCTCATGTACGGATTCCGGAATATGCGGCTGAAGCTCTCCGATACCCATGTGCTGTTTGGAGGGTGAATCCATTTTTCCCAGTGCTGTGCGGATTGCATTAGCCGAGACAAAGCTTTGGGAAGAAAGGGAATCAGAATTGTAGCCTTCTCCCTTTCTCGCAAGCGTCACAGGTGTGATAGAACTGTTTCGCCGGATAAGCGCTTTGATATATTCGATTCCCAAAATATTATTCGGATTGGAAAATACAGCTTCAATATCAGAACAGTTATAGGAAAGAGAATTATTGTTATACTGTTTCATGGCAGACTTACTTTTCATGTCAGGTGAAAAAGCATTGCGCTCATACAGCTTTGTGACAGCCTTGCTTCTTGCAGCAGGAAAGGAATTGCCTTCTTTGAGATAAGTATTTAAGAAAGCTTTATATTCCTTGGACTCGTCAGCCATCATCATAGCACAGCTCTTTAATAGGGAAATGTCGCCTGATTCACTTCCAAAGTGCAGTAAATCGACAACACCAAGCTTGTCGGCGAGCGATACAGCCCCTTGTGCAAAATATTCCGCACTGCCGAGAGAAAAGTAGACCGGAAGCTCAAAAACTAAATCAGCGCCATTTGCAAGCGCCATTTGACAGCGTTCGTATTTATTGACAATGGCAGGGATGCCGCGCTGCATGAAATCTCCGCTCATGATGACAAGGATATAATCCGCACCAAGCTGTTTGCGGATTGTCTCAAGCTGATATTTGTGACCGTTATGGAAAGGGTTATATTCTGCAATGACCGCTGCAATTTTCATAAAATGATACCTTTCTGAAATACTGCTGTTTTATGATTTTCAAAGAATGATTGAAATACATCCATTCTTATGATACCATGAAAAAGTATGAATTACACAGAAAATCATACAATTATATTAATCAGAAAATATTTGAGAATCTAGTTGACAAAAAATAAATGGTTATGTATAATATGTGAATGTGTGGATAGGAGTCTACTATGTTAGTGAATTTGACAGATGTATTTACAAATGAAGGACAAGTGCAGGAGCTGAATGCTGTTTATGATGCAGATACATTTACAAATCAGCTTGGAACCTTTTCTGTAAAGGAGAAGAGTCCTGTTGCATTGAAGCTTTCTAATATAGGACAATCAAAAGCATTGGTCGAAGGAAGTGTAAAGCTCACGTTTACATTTCCATGTGACAGGTGCTTGAGAGATGTTGATTATACATTTGATTTATCCTTTGAAAATGAGGTCGCATCACCGGACTGCACTGAGGTTGATGCAGATGAGGACGACTTATCAGACTTTATGGAAGGGTATCACTTAAATGTGGATGAACTAGTCAATAATGAAATATTATTGAATTGGCCGATGAAGATTTTGTGCAAAGAAGACTGCAAAGGAATTTGCAAGATTTGCGGTAAGAATCTGAATGATGGTGACTGCGGATGCGATGATTTCGTTCCCGATCCCAGAATGGCAGCGATTAAAGATATTTTTAACGCGAATAAGGAGGTGTAACAATGTCTATATGTCCAAAGAATAAATCTTCTAAAGGTAGAAGAGATAAGAGAAGAGCAAACTGGAAGATGAGTGCTCCTACATTAGTAAAGTGCAGCAAGTGTGGCGCTTTAATGATGCCTCACAGAGTATGCAAGGCTTGCGGCTCTTATAATAAGAAAGAGATTATTGCGGCTGACTAATTATAAAGGCTGATGAGATCAAGGAATTTGCTGATGCGATTCCTTGGTCTCTTTTTGCGTTATTCTCCCCTTTTTGTGTTATATATCGTTTTTATCCTTGATTTTTGCCAGTGAGTTTAGTATATTTAAATAAGTATGGAGGATTATGACAATGGATGAAATAACCAAAGTAGCAGTCGATGCCATGGGCGGTGACAATGCTCCGGCAGAAATTGTAAAAGGCGCAGTAGAAGCGGTCAGCGAGAACAGTAAAATTAAGGTGTATTTAACCGGTAAGCAGGAGATTATTGAGAAAGAGCTTACACAATATACATACAATAAGGAACAGATAGAAATTGTAAATGCTACGGAGGTCATAGAGACGGCAGAACCTCCTGTCATGGCTATTAGAAAAAAGAAGGATTCGTCAATCGTAGTGGCACTTAATCTGGTAAAGGACGGAACCTGCGATGCATTTGTTTCAGCAGGAAGCTCAGGTGCAGTGCTTGTAGGAGGACAGCTTATTGTAGGAAGGATAAAAGGAATTGAAAGACCGCCTCTTGCACCTTTGATTCCGACAGAGACAGGCTGTTCTCTTTTGATAGACTGCGGAGCAAATGTGGATGCCAGACCGTCACATCTGGTACAGTTTGCAAAGATGGGTTCTGTATATATGGAAAGTGTTATGGGAGTATCCAATCCCAGAGTTGCTATCGTAAATATCGGCGCAGAGGAGGAGAAGGGAAACGCACTTGTGAAAGAAACCTTCCCGCTTTTGAAGAATTGTCCCGAGATTAACTTCATAGGAAGCATAGAGGCAAGAGATATTCCGACAGGCTATGCAGATGTAATTGTGTGTGAAGCATTTGCAGGAAATATTATCTTAAAGCTGTATGAAGGAGTAGGCGCAACACTCATCAAAAAGGTAAAGGCAGGCATGATGACTTCCCTCAGAAGCAAAATCGGAGCGCTTCTTGTAAAGCCTGCACTCAAGCAGACACTTAAGGGCTTCAGTCTTGAGGAGTACGGCGGAGCGCCTCTTTTGGGATTAAATGGTCTTGTGGTAAAAACACATGGCAGTTCAAAGGCAAATGAGATTAAGAATTCAATTCTCCAGTGTGTAACCTTTAAGGAACAGAAAATCAATGAAAAGATAAAGGAAAAAGTAATTCTTAAGGATGAGTAAGGGAAGGACCTGATGAAATGGGATATGATGCATTGAGGAAGGTTACAGCCGCCATTTTAGGCATGGATCCGGACGAAATTGAAATGGATATGACTTTTCTTACAGATTTGGGGGCTGACTCGCTGGACCTGTATCAAATATTTATGGGGGTAGAGGACGAGCTTGGCATCACCTTACCGACAGAAGGCTTGGACAAGATAACAACAGTAAGAGAAGCCGTTGACTTAATTGAAAAGGTAAAAAGCGAAAGATAATAAAACGAAAAAGCCCTTTTACACAGGGCTTTTTGTATGATGCGCATGAGCGGGAAAGCTGCTTGACGAAAGCTGCTGTAATGGAAGGAGTGAAAATGATGCAGGACATGAAGGAAGCTCTGAAGGAGCTGCAGGAAAAAATAGGCTATCAGTTCAAGAATGAGGCGCTGTTAAAGCAGGCATTAACACACAGCTCTTTCGCAAACGAGCAAAAGATTAACAAATTAGGAAATTATGAGCGTCTGGAGTTTTTGGGCGATGCGGTGCTTGAGCTGGTATCAAGTGAATTTTTATTTAATGAAAATAAGGATATGCCTGAGGGACAGCTGACAAGAATGCGTGCATCAATGGTATGTGAGCCGGCATTGGCCTATTGTGCAAGGGACATTAGTCTTGGCTCCTACATATTGCTTGGAAAGGGCGAGGAGGCAACAGGCGGAAGGAAGAGAGATTCCATTATTTCTGATGTTATGGAAGCTGTGATTGGCGCGATTTTTCTGGACGGCGGCATCGAGCATGCAAAAGAGTATATCTATCGTTTTGTGCTGTCGGATTTGGAAGATAAGATTTTATTTATGGACAGTAAGACCCTTCTTCAAGAGGAGATACAGAAAAATAACACGGCACAGCTCCGATATGAGCTGATAGGAGAGACCGGACCGGACCATGACAAGGAGTTTAGCGTCGAGGCATATCTTGATGACAGGTTAATCGGTTTCGGAGTCGGAAGAACCAAGAAAGCGGCAGAGCAGCAGGCGGCATATGAGGCGCTGATGAAGCTCAAGGGCAGAAAGAAATAACGTTGCACAGTGAGGGAAAGAATGTATTTAAAGAGTATAGAGGTACAAGGGTTTAAGTCTTTTGCGAATAAAATATTGTTCCAGTTTCATCAGGGTATCACCGGTATCGTTGGTCCGAACGGTTCAGGGAAAAGCAATGTAGCCGATGCCGTGAGATGGGTGCTTGGCGAGCAGCGAATCAAACAGCTTCGCGGTGAGTCGATGCAGGACGTTATTTTTTCCGGCACAGAGCTTAGAAAGCCATTGGGCTATGCGTATGTAGCGATTACCTTTGACAATACAGACCACAAGCTTGCTATCGATTATGAGGAGGTGACCGTGGCAAGACGTTTATATCGTTCAGGCGAAAGTGAGTACTCCATCAATGGTACACCCTGTCGTTTGAAGGATGTAAATGAGCTTTTTTATGATACTGGTATTGGTAAAGAGGGATATTCTATCATAGGACAGGGGCAGATAGAAAAAATCCTGAGCGGCAAGCCGGAGGAGAAAAGAGAGCTTTTTGATGAGGCGGCAGGTATTGTTAAGTTTAAGAAGCGCAAAGCTGCTGCACAGAAGAAGCTTGAGGATGAGAAGAATAATCTGGTACGTGTGACGGATATCTTAAGCGAGCTTGAGAAACAGGTAGGTCCCTTGGAAAAGCAGTCAGAAAAGGCAAAGGTTTATCTGAAGAAAAAGGAACAGCTCAAAGAGCTGGACGTCAACATGTTCCTTCTGGAAAACAAAAAGCTCTCCGGACAGTTAACTGAGATAGAAGATAAATATGCAATTGCACAAACAGATTATAACAATACGGTCGGGCAGTATGACAAGATTAAGGTGGAATATGACAGAATTCAGACCCACATCGAACAACTGGAGCAGGAGATTGAGCTTGCAAGAAACACACTCACCAATACAAGCGTGACTCGTGGTAAGCTTGAAGGGGAAATCAATGTATTACAGGAGCAGATAAAAGGCGCTCAGGGAAATGAGCAGCATTTCAAGGAACGCATCACGGCAATACAGGCGCAGATTGCTGAGAAGACAAGAGAGCGCGGTAAAATTCTGGAAGAGAAGTCAGCGCTTGATGAAAGGGTGGCCGGGCTTGCGAGAGAACGGGATGAGGCAAGAGGTTCCCTTGCGGAAGTACAGCAGCATATTGAAGAACTGAATCATAAGATAGAAGAAGATAAAAACAGCATTATTGGAATGCTTAATGAGAGAGCTGCCATTAAGTCGAAGATGAGCAGCTTTGACACTATGATGGAGCAGCTTCGCATCAGAAAAGCAGAATTAAATTCAAGGCTTCTTCGTGCCAAAAGTGACGAGGCGGAACGGGATGCCGAAATCAAAGCGCTCCGGGAGGAATTTCAAAGCATTAACCAGCAGATTATTGAAGCAAACAATAGTTTATCTGAGATGGAGGAGCATAACAAAACCTTTCGGGAAAGATTAAATAAGCAGGACGAGAAGATTCGGGAATGCCAGGGCACTTATCAGAGATACAAATCCAAATTGGATACGATTTCGAATCTTACAGAGCGGTATGAAGGATACGGAAACAGCATTCAGAAGGTTATGGAGCAGAAGGAGCAAAATGAAGGCATTGTCGGTGTTGTTGCGGATATTATCAAGGTGGATAAGGAGTATGAGACTGCTATTGAAACAGCTCTCGGCGGCAGTATCCAGAATATCATAACCAATGATGAGGAGACTGCCAAGAAAATGATTGGCTTTCTAAAAAGGAACCGTTTTGGACGTGCGACCTTTCTGCCGCTTACCAGCATTACAAAGCCGCAGGAATTTAAGATGCAGGGTGTGCTGAGCGAAAAGGGAGTGATAGGGCTTGCGGATTCCCTTGTAAAAACAGAGCCCAGGTACAGAAACGTTGCAAGAACAATGCTTGGCAGAATCGTAGTCATTGACAATGTTGACAATGCAGTTCAAATAGCGAAAAAGTATGGCTATAGTGTCCGAATGGTAACACTTGAGGGAGAACTTCTTGTTCCGGGAGGCGCTATCAGCGGAGGCGCATTTAAAAATAATTCAAATCTCTTAGGACGAAGGAGAGAGCTTGAGGAGCTTGAGGAAAAGCTTAAGACTGCCAAGGGTGATTTGGAGGCTGCCATAAGAGGGCTTGAAGATATCAAGACAGAGCGAAATGAAATCAGAAAGGCGATTGAAGAAAAAAAGGCTGTATTGCAGGAATTATTTCTCAAACAAAATACTGCGCGGCTCAATGTTGTAACTGCCCAGGAACGCAAAAATGAGGCAGAGCAGGGCTTTGGCTCATTAAAGGAGGAACAGCAGGATATTGATTGTAAGGCCGCTGAGATTCAGGCTGATAAGGAAAAAATATTAGTTGATTTAAAAATTTCTGAGGAAAATGAAAAGGCGATTGAGCAGAAAATTGCTGAGTATCAAAAGGAACTTGAGGACTACCGTACCGAGGAGTCCGGCAAGACAGGAATCGCCGGAGAACGGGATGTAGCATACGAGAAAATGCTTCAGAAGCAGGAATTTGAGCAGACCAATCTGGAACGTATCGAAGGCGAGCTGAACCGCAGCAGAGAGGAGCTTACCGAGGTACAAAGCAATCTGGAAAGCTGCCTTGAGGAGATTGAAGTTCGGAAAAAGAGCATCGAAGAAATTCAGGAGACCATCAATGCATCACACAATACACAGTCTGACGCAGAGACCTCTCTGAAAGAAAAGCAGCAGTTAAAGGAAGAACTGTCGCAAAAGCAGAAGAATTTCTTTAATACAAGAGAAGAAATTTCCGAGCGGAAAAGTGCGTTGGATAAAGAGGTCTACAGGCTTCATTCGCAGAAAGAGAAGCTGGAGGAAGCAGTAGAAAACCAGATTGACTATATGTGGAATGAGTATGAGGTTACTTTAAACAATGCAGTTTCCATGAGAAATGAGGAGCTGAATGATATTCCGGCAATGAAAAAGCAGATTACGGAAGTTAAGGAGGATATCAAGAAGCTTGGAGATGTCAATGTTAATGCGATAGAGGACTATAAGGTTCTCATGGAGCGTTATACCTTTATGAAGAATCAGCATGATGATTTGATTGAGGCGGAAAAGACGCTTGAGGGCATTATTGAAGAGCTTGATACTGCGATGCGAAAGCAGTTTGCCGAAAAATTTGAGGAAATCAAACGAGAGTTCGACAAGGTATTCAAGGAGCTGTTCGGAGGCGGTAAGGGAACCTTGGAGCTGATAGAGGATGAGGATATTCTGGAGGCAGGAATCCGCATCATCGCGCAGCCGCCCGGAAAGAAACTGCAGAATATGATGCAGTTATCCGGCGGTGAGAAATCCTTTACGGCGATAGCGCTGCTTTTTGCAATACAGAATTTAAAACCTTCACCGTTTTGTCTGCTGGACGAGATTGAGGCAGCGCTTGACGAGGGGAATGTCAGCAGGTTTGCCAAATATTTAAATAAGCTGACAAAAAGCACACAATTTATTGTCATTACGCATAGACGCGGTACAATGGAACAGGCAGACAGACTTTATGGTATTACGATGCAGGAGAAGGGTGTTTCGACCCTTGTCAGTGTTAATCTGGTAGACAGCGAGGTTGACAATTGGAGTGAGGAAAAGGAGGAGAGCTGATGGCAGAAGAAAAGAAGGGATTTTTCAGTCGTCTGAAAGAAGGATTAAATAAAACAAGAGATAATATTGTAGCAGGAATCGATGCTGTATTTTACGGTGCATCAGAGATTGACGATGATTTCTATGAGGAGCTTGAGGAAACGCTCATTATGGGAGATATCGGGGTCAATGCTACGAATGACATTATAGAGCGAATGAAGGATGAGGTGAAAAAAAGACACTTGAGGCAGCCTTCGGAATGTAAAGAGCTTCTTGTCGAGAGCATCAAGGAGCAGATGAGGGTAGGAGAAACTGCATATGATTTTGAAAAAGAACAGTCCGTGATTTTCATTATCGGTGTTAATGGTGTCGGAAAGACAACCTCTGTGGGGAAACTTGCAGGAATCTTAAAGGGACAGGGCAGAAAGGTTCTTATCGCGGCTGCCGATACGTTCAGGGCTGCCGCAGGAGAACAGCTTGCAGAGTGGGCACACCGTGCAGGTGTTGACATGATTGGCGGCACAGAAGGTGCTGACCCGGCATCAGTCATATATGATGCTGTGAATGCTGCAAAGGCAAGAAATGCAGATGTTCTGATATGTGATACTGCCGGACGCCTTCACAATAAAAAGAACCTGATGGAAGAATTAAAAAAGATGAACCGTATCATTGACAGAGAATTTCCCAATGCTCACAGAGAAAATCTGATTGTTCTTGACGGAACGACAGGTCAGAATGCGCTCTCACAGGCAAGAGAATTTGGCAGTGTGGCAGACCTTACCGGTGTCATTCTCACGAAGATGGACGGAACAGCAAAGGGCGGCATCGCTGTGGCAATTCAGTCAGAGCTTAATGTTCCGGTAAAATATATCGGTGTTGGAGAAACCATAGATGATTTGCAGAAATTCAATGCCGATGAGTTTGTCAATGCACTCTTTGATATTAAGCCGGAGGAGGCAGAGCAGACCGCTGAAAAGCCCGATGACGATAAGAATAGCAGCAATGCGGAACAAGAATCCCCAGAAGGAGATATAGTTGAAGTGAAATCTGCGGCTGCCGATGAAGAAAATCGAAATGAGGCTGCTGAAACAAATAGCGGTACAGAGGAATCAGTTTCTGGTATAAGTGAACAAGAGATAAACAGTCAGATAAAAAATGACATAGATGTCATAAATAGTGCAGAGGAAGAAGATAATAAGAATGAAAAGCCAAAGAAGAAAAAATGGTTTTTCTGGCAATAATATGAGGAGGAAATGAAAATGTCAGATATGCTTACACTTGAGAAATTTGAAGAAGCGTCAGAAATTGTCAAAAAGGTGACTTCAGAGACGAAGCTGATATACAGCGAGTATTTGAGCAGCCAGACCGGAAACAAGGTGTATCTTAAGCCTGAAAATATGCAGCTTACAGGCGCATATAAGCTTAGAGGCGCATATTATAAGATTAGCACGCTTTCGCCGGAGGAACGTGAAAAGGGATTGATTACTGCCTCGGCAGGAAATCATGCGCAGGGTGTTGCCTATGCGGCGAAAAAATACGGCGTAAAGTCAGTTATCGTGATGCCGACAACCACTCCGCTTATGAAGGTAAACCGTACGAAAGGATATGGTGCAGAGGTAATCCTTAAGGGAGATGTATATGACGAGGCATGTGAGTATGCTTATCAGCTTGCGGAGGAGAAAGGATATACATTTATCCATCCGTTTGACGATTTGGCGGTAGCGACAGGTCAGGGCACCATTGCCATGGAAATTTTCAAGGAACTTCCATTAGTGGATATCATTCTGGTGCCGATTGGAGGAGGCGGTCTTGCCACAGGCGTGTCTACGCTTGCCAAGCTTTTAAATCCCAAGATTAAGGTAATCGGCGTGGAGCCGGCAGGGGCAAACTGTATGCAGGAGTCCTTCAGGGCAGGAGAGGTCGTTACACTGCCTAAGGTAAACACGATTGCTGACGGTACGGCAGTAAAAACGCCGGGAAAGAATATTTTCCCATATATCAGGCAGAATATAGATGAGATTATCACGGTGCCTGATGAGGAGCTTGTTGTTTCTTTCCTGGATATTGTAGAAAATCATAAGATGGTAGTGGAAAATTCAGGACTTCTTACTGTGGCAGCGCTCCGCCATCTTGATGTAGAGAATAAGAGAATTGTGTCTATCTTGAGCGGCGGAAATATGGACATCATAACAATGTCCTCCGTGGTACAGCAGGGGCTTATCTTCAGAGATCGTATTTTCACCGTGTCAGTACTGCTTCCCGATAAGCCGGGTGAGCTGACCAAGGTCTCAGAGGTAATTGCTTCTTTGAACGGCAATGTGATTAAGCTTGAGCATAATCAGTTTGTTTCTATCAACAGAAATGCGGCAGTGGAGCTTAGGATTACGCTTGAAACCTTCGGAACAGAGCATAAGAACCAGATTATCAAGGCATTGGAGGAGAAGGGATACCAGCCCAAGCAGGTGAGAACGAATATATAAAAGGTAATCAGCAGACCAGCGCATTTGCAATTGTTACATGACAAGAGGTGCTATGAATAAAGCAATCGGAAAAACAAAAAAAGCAGCAAAAAGAATAAAAAGCTATGTGGTACTGACAGCAGCGGCATTGATATATGCCGTTGCTATTAGTTTATTTCTTGATCCGAATGACATTGCGCCGGGTGGAGTGACTGGTATTGCCATACTGATGAACCGGTTTACAGCAATACCGACTGGTACGGTTAATCTGCTGATTAATATTCCGATTGTATTACTGGGGTTATGGAAATTCGGGTGGAGATTCATTTGTTCCACCCTGTATGCACTTACCATGATTACAATTTTTATCAATGCACTTGCAGATTACGGTCCGGTGACTCAGGACCTGCTGATTGCGGCAGTCATAGGCGGCGGACTGATTGGCATTGCGCTTGCAATGGTATTTCGGGCAGGTGCGACGACCGGAGGAATTGATATCATTGTAAAAGTGCTTCGGACAAAATGGCGGCATATTAAGACAAATATACTATTTCTTGCTTTTGACAGTATGGTAATCATAGCATCATGGATTGTTTTTCAGGATTTGACTGTAGCCTTTTATGCAGGTGTGGCAGTCGTGGTGGATTCTATTGTGATGGATAAGATATTGTATGGCTCTGATGAAGCAAAGCTTACTTACATCATAAGCGCCAATCCGGAGCAGATGAAGCAGCGAATTCTTGATGAGCTTGATATCACAGCGACGATTATTCCGGCAAGAGGCGCTTACACCAATGAACCCAGGGAACTGCTGATGATTGTCACCAGAAAACAAATGTACCCTAAAATAGAAGAAATCGTCAAGGACGAAGATGCCTCTGCATTTATGATTGTCTCATCAGCAAACGAGATTTTCGGAGAAGGCTATAAGGATATCACAAGGGATAAGCTGTGATGATAAGAACCATTCATACAAAGTTACTGTTCATATTTCCGCTATTGCATTTTGCTTATTTCTGTTTAGTTTCAGTGTGGACAGCAGCATTTCTGCGCACGATTTTCTATACTTTGATGAAGTGTAAACAGGAACCATACGAATATTGTACACAACCATTTGCTAAACAGACGTTCGATTAATAAACTATTTTTACGATAATTCAGGAAAGGAACAATTACTATGAACAAGATGAATAAGAAAAAAGTATCTGCTGCCGTAGTGTTAGCGCTGACAGCAATAGGTGTAGGAAATTTCGTTATTAAAAAAGCAGCAGCACATAAGAAATTGAAAAAGATAGAAGATTTACAAATAAATGGTGATGAAATGAATCCGGCAGATGATAACGACGAGCGTGCTGATGAGACAAGAGCGGAGAAAAGAAGATTTGATATCACAGAATTTACAGATTCCCAGAAGGCTTATGATATATTGTGTGAGATGGTAAATGAGAAAAACTGTTATATTGTTGTTTCCGATGTGGCAAAGGACACAGAGTCAGAGGAGGCGCAGAATGGCGCAGTCATTGCCAAAGAATTGTATTTTATGAATGAGGAAAACAAGTATCTTGGTGAGATTAAGCTTGAATCAGAGCTGGATAAATTCAACGACCTTTCACAAGGTCATACCGTCATCGCCTATGCAGGCACCTACATTGACAAAACAAAAAATTTAGACGGCAAATGGATTCAAAATGCCAGATCAGCAATTGAAAATACAGGATACATAATAAATATTGAGACGATTGGAAGACTGGGGCGTCCTGTTATTGATACAATTGAAAAAAGAGAGAATATTGAAGGCAATTTAGTGACCAAAGAAATATATAATGCAGCAGAGGAAAAGGACAAGACGCCGGTAATGCCAGTCAGGCAAAGAGCGGAAAAACAAAACAGCGACGAGAATCAGGACAAGAAAGCCGCATCACAAAACCCAGGTGCAGCAGATGCAAAAACGGATAAAATAACAGACGCAAAATCTGAAGGGAAAGAGACAGTTAAAAATACTGGATATAAAGATATACTGGATTGTTCTTTTTTCTGATTTTTAACAGAATTGCAGTTTTTATTGATAGTATATTGAGGGGAATAAATTTTAAAACTGTCAAGAAGAAATACTTGACACCTGCCCTGACATGTAGTATTCTAATGAAGTCGCGTGATGCAGGAGGCGGAGGAAGAAACGTGGAAGCAGATACTACGGCAGCGAAGAAGGCTGCGCTTGGATTGGAAAAGCTTGAATATAAGGGTATGCTTTATGATTTCTATGGAGAGCTTCTTACACAGCATCAGAAAAAGGTTTATGAGGACGCTGTATTTAACGATTTGTCTTTGAGTGAAATCGCAGACGAACAGGGAATAAGCCGTCAGGGAGTACATGACCTGATTAAGCGGTGCGATAAAATATTAAATGATTACGAGAATAAGCTGCATCTGGTAGAGAAATTTGCCAGAATTAAGCATAATATCCGGCAAATCAACAGACTGACGGACGATGAGCAGATTAAACGATTGTCAAATGAGATTATAGAGGAGCTTTGATTAGATGGCATTTGAAAGCTTAACAGATAAACTGCAGAATGTTTTCAAAAACTTAAGGAGTAAAGGGCGCCTGACAGAGGCAGATGTAAAAACTGCTCTCAAGGAAGTCAAGATGGCTCTTTTAGAGGCTGACGTAAACTTTAAAGTCGTGAAGCAGTTCGTAAAGTCGGTAGAGGAGCGTGCAATAGGCTCTGACGTTATGAATGGTTTAAATCCCGGACAAATGGTTATCAAAATCGTGAACGAGGAAATGGTAGCCTTGATGGGTTCAGAGACGACAGAGCTGCAGCTGCAGCCAGGTAAAGCGACTACGGTCATTATGATGTGCGGTCTGCAGGGTGCAGGTAAGACGACTGCAGCAGCAAAGATAGCCGGAAAGCTGAAGTTAAAAGGCAAGAAGCCGCTGCTCGTTGCCTGTGATATTTACAGACCGGCAGCGATAGAGCAGTTGAATGTCAATGCAAATAAGCAGCAGGTTGACTTCTTTTCAATGGGTTCCAACCATAAGCCTGTTGATATCGTGAAGGCATCGTTAGAACATGCCGCAAAGAATAACAATAACATCGTAATCATAGATACTGCCGGACGTCTGCATATTGATGAGGACATGATGGCAGAGCTGCAGGAGATCAAGGCAAATGTCGAGGTTCATCAGACGCTTTTGGTAGTGGATGCGATGACGGGACAGGATGCCGTTAATGTGGCGAAAGAATTTGATGAAAAAGTAGGCGTGGACGGAGTAATTCTTTCCAAGATGGATGGCGATACCCGGGGCGGTGCGGCGCTCTCTGTAAAAGCAGTTACCGGAAAGCCTATTATCTTTGTGAGCACAGGCGAAAAGCTTACTGATATCGAGCAGTTTTATCCTGACAGAATGGCGAACCGCATCTTGGGAATGGGTGACGTTCTGACGCTGATAGATAAGGTGGCAGAGGCGAACCTTGAGATGGATGCCGATAAGGAAAAAGAGATGACTGCACGCCTGAAAAAGGGCAAGTTTGACTTTGAGGATTATCTCGAAAGCATGAGTCAGATGAAAAAGCTTGGAGGTCTGTCAAGTATTCTTGGTATGATGCCTGGTATGGGGATTAAATCAAGCGACATTGAGTCCGCAATTGATGACAAACAGCTTGCACGCATGGAGGCGATTGTGTTGTCCATGACTCCGGCGGAAAGAAAAGACCCGAAGCTTTTGAATCCAAGCCGTAAGCATAGGATTGCAAAAGGTGCAGGTGTGGATATTGCAGTAGTAAACCGCTTCATCAAGCAGTTTGAACAGTCGCAAAAGATGATGAAGCAGCTCCCCGGAATGATGGGAGGATTCGGTGGTAAAAAAGGAAGATTTAAGCTCCCTTTTTAATACATTAAATTACTAAATTATAAGAAAGATTTATGAGGTGAAAAAACATGGCAGTAAAAATCAGATTAAGAAGAATGGGTCAGAAGAAAGCTCCTATCTATAGAATCATCGTAGCAGATTCAAGATCACCCAGAGATGGAAAGTGCATTGAGGAGATTGGAACCTACAACCCGAACACAGACCCAAGTGAGTTCAAAGTAAATGAGGAGCTTGCTAAGAAGTGGTTGGCAAACGGTGCACAGCCTACAGAAGTAGTTTCAAAGATTTTCAAGGCAGCAGGTATTGAAAAATAGTAACAGTTCCGGCTTCCTGTTACAGGAAATAATCTATTGAGCGCTCTTGGAGGTGTGAAGGATGAAGGAGTTAGTCGAAGTTATAGCTAAGGCTTTAGTAGATAACCCTGATGAGGTAGTGGTTACAGAGAAGGTAAATGGTAAGAATATTATTGTGGAGCTTCATGTAGCATCGGCTGATATGGGTAAGGTTATTGGCAAACAGGGCAGAATTGCTAAAGCAATCCGTTCCGTTGTCAAAGCAGCATCTTCCAAAGAAAATATCAAGGTAGATGTTGAAATCGTGTAAGTATTAAAGAAATAAACGGGGGTGTTCATCAGAACACCCTTTTATACATTTTGATGGTATCGGAAAGAATATGAGATGTATCAAGTCATCGTAAAACGATTTTTATGATTTGATGCGCAGCAGATAAGAAAGACTGAAAATAGATGGAGGTTTCATGGAAGACTTATTACAAGTGGGAATCATTACACAGACACACGGTATACGCGGAGAAGTAAAAGTGTTTCCAACTACGGATGATGTACATCGCTTTAAGAAATTGAAAGAAATAATCTTAGATACAGGTAAGGAAAAGATAACTCTTGAAATCGAAGGCGTGAAGTTTTTTAAACAATATGCGATATTAAAATTCAAGGGTCTTGACAATATAAATGATATAGAGCGTTATAAGGGCAAAAACCTATATGTAACGAGGGCGAATGCAGTAAAGCTCAGACGTGATGAGTACTTTATAGCAGATTTGATTGATTTGGAGGTATATGACGAGGAGGATAACTACCTTGGAGTGCTGACAAATGTGATAGAAACCGGAGCAAATGATGTTTATGAGGTAAAATTTGAAGATGGCAGACAAGTGCTCTTTCCTGCAATCAAGCAGTGTATTCTTGATGTCGATATGGAAAACAGAAAGATGAAAGTTCACATCATGGATGGACTTTTGGATTAGGAGAGAGGATTTATGCATTTTCATATTATGACGCTGTTTCCGGAGATGGTGTTGGATGGCCTGCACACCAGTATTATCGGAAGGGCGGAGGAGAAAGGCTGTATCTCTATCGAAGCAGTCAATATACGCGATTACACCCTTGATAAACACAAGAAAGTAGACGACTATACGTATGGCGGCGGTGCAGGCATGCTGATGCAGGCACAGCCGGTTTATGACTGCTGGAAGGCGCTTGACGAGAAAATTAAAGAGCGAAAATCCAGTGAACAGTCGGAGGACGGACGAACAAGAGTTGTATATGTGACACCGCAGGGAGAGGTATTTAACCAAAGCAAGGCAGAGGAATTGTCTAAGGAAAAGGATTTGATTTTTCTCTGTGGGCATTATGAAGGAATTGACGAGCGTGTTCTTGAAGAGATTGTAACGGATTATATTTCGATAGGAGATTATGTGCTTACGGGCGGTGAGCTTCCGGCAATGGTGATGATTGATGCGATATCAAGACTGGTGCCCGGAGTACTGAACAATGGCGAATCTGCACAGACAGAGTCACACTCCAATGGACTTCTGGAATATCCGCAGTATTCAAGACCGGAGGTATGGCACGAAAAGAGAGTACCTGAGGTGCTTTTAAGCGGTCATCATGCCAATATTGAAAAGTGGCGTCTGGAGCAGTCATTGGAACGGACAAAGGAGAGAAGACCTGAGATGTATGAGGCATATATCAAGGAACACCCTCCCAAGCCGCAAAAACGGCGATAATTTGTTCAAATAAAGTGCTTGCATTTTGTAAGTGTTTGTGGTAAATTATTAATGTTGCGAATAAAGAGATGGTCCTCTGGTACGAGCCGTTATGAGAATGGTATAGAAGTATTAAGAACGTCGAAGTAATTAAGGAGGCAAATAAAATGAACGAAATTATTAAGGAAATTGAACAGGCGCAGTTAAAGGAAAATGTTGACAGCTTTCATGTTGGTGATACGGTAAGAGTACACGGAAAGATTAAAGAGGGTAACCGCGAGAGAATCCAGATTTTTGAGGGTACTGTATTAAAGATTCAGGGCGGAAGCAATAGAGAGACCTTTACAGTTAGAAAGATTTCTAACGGTGTTGGCGTAGAGAAAACATGGCCTATGCATTCTCCTAATGTAGAGAAGGTAGAAATCGTCAGAACCGGTAAGGTTAGACGTGCTAAGCTGAACTACTTAAGAGACCGCGTTGGTAAGAAGGCAAAGGTTAAGGAATTAGTAAAATAATTAGTTCGTTGGGCGGGGCTTGGAAACAGGCTCCGCTTTTACATTTTTTTCGGATGATTCAAGGCTTGAAATAGCGTAGCAGATTGAGTATAATGATAACAGTTTAGCGTGGCGGAATTGTTAGGTATCGTGTTTTATGTACGCTTGTGCGGTTGAAATTGTTTTCAGGAAAGGCAGAAGGAATGGCTGGAAGAAAAGGACTGACCTTTTATCAGAAAAAGAAAAAATTAAACATGGTTCTTATCAGGGAAATTCTAAGCTGGATTTTTTGGATATTTGCATCGATTCTGCTTGCAGTTGTTACGGTTTTCTGCGTCGGAATGAAGACAAGCGTGATTGGCTCTTCAATGGAACCAAGCTTGTATAACGGGCAGGAGATATTTTTGAACAGACTGATATACAAAGTAACATCTCCCAAGGAAGGAGATGTTGTGGTATTTCTTCCTAATGGTAATGAAAAGTCCCATTATTATGTCAAACGTGTGGTGGGAGTGCCGGGGGACCGGTTGTACATAAAAAATGGTATTTTATATGTAAATGATGAATCGGTCGAGGAGTATTTTAATGATAAAATTGCAGAGCCGGGGCTGTTGGAAAATGAAGTTGCCTTAGAAGAGGATGAATATTTTGTAATCGGTGATAACTGTAACAGCAGTGAGGACAGCCGTTCTGCAAATATAGGAACCATTAAGAAAAGCTATATCATTGGCAAGGCTTGGATGAAAATGGCTTCGGGCGACAGTGATATGGGGCTGATAGAGTGACAGAATATATGACAGAAAGGCATGGTTAAAAATGGCAAATTATCAATGGTATCCGGGGCACATGACAAAGGCAAAGAGAATGATGCAGGAGGATATCAAGCTGATTGATTTAATAATTGAGCTGGTAGATGCGAGAGCGCCGTTGAGCAGCAGAAATCCTGACATCGATGAGTTGGGAAAAAACAAATCCCGCATTATCCTTTTGAATAAATCTGATTTGGCGGACGTAAGGAAAAATAAGTTGTGGATGGAATATTTTACAAATAAAGGTTATCATGCAGTGGAGATTAATTCTAAGACAGGAGCCGGGGTAAAATCCATTCAGGGTGTTGTGCAGGAGGCATGCAGGGAAAAGATAGAGCGTGACAGAAAAAGAGGAATCATCAACAGACCTGTGCGTGCGATGGTAGTCGGCATTCCCAATGTCGGGAAGTCTACGTTTATCAATTCCTTTGCAGGAAAGGCATGCGCAAAGACCGGAAATAAACCCGGCGTGACCAAAGGAAAACAGTGGATTCGGTTAAATAAGGGATTGGAGCTGCTTGACACGCCCGGAATTTTGTGGCCTAAATTTGAGGACCAGACGGTAGGACTTCATCTTGCCATGATTGGCTCTATGAATGATGAGATTTTGCATTTAGACGAGCTGGCGTATGAGCTGATTCGATTTTTGTGCAAAGAATATGCCGGACTTCTGGAAAAAAGGTATAATATCGGGATACCTGAAAATCAAGATGCCTACGAGACAATTAAGGCAATCTGCATCAGCAAAAGGTGTTTTTTGAAGGGTGAGGAATTAGATATTATGAAAGCGTCTTCTATGGTAGTAGATGATTTCAGAAATGGAAGAATCGGCAGAATTACCCTGGAGATGCCGATAGAATAATGGAAACAGAGGAAAAGAAAATGAAAAACATATTAAAGGAAATATTACAGACCAGTGTTTATTTATTGCTGGTACTGTGTGCAGCATATCTGATTGTCACTTATGTGGGACAGAGAACACAGGTAAGCGGAAGCAGCATGGAGACAACCTTAAGTAATGAAGACCATTTGATTGTGGATAAGATATCGTATCGGTTTAAAGACCCGGAACGGTTTGACATTATTGTATTTCCTTTTCAGTATGATAAGGACACCTACTATATAAAGCGCATTATAGGAATGCCTGGTGAGACAGTGCAGATTGATGAAAAAGGAAATATATACATTGACGGGGAAATACTGGAAGAATCGTATGGGCGTGAGGTGATTCAAAATGCCGGGAGGGCGAGTGAACCGATACAGCTTGGAGAAGATGAATATTTTGTGATGGGAGATAACAGGAACAATAGTTCGGACAGCAGAGACCCGTCGGTTGGAAATATTCACCGCAAAGATATTATCGGCAGAGCTTTCATCAGAATATGGCCGCTATCAAAATTTGGGATATTAAAACATCAGTAAGGACAGGTATGGTATTCTTCAGGGAAAGGACATGAGATAAAGTGGAAAAGAAAATAGGAGAAATAAAAAATGAATTAAAGGCAGCAGACGAAAGTACGCTGCCTGTTTTTGTGGAAACATATGAGAAGGACGAGCGAAGCGGCGTGCAGGCGCTTGTGGCAAAGGCAAGAAAAAATATTGCTGCATTGGCAAAAGAAAACCAGCGCATTGAGGCTATGAAGCAGTACGAAAAAGAATATGCATCATATGGATATATATGCGGTATTGACGAGGTGGGACGCGGTCCTCTTGCAGGACCGGTAGTGGCAGGTGCAGTGATACTTCCAAGGGATTGCAAAATCCTGTATCTGAATGATTCAAAGCAGCTTAGTGAAAAGAAACGTGAGGAGCTGTACGAGGTGATTATGAGGGAAGCGGTGTCTGTGGGGATTGGATATGCGACACATGAAAGAATTGATGAAATCAATATTCTGCAGGCAACTTATGAGGCAATGCGTCAGGCTATCAGCAAATTGAGCGTAACGCCCGATATATTATTAAACGATGCAGTGACAATACCCAACGTGGATATTAAACAGGTGCCTATTATCAAGGGAGATGCCAAGAGTGTGTCAATTGCTGCTGCCAGTATTGTAGCGAAGGTGACAAGAGACAGACTGATGGTGGAATTTGATAAGGTATATCCGGAATATCATTTTGCAGATAATAAGGGATATGGTGCGGCAGCACATATCGAAGCATTAAAAAAATACGGTCCCACACCGATACATAGAAAAAGCTTTATTGGAAATTTTGTAACTTAAGCCTGCATTGTTGTTTCGGACAATAAGGGATACTTGGAGGGAAGCCTATGGACAGCTTTTTATCAGGATTTTCACACAACTATGGGGGAGCACAGATAGGGCAGGGATATACGGGAACTGTTAGCACATCAGGAACCGCAGGTGCAAACGGTTCACAGAGCGCAGATGTTACGCAGCTGCAGCCCGGAGATACCTTTCAGGGAGAGATTGCTTCCGTAAATGGCGAGGAGGTTCAGATTCAGCTCACAAATGGTCAATATATGACAGCAAGGCTGGAACGTGATGTTCAGGTAGCGATAGGACAGATATTGAATCTGCAGGTACAGTCTAACAAGGATAACAGAGTGGTGCTCAAACCAGTGTATGACAGCAATTCGCAAATGCTAAGGGTAGGAGAGGCAGCGCTTCGGGCGGCGCATCTGGCAGTCAATGATAAAACGCTGACACTTGTTTCCAAGCTGATACAAAACGGCATGTCAATTGATAAAAACACGCTAATGACCTTCAACAGACTTGCACTGCAGAATCCCAACGCGGATATGGAGCATCTGATTCAATTAAATAAATTAAAGCTCCCTGTAAATTCCGCGAATCTGGCACAGCTTCAAAATTATCAGAACATGCAGCATAAGCTGTTAGAGGGAGTGAAAGAGACTTCGGATGAGGTACTGAAATTGTATAATGCACTGACCGGAGGTCAGGAAGGGCAGGGAAATCAAGACGTTTTGCAGGGAGCTTTGAATGGACAGACAGCACTTGAAAATGGCAGTAAATTCATGGAGCAGGTGCTTGCACTATTTTCAGACGGCGATGGTCAGGGGAAGCCGGCAGAAGCCGGAAATAATACGCAAAGCAGCAGTGGGCAGCCTGACAGTCCTGCTGCTTTGGAGGGGAAAGCATCGGAACAGCTCGCAGCGGAAGGCGGAAAGGAACAAATTGCAGCCAATAAAGATGTGGAGTCGTTAGGACAGCAGGGAGAGCCTGTAAATCATGACAGGCAGTCGTTAGGACAGCAGGAGAACAGCAAGTCAGATAACGTGCAAAACGCACAGGCGAATCCGTCACAGGAAAGCAGTCAGACAGATAGCAATGCGATTTTCAGTCTGTTAAAGGGTGAAAAGCTGCAAGCACTTCCGAATAAAATGATAGCACTGATACAGGAAGGCAAACTTAGCATCAAAGATGTGAGACAGCTTTTGCTGAACAGTGATTTGGGAAAACAGCTGTCAACAGAGCAAAAAGCGATGATATTCCGTTCGGAACCTTTTCAATCCGCACTCAAAAACGGACTGCAGGAACGCTGGACCCTGACACCGCAGGATTTGACGCAGGAAGGCAAGGTCGAGGAATTTTACCAAAAGCTTATGAAGGAAAGCAGCCAGTTGTCGCGCCTAATGGATGAAGCCATGCAGACAGGCGGACAGAATCTCAGCGGTGCACAGGCAAAAGCTGCAGGAAATCTCAGCGAGAATGTGCAGTTCATGAATCAGATGAACCAGATGTTCAGCTACATACAGCTTCCATTAAAATTGGGCAATTCTCAGGCACACGGAGACTTGTATGTCTACACCAACAAAAAAAGTATGGCGCGCCGGGAGGGAATGCTCACAGCATTTTTGCATCTGGACATGGAACATTTAGGGTCATTGGATGTGAGTATTGCGCTTCAAACAGAGAAAAATCAGGTCACTACCAAATTTTATCTGAACGAGGACGCCATAACGCTTGTGGAGGAACATATCGGCGAACTGACAGAGAAGCTTTTGAAGAAAGGATACCAGTGCAAAAATATGGTGGTTGAGAAGGAAGAAGATAAGACCGTGCTGGAGCATATCGAAGAGCAGGCAGCAGGCGGAAACGCAGTGCTGAGCTATCAGACCTTTGATACACGGGCATAAGGAGACATGACAATGGGAGAGGATAAAAGCAAAAAAGTAAAGCAGGCAGTAGCACTGGAATATAACCCGTCGGATAATGCACCGAGAGTCATTGCAATGGGGCGCGGCGCACTGGCAGACAAAATCATAGAGCAGGCAAAGCAGGCTGATGTCCCCGTCCACAAAGATGATAAGCTGGCAGATACCTTGTCAAAGCTTCAGATTGGAGACATGATTCCGCCGGAGCTTTATGAGGTAGTAGCTGAGATTCTTGTATTTGTAGATGGCATGGATAAGATAAAAGCAAAAGTTGCCGCGCATCAAAATGCAAAGAAATCATAACAGTAAAAACAGGAGCATTGCATGAATACCAGAAAAACAGGTACGGAATATGAGCAGCTTGCAGTCAGGTATCTGCAGAAACAAGGCGTCAGAATACTGGAATGTAATTACAGAAATCGTAAGGGTGAGATTGACTTGATTGGAAGAGATGGAGAGTACACTGTATTTTTTGAAGTGAAATACCGAAAGGATTCTTCAAGGGGATACCCGACTGAAGCAGTCAATTACCGGAAACGAAAAACGATATGTTCGGTTGCAGATTATTACAGGATGATTCATCATATGGGAGAATTTACACCGATACGATATGACGTGATTGCAATATGCGGCGAGGAAATTGTGTGGTATCAAAATGCGTTTGCGCATATTTATAACTATTGACAATGATGGGATTTATAAATACGCCTTAGTGTACTGACTTTAAACGCAAGGCAAGTTACTTGCTTGAGTTACTTAGAAATCGTTGTACCAGGCAGAGGATAGAATATGGCAGAGAATATGATAAGATATGGAAACAGAGAGACATGTAAAATAAGCTATGATCAAAATTATAAGGACATGGCTTATTTTACGTTTCAGAGCCTGGAAGAAACAGGTATCGTGGAACACTTTTTTTCGACGAGAAAGGGCGGCGTGAGCAGGGATTATCTGTCGTCACTTAATTTCAGCTATTCACAGGGCGACAGGAAAGAAAATGTAGATGAAAATTATAAAAGAGCGGCGGCGCATCTGGGAATGACAACCAAGGATATTGTTTGTTCCCAGCAGACACATACGACCAATGTACGCAAGGTGACTGCCGCAGATAAAGGCAAGGGTGTAGTATGCGAACGTGATTATACAGATGTTGATGGTCTTATTACGAATGAGCAGGGAATAATCCTTGCCACATTTTATGCGGACTGTGTTCCGCTTTTTATCGTGGACCCTGTCAACAGGGCAATTGGCTTATCACATTCCGGCTGGCGCGGAACTGTCGGGAAAATGGGAAAGGTAACTTTAGAAAAAATGGCAGCAGAATACGGCACAAAGCCTGAATTTGTAAAAATTGCGATAGCCCCTTCCATCTGTCAGACCTGCTATGAGGTGAGTGAGGAGGTTGCACTTGCCTTTGAGGAAGCCTTTGTAAGAGACGATGAAAAGGCAGCACAGTATATGAGCCGCTATCAAATGGACGCTTCTCAGAAAGAAATCGAAGACTGCCTGCTGTATCAGAAAGAAAACGGCAAGTACCAGCTCAATCTATGGTATGCAAATTTCAGGGTATTTCGGGACGCAGGAGTGCCTGATGAAAATATCGAGGTGACAGACGTCTGCACCTGCTGCAATCCTGAACTGCTGTTCAGTCATCGCGCCAGTCAAGGAAGGCGCGGAAATCTCGGTGCATTTTTAATGCTAAAATAAAGTGATTTGTGTCATTTTTTACACTTTTTTGTATATTTGTGCTATGATAAATTCGGAAATAAGTTTCGCTTTGCTCCAGTGACGGAGCTTTACAAGGGAGAGAATACAGATGAGTACAGAGAACAGGATAAAACCATATCTCCACAATGCAAAATATTATGAGACAGACCAGATGGGAATTGTACACCATTCCAATTATATCCGCTGGATGGAGGAAGCGAGAATGGACGCCATGCATCAATTTGGAATATCCTATCGAAAGATGGAGGAAACAGGAGTGATTAGTCCTGTTGTTTCGGTAGCCTGTCAGTATAAGAGCATGGTTCACTTTGATGACACAGTGGAGATACAGGTAACCGTAGTAAAGTATAACGGAGTAAGGCTTGACCTGTCATACGAGATGACAGACAGTCAGACAGGTGAACTTCGCACAACAGGAACAAGCACACACTGCTTTTTAGATAAGGACGGGCATGTCATTTCATTAAAGCATATGTATCCTGAGATTGACAAGTGCTTTAAAGAGATGCTGGCGTAGAAAATAAGCAATTGTTTAGTGCAGCACTACGCACTTGCTGCGGAGTGCGTGAGAATGCGCAAATTGCGTTAGACATCAAGTCACCACGAAGTGGTTTTGCATATTTGAATAAAAATTAATAAGAAAAGGAGAGGGAAAGATGGATATTACACCAATCTACGAGCTGCAGACGCGCTTACGCTCAGCGGCAATTGCAGGAGTCAGGCTTTTGCAGGAGGACTTTCGACTAAAGCGTGCGGCGGAGGCATTAAAAGCCTTGGAGGGTGCATCGCCGGTATTTGCAAAGCTCAATCAGCAGATGGCATTATTGCTGTCAGCAGACTGTCAAAATCCTGCAATGGTACTGCTTGATACGATTGCTTTGACAGACGCAGTCGTATGTACACTTGGAGCGGTCGAGGTAAAGGGCGAAATAGAGGAACTTGATACGAACCCTTCATCAGGCGAGATAGTTGTCAATGCCCCCTATTCACAGGTGAAGGGGCTGATTGAGGCACTTACTGCCAGCGGCAGTGGAAATTATGCACTGGTACGCGATACGCATCAGGCAAATCCTGAGATTTTTAAGGATTACCGCGTGCGGCATGCCATGATTCAGGCACTTGGGGCGTCTTATGCGGAGCTTGCGGATATGGTGAAGGATTGGCTGAAGGAAGAGGATGATTCTATTATTCCGCTGCTGAAAAAGGATTTTGACCCCAAGGGAAAAAAGGACATGCTTCGCAGGCTGGAGGTAATTGCAGCGATTTCCGGGGAAAAGGAGAATGATTTTTATATTCAGATGCTTGAATGCGCAGAAAAGGATATTCGTTTGGAGTTAATCAAACTGCTTGGCTTCAACCCGGTGAATGTTGACCTGCTGCTGGATATGGTCAATACGGAAAAGGGCAGCAGCAAGAAAATGGTGCTTCATTCCCTGGCCAATATCGCAGATGACAGAGTGTATGCTGTTTTTGAAAAAATGGCAAAGAAAAAGCCGGAGGAGGTATGCGAATACCTGGTAGCTTCCACAACGCAGGGAGCGTCTCAGATTATTTCGCAGATGTGCCTGAATCTGCTGCCGGAGGTTTTAAAAATTCAAAATACGCTGCCAAAGGCTTTGAAAATGAAAGACAATCAGCAATCCGATGAGGAACGGCTGACAATCGAACGCTTCAGCAGGAGTGTCGAGGCGCTGGTTGGAAAAAGCGGTGACGCTGTATTGGAGTGCTACCGGCAGCTTCTTACTTATCAGGAACGGCTGGAAAAGCTGGCAGGAGGCAGCTTGGAGTATCGGGTAAATACTTCTTTGCATGGAGGCTATGACAAACCGTATTCATGGGAGGGACTGATAGGAAATCAGCTTGCCCTGTCGCTTGCAGTCCATGAGGATGAGCAGCTTGGCGCTTTTGCCATGGAGCAGTATGACAATCATGGAGGGAAGGAGAAGAATGCAAGGTTTCTTTCCGCAGCCACGTTGGTGAAGCTGTTTGAGGGTGAGGACTGTACTGCATGGCTGGATGAACAGATTAAGGAAAAAGGTCTGCTCAAAAGCGGAATCAATAAGGAAAGGTTTTTGGCAGTCGGGCAGGCGTTGGAGTATATCTGCTGGAACAAGAAAAAAGAAGAACATATCGTTCATGGCTACATAAATGAGCTGAAAAAAGAAAATTACAGGGTACAGTCTGCAGGACATCGCTTTTTTGAGCGGGTGCGGCATATGCCGAATTACAATGCAGTCATGGAATGGATGAAGAAGTATTATATGGATGAGACAATCTATGCATGGGCGAATAAAAGCGATAAGGATGAATGCGCAAGAACAGGAGAGTGGTTCTACAACAGATTTTTGGATACAGGCAATCCGAAGAAGGCATCGAGCTACCATAGTTATTGTATGAAGCATCCAAACTATTCAGGCAAGTACAAGAATCATTTTTATCAGAGGGCGTATCTGAAATATATGAAAGACTGCGGCTGGACGAAATGCGAGGGACTTGCGCAGGTGTTTGCTGAAACAAATGCGCCATTTGACCATACCTATATGATATATACCTTTTTTGAAAACCTTCCGGGAAACAGGGAGGCTGTGCGGGCGGAGCTTGACGCGTTTATCGATTTGGCAAAACAGAATAAAATCGGGGGTATCAGTGATATCAGCGGTAAGGAAAGAATTGATGTCAGCAGCCTGGAAAGAATAAGAGATGAGAGGTTTTAAGAGCTGCTTTGCAAAGAAATAATATATGAATAACAGGAAAGGAAAATAAGTAACAGTTCATCCGAAGGCTGAACTGTTATGAAAATGATTATCAGTATGAGAGAGATAACAGAACAGCAGATATTGGCATTGGCGCCCAATGCAGCGGCTGCTGCAAACGGCAGAAAGATATCCCAAAAGGGTGGTTTTGTAAAGCTGGAACGCTCGGAAGATGATACTTTGTATATGGGAGAATGCACAGGAAGCGGTAAAAGCAATTATATTACCTCTGCAGATTATATTGATGCGGCAAATCCCGTTTTCCGCTGCTCCTGCCCGAGCAGACAGTTTCCCTGTAAGCACAGCTTAGGGCTGATGTATGAAATCCTTGCAAAGAAGACATTTGGCATCTGTGAAATTCCTGAGGATATTCAGAGAAAGCGCGAGAAGAAGCAGGCAAGGGAGAACAAGGCAAGCGAAGCGGCAAAGCCGGAAAGCGAGATGACTGAGGAGGAGAAGCTCAAGGCTGAGAAGAAAAAGGCGTCTGCCGCAAAATCCGCAAAAAATGCAAAGGTAAAGAAACTAAAATCACAGCTGGAAGGACTCGATTTAGTGGATAAGGTGATTCATGAGCTGATGCTTGCAGGTCTTGGAACGATGGGAGGAGCTTCTCTGAAAACGTATCAGGAGCTTACAAAGCAGATGGGCGATTATTATCTGCCTGGTCCTCAAAGACTTTGCAATCAGCTATTAATAGAGATTACAGCGTTTCAAAAGGATAATGACGAGTCACACTATGACAATGCCATAGATGTGCTGAAAAAATTACGGACGCTTAGCAAAAAGTCGCGCCAGTACATAGAGGGCAAGCTTGCAGATGATACGGTAGAGCTGGACGACAATATGCTCTACGAGGAGCTTGGCGGCATATGGAAGCTGACGGAGCTGGAAGCGATTGGCAGAGGCAAAAAAGATATCAGTTTAGCACAGCTTTCCTTTTGGGTTGATTATGATGAGGCAGCAAAGCAGTACACCGATACAGGCTGCTGGATTGATTTAAGCGATGGTGAAATCTATATCAACTATAATTATCGTCCGCTAAAATCTTTAAAATACATCAAGCAGGAGGACAGCGTTTTTGGCGTAGCAGAGATTCCAAGTGCAGCAACCTATCCCGGAGACGGCAATCTAAGGATACGCTGGGACGGTTCACAGATTCGTGAATTGAAACAGGAAGACTATGCAAAGATACGAAGCTTTGCGATGACTTCTGTTAACAGTGAGGCAAAGGCGATCAAGAATATATTAAAAAATGCAATGGCACAGCCTATGCTGATAAAGCTTGTAGCTTATCAGAAAATCGGAAAATGCAGTGACGGACTTGTACTTGTATCAGAAAGCGGAGACACGATTTTACTGGGAGATATGCCGCAGCTTGAGCATACAACAACACGCATCGAGATGCTGCCAGACAGCTCGCTGCTCGAAAATCAGGTGCTTTTGGCGGCGTTCTATTATGATAAGACGAAGCACCGACTGCTGGCGCAGCCATTAAGCATTATAGCAGAAGATAAAAATGTGCGTTTATTGTATTAATCAGCGGCATAGAGGGAGAATGATGATGACAATACAATCATTATGGGGAAAATAAAGATGATTGCGAGACAAACTCAAAGGAATCAAAGCAAAGAATAGAAATGCAAAAAGCGGAGCAGCATATGGAGGAATGAAGTAAAAAATGAGCGAACAAATATTAAGATTACCAGCCGAAAAATTATTTCAGGCAGAAATTGATGCATTGATTGCAGCAGAGAAGAATCCAGTCCCGACAGGATGGAAAATGTCGCCGCAGTCTGTAAAAACTTACATTTGCGGCGGAAAAGTTGGAAAGACCGTTATTACACCCAAGTACATAGGTCATGAGCGTCTGGTAGAGATTGCAATCTCAACGCTTGTCACGGACAGAGCATTACTATTGATTGGAGAACCGGGAACAGCAAAGAGCTGGCTTTCCGAGCATTTGACCGCTGCCATCAACGGTGATTCTACAAAGGTGATACAGGGAACGGCAGGAACTACAGAAGAACAAATTAAATATTCATGGAACTATGCGATGCTGATTGCGCAGGGACCTTCTCAGGAGGCAATGCTTAAAAGTCCGGTATTTCAGGCGATGGAGACTGGAACGATAGCGCGTGTTGAGGAGATTTCGCGCTGTGCCTCTGAAGTTCAGGACGCATTGATATCCATTTTATCAGAAAAGCGGATTTCTGTTCCGGAGCTTTCTGCCGAGGTAGCTGCCAAGAAGGGATTTTCAGTCATTGCCACGGCAAATACAAGAGATAAGGGCGTCAATGAGATGTCGGCAGCGTTGAAGCGTCGATTTAATATTGTGGTGCTTCCTGCACCTGCCAATCTTGATTCCGAGATGGAAATTGTCAAGACAAGAGTGACACAGCTGTCAGAAAATCTTGACCTGAATGCAAAGCAGCCTGCAGATGATGTGATAGAGAAGGTATGTACGATTTTCAGAGAGCTTCGCAGCGGTGAGACCTTAGACCGCAAACAGAAGGTGAAGGGTACTTCGGGTGTTCTGTCTACGGCTGAGGCGATATCGCTTTTATGCAACAGTATGGCTCTGGCAGGAAGCTTTGGGAATGGTTCGATTACAAACGAGGATTTGGCAGCTGCTTTGCAGGGGGCAGTCATTAAGGACGAGGACAAGGATTCTGTGGCATGGAAGGAATATCTTGAGAATGTCATGAAAAAAAGAGGCTCAGAGTGGTTAGGATTGTATAAGGCATGTAAGGAGCTGGGTTAGATGAATCATCCAAATTTTTTCGGAATACGGCATTTATCGCCTGCTGGTGCATATTATCTTAGAAGCTATCTTGATGAAAAAAAGCCAAAACTTGTGTTGATTGAAGGACCAGGCGATTTTAATGATATGCTGCCGGATATGGTCAGACCGGAGACAAAGCCTCCGATTGCAGTGCTCGCCTATACAAAGGATGCACCCGTAAGGACCGTGCTCTATCCGTTTGCAGAGTATTCGCCTGAGTATCAGGCGATACAATGGTGTAGTGAAAATGGTGTGGAGTGTCGCTTTATGGATTTACCTTCCCAGACCTTTCTGGCGATTTCCGCGCGTGGAATGGAAAGTACGGACGGAGAAGAAAGCAGAGTCAATGTATATGAACAGCTCGACCAGAAAAGCGGGGAGGACGGACATGATACTTTTTGGGAACGTGTGATGGAACAGGCAGGCGGCTTTGATGCATATCATGCAGGAGCAAACAGCTTTGGAGCAAATATCAGAAGTCTTACAGAGGGTATGGAAAGTGACTGGGCGGAAACGGTCCTTCGTGAGGCATATATGCGGCAGCAGATAAAAGATGCGGTAGATTCCGGCATCGAAGCGCAGAATATTGTTGTCGTGACAGGCGCTTATCATGTAGAAGGACTAAAAAGCTGGCAGGAAAGGGATGAGGATTTTTCCCAAATGCCAAAGCTGGAGGCAAATCATACTCTGATGCCATATTCTTATTACCGCCTTTCTACAAGGGCAGGTTACGGCGCAGGAAACAAAGCACCGGCATATTATGCACTGTTATGGGAGGGCCTAAACAAAGAGGAGCCGATGTATGCTGCTTACAGCTATCTGATAAGGATTGCTGTGTATCAGCGTGAGAAGGGCAACCCTGTATCTTCGGCATCTGTGATAGAAGCAGTGAGACTGGCGCAGTCGCTGGCTCAGCTTAGAGGCAGCGCTGTTCCGTCACTCAGGGATTTACGGGACGCAGCGATTACCTGTCTTGGTGAAGGAAGCATGTCCAACATTATCCTTGCAACAGCTGATACGGAAATCGGCACTGCAATCGGAGCATTACCTGACGGAGTGAGCCGGACAAGTATTCAGGAGGATTTTTACAGACAGTTAAAAGACTTAAGGCTTGAAAAATACCGCGATATTACGGCGCAGGACTTAGCCTTGGATCTTCGCGAAAACAGACGTGTCAATTCAGAAAAATCAGCATTTATGGATTTATATCGTTCCTTTTTCCTGCACAGGCTGAGAGTACTTCATGTCAGCTTTGCCCAGTATCAGACTGTCAAACAGGACAATGCCACATGGTCAGAGCACTGGGTTGTGCGCTGGACGCCCGAGGCTGAGATAGAGCTTGTGGAATCGGCGCTAAAGGGAGACACGGTTGAAGGAGCCGCCTCCTTTGCCATGAAGGAGCGTGTGGAGAATGCGGCGAATATGGGAGACATTGCGCTTGTAATAGAAGATGCCTGCTGCTGCGGCATGGAAAAAGCAGTCGGTTATGCGACGGCAGCATTACAGAAAATGGCAGTTGATGCTGCCTCAGTTGAGGATTTGGCAAACACGGCACACAGGCTTTCTGTGGTAATTCAATATGGAAACATCAGAAGAATTGATTCAAAACCATTGGAACCGATTTTGCATCAGCTTTTTTACAGGGCATGCCTCATTCTTGAGTCTGCATGTGTCTGTGATGATGCAGCGAGCAAGACAATGATCAATGCCATAGAACAGCTAAACAGTGCGGAGCTGGTGCATGATTTTCTTGACCACGCGGAGTGGCTTAAGGTTCTGAACAGCATATCGGAAAGAGATGATTTGAATACAAAGCTTTCGGGCTTTGCGGCAGCGATTCTTCTGGAACGCGGAGAGATGGATACGGAACAGCTTCGGACCGAGGTGTCAAGAAGACTTTCCAAAGGAATTCCGGCTGACTTGGGTGCAGGCTGGTTTGAAGGTCTTGCCATGAAAAATAAATATGCACTGATTGCGAGACTGTCCCTTTGGGAAAGCTTAAACGTGTATCTTACAACCTTAGATGACGAGGAATTTAAGAGAGCGCTCGTCTTTTTGCGGCGTGCATTTGCAGATTTTTCCGCGCTGGAAAAGGATGAGATTGCAGAAAATCTTGGCGAGGTCTTGGGACTGAACGGCCAGGAGGTCAGCGAGGCAGTCAACGCAGTGCTTGACGAAGGCTCACAGCAGATGCTTGACAGCCTTGATGACTTTGACTTTGACATATAATGAATGAGACAGTTTCGTGCAGAGGTTTGCACTTGCTGCAAACCTCATGAGATAGGGTAGTGACTGAGAGACTCAGACCGTGGTACGCAGGTCGATACCGCGAAGCGGTTTTGCATGGTCTGGGTCATGCGTTAGCATAAGAGGTAGAGCATGGAGATAGAAGAACAAATTCGCAGATGGCGTTTGATTTTAGGAAAGGAAAGCGAAAAACGCTTTTCGGATATGACAAATTATAGCCTGACACAGGAACAGGACTTGATGGATCAGGCGCTTGCTTCGATATATAACCGCACAGAGCTTGGCGGATTTGGCAGTCAGGGAGCAGGCAGGGGACCTTCCAATCCGCAGATTAGCCGTTGGCTCGGCGATGTGAGAACCTTGTTTGACAAGGAGCTTGTGACGGTCATACAAAATGATGCTGTGACACGCTGCGGGCTAAAGCAGCTATTATTTGAGCCTGAGCTTCTGGAAAATATGGAGCCTGATGTCAGTCTGGCATCGACAATCCTGATGCTGAAGGACCAGATACCCAAGCGTTCCAAGGAGAGTGTCCGTGAATTTATCAAAAAGATTGTGGAGGAGATTAATAAGCTTTTAGAGCAGGATATCAGACGCGCAGTGACCGCAGCAGTCAATAAGAAAAAGCATTCACCAATTCCGTCAGCTTCCGCAATGGACTATAAAATGACAATAAGCCGCAATTTAAAGCATTATAATCCCGATTTAAAAACGATTGTGCCGGAACATTTTTACTTTTTTGACCGGACGAGTACGACAGCGGCAAACAAGTGGACCATTATACTCGACATTGACCAAAGTGGTTCCATGGGGGAATCTGTCATTTATTCCTCGATTATCAGCTGTATCCTGGCAAGCATGGCAAGCGTAAAGACAAGGATTGTTGCGTTTGACACGAACATTGTTGATTTGACGGAAAAAAGTGATGACCCAGTCGACCTGCTTTTTGGTTTCCAGCTTGGCGGCGGTACGGACATTAATAAGTCCGTGGCTTATTGTGAACAGTTTATAGAAAATCCGTCCAAAACGTTGTTTTTCCTCATATCAGACCTTGAGGAGGGCGGAAACAGGGCTGCACTTTTGCGGCGCATGGAGGAGATGAAGGCTTCCGGCGTGACCGTGGTAAGCCTGCTGGCACTTGCAGACGGCGGTAAACCATACTATGATACGCAGATGGCGCAAAAGCTTGCAGGACTTGGTATTCCTTGCTTTGCATGCAGTCCGCAGCTTTTGCCTGAGCTTCTTGAAAAGGCGCTGAAGGGTCAGGACTTATCCGATTTCGATAAGAATAAGAAGAAATAGGGAAGCAGGATTTCGCGGAAAAATTTTATAGAAAAAATATATAGCACAGAAGGAAACAAAATGGCGTTACAGGGAGAAACAAGAGAAAACACCAGAATCAGAATACGTGAGCCAAAGAACTATAAGGTGATTATGCATAATGATGACTTTACCACAATGGAGTTTGTGGTTGATATTTTGGTTGAGATTTTTCATAAGGACGAGGCAGAAGCAGAGAGGCTGATGCTGTTAGTACATGAGGCAGGTAAAGCAGCAGTAGGCTCTTATCCGTATGATATTGCGGTTTCCAAGGTTCAGACCGCAGCAGCCAGAGCCAAGGCAGAGGGGTTTCCGTTTCGAATGACAATTGAGGAGGCATAATTGTGATGCATGTGTCAAGAGAAGTAGCAGAAATAATCAAAACGGTATTGGAATTGGCAAAAAGCGAGCATTATGAACTTGCGACACCGGAGTTGGCACTATATGTCATATGCAGACATCCGATATTTGCGGAGGCATTTGAGGCTTGCGGAGGAAGTACTGATGAGCTGTCGAATCAGTTAAAAAATTATATGGACGAATATATGGAAAAATCAGATGTGGATTGCAATCCCGAGTTTTCAGCAGGTATGGCAAATGTGCTGGCTTATGCATGGCAGTCTGCCCAGAGCAGCGGTAAGGCAAGGGTAGAGCTGACACACATCATGCATGCAATGTTTGCGCTTGAGGAGAGCTATGCCGTTTATTATATGCGATTGCAGGGAGTAGAGCATGCAGAGCTTTTGCAGGAAATGACAATACTGTACGAGGAACAGTCTTCAGGCAATAATGCGGGTGGTGGTGAAAATGCATTTCATAATTGGCAACAAATTACAATGCCGTATGAGAAGCAGTCCTCAGGTAACAAAGCAAGTGTTGATAAAAATGCCTTTCACGAAAAGGAAGCAGATGACATGGAGGCGGACAGCGGACAGGGAAGTACGAGATTGTGGGAGCAGTATGCCATCTGCCTGAATGATGAGCTGAAAGGTGTTAATCCGCTGATTGGCAGGGAGGAAGAATTGGAGCGGACTATGCAGATTCTTTGCCGCAAGGAGAAGAATAATCCGTTGCACATCGGAGAACCGGGAGTCGGTAAAACGGCAATTACATATGGGCTTGCCAGACTGATTGAGGAAGATAAGGTTCCGGCTCCGCTGAAAGGGGCAAAAATATTTTCGCTGGATTTAGGCAGTCTTCTTGCCGGAACGCAGTTTCGCGGCGATTTTGAAAGACGCTTCAAACGCGTGATGGACAGCATCAGTAAGGAAGAAAAGCCTATTATCTATATTGATGAAATTCATAATATTGTGGGTGCAGGCGCTGTAAACGGCGGCGCTTTCGATATTTCAAATATGTTAAAGCCCTATCTGACGGCAGGACATATCCGCTTTATTGGAGCGACAACCTATGAGGAATACAAAAAGCACTTTGAAAAAAGCAAAAGTCTGGTAAGGCGTTTTCAGAACATTGATATTAAGGAGCCGGATATACAGGATGCGATTCGGATTTTAGAAGGCTTAAAAAAGAGCTATGAGAAATTTCACGGAGTGACATACGCAAAAGGCGTCCTTGAGTATGCTGTCAAAATGAGCGCAAAGTATGTCAATGAACGTTATCTGCCGGATAAGGCGATTGATTTGATGGACGAGGCAGGAGCTTACCGCCGTATGCATCCGCTGGAACAAAAAACGCAGTCCGTCAATAAAAATCTGATTGATGAAATTTTATCAAAGACCTGTCAGATTCCAAAGCAGGTAGTTGAACAGGATGAGATTACGACCCTTGCAACACTTGAACAGAGACTGACGGGTCGTGTATATGGTCAGAAAGAAGCAGTATCACAGGTCGTCAATGCAGTGAAATTTTCAAGGGCAGGACTTTTGGAGGAAGGAAAACCTTTGGCAAGCCTTCTGTTTGTTGGTCCGACAGGTGTCGGAAAGACTGAGATTGCAAGAAGTCTGGCCGACGAACTGGGTGTGAAGCTGGTGCGTTTCGACATGAGTGAGTATGAGGAAAAGCATGCTGTTGCAAAATTAATCGGTTCACCGGCAGGTTATGTAGGCTATGAGGAGGGCGGACTTTTAACCGAGCAGATACGCAAAAATCCGCATGCCGTTCTGCTCTTAGATGAGATTGAAAAGGCACACCCGGATATTTACAATATCCTGCTGCAGGTCATGGATTATGCGACACTGACAGATAATCAGGGCAGAAAGGCAGACTTTAGAAATGTCATCCTTATCATGACCTCCAATGCGGGAGCAAACCGGATTGGAAAGCATGGAATCGGCTTTCAGGGGCAGGATGTGAAGGCAGATGTGATTATGGAAGAAGTAAAGCGCATTTTTCAGCCCGAATTCCGCAACCGCCTGAACCGAATCGTAGTATTTCATGGCATGGACGAGATGATGGCAGAGCAGATTACGGAGAAAAAGCTTGGAGAGCTTCAAACGCTGCTTTTACAGAAGAAGGTTGCACTTACTGTCGATGCAGCAGCAAAAACACTTGTAAAAAAGAAAGGCATCACGACAGAATTCGGAGCCAGAGAAATCGACCGCGTGATTCAGAACGAGATAAAGCCGCTTTTGGTGGACGAAATCTTGTTTGGAAAGTTCAAAAAAGGCGGAAAATGCAGTCTGACTGTCAGTGGTGACAGCTTTCAGCTTAGTAAAGGAGATTTGAAAGGAAAGAGGTAAAGCATATGCCTGTTTTTCGGTTGAGTGAGGAGAAGATAACCTTTCCGAATCCGACGCTTGCAAGAGAAGACGGTCTGCTTGCTGTCGGGGGAGATTTGTGTGTTGACCGGCTTTTGCTGGCATATACGCATGGAATTTTTCCATGGTATAACCCGGGAGATGAGATTATGTGGTGGTGTCCGAAGAAGCGTTTTGTGATTTTTCCAAAGGAAATTCACATCTCACACTCCATGAGGAAGTATATGAAAAAGCATGAGTTTCGCATCGTATTAAACAGGGATTTTGCAGATACGATGCACCGATGCCGTGTCAAAAGAGAATTTAACGAAGGCACATGGATATCGGATGAGATGGAGGAGGCATATCACCGCCTGAACGAGGAAGGGTTTGCAGTCAGTGTGGAGGTTTTTGAAGATGGCGAGCTTGCCGGTGGATTTTATGGAGTTTCTATCGGTAAGTGTTTTTTTGGTGAAAGCATGTTTTCTGAGAAGGAAAACGGTTCGAAAACAGCGTTGATTGTATTTGCACAGCTTCTTGAGAAAAACGATTTTTTGTTCATCGACTGTCAGTTTCACACAGAACATCTGGAAAGCATGGGCGGCAGATATATCTCATGGGAAGAGTATGACCATATGCTTGCAGAAGGGACAGGACGCGGCTTGCCTTGACATTTCATTGGTATGCGCTTATTATATTTTCATAAAGAAACAGCAAAAGGGCAATTATGGCTTTCTGTTATCGAACATGAGTCATGCAGAGCAACAATAATATTTTATGTAAATTCGCATAAAGGAGTGGAATGGAAAGCGTGAAATCACCGGCAATCGTTATTTACAGCAATATTGGAGAGGAAGAAAAAGAGATTCGCTTTGAGAAAAAGGACGATAATTCCTACATTTCCTCTGATCAGACCATTGTGATTGAAATTGAACAATCGGAAAATTTTGCAGAGGGCAGAATTTATCGTTTTATTCGGCTTGCCCAAACGCTGCAGCATTATAAGGAGCAGATATTAGGACAATTTGAAGAAGAATATGAGAAGCGGATTAGGCAGCAGCAGGAGAGTTTTGAAAGCGGCTTTGAGTATGATGAAAATGACGAGGAAGATAAAGATGCAGGGATAAAGGTTCCATATGATCCACAGTTAATTACTGTTGCACAGGCACGTTTTTCCTTAAAAGAAATTGTAAGCATGGTGGATGGAGAAGAAGACGAGGAACCTGTTTTAGATTTGGCACCTGCTTTTCAAAGGGATTATGTGTGGGATAATGTACGGAAGTCAAGACTGATAGAATCTATTTTATTGAATATTCCGCTGCCGATGTTTTACCTTTCAAGAGACAAAAACGGTAAGCTGCAGGTTGTCGATGGTTTGCAGAGATTGACAACAATATATAAGTTTTTTAAAAATGAATTTAAGCTGTCTAAGCTTGAGTATTTGGGTGAGGAATGTGAAGGAAAATATTTCAAGAGAAGTGATTTGCCGGAAGACAAATCATTACGGCCACAGCTGGTACGTGCATTGAGACGTTATCAGATTGATTGTAATGTCATAGAGCCGAGTACGCCGGAAAATGTAAAGCTTGATATTTTTAAACGGCTGAACACTGGCGGAAAAGAGCTGAATAAGCAGGAAGTGCGCCATGCATTTATGAAGAAAGAGATTAGAGAGTTTGTAAAGGAGCTTGTTGATTCGGAGGAATTTGCGAAAGCTACAGACTATGGAGTAAGCGATAAGCGGATGATGGCACAGGAATTGGTATTGAGGTATATAGGATTTTATTGCCTGACCTATGATAATTTTCTTGAGTTGGAATATACAACCAAAATGGATGATTTTTTGGATGATATTGCAGTTGCACTGAATAATTGCCGCAGAGTGCCTTATGAAAAAATCAAAACGAATTTTATAGATGCTATGGTTAAAGCGGTGCTAATGTTTGGAAACAGGGCTTTTAGAAAAATAGAGGTAGATGTTACCGGTAAGATAACGAATAAAAAATATCCGGTTAATAAATCGCTGTTCATCGCCTTTTCTATTATGTTAAAGCAATATTCCATGAAGCAGATTCAGCAAAAAGGATTGATTACGGATGAATTTGCCCAATTCCTATGGGAAGATGAAGATTTTTATTACTCCATTTCACATAATACCAATTATCAGTTGAGAGAAACGACAATGGGAAGGATAAGTGCGTTTTTAGACAGCATTTATATATAGGAGAGAATGAAATGATTAGCAGGCTGGAATTACAAAATTTTAAATGTTTTCATCATATGGAAATGGAATGTAAGCCCTTTACTGTTTTATGTGGTGTTAATTCATGTGGAAAATCCTCTGTTATACAGGCTATGCTGCTGGCAAGGGAAGCCTGGGAGTCAAATGGAAATTTTGATTTGATGAATATGAAATATAACGCAGATTTATATTCTTTTGATGAGATATTATATGACAATGCCGAAGAGGAAGAAATTTCTGTAAAACTAACAATCAATGAGCACGATATTGGTTTTGTGTTTTATTCAGAAGAAAATGACAACAACGTCTATTATCAATCCAATCCGCTAAATGCATACCCAGTGAAAAATTGGGGGAAAGTGTGGTATTTAGGCTCAGACAGAACAATCAGCCAGCTTCAGAAAAGGGGCAATGTAACAAAGCTTGAGTTGGGAAAAGAAAGTGAATATATAGGTTTTATTCTGGAAAAAGGACGTTCAAACAAAATTCCTGTAGATAAAAGACGAAACTGCAAGGATATGGAAAATCTGTTGCTTATGACGCAGGTAAATGAATGGCTGGATTATATATTGCCGGGAAATCAGGTGATGGCTGCGACAACAGGAAATGATAATCTGATATCAATGCGTTTTGGCAAGGAACAAAAGCTTCACAAAACAAATGTCGGATATGGAATCAGCTTCATACTTCCGATTTTAGTTAGTGGGCTGCTTGCAGGTAAAGGGGATATTGTTATAGTAGAAAATCCGGAACTGCATCTGCATCCGAAGGCGCAATCCGCTTTAATGCGATTTCTTGCACGATTGGTAAGTACAGGAGTACAGGTAATCATAGAAACGCACAGTGACCATATTGTAAATGGGCTGAGAAAAGTAATCGTAGATTGTGAATGCGGATTGGAGTCTTCTCAAGCTGCTATTTATTTTTTTGACAGTGCTTGTCAGGCAAAAAGGATAACAATTGATGAAAACGCGGATTTAAGCGAATGGCCGGAAGATTTTATGGAACAGGAAGAAATGGATTTGTATTTCATACGTAAAATGAGGATGATGAATGACAATAGACATACTAATGAATACCCAGATAATCTGTGAGATGATAGAAAAGAATCAGATGGAGAAGTTCCTTCCTATATTAGAGCACCTGAAGTGTTTTGATATGGAGTATCTCTTGGACGAGAAACATATAGCAAAGCTATATGAATTATTAATGCACAACAGAAAAAAAGAGGAATGTAAAGAATTTAGTATTTTCCTTGACAGAAACAGGGTGGGAAGCATTAAACGAATGAATCAAAATCTGTTTGACGCTCAAAATGAAAGACTGCAAAATGTGATAAAAAACGAGTCTGCTGACATGAAAGCAATATTGTATCATCAGGCGCTTTTTCACCGAGAGGAACATCTTTTGGCCATAGGTGAAACAGAGGCTTTGAGAATAATTGCATCGGAAGAAGACTTGTATCGTGTGTTGACAGTATTGGGATTAGATATAGATGACCTGCATGAATTTACAGAGTATATACGAAATGTATATCAAACCATTTGTTTCGACGACAACATAGAGAATAGCATGAAAAAGCTGACTGCCGGTTTTATGGTCAGGCGGCATGAGATTTTATATCATTTATACTGCATACATAAAGAAATTCCGGAAATTTTAGAAAAACACGGACTGTTAGCCAATCAGGCAATGGGAGACAAAATGTCGATTCGGTGCTCTCCGGAAAGAGATAGGAGCATTGTTGCAAATTTATTGACGAAAGAGGCAGACAACAACCAAAAAATAAAATGTGAATTGCATACAAAGATGGAGACAATTGGTTCACAAAAACCTGACAGAATATACTTTTGTGCATCTGTTCCTAAAGGTATTCGTTTAAATGGAAAGGATTTGTCAGGAAGAATATATGTATATAAGATAAC
Organism: Lachnospiraceae bacterium; assembly: GCA_017622845.1. GTDB lineage: Bacteria > Bacillota > Clostridia > Lachnospirales > Lachnospiraceae > COE1. The sequence continues at coordinate 39,480 of JAGAQJ010000012.1, read as the reverse complement.
AGAACACACATAATCAGGGAGCAGTTTATCTGTTCCCTGATTTGTAGTGACATATCATATAGGATGATTTTGATAGGAGGACAATGAGGATATGGAACAGCAGCCACACAAGCGGCGCGTGCGCTACAAGGGGACACACCCCACAAAATACGAAGAAAAATATAAGGAGCATAACCCCGAAAAATATGCAGAGACCATAGAAAAGGTAATCGGTAAAGGAAGTACGCCGGCAGGAATGCACAGATCGATTATGGTTGAGGAAATACTGGATTTTCTCAAGATACAGCCGGGGGAAAAGGGACTTGATGCCACACTGGGGTATGGAGGACATACCCGAAAAATGCTGGAGCAGCTGCAGGGTAAGGGACATATTTATGCGCTTGATGTAGACCCGATTGAGCTTGCAAAGACAAGAGAACGGCTTGCCAGTGCAGGGTATGGTCCGGAAATCCTGACAATCATACAGGAGAATTTTGCAAATATTGATGCGATTGCAGCAGAATACGGTCCATTTGATTTTATACTGGCTGATTTGGGAGTGTCGTCTATGCAGATTGACAATCCAAGCCGTGGTTTCTCTTATAAGGTAGAAGGTCCCCTTGATTTACGGCTCAATCCGCAAAAGGGCGTATCCGCAGCGGAACGCTTAAAGGAGCTGACGCAGGAGGAGCTGGAGGGAATGCTTGTGGAAAACGCGGATGAGCCATATGCCGCAGAAATTGCCGCAGAGATTATGAAGAACCTGCGCCGCAAAGCACCGATAGAAACAACGACGCAGCTAAAGAACATCATTGAAGCTGCATTATCGTTTCTTCCAAATAATAACGAGAAGAAGGATATCGTCAAAAAGACCTGTCAGCGTACCTTTCAGGCATTGCGCATTGATGTCAACAGTGAATTTGAGGTGTTAGAGGCATTTCTTGACAAGCTTCCCGATGCACTTGCGCCAAACGGCAGAGCAGCAATTTTGACCTTCCATTCCGGAGAGGACAGAATGGTTAAGAAAGCGTTTAAGCAGTGGAAAAAGCAGGGCGTATTCAGCGAGATTTCTGAGGAAGTTATCCGCCCTTCAGCAGAGGAATGCAGGCAGAACGGCAGAGCACGCTCCACAAAGATGCGGTGGGCGAGGCGCGGACAGTAATTTATTTAGGAAAGGCATGGTTCTTAAAATGGGATATATAGAAGAAACAAACGAATTAAAGCTTGATTTTCAGAAGATTGCGAAGATGTCAGGGCAGGAGGTGATACCTGTTGCCATTCAAAATGCGGATACAAATGAGGTTATCCTTGTGGCATATACCAATGAACAGGCGATGCTTGAGTCTATAAAACTTCGCCGTCTTGTCCTTTGGAGCACTTCAAGAAATGAACTATGGCATAAGGGAAAAACTTCAGGGAATGAATTTGAGTTAATGGATATATTCGTGAATTGCGAGCAGAATTCTCTGGTATACAAGGTCAGACCGATGAACGGAAATATTTGTCATACCTCTTACAAAGGAAAAGCCAATAATTGTTTTTACAGAAGGCTTGACATGGACAGCATGAAGCTTATCAATATGAATGAGGAAAAGTAACATTTCGTCCGGAGGTTTGCCTTGCTGCATACCTTGTAAGGAAAATGTGATATCAGTCGTTCCATTTGACAGTTGAAAAACTTACTACTATAATGAAATTGTGTATACAATAAAACACCAAATGCTTATAAATAGAAATTATGCTGATTTATAAGGAGAATGCATATGAGGAAGCGAATTCATGTTTTTTTGTCAGGTTTTATCATTTTATGTATGACAATAAATACTATTTGCACAGCACCATCTGCAAGGGCATCAGAAGCAAAAAATATTGAAATCGATTTAACTCCTGAGGAATACCAATATATTTCACAGAATGATGAAATCAAACTTGCATTTCTGGTGACCAGACCGCCCTTTTCATTTATCGGTGAAGATGGAGAATTGTCTGGAATTTATAGGGATATTATGCAGTGGGTACAGGAAAACACAGGTTTGCAGTTTTCTTATGTGATGGTACCTGCAGGTGAAAATCCGGTTGAGTTTGTCAATGACGGAAATGCAGATGTGGCAGTAGGTGTATTTCATTACGGAGATAATCTCACCAATCCTGATATTATGATGACAGATACCTTTTTTGAAAGCGATATGGTACTTGTTGCAAAAAAAGGTGCAGCCATTGATATGAGTGAGCCTTTGAAGGTGCTTGTCAGCAAAGGATACCGAATGGGCTATCAGTATCTTACGGATGCATTTCCCGATTATGAGGTGGATTATGCAGAAAATGTAGAGGCGAGTCTTAAGGCAGTTCAAAAAGGCGAGGCAGACTTGGCTTTTCAGAATGTTTATGTCATGAATGAATATCTTACCAGACCTGCCTATCGTGATTTGAGTTTGTTTAAAAGTTCACTGACTGGTGAAAAGCTTGCCTGTGCCGTTTCCGCCAAGGAAGATGCGCTGCTGGTAAGCATCTTGAATAAGGCATTCGCAGCAATGCCGGAGGAGTTTATCTGGCAGCTTATCGCGGATTACACCATTACAAGAAGATATTATCCGTCTTTGCTGGAATACGTAAGTGACAATCTGCTCCTTTTTATCTCAGTACAGCTTGTGATACTTATCATACCAATAGTGCTGTTCCTGTATTTGAGACTAAGAAATCGGAAAAAGATGATGAATATTATATTAAAAAGCGAGGAGCAGCTCAGAAGTATTACCAATAACATCAGCGGTGGCGTGATAAGTATAGAAAAATGCGGCGATTTTATCATACAATATGCAAATGACTGTTTTTGGCAGATTGCAGGAATAGACAAGCATATCAATGAAGAATCTGACAGAAATTTTATGAACTTTGTGGCTTCATATGACAGGATACAGGTATTAAGCGCCTTTGAACAAATATGGAGAACAGAGTGCCCTATGGAAATTAAATTCAATCTTCAAAGGGAAGATACAGTGCTGCCCGTTTTGCTGAAAGGAAGGATTTATAATGATTTTGACGGCAGAAAAAATATTCTATGCATCCTGATAGACATTCAAAGAGAAGAGGCTTTAAAAGAGGCGATCGAGGACGAAAAGGAAATGTACCGTATCTTTGTGGATGAAGCCAAGGACATTGTTTTTCATGTGGACTGGACAACAAAAGAGTTTCACTGGCCCGATTATTGGGAAAGCAGATTCGGATATACACCTCCGAAATCCTTTGGCTTGGGCGATGAGCTTGCACCGCTTACGCAGATGGTTGTTAAAGAGGATATTCCTGTGCTCCATAAAATGATTAATTCGCTGAAAATGGGTGAGGCGTCCGTAGAAGCCAATATGAGGCTGCGGTACGCTAACGGTTTATTTAAATGGCACCGGATTCAGGTGAAACGTATGGAGAAAAATAAGCATTTGTATAGACTTCTTGGTAAAATGACAGATATTGACAGCGAGGTGCATCGGATGCAGCAGCTTAGCGATGCGTCAATGAGAGATAAGCTGACAGGCTTATACAATAAAGCAGCCTTTTATACACTTGTCGCTGAGACTGTCAATAGTGAGGATGAAGGAGGCGTGCTGCTGTTTCTTGACCTGGATAACTTTAAGTCGGTAAATGATTTGATGGGACATTTGGCAGGTGATGAAATTCTTGTGAACGTGGCTGACGGCATGAAAAAAGTCTTTCGGTCCAATGATATTATTGCGCGATTTGGCGGAGACGAGTTTGTGGTGTATGCCAAAGGGATTGATGATGATGAGGCTGTCAATAAAATTCAAGCGCTCCGCACTGAGATAGCCCGTGTGAAGAAGGAATGCGATGCAGAAAAGACAGGTCTTTCCGTATGTATTGGCGTGAGTGTGTATCCGCTTGATGCAGATAATGTTGAGGAGCTGGTGCAGAGAGCTGACGAAGCGATGTATCAAATCAAACAAAATGGTAAAGATGGTTATGCCTTTTACAAAAGAAATTGATAAAGAGTAATTGACAAAGTTCAGTTCAATGGTTATAATCGTTCATATAAAAAGCTGTGAAAAGAAGAAGTAGCTTTCATGGGAACTTACAGAAAGCAGCCGGCAGATGAGAGGCGCAAGGGAAAGTGAGGGTGAATACATCTTGGAGCTGCACACCGAAATTTGTATTTTATAATATGTAAGAGTAGACTGTGCCGGAATCCCCGAACGTTATATCGGGAGGAGTATCGGAAGTATTTCCCGTACTTGCAGAGGCATAGAGCGTGAGTTCTATGTGAAAAAAGGTGGTAACACGTGGTAGATACCTCGTCCTTTGAAACGAACAGGTTCAGGGACGAGTTTTTTGTTATGCACACGGACATCCGGAGGAAGTTGTCAGCAGAATATCGTCTCTGAAATATAAGCTATTATACGAAAAGGAGAGAATAAGATGCAATTGTATGATGAATTAGTGGCAAGAGGACTTATTGCACAGGTGACAGATGAGGCGGAGATCAAGGAGCTGATAAACAGCGGAAAGGCTGTATTTTACATTGGCTTTGATCCGACGGCAGACAGTCTTCATGTAGGACATTTCATGGCGCTTTGCCTTATGAAGCGTCTTCAGATGGCAGGCAACAGACCAATCGCTTTGATTGGCGGCGGAACAGCCATGATTGGCGACCCTTCCGGTAAGACAGATATGCGCAAGATGATGACAACGGAGACAATTCAGCACAATGTAGATTGTTTCAAAAAGCAGATGAGTAAGTTTATCGAGTTTGGCGAGGATAAGGCGATGCTTGTAAACAATGCGGACTGGATTCTTGACTTGAATTACATGGATATGCTCCGCGAGATCGGACCTCATTTTTCCGTGAATCGTATGCTGGCAGCAGAGTGCTACAAACAGCGTATGGAGAGAGGTCTTACATTCTTAGAGTTTAATTACATGATTATGCAGAGCTTTGACTTCTATACCTTATTCCAGAAATACGGCTGCAACATGCAGTTTGGAGGAGATGACCAGTGGAGCAATATGCTTGGCGGTACAGAGTTGATACGCCGGAAGCTTGGTAAAGACGCATATGCCATGACAATCAATCTGCTCCTCAACTCAGAGGGCAAGAAGATGGGCAAGACAGAATCCGGTGCGGTATGGCTTGATGCTGAGAAAACCTCACCTTATGATTTCTTCCAGTATTGGAGAAATGTATCCGATTCTGATGTAATCAAATGCTTGAAGATGCTTACCTTCCTTCCGCTTGAGGAGATAGAGGCTATGGAGAAGTGGCAGGGCAGTGAACTGAACAAGGCAAAGGAAATTCTGGCATTTGAACTGACACAGCTTGTACATGGCACAGAGGAGGCAAACAAGGCGAAAGAGGCAGCGGCAGCATTGTTTGCAGGCGGTGCAAATTCAGAGAATATGCCAAAGACAGTGCTTACAGACGATAATTTTACAGACGGAAATATTGACATTCTGACGCTCCTTGTCACAGCAGGCATGACAGCGTCCAAGTCAGAGGCAAGACGTGCTGTGGAGCAGGGCGGCGTGTCAGTAAACGGTGATAAGGTCACTGATGTGAAGCAGGTATATGCAAAAGATGCGTTTGCAGATGAATTTATTCTCAAAAAGGGAAAAAAGAGCTTTCAGAAAATATGCTTTTAGTAATATCAAATAGCATTGCCATATGGTAAAGGCTGCCTGCTGCCATTCGCAGTTTATGAATGACAAAAAGCCTGATGCTGGCTGGTAACCTTTGCAGTTTCAGGACAGAAAACGACAGATTGAGGATACAATCTGTCGTTTTGCTGTGTCAATGCTTAAAAGACTGATGTTTTTAACTTAAACTTCGAAAATTTCTTTCCCGTCTGTGTACAGCTCAAGAATATACTGTATTTTTTCCGTAGGTGTCGATACATTTTCCATAGACAGGTCGTGATTCATAAAATCAATGATGGAGGCAAGGAATTTACTCATATCGGCTTCCATGTAATATGGCCTTGTGAGTAATTCAGGGGGACGATAACTGAGATTCGTCGTGATAACCTTGTCAAAGACTCCTTCTGCATAAGCTTTATCAAAAGCAGCAAGTCCATTTGTAAATAAACCGAAAGTAGTGCAGATAAAAACACGTTTCGCTTTCATTGCCTTAAGCTGTCTTGAGGTGTCGATCATGCTGTCGCCGGAGGAAATCATATCATCAATGATAATGATATCCTTTCCTTCAATGTCATTGCCGAGAAATTCATGGGCAACAATCGGATTTTTTCCATTAACGATTGTAGAGTAATCACGGCGTTTGTAGAACATGCCGGTGTCAGCACCGATGACGCTTGAAAAATAAATAGCCCTGTCAAGAGCGCCCTCGTCAGGAGAGATTACGATAATGTGGTCCTTATCAAGAATTAAATCCTTTTCAGAGCGAAGCAGCGCCCTTGCAAATTGATAGTGGGCAGTGAAGTTATCAAAGCCGCTTAAAGGAGCCGCATTTTGAATTCGCGGATCATGTGCATCAAAGGTAATGAAATTGCTTACACCCATTTTGGTAAGTTCTTCAAATGCATAGGCACAGTCAAGGGATTCCCGTCCGGTTCTCCGATGCTGCCTGCCCTCATACAAGAAAGGCATAATGACATTGATGCGGTGCGCTTTTCCGTTTGTGGCAGCGATTACACGCTTTAAATCCTGATAATGATCATCAGGAGACATGTGGTTTGTGTAGCCGTTCATGGTATATGTGAGACTATGGTTGCACACATCTACAAGGATAAATAAATCCTTTCCGCGCACTGTTTCTTCTAAGACTGCTTTTCCCTCACCGCTGTTAAAACGGGGAGTTGCGAATTTGAACAGATAATCTTTCTCAACATACCCCTGAAAAGCAGGGTCATTGTTATAAACATTGTCTACCTTGCTGCGAAAGTCAACCAGATAATTATTTACCTGACTGCCAAGCTCAGCAGCACCGCCTAAAACCATCAGCTTTAAAGGTGCGACAGGCATAGTGTTTTTCATATCTCTTAAATAAGACATTTTATATACATTCCTTTCCAAAGGTTGAATAATAACCAATTTATATTTATTACAGTTTTATTTATACCATTCAGGTAGTGACACGTCAAGAAATTTCTAGTATTATAAAATAATAGAGTTTTTGGGTAAATAAGAAAGACAGCAATAAAAAAGGAAACGGTAACATGAAAAAAAAGCATTTACACATCGTTGAAAAGGTGGCACCCGGCAGCATTGCAGAGGAGCTTGAGATTGAAGCCGGCGATGTCCTTGTAGAAATCAACGGAAATAAAATTGAAGATATTTTTGATTATCAGTATTATACACAAGACGAATATATTGAAGTGCTGATTCGAAAAGCTTCCGGCGAGGAATGGTTATTAGAGATTGATAAGGAGTATGATGAGGATTTAGGCATCACCTTTGAAAATGGACTGATGGATGACTACCGTTCCTGCCATAATAAATGCATTTTTTGTTTTATTGACCAGATGCCAAAGGGAATGCGGGACACACTTTATTTTAAAGACGATGACTCACGGCTGTCGTTTTTACAGGGAAATTATGTGACACTGACAAATATGTCAGATGAGGACGTTGACCGTATTATCAAATATAATCTGTCACCGATTAATGTTTCTTTTCAGACAACCAATCCTGAGCTTCGCTGTAAGATGCTCAACAACCGCTTTGCAGGACAGGCGCTTGAGAAGGCGTGGAAGCTTGCCAGGGCGGGAATTATCATGAACGGACAGATTGTGCTGTGTAAGGGCGTAAATGACGGTGAGGAGTTAGACAGAAGCATACGGGATTTGTCAAAATATCTGCCGAACCTCGAAAGTGTATCTGTCGTGCCGGTAGGGTTGTCAAAGTTTCGAGAGGGATTATATCCGCTTGAACCGTTCACGAAGGAAGACGCCGGACAGGTGCTGTCCATTATTCATAAGTGGCAGGACAAGCTTTATCCTGAATATGGTGTTCATTTTATTCATGCAAGTGATGAGTGGTATATTCTTGCGGATGAGGATATGCCGGAGGAGGAACGGTATGACGGGTATCTGCAGTTGGAAAACGGTGTCGGAATGTTAAGGCTTTTGATGAATGAATTTCATGAGGCGTTTGAGGAGCTGAAGATAACAAAAGGAGTGGAGATTCCCCCTAAAGAGCTTTCGATTGCGACGGGAAGGCTTGCATATCGGTTTATTAACGATATGGCGGCGCAAATCATGCAGGAATTTCCGCAGATTCAGATACACATTTATCCAATCAGGAATGATTTCTTTGGAGAGATGATAACGGTTTCCGGCCTGCTTACCGGACAGGATTTGCTTGCGCAGTTAAAAGGGCAGAAGCTGGGACAGAGGCTGCTGCTTCCGCAGAATGTATTAAAGAGCGGAGAAGCCGTATTTCTTGATGATATGACGTTATCGGAGCTTGAAAAGTCTTTACAAGTTCCGATAGATATTGTAAAATCAAGCGGGCAGGATTTTCTTGATGCCATTGTGTTTTAGATGAATTTAGACAAAAAAGAAATGGAGATATAGAATGGAAAAGAGAAGCAAGAAACCCATTGTGGCGATTGTTGGCCGTCCGAATGTAGGAAAATCGACATTGTTTAACGTGCTTGCAGGTGACAAAATTTCTATCGTAAAGGATACTCCGGGAATTACCAGAGACCGCATTTACGCAGATGTAAACTGGCTGAATTGGAATTTTACCATGATTGATACAGGAGGTATTGAGCCGGACAGCAAGGATATCATATTGTCGCAGATGCGCGAGCAGGCACAGATTGCAATAGACACCGCAGATGTAATTATTTTCCTTGTTGATGTCAGGCAGGGACTTGTAGACGCAGATGCAAAGGTGGCTGATATGCTTCGGAGAAGCCATAAGCCAGTGGTGCTTGTTGTAAACAAGGTTGACAGCTTTGCCAAGATGGAGGCAGATGTTTATGAGTTTTACAATCTTGGTATCGGCGACCCATATCCGATATCCTCTGTCAACAGACTTGGACTTGGGGAAATGCTTGATGCAGTGACAGAATTGTTTGACAAGGAGGCACTTACGGAGGAGGAAGACGACAGGCCAAGAGTTGCAATCGTAGGAAAACCAAATGTAGGGAAATCCTCTATTATCAATAAGCTCGCAGGTGAGAACCGCGTTATCGTATCGGATATCGCAGGAACGACCAGAGATGCCATTGATACGGAGATTGTATACAATGACAGAGAATATGTGTTTATTGATACCGCAGGACTGCGCAGGAAGAATAAGATAAAGGAAGAACTGGAGCGCTTTATGATTATCCGTACAGTCAGTGCTGTAGAACGCGCTGATGTGGTGATTCTTGTCATTGATGCGGTGGAGGGTGTTACAGAACAAGATGCTAAAATCGCAGGTATTGCCCACGACAGAGGAAAGGGCATTATCGTAGCGGTGAATAAGTGGGATGCCATTGAAAAAGATGATAAAACGATATACCGCTTTACGGAAAAAGTAAGAAATACATTATCTTTTATGACTTATGCGGAGATTGTGTTTATCTCGGCAGCAACAGGGCAGCGGTTAAACAAACTATTTGAGACAATTGATATGGTAATTGAAAATCAGTCGCTCCGTATTTCGACAGGGGTTGTCAATGAAATCGTTACAGAGGCAGTAGCGCTGCAGCAGCCGCCTTCAGATAAAGGAAAGCGCCTGAAGATTTTTTATACGACGCAGGCAGGAGTCAAGCCGCCTACATTCGTGATTTTTGTAAATGATAAGGAACTGATGCATTTTTCCTATACCAGATACCTTGAAAATAAGATTCGGGAGGCGTTCGGTTTCAAAGGAACATCCCTGAAATTTATTATCAGAGAAAGGAAAGACGATAAATAGTAATTCGCCGGAAAGGATATTAAAATGATTCGTATCGTATGTTTATTGATTGGTTATGTTTTTGGATGCTTTCAGACATCTTACATTTACGGAAGGCTTCATGGCATTGATATCAGAAAGTATGGAAGCGGTAATGCAGGAACGACCAATTCTCTCCGTGTGCTTGGGAAAAAAGCAGGTGCAATTGTTCTGATTTGTGATATTCTAAAGACAGGACTTGCTATGACGCTTGTCAGAATTTTGTTCAGGGAGCAGTATGGTGATATTCTGTATCTGCTTGCTATCTATGCGGCTGCCGGTTCGATTTTAGGACATAATTTTCCCTTTTACCTTGGCTTTAAAGGTGGAAAGGGAATTGCATGTACAGCAGGACTGATAATTTTCTTTCATCCATATATGATTATTCCGCAGATTATTACATTCTTTGGAATCTTTTTGACGACGCACTATGTATCGCTTGGTTCCCTGGTCGTACAGCTTGTGCTGATTGCGGAAATGGTTATTTTTGGTCAGATGGGCTTGTGGGGAATGGAGCAGACAGCATTAAATGAGCTTTATGTTGTTACGGTATTATTAGCATTGCTTGCATTCTGGGGACATCGTGCGAATATCAACAGGCTGATACATAAAAATGAGAGAAAGACCTATCTTAGCAAAAAGGATAAGGAGTAAGCGTTTAGGCTGCAGAATCTGCAGGAAGTCTGAGAATGGAGGATGGATATGGCAAAAATAGGAATGATAGGAGCCGGAAGCTGGGGGATTGCTTTGAGTGTGCTTCTGCATAATAACGGACATGCTGTTACAATATGGTCAGCATTGGCGGAAGAAATCGACATGCTGCAAAGGGAGCATGAACACAAGGATAAGCTTCCGGGAGTGAAGCTTGCCGATGATGTTGTATTTACGAAAGAACTGTCGGAGGCTGTCAATGGAAAGGATATTCTGGTACTTGCAGTACCATCTTCCTTTACAAGAAAGACGGCACATGATATGAAGGAATATGTATCAGACGGTCAGATTATTGTAAATGTAGCCAAAGGAATTGAGGAAGCTACGCTGATGACTCTTTCACAGGTAATAGAGGATGAGATACCGCAGGCAGATGTAGCAGTTTTGTCAGGACCCTCCCATGCAGAAGAAGTAGGAAAATGCATTCCTACGACAATCGTAGTAGGAGCAAGTGCAAGAAAGACAGCGGAGTATATACAGAATATCTTTATGAGTGATGTGTTTAGAGTATATACAAGTCCCGATGTGCTGGGAATTGAGCTTGGAGCTGCTCTGAAAAATGTGGTTGCATTGGCAGCAGGCATCGCTGACGGACTTGGTTATGGAGACAATACAAAGGCTGCTCTGATTACGCGCGGCATCACAGAGATTGCAAGACTTGGCATAGCCATGGGAGGCAAATTTGAAACCTTCTGCGGACTTTCCGGAATCGGAGACCTGATAGTGACCTGTGCGAGTATGCACAGCAGAAACAGACGGGCAGGTATTCTGATAGGGCAGGGTAAAACAATGGAAGAAGCAATGTCCGAGGTCAAGATGGTTGTAGAGGGAGTGTTCTCTGCCAAAGCTGCTATGAAGCTTGCTGAGAAATATGATGTGGAGCTTCCTATCATAGAGCAGGTAAATGAGGTCTTGTTTCATGGTAAACCTGCAGCGGCAGCCGTTAAGGATTTGATGATTCGCGACAAAAAAATAGAAATCATACATGATGCAGAGTGGGAAGAATAAATTTATGAAAGATGCAAGTCGCCACGAAGCGGTTTTGCATGGCTTGCGTCCGGCAACAGGAAGTCATAAGGATGAACTGCTGCTGAATTCTCAAAGAACAGCAGAGCTGTTCTTTGTGTAAATGGATAAATGATTGCAGATAGAAACAGAGAAAGGAAAGATATAAAATGGCAGATACAGCATTTAGCAGTACACAGGATTATGTTGCAAGCGAGGAGCTTTTGGCAAGTGTTAATGTGGCAATTGCGCTTAAAAAGCCGCTTCTGATCAAAGGAGAGCCGGGAACGGGGAAGACAATGCTTGCACAGGCAGTTGCAAATTCACTTGGAAAAAAATTAATTATATGGAACGTAAAGTCGACAACAAAGGCACAAGACGGCTTATACATGTATGATACAATTCAGAGACTTTATGACGGACAATTTGGTGAAGAAGGTGTGGATGATATTGCCCGATATATTAAGCTTGGCAAGCTTGGTGAAGCATTTGAGAGTGATGAGCAGGTAGTTCTTCTGATTGATGAGATTGATAAAGCAGACCTTGAATTTCCCAATGACCTTTTGTGGGAACTTGACCAGATGGAATTTTATATTCATGAGACAAAGCGTACTGTAAAGGCGAAGAACAGACCGATTGTGATTATTACTTCCAATGCAGAGAAGGAGCTTCCTGATGCGTTTTTAAGAAGATGTATCTTCCACTATATTGATTTTCCCAATCCTGAGCTTATGGAGGAGATTATTAAAACCCACTATCCAAACGTTGAAGAAAATCTTATGAAGAATGCAATGCAGGTATTTTATGATATCAGAGCACTCCGCGATATCCGCAAGAAGCCAAGCACTTCTGAGTTAATTGACTGGATTAATGCACTGCAGGTAGGCGGAATATCAGCAGATACGCTAAGAGCAAAGCTTCCGTTTTTAGGTGTGGTGGTTAAAAAAGATGAGGATTTAGACACAGTAAAGCAGGAAATTCATTAATAACTGATTTTAATTGAGGGAAAAGAATGTTTTCAAAATTTTTCTATGCACTGAAGGATAAGGGGCTTGAGGTCACATTGGGCGAGTGGCTCGACCTGCAGGAGGCGCTTGATAAAGGGCTCTGCGAAAGCTCACTGACGCAATTCTATTATGTGGCAAGAATGATACTCGTAAAGAGCGAGACGGAATTTGACAAATTCGATATGGCTTTTGAAGAATGCTTTAAGGGTGTGAAAACGGAGCTTGAAGTTGGCAAGACGATGCTTTCATGGCTTGATAAGCCTGAAATGAGTGAGCTGCTTCATGAGGAGGAAAAGCACTGGCTCAATCAGATCGAAGAAATTCATGTAGATAAGGACGATGTGGAGGAGAAATTCAAGCAGCGTCTAAAGGACCAGAATGAGGAGCACAATGGCGGAAGTTTTTGGATTGGCACGATGGGTAAGACACAGTTTGGCAATACTGGCGGAAATGTCGGAGGAGTGCGTGTCGGCGGTACGACAGGCTATCAGTCAGCGTTCTCTGTAGTAGGTGCACGTAAGTACAGAGATTTCCGGGATGATAAGGTGATTGATAACCGTCAGTTTCAGATGGCGCTGAGGCGGTTAAGGCAGTTTTCCACGAAGCTTGACATTCCAAAAACAGAGCTTGACATTGATGGAACAATCGACAAAACCTGCAACAATGGCGGATATCTCCAGATTGAGATGATGAAGCCGCGCAAAAATGCAGTAAAGCTTTTGCTCCTTATGGATTCAGGCGGAACAATGATTCCTTATACAAAGCTTATGAATGACTTATTCCAGTCGGTTAATAAATCGAATCATTTTAAAGATGTGAAGGTCTATTATTTCCATAACTGTATTTATTCCAAGCTGTACAAGACACCGGAGTGTGAGAATGGTGACTGGATTGATACGGAATGGCTGTTTCGCAATACAGATAGCGACTATAAAGTAATTATTGTCGGTGATGCAGCGATGGCACCGGAGGAGCTTTACTCGGATACAGGTAATTACAGAGGTCCAAACGGAGGTTTATCAGGCTATCAATGGCTTCAATTGGTGAAACGGCATTACAAAAAGGTAGTTTGGATGAATCCCAAGATGGCACCGGGAAAGGCTCCATGGCGCGAAGCGGAAACAGCGGTGAAGGATATCTTCCCTATGTATAAGCTGACAGTAAAAGGACTGAATGAAGCGATGATACATCTCATGGCTAATAAGTAATAACGAAAAGAATCATAATTGGCAGCAGTTCAGCCTTATGGCTTCCAACTACCGGACTCAAGCCATTGCGAAGCGGTTTTGCATGGTTTGACGGGTAACAGTTATGGTTCTTTTTTTGTGCCTGTATGCATAAGCTTAATTAGATGGAAACATGTGTAATTATTTACAAAATTCATAATCGGAAAGGGGAAAATATGAGTCAGCTTGATGCAAATCAGGAATTTAATCTATACAGGGATATCAGCCAGCGCACCGGAGGAGAAATCTATGTAGGAGTCGTGGGACCTGTCAGAACAGGCAAATCTACATTTATCAAGAGATTTATGGATTTGATGGTCATTCCACAGATTGAAAACGAACATGAACGCACACGCACACAGGACGAATTGCCGCAAAGCAGTGGTGGACGTACAATCACGACAACAGAGCCTAAATTTATACCAAAGGAGGCTGCTCAGATAGAGATTAGCTCAGGGATTCATGTAAAAGTACGATTGATAGACTGCGTCGGCTATATGGTAGAAGGTGCGGCAGGACACATGGAGGAAGATGTGGAAAGAATGGTTAAAACTCCGTGGTTTAAAGAGGAGATTCCATTTACACAAGCCGCCGAAATCGGTACAAGAAAGGTGATTCAGGATCATTCAACAATCGGTATCGTGGTGACTACGGACGGAAGCTTTGGCGAGATACCGCGCAGCTCCTACCGGACGGCAGAAGAACAGACAATCATGGAATTAAAACAGCTCGGAAAACCATTTGTTGTGCTTGTGAACACGACAAAGCCCTATTCTGAGGAAGCAAAAAGCATAGCCGCTGAGCTTGAAAAAAATCATCTGGTAAAAGCAATACCCGTCAATATAGAACAGCTCAGACGAGATGACATTACAATGATTCTCGAACAGATTATGTACGAATTTCCGGTATCTGTGATTGAATTTTATACGCCCAAATGGATGGATATTATGGCGATAGACAATCCCATGAAAAAAGAAGTAATTGACAAGCTGCATATCATTATGGATAAGGTCAGGACTGTGAGAGACCTTGTGGAAAAAGATTTTTGTCAATTACTGGAAAAGGATAGTGAGTACATAAAACGCTGTAAGTATGACAGTGTAAATATAGCAGACGGTTCAGCTTCCTTTTTGCTGGAGGGTGATACAAAATATTATTACGAGCTTCTAAGCTCCATGACGGGAGAGAACATATCAGGAGAATATCAGCTTATGCAGCTTCTCTCAAGCCTTGCTGACATGAAACGCGAGTATAAGAAAGTGCTCAATGCGCTTGAGAGCGTCAGACAAAAAGGATATGGCGTCGTAACGCCGGAGCGCGATGAGATTACCCTGGAGAATCCTACTTTAATCAAGCATGGCAATAAATACGGAGTGAAGATAAAGGCTCAAAGTCCGTCTATTCATATGATTAAGGCAAATATTGAGACTGAGATAGCGCCGATTGTCGGAACGCAGCAGCAGGCTCAGGATTTGATAGGCTATATCTCCAATGCCGAAACATCAAAAGAGGGCATCTGGGAGACGAATATCTTTGGAAAGACAGTGGAACAGCTTGTCAATGACGGCATTACAAGCAAGGTTTCCATGATTGGCGAGGAGAGCCAGATAAAGCTGCAGGATACGATGCAGAAGATTGTCAATGATTCCAACGGCGGAATGGTGTGCATTATCATTTAACTACACTAGTAGTTTGCTTTACACAGGACGAAGGGCGGCAGTTATATGTCGCCCTTCTGTGTATGGACAACTGCCAGTTATCCATTTAAGACTTACCATTTTTCACTGCTTCAGATTATCTATATAATAAAGTCTTCTTGTTATCGTTCACAGTTTTGTGGTTCCAATGAACAGAAAACGGCAGTCGGAGGGATACTATCTGCCGTTTTCGTCAGGTGTTTATGCATAAAAGGCTGAACTGCTATATTTTTATAAAGAGTTTATGTTCTGTCTGGTTGCTGATGCTTGTCAAATGTGGTATACTGTATTTTAAAAATACTGGAGGAAGTACAATGAGTGAAATATATGATAAATTGATGAACTGCTGCAAAAGCGTGCGAAGCAGAACGGATTTTGAGCCGAAGGTAGCTTTGGTGCTTGGCTCAGGGCTTGGTGATTATGCTGACAGCATTAAGGTAGTGACAGAAATTGAATATAAAGATATTGAAGGTTTTCCGGTATCAACAGTTCCCGGACATGCAGGTAAATTTATATTTGGCTATGTTGGTGAAGTACCTGTTGTGTGCATGAAGGGACGGGTGCATTATTATGAAGGCTATCCTGTGTCCGATGTGGTTCTTCCGGCACGCCTGATGAAGCTGCTGGGTGCTGAGATTTTATTTTTGACAAATGCTTCCGGCGGCATGAACAAAAGCTTTAAGGCAGGAGATTTGATGCTGATAACAGACCATATTGGTATGTTTGTGCCTAATCCGCTGATAGGACAAAATGTGGACGAGCTTGGAACGAGATTTCCTGATATGAGCCATGTTTATGATTTGGACTTGCAGGAGATTATCAGAAACGCAGCAAAACAAAATCAGATTGATTTAAAGGAAGGTGTCTATGTACAGCTTACTGGTCCAAGCTATGAATCGCCGGCAGAGATTAAAATGCTGTCAGGCTTTGCAGATGCAGTGGGTATGAGTACCGTGGTGGAGGCAATCGCAGCAAACCACGCAGGTATGAAAATATGTGGTATTTCGTGCATTTGTAATCTTGCAGCAGGCATGAATCCGACACCGCTTTCACACAAAGAAGTGCAGGAGGCTGCCGATATGACAGCACCGAAGTTTACAAAGCTTGTGACAGACAGCATTCTCGCGTTAGGCAGGCTTGACTGCGTTGCTTCGGCAGAGTGATATAGGAGCGTGCGGTAAGAAAATGGAAAACTGCAGATTACTTTTGTTTGATTTAGACGGAACACTGCTTGGCAGTGATAAAAGAATTTCACAAAAAACATTGCAAATGCTGCAAAAATGCAGGCAAAAAGATATTTTAATCGGCGTATGCACATCAAGAGGAGAGCAGAATGCACTGTCTTTTATAGAAGAACTGCAGCCGGACGTATTGATTGTGAGCGGCGGTGCACTGATCAAATACAATAACGAATATATCTACAAGGCAGAGTTTTCCAAGGAGAGAACAAAGCAGATGATTTCTGCTGCCAGAAAAGTATGCGGAGCTGATTGTGAGATAACCATTGATACCATAAACGCTCATTACTGGAATTACAAAACCGACCCTAAAAAGCAGGACCAAAGCTGGGGAGACAGTATATATACAGATTTCAAGGATTTTGAAGAAAGTTCTCTGAAAATGTGTGTGGAAATTTTTGATGGCAATCAGGCGGAAAAGCTGCAGCAATTGTTAACGAATTGCGATTGCATACGCTTTTCAGATGGATACTGGTATAAGTTTACGCCAAAAGCAGTCACAAAAGAAAGCGCTGTCCTGAAGATATGCACTGCTTTAGGAATGAAGCCGGAGGAAATAGCAGCTTTTGGTGATGACTATGCAGATATCGGCATGCTGCAAATGTGCGGAAAAGGCATTGCTATGGGGAATGCAATAGAGGAAGTCAAGGAAAAAGCGGATATTGTAATCGGCAGTAATGATGACGATGGAATCGCAGAGTATTTAGAACGTGAGTTCGCCAATGAGTAGAGAGGGTTAACGGAATGGATAATAAAGGATTGATACGTTTGGCTTTAGAGGCAAGGGAAATGGCGTATGTACCATATTCAAAATATATGGTAGGAGCGGCGCTGCTCACGAAAGAGGGGAAAGTTTATAAAGGCTGCAATATAGAAAATGCAAGCTATACACCGACCAATTGTGCAGAGAGAACCGCATTTTTCAAGGCTGTCAGTGAAGGTGAGCGTGATTTTGAAGCAATTGCCATCGTTGGCGGCTACAAGGGAGAGCCTGTTGACTATGCATATCCCTGCGGAGTGTGCAGGCAGGTCATGATGGAGTTCTGCAATCCTAAAAGCTTTCGCGTTATCACAGCGATATCGGAGGAAAACTATCTGGAGCAGACATTGGAACGGATGCTGCCTCATGGATTTGGACCTGCCAGTCTGTAAAGGCTTTCAATAAAATCCTTTGAAAAGGATTGAACCTGTCGGGGCGTAACAGCTATAGGCCGGAGTGTAAAGGAGAAAAGGAAGAAAGGAAACGAAATAAACAAATCAATTTGTTTGCTTGAGGCTTGGTGCAGAATATGGAAATGATTATACTTTTGGTTTTGCTGGCTGCTGTATTTTTGTATGCGATGATCAGGGGTGCAGCAGAGGAGAAAAACCGCAGAAAAAAGTATCGGGAACAGTTAAAACAGACATACGGCAGCTTTCAGAATATATCCTGCAGCGCAGAGGAGATAGAACGGATATCAAGGTATTATGCTCACCGACAGCAGGACAACGATATTGATGATATCACATGGAACGACCTGAGCATGGACAATATTTTTGCCCGTATGAACTTTACACAGTCGTCTTCCGGAGAGGAATATTTATATGCCATGCTGAGACAGCCTGTGAAAGATGATCAAGACGGCTTCCAGGCGAAGATGGAAGGGCATATCAGCTATATGATGGAGCATGAAAAGGACAGGCTTGACACTCTGATGCATCTGAAAGAGCTGGGGCACACCGGAAAATATTCTCTTTTTGACTATTTAGATTATCTCGATGAACTGGGGGTGCGGAGCAATAAGGTTCATTATGGCTGTATTCTGCTGCTTCTGGTATCCATTGCTCTTATTTTTATCAGGACTTCACTTGGTGTTCCGATGGTCATTGCAGCGGCATGCATCAATATTGTCACTTATATGAAGGAAAAAGGAGCGGCAGCGCCGTATGTGACAACCTTTTCTTATATTATGCGTCTGATTCATTGTGCTGACAGTATCGGGAAGCTGAATTATGGCTCAGAAATGGAGGACTATGTTTCTGCATTAAAGGCAAAAAGAGACAGCTTCAGGGACTTTGAGAAAAATTCAGGTATGGTGCTTAAAATGAATGCTTCATCAGGAAGTATTGGTGAGATTCTGTTTGACTATATCAAAATGCTTACGCATATTGATATCATCCGATTTAATAAGATGCTCAGCATTGTTCAGAAAAACAGACAGAAAATCAGCAGCTTAGTTGAAGATATCGGTTATATTGACGCGCTGATTTCGATTGCTTATTTCCGGGCGGCGCTGCCGTATTACTGCATTCCGCGGCTGGAGGAAGGGCGTGGCGGCAGACTTGTGATGCAGGAGGGCTTTCACCCATGCATTGACAAGCCTGTGGCGAACAGTTTTTCACAAAGCAGAGGAATGGTGATTACAGGCTCTAATGCATCAGGCAAATCGACATTTCTCAAGACAACGGCAATCAATGCGATTCTGGCGCAGACAATACACACCTGTGCTGCCAGGGAATATCAGGGAAATTATTATAGAATTTACTCGTCAATGGCATTACGGGATAACCTTGACAGCGGCGAGAGCTATTACATGGTTGAGATTAAGGCATTGAAGCGCATCATGGACGCAGCAGATGATAACAGCTCCAATCCGCTGTTATGCTTTGTCGATGAGGTGCTGAGAGGCACGAATACCGTAGAGCGTATTGCGGCATCAACACAGATTTTGAAAAGGCTTTCCTGTGAGGGAATCTATTGCTTTGCGGCGACGCATGACATAGAATTGACACATTTGCTGGAGCAATACTATGACAATTATCACTTTGAGGAAGAAGTAAAAGACGGTGATGTACTGTTTTCTTACAGGCTCCTTGAGGGAAGGGCACATACAAGAAATGCAATAAAGCTTTTGGAAATTATTGGATTTTCAAGCGATATTATAAAAAAGGCAGACTTTATGGCAGGTGAGTTCCTGAAAAGTGGCGAATGGACGGCGGAATAAGGAGGCAAAATGTTTGTAAAGATATTTACAGATGGAGCGGCAAGGGGAAATCCTGAGGGGCCAGGCGGTTACGGCTGTATCCTTCAGTATGTGGACAGCAAAGGGCAGCTTCACGAGAGAGAATTTTCAGCAGGATATAAAAAGACGACAAACAACCGCATGGAACTTATGGCGGTAATCGTAGGACTTGAGGCGCTGACAAAGCCTTGCGAGGTTGAAGTGATATCAGATTCCAAGTATGTGACGGATGCCTTTAACCAGCATTGGATAGACGGCTGGCTGAAAAGAAACTGGCATAACAGCGCAAAGCAGGAGGTCAAAAATATTGACTTGTGGCAGCGGCTTTTGCGTGCCAAACAGCCGCATAATGTAACCTTTACATGGGTCAAAGGACATGCAGGACACCCTGAAAATGAGCGATGCGACTCATTGGCTACGACAGCGGCGGATTGTCCGGATAAGAAGAACCTGCTTGACGATGTTGCAGGAGAAGTGATATTATAAAAATATAGTTTTCTGACAATTGTTCAGCGATGCAGATGTATTAGTGACTGATAACAACGTATCCAAATGATGGGTGTCTTGTAAAAATGATTATGTTTTAGCAGGCAGTGATTATAACTATATTGCACAATGATTTTTGCATGGCTGAAAGGATATCAAAGCTTAGTATATTGCAGCATTGATTTCAGAAAATCAATGTTAGCGGAATGTGAGGTAGATTTTATGGCAAATTTAATAGAATTTTTCAGAATGGTATTATCTTATCTTTTAACCTTTGCAGTGATTGTTGTCGTGTCAGGGATTGGCGGTTTTATTGGTGTGAAGGTTTGGAAACCAAAAGTAAAGGTTGAGGAAGTGAAGGAAGATGAGGCGTAGCGGCGGCTGCCTTCACTCAAAAATGAACGGTCAGTACATTAGAAGCTTATATGGGAAGGTGACTGATGAATATTGGATTTTGGTGCTGTATTGTTTTGGTGCCATGTTTTATGCTGGCAGGGGCTTTGGTTTCGTATTTTATCACTTCATATGCTGCTCTGATTGCTTTTATCGTTTGGGGAATTTTATTTTTTAAGGATTTGCATATTGATGCGCATAAGGCATTTGAAAAGTATTTATTAAAATAATGTAAATGTAGAGGAAGGCATCTGCTTCGGCAGATGCTTTTTTCTGCACAGACCCGTGCAGGGGAAATATGCTGCAGAAGAGGTACACGGGTCGCGCGGCGAGTAGGAGAGAAGGACACACCCTTACTTGATTAAGCTTAGTATCCAGTATAATCCGTTTTAATTACCTATATGTTTGGCAAAAAATAAATTTTCAATCTGCAAGGCGGAGGAATGAGGCGTAGCGGTGACTCTGTCGCTTGACGGCAACGCAGCAGATGAACAAATATTCTGCGTAATTTTGCCAAATATCAACGAGACAAGACACTTGTGCCGGTGTATGTGATACACTGACATCATGTGTAACTAATGTTACAGATGCGAATCTCAAAATGGATTACAATAACTTTAGTTAGTCAATACGTAAAATGTGATTTCATTAAAATTGTTGTTTTTCTATAAATAATTCTTCTGATATCTGTTAACAGTTATAATTGACAGGGCAGAGTAATTATTCTATACTAGAAGGCAGGCACTAGATATAGTGTTTTGATTAAATAACATATACTATATAAATGTTATTTTAAACTTTTGAAATTGTTATGCTTTTACAGACAATATAACTCCAGGCACATAAGCAGTGAGCTGATGTGAAGTGTTTTATGGCATATTTGCTTTAGTAATAGATATAAGAACTGTAAGCAGAGTTGGGGCAAGAGGAAGAAAAAGGGATAGAAATGATTGTGCCGTCTGATAAAGTATGAACAGGCATGATACTATGAAAGGTTAAGGATAGATAAATTATGTGCATAACAGGTACGAAATAATGGAGGAACAGAGCATGAGTGAAGAGTTAAATTACAGTGAGCTTTATCAGCCGAAAAGAGAAGTCTATGTGATCAAAAAAGACGGCAGCAAGGAGCTTTTTAATGTCCAAAAGGTAATCGTTGCCGTGGGCAAATCTGCATACAGGGCATTGACGAAGTTTACTGATGAGGAAAAGTGCCATATCTGCAGTTATGTCATATCAAAGGTCGACGAGATGGATACCGGAGAGATACCGATTCCTGTAATGCATAACATTGTCGAGAGTGCATTGGAGGAAGTGAAGCCTGTCGTTGCAAAGAGCTATCGGGACTACAGAAATTATAAGCAGGATTTCGTGCGTATGATGGACGATGTATATAAGAAGAGCCAGTCCATTATGTATGTCGGAGACAAGGAAAATGCAAATACAGACTCAGCGCTTGTCTCTACGAAAAGAAGCCTGATATTCAATCAGTTCAATAAGGAGCTTTATCAGAAATTTTTCATGACAACAGAGGAGATACAGGCATGCAGGGACGGCTATATCTATGTTCATGACATGTCAGCGCGCCGTGATACAATGAACTGCTGCCTTTTTGATGTGCAGAGCGTGTTGTCCGGCGGCTTTGAGATGGGAAATATCTGGTATAATGAGCCGAAATCGCTTGATGTGGCATTTGACGTGATCGGTGATATCGTACTGAGTGCAGCGAGTCAGCAGTATGGTGGCTTTACAGTGCCGGAGGTAGATAAGATTCTTGCACCTTATGCCGAAAAGACATACCAGTCGGCTGTCCAGAAATATGTCGGACTTGGCATTGATGCTGCAAAAGCTGATGAGGTTGCAATTGCTGATGTAGAACGCGAATTTGAACAGGGCTTCCAAGGGTGGGAGTATAAGTTTAATACCGTAGCCAGCAGCCGTGGAGATTATCCGTTTATCACTGTTACGGCAGGCATTGGAACGGAGCGTTTTGCGAAGATGGCAACGATACAGATGTTAAATGTACGACGAAAGGGACAGGGCAAAAAGGAATGTAAGAAGCCGGTGCTTTTCCCTAAGATTGTATTTTTGTATGATGAGAATCTGCATGGTCCCGGAAAGCCGCTTGAGGATGTTTTTGAGGCAGGTGTCAGATGCTCGGCAAAGACCATGTATCCTGACTGGTTAAGTTTGACAGGAAAGGGATATATTGCCAGCATGTATAAGCAGTATGGAAAAGTAATCTCTCCTATGGGGTGTCGTGCTTTTCTCTCGCCGTGGTATGAAAGAGGCGGCATGCATCCTACTGATGACAAGGATACACCGGTATTTGTAGGACGTTTTAATATCGGTGTGGTTTCCCTTCATTTGCCGATGATTCTTGCAAAGGCAAGACAGGAGAGCAGGGATTTTTATGAGGTGCTTGATTATTATTTGAATTTAATCAGACAGCTTCATATCAGAACTTATGCATATCTTGGAAATATGCGTGCTTCCACCAATCCGCTTGCATACTGTGAGGGAGGCTTTTTAGGAGGACATCTTAAGCTGACTGATAAGATTAAACCGCTGCTCAAGACAGCGACAGCTTCCTTTGGAATTACAGCTTTTAATGAGCTTCAGATGCTCTACAATGGCAAATCGCTTGTGGAGGATGGTGCTTTTGCAATTGAAGTGCTTGAGTACATCAACAAAGAGGTGGCGCGCTTCAAGGAGGAGGATGGAAATCTTTATGCGATATACGGCACTCCGGCAGAGAATCTCTGTGGCTTGCAGGTAAAGCAGTTTCGGGCTAAATACGGTATTGTAGAGGGCGTGTCTGACAGAGAATATGTCAGCAATAGTTTTCATTGCCATGTGACAGAGGATATTACACCGATACAGAAGCAAGACCTTGAGTACAGATTTTGGGAGTTGTCAAACGGCGGTAAGATACAGTATGTAAAATATCCGATTGACTACAATATTTCAGCGATTAAGACACTTGTGAGACGTGCCATGGATATGGGATTTTATGAAGGTGTGAATCTGTCTCTCGCGTATTGCGATGATTGTGGTCATCAGGAGCTTGAGATGGATGTGTGTCCGAAGTGCGGAAGCAAAAATCTTACAAAAATAGACCGCATGAATGGGTATTTGTCTTATTCCCGCGTTCATGGGGATACCAGACTGAACGATGCGAAAATGGCAGAGATTGCGGAGAGAAAGAGTATGTAGATTGAATAGGAACTAAAGTTCTAAATTTCGGGCAGAGAAACGGCAAAGACAGGTGTATAGGAATTACAGATTCAGCTCAGAGGTTTGCACTTGCTGTAAACCACGTAAGAAAGTGTAATGGTAGAAAGGCTTAAGCCATGAACTATGAAGGTACTGAATAGTTATAATAGAATATAAAAATGCAAGGGGCAATGGAAAATGAGATATCACAATATTACAAAGGATGATATGCTGAATGGAGATGGACTACGGGTTGTTTTGTGGGTGGCAGGCTGTGACCACTGCTGCAAGGGATGTCAGAATCCTATGACATGGGATCCGGATGGCGGTCTGCCGTTTGACGAGGCAGCAAAAGCAGAAATTTTTGACCAGCTTGATCAGCCGTATATCGAAGGAATTACATTTTCCGGGGGTGATCCGCTCCACTGTGCCAATCGTGACGGCGTAAAGGAGCTTGCTGCCGAAATCAAGGAGAAATATCCTGATAAAAATATATGGCTGTATACAGGTGATGTGTGGGAAAATATTGTGAAATATCCCTTGCTGAAATATGTGGACGTGCTTGTTGACGGTGAGTTTGAACAGGATAAAAAGGACGTCACGCTTCTGTGGAAGGGAAGCAGCAACCAGCGTGTGATTAATGTACAGGCAACACTGGCTCAGGAGAATAAGCTTGTGCCTGTCCTGCATTGCGGCGATTATGATGATATCCCGATGGGCAGAGAGACGGCAGGTACACAGGATAAGAATATTATACCGTTTCTTGCTAATGGCAGCTGTGCAGTTAAGAAGAATGCGTGTGAGGCATAATGAAGCAATAGTCAATTATGATAGAAATGATGGCTGGGTCATATAATAAAACCATCATTTCACATCACTTTGCAGAAGAGAGGCGGCACAGCAGTAAAATCAGAGGATAATGATTGCCGTTTAGTATCACTTTGCAGCGGAAAGGCAGAACGGCAGTAAAATTGGAGGTTCACGTGAATATTAAAATCAAATATTTTACAGATAAAGTACAAAAGCTTGAAAAGATTGCAAAGGGAAATTGGATAGATTTGAGGGCTGCTGAAGATGTAGAGATGAAAAAGGGTGAGTTTAAGCTGATTCCGTTAGGAATTGCAGTAGAGCTTCCAAGGGGCTATGAGGCGCATGTGGTGCCAAGAAGCTCTACCTTTAAAAATTTCGGACTGATTCAGGTCAATCATCAGGGCGTAATTGACGGGCCTGACCGCGAGACAGGAGAAGGGGGCTACTGTGGAAATGATGACCAATGGTTTGTGCCAATGTACGCGATGAGAGATACACAGATTCATTTAAATGACCGCATCTGCCAGTTCCGGATTATGGAGCAGCAGCCAGAGATTGTATTTGAGGAGGTTTCGGAGCTTACGGGTGCAAATCGTGGGGGCTTTGGTACGACAGGGAAAAATTAGCACTGAAATTCCCCTGCCCGATTTGTTATTCGCGCGAATCCGGCAGCCTGTGCCGGAATAATGCGTGGCTGAGTTTTTGGAAGCTGAACGGTATCAAAGGATAGAGATAACTTTGACCTGATACCATTTTGTTAGTAATGATAGCTGTGAAAAATAAAATAATACCTGCAATATACCCCCAAAACTGAAAGAGCGCAGTTAAGATTAGATTGATGAGCCGGAAAAATTTGATGGCATATCCAAGCTCATAACTGGGGTGTGTATAGTTTGCAATAGCTACAAAAGCCATATACAACATGACTTCGGCATTGAACCAGCCGCTTTTTACAGAAAATTCTCCAAGAATCAAAGCCGCCATCACACTGAGCGGAGTGGAAAGCATATTGGGGGTATTAACGGCTGCAAGCCTTAGACCGTCAATGGCAAGCTCAAGAATCAAAAACTGCCAGATAAGAGGGACATTAATATCCTCCTTCACTACGATAAAGTCAAATGCAGGCGGTATCCAGTCAGGATTCTGCATTAACAGCAAAAAGGTCGGTGTGATAAAATAAGTCAGTATTAATATTAAAAAGCGGGAAAGTCTTAAATACGAGCCTGTAACAGGCGGAAAATAGAAATCGTCTGCCTCCTGTATCATGTCCAGAACACTGATAGGCAGAATCATAGCCGAAGGAGAGTTATCCACCAGTATAATGATATTTCCTTCTAAAATTTGTGCCGCGGCTGTGTCAGGACGCTCTGTATATTTGAACTTTGGAAACGGATTGTACCATTTTGAAGTGAACAGGCACTCAGCAAGGCTTTCCTGATTGAGCGTAAGGGCATCTACCTTGATATCGTTGATGCGGTCCCGGATTTTTTTGAGGAATCCTTTGTCGACACGGCTATCCATGTAGCAGAGAACAATATCCGTCTTTGATGCTTTACCGGCACTGAGTATCTCCATGCGAAGATCAGTGCTTCTGATACGGCGGCGTATCAGGGCAGTGTTAAATACTACCGTTTCGACAAAACCATCTTTTGAGCCTCGCAGAACCTTGTCCTTATCCGGCTCCGATACGTTACGCGCAGGATAGGTACGGGAATCAATGAGAACACACTCATCATAGCCGTCAATAATGATAGCAAACACACCGCAAAGAATGTTTTTGGCAATCTCATTAAAATCTTTTGAGACATCCATCTCTATATAAGGCATCAGCCTGTTCAATTCCCTTGCATTTTGCGGCATTTCATCAGCTTTTAATCCCATCATAAATTGAAGGAGCTTCTGCATCAAATCATCTTTACAAAAGCCATTAACAAAGTAAAATACAGCATTTTTATCACCAATTATGATTTCTCTGCTTACAATGTCGAAAGATTCATCAACATGAAGCAGATTTTTCATATAATTTTTATTTTCTTCAAAACTTTGATACATAGATACCATGCCTTTCTAAATCCTTAAAATATAGTGGTGTTAGTACATTAATGAACAGTTTCAAAATAACTGCATTGTATCAGCTTGTGAACTGAACCTGTATACTGGGGTTTTTATGAGTGTAGTTAAAGAAAAACAAATACTGTAGCAGTTTATACGGCTTATAAAAATCGTAATATCAAACACGTTTTTTGTACACAAAGATATTGAATAATATTGATTGAGATATGGTAAAGTATGTACAAAAATTAAAAAAATATGTATATTTTGATTGAAGTTTAATGGGACATACCTTCATCATGATGCAAAACGCCAAGATTTTATGAATATTAAAATCCTTACCAATTATCTTTTCCATAATGGTCGCTATCGTACAATTCAGTTCATCAGAATTATATCCTAAACCTTGTGTTGCATTCCCTTGTGGGTCTAAATCAATCAGGCAAACTTTTTTACCTGCCTTTGATAGCCCTATTCCTAAATTAATACTTGTGGTGGTCTTTCCTACTCCACCTTTCTGATTTGCAATCGCAATAATTCTACTCATAAATTTTCCCTCCATAAAAATTTGTGATGTTTTTAGTTTCTATATTCAAAAGGCTTTGACCTTTCAGATAGCAATTCAAAGCATAAAAAAAGAACTGTTCGCCAGTCCCCAAAAAATGAGATATTGATTTGTTTTATATGTCTCTTTCTTATAAAAATATTTCGTTGTACTTACATATATGCAGCATCTGCTGCCATGTCCTCCATCAAATCCGTAATCACGTCACCTTTAGACTGAAATTCACAGGCATTAAACGGTATTCCACCTGCCGCCTGCGGCCAAAGGGCAAGTGTGTGGTCAACATAGTATTTGTCAAAGCCGGATTCCTTAATTTCTTCCGGAGTGAGATTTCTTGTCAGTTGGTATACGATGGCGCAGATCATCTCAAAGTGTGCAAGTTCATATGCGCCTTGATGTTGGATATCATCAAAGGCGCAACTTCACTTCAAGGTTTATGGGAGTATCAGTCCATGTTCCATGATGTCCGGCACCTACCATTCGCACTGGTCTCTCGCGGCTGTATGTAATTCTGTCAATACAGTTCTTCAATAGTATATTTTTCTTTTCAGCATCAATAGAATCGTCGTTTAAAGCTTCCAAGGCATCTGTAAAACAGTTGATTCGTTCTTGATAGTCAACAGGAGATGGCATGGAAGCACGAGCCTGTGCAAGGGCTGCGCTGACATCAGCTTGCTCTTTAAGAACCTTTTCATTTAACTTATCAAATATTTCTTTCGGCATGCCTTCTTCTGAATACTTTTCCCACTGATTAATTTCTTTATTCTTTAAATCCTCAAGCTTAACCTCTAACTGAGATATCATTTTTTTATGCAGGTCAGTCGAAAGCGCATCATCATTTTTCAACTGCACTTCAAAATCAGCTATGCTGCATTCCAAAATATCATTTACCCTGATTAATATCTCGCTGTATCGGCAGGAACCAGTATTGCAACGAAACTGCCCATCACACATTAGGCGCGGAGCAGAGCGCTCTGTTCCGTCGGGACGCTTATAATACCTCAATGACATAGCTCTGCCACAGGAGCAGTATACAAGACCAGCTAAAGGATTGCGCACTTTGGTAGTTGGCTTAGCTCTGTGGTTTCTGCCTTTTTTTGCCTGAGCTGCCTCAAACAATTCATCAGAGATGATTGCTTCATGTTTGCCATCATATATTAAAAAATCTCCATCCTTTGACTTTGGACGTGTTTTGACTGCCTCCTGATTCTCTATAACAGTGACGGTTTTTCTCCAATTCCATTTGACTTTTCCTGTATAATGTACATTTGATAGCATATCAACAACAGTTTCAGGAGACCAGTGTGTTCCTTTGGGCGGCTTAATATGGAGTTCGTCTAAATGATTGCAGATTTTCTGTCTTCCCATATCATGATTTACATATAAATCAAATATCATGCGGACCACGGAAGCCTGTTCTTCATTAATCTTGAGAGTGGGGCATTTTCTTTTGCCATCCATGACAACTGTGCGGTCATACCCGTAAGGCGGCACAGAACCTACATAATTGCCCTGACTTACAGATAACAATCGTCCACGGTTCATGATCTTTTTCTGATATTCAAGAAATTCATTACCACGCTTTAATTCACGTTCGAACATATCACGGTCATATTCGTCATGCAAATTATAGATTTTCATAGGCGTAATAATCATGGTATTGGTGTAGCGGAAAAGCTTTATGATACGTCCGGCATCTTCAAGGTCTCCACGGCTTAGTCGTTGGACCTCAACGACGAGTACACCCCTTATACGTGGATTCTCAATCATTTTGAGGAGTTTAATCATCTCAGGACGGTCTGCAATGGTCTCACCGGATACGACTTCCCTATAGATATGTTCTTCTGGCACAGCGGCGTCCATGTTTCGAATAGACCACTCGGATAATATGGCTTCATGCTTTGACAATACCTCTTCAACGGTGAGAGTGGGATCATCAGAACGTGATTTACGAAGGTACTCCAGTACCTCATCAGGTTTAAAAGTATAGTTTTCGTACATGATAAATTCCTCCTGCAATTATATTATTAATGTGAAATAAGTCGTATGAGTGGAATATAAGCATTCCCCAGTGCTGGTAGCGCTGGGGAGTTTTAATTACCTTTTTATGGGATATTTATACCTGTATTTTGGAAAGCAGAGCTTCCTGTAATACTTGAGAAAAATTTATGCCGAGAGCAGTAGCTTCTTCATTTAGCCACTCAGGTATAGTAAGCGTCTTCTTGACAGCCTTGCTGTTGTGCATCTTGCGATACTCCAGTGTGTCACAAGCTACATAACTTACAAATTCATCACCGGAAGTGGAAATGGAATTGATTGGAGAGGGTACCGGTATATCTTTACTTTCCCTTTCGTAGTCATATAAGGTATAGGCAAGGACATCTTCTGCCATCATAATGGCATCAGTTAAATCATCACCACATGTGTAGCAGCTTTCCAAGTCTGGAAAAATTACAGAATAAGCACCGTTTTTCTCTGGTGTAAAAACTGCAGGATAAGAATATTTATTCATAGTTACTCCTTTCATAATAAGACTATAACACGTCTAAATACGTGTGTCAAATATGACTGCTGCAGGTTGGCAGCAGTCATAACCCG
Organism: Lachnospiraceae bacterium; assembly: GCA_017622845.1. GTDB lineage: Bacteria > Bacillota > Clostridia > Lachnospirales > Lachnospiraceae > COE1. The sequence goes on along the minus strand of JAGAQJ010000012.1, from coordinate 9,601 downwards.
TAATTTTGTTTTAAAAGCAAACGTTTATTCGAAAATATTGACACGTTATTGAACATATGATAGTATAATATTATAAATGATTAAAAAGGGGGCGCGCTTATGGAAAGCATTTATGAGGTTGCTAGATATTTCTTAACAAAAGAATCAATGTCGCACAAAAAACTTCAGAAATTGTGCTATTTTGCACAGGCGTGGTTCTTGGCTAATTATGGAAAACCATTGGTGCCTAATAGATTTGAAGCATGGGTTCATGGTCCGGTATGCCCGGATTTATATAACCGATATCGTGGATGGGGATGGGAAAAAATTCCGGTTGAAAGACAACCCGTGTTATTTGATGGGGCAGAGGTGGCAGGATTTCTGGATAAAGTATATGATATATATGGTGACTATACTGCGGATGAATTAGAAAGAATAACACATACAGATGAACCATGGAATAAGGCTAGAATAAATTGTGCACCAGGTAGCTATTCAAGAAACCCGATTGCCTTAAAAGATATGAGAGATTATTATGGCGAAAGGATAGGAAAAGTGTATGGCGAATAGTGATATTGTTATTATAGGAGCAATAAGTGGATTACTGGTCGGTTTTTTCCTTGGTCGGTTGACTCCTAAAAACATGGGAATATATGTATTTCTTAGGAAGATATATACTAATCTTGATAATTTTATTTTACTAATTTCAGTTATTGTAGTGATATCATCAATTTATTGTGCCACAATTGGAAAAATGGAAGTATTTGCGTCTGTTACAATAAATATTTTTGGAAGTATCGTTTTCTCATGGCTGCTCACGAAAAAATCGTCAAAGATTGAATTTAAAGAACAAGAAGAAGAGTTAGCATTGAGATCCTATAGACATATAAACTATATTGAATCGGCAGCAAATACAGCTTATAAAAAAATTGAACAGTATTTGCACGAAGATGTTCAATTAGATGAGAATGCCAAGTTAATGTTGAACAGTGCAATGGATCAAATAAAATACATACAAGGTGGAATTAATACTTGTAAAATGGATTGGCATGATATGTTATCAGATGAGGAAAAAGAACATTATAAAAGTAGCTCTGATGATGATGGTAGTTTGGACGAAACTTATGGAACTGTGGATGTTGTATTTCCTGATACTGGAGTTAATCAGGAAGATGCGTAAATTAATAACATAAAAATAACCGCCCTGCCTGAGAAACTTGGCGGTTATTTTTATGTAAGTAACCATTAATTTTGCAGGCAACCATTCACTGGCATTGCCTTTTTATGTATAATATAACACATAATTACGCAAAAATCATTTCATTTATAGAAAAAGACTGCCCCGATTCTCTGGTAAACAGAGGCAGTCTTTGATATTATGCCTGTATTTTGGAAAGAAGTGCTTCTTGCAGAACCTGTGAAAAGTTTATCCCCATAGAAATGGCACGGTCATTTAACCACGATGGTATAGTTAAAGTCTTTTTTACCGCTTTTGCATCCTTATACTGGTTAATATCGCAGGATACAAGAGACGAGAAGCCATCGTTTACGTGAATGGTTGAAATATCAGAGGGAGGAGCAAGCACTTTTTTCTGTTCTAAAAGAGTAAGAAGATAAGCGGACAAGGCTTCCTGTGCCGCTTCCATAGTTTCATTGATAGAACTGCCATAGGTGTGGCAGCCTTCTAAATCAGGAAATTCAACCCAATATGCTTCATTTTCTTTATGGAAGATAGCAGGATACACAAATAACATAATCATACCTCCTATGATTAGGAGAGGGGCTATTTAAGCCCTGTCTCCTTGAGAATATTGTTGAGTAAGCCGATAGGAACATCTTTGCCATGTATAGGAACTACTGTAGTTTTCCCATCTTTTTGAAGAACATGGTGGCTGCCGTTGATTCTGACAATGTTCCAGCCGTCTTTCTTCAAAAGTTTTAGCAGGTCTTTATCTTTCATGTTCTACCTCCTTACAAAAACAGTGTAACACGTATCGCACGTATTGTCAAATGGTTTGATTTGTGTCTGTTACAATAATATTTTTGGAAGTATCGTTTTCTCATGTCTGTTCATGAAAAAATCGTCAAAGGTTGAAGAGTCCCGTTTTTAATATATAAAACCTTCTTGCCCTGATAATGTGAATTTGGTAGAATAAATATGTTGTCGCCTCCGATACTGGCAGCAGGAAGGAGGGTTACTGATGGAACAGCTCATTTCGTTTATACTTTCTGTCGTAAGCAAGGTAATCGCATACTTTGTTTGCAAGTGGCTGGACAGGAAGTAGCGGCAACGTATAAGCTACACACATAAAGAAAGCCCCAAGGTCTCGCACACCTTGGGGCTTTTGTGTTGGTTGCTAATAGAACCAAGCTCATTTCTGTCGCTAACGACATTATAGCATATGCTTCTCGGCAAATCAATATGCAAATTACTCGTAAAATGAAAAGGTAATTGATAAAAAACATTTACAAAAACTGAAAAACGTGTTATTTTAGATTTAACAAAAACACAAATAGTTGTTGACAAAATCTTAGTTGTGGTATATTATATAAAAAAGTTTTTAGCATACTATATAGTGTGCACATCAGTATAGCTCATCTACCATTTATAGGAAGAAGGAGTAACGAAATCGCTTGCTTGTCAAGCGTTTTTTTGTTATACATTTATTATATATGAAACTACATAAATTCCCCAGTGCAGGTAGCACTGGAGAATTTATGGTTGCATTACGAAGCATTCATGTTGTTTAAGATTTGAATAGTTTCGTTATATTCCTTTGCGATCGGAATTTTTGTAAAGGAAACAGTATTGTTATAATTAACTTTAACAGTGTTTTCTATTTCATCTAAGGAAACTCTGAAAAATTCTTTGCGAGAATTAATGAGATTTACACGCTTTTTATCAAAGGTCTGATGCAGGGCTGTTTCTAACGCAGGAGCATCTTCGGAGAAAATCATAGCATGAACATCAAACTCGAAAGGAACAGATGCGCTGCTAAGCTCCTTAATTCTGTCCATAGGTTCGAGTCGGCGCGTCATACCAATTTTGTATACATTTTCGCCAAAGGAACCGATGTTAGAAATAACATATACATAACCTGCTCGGGCATTGGCTTCGCGTTCTAAGACACTAGCTTTTTCAGTCTCTAATTGGTTTAATTTTTCCTCAAGTTCATGAATTTTATCAATGTATAGCTGTTTTTCGACTTCGCTTTGAGTCTTCTGTATATAACTTAATAATTTATTGATTTCATTTGAGCACTGCTTCTGGTCTTTTTCAAGTTTGGCTTTGCGTTGCTCAATCTCTTTTCTGACTTTTTCCTCTTCAATCATCTGCTCTTTGATTGCCTTTTGCTGTTCTCTTTCCTGCTCCTTCTTTAGTTCATATGTATAGACGAGATTTAACTCTTCTAGCTTATATTCTAACAATGATTGATTCATTTTTATGCCGTCAATTGCATATATTTTATTTAGGCTTTCAAATGACTTTGTAATTTTATTTCTTGAAGCATCTATATTCTTAACAGATAAGTTGAGCAGAACATTTTCACATTCACTATTAAAGCAACGAAGTATTTGTTTTATATTATCGTTTGTTCTTTTTTTGCTAAAAGAGTTAGTTATAGTTAGAGCCGAAGACGAAGAAATAGCTTCGCGTTCCTGTATTTTCAATACAGAAAGCCTATCTTTGCATTCATTGGACGAAATTGCATCATAATCAGAAAATGAGTAATGTTTGCAGATAGTATCAGCTTCAAGGGCAGATATTTCATCATTAAGTGAATTAACAGAGGACATTGCATTGTCACGCTGCCGTTGCAAGGCAGATATGTTCTGTTTCAAATCTGATATCTGGTTATCAAGTGATGAGATAGAATCTTCTAATTCATCAATATCACCATATCTTTGGGCTGCATATTTATTTTGAATTGTCTGTTTTATTAACAGAACTAGCCCTATGATTCCAGGGATGATTAGAAAACTAAACATGAACATAAGGCTGATGAACCACGAATTGAGATACCATTTTTTTTCCATAAAAAATACCATACCTTTCCATAAAAAATGTAATAATAAAATATTAACACATAAAAGCCGTTTGTAATATGCTTTTTGAATAAAATAATATCAAATTTTGCATTAAAAATAGCTATTTTGCACTATAGGTTGTATTTTGGAAATATAATCATACATTTATGTATAAAAAAACGACAATATGCAAGAAACTCTAAAAAAGTGACGGTTACTATTTTGTTGGTATCTGCTGAAATTTACATGAAACATAAGATATGAAAAGGTGAGTGTGGATTTTATGCCTTTCTATCTGATAATATGGTTCTGTAACATTAGACAGTTTGGGGATATTAACAAGAAAGGAGCGTTGTTATGGTATACAAGAAAAAAATCATATGGCTGCTGAATAGAATAGAGGAGTCAAGATTGAAGGATGCTTACAACATGCTGCTGTATTATTATTTAAAAAGTGGAGCCTGATGGTTCCGCTTCTGATACAGCAGCAGGAAGCATAGCCAATATATAAGCCGCATATATAAAGAAAGCCCCAAGGTATCGCACACCTTGGGGCTTCTGTGTTGGCTGTTAATAGTACTAAGTTCATTTCTGCTGCTAACGACATTATAGTGTATGCTTTTTTAACAAATCAATATCATTTTGTGCAGTCATTATTATACTTCCCAATCAATATCTTCTGCGTTGATATATTCGCCGTTTTCTGCCGCCACCACCCGTTCCAATTCTTTTGGAGTAAGCTTCGTGTAATAAGGGTCCCATGTAAGAACCAATCTTTTAATAAAATCATATTTGAACTGCAATATATCAAATCCTTTCTTTTAGAGTCTGTCATCAAGCTCCTTTATATATTCGGCGCTTTTTGATACAAGGCGCTCCAAGTCTTCCCAATCTTCCTTGGTGTACTTTGCAAACATCTTGAACATGGTATTTGCAAATTTGCTTTCTGTATGTAAGAGCTTATCCAGCATTTCAATAGAGTCAAGCGACTGTTCGAAGAACATCTCGCCCTCTCCGGTAGAGAGCCAAATGGGGTCAACATTAAATTCTCGGCAGATGGATTTACGCATTTGTTCGGATACATTATTAGTATTTCTTTCAATTCGTGCAATCGCAGATTGAGTTACACCCATTCTTTTTGCAAATTCTTCTTGAGTCATATTCGCATTTTTTCTGATTTGTTTAAGTCTGTCTCCTTCCGTCATTTGTTCATACCTCCTTGGAATGATAATATCATGAGATTAATAAAAGGTCAATCTTTAAATATGATTAAAGAATAAAAAGACTTGACAAATATGATTTAATTATATAATATTATGATTAAAGAATGGAAGCGAGGTGATAATCATGAATGAAGAAAAGAATAAGGTCATTGAAAGAGTGGCAGAGAGTTTTACAAAAAAGACAGAAATCGAAAAGGCGTTTATTCTCGGCTATATGGTCAAGATATCACAGGAAAAAGAAAAGAATCAGGGAGAAAGAGTGCCAGAGCTTGTAGAGCAGTAGGAAGAATGAGAAACGAAAAGAGCACCAGCACAAGGCTGATGCTCAAAAGAGTTTTTATTCTTCCAAATTTGCTAAAGTATAGACTAATCGTTTACTAAAGATGCAAGGTTAGAAATTATTGTATCAAAATAGAGGATATTGCATGAAACATAATCAATTGCATAGGATTTGTTTACACGTTTAAAAGTCATATCAAGAAGATATGTTCCGGACTGGTCAAAAAATTTAACCGATATTGTTTCGTAGGATATCTTATCAGGATATTCACGTTGCATATATCCTAATAAAGTCATTGATGCCAAATAATCGGACCACAATTCAGAAATCCCATCATCGGAAATGGGGTAAGTTTTACCAGAAATACAATGAAAATATGAGTGGTTTTCATCGGAAAAACAAATGGTGTTATCTCCAAAAGCTGTTGTAGCCCAAGCTTTTCCGTGGGTATCTTGCGATTCAAGAATTTGGTCAGCTTGGAATTCTTGTAGTGATTTGACCTGGAGTGATAATAAATCATTGTCCTTTTCTAATTGTTTGTTTTCTTCTAGAAGTGCATCATATTCTGATTGGGAAATACCACAACCAGATAAAAGTAATACAAGAATTAGTAATAGGATAGATTGTAATTTGTGTTTCATAATTATACCTTTCTTCATAAGCACTTAGCTGCTGAAACAGCCTGTAAGTACAGTATAGGAGGGTATCGGGGAAAAAGCAATAGAACTATAATGCATGTTTGGAGAAGCAGGCGAGAGGTGAGGGAGAAAGGCGCTGCAATCAAAAAAGCAGGTGCCATGCCCACCTGCTTTACTTAATAGTGCTTTGAGATTTAACTATCTTTGGATTCAGTCAGATATCTGATAAAAGATGAAACAGCATTTACTTGTTCATCAGTGAGAGTATCAATTGATTCCAATACTTGTTTTTTGGCTAATGATATTCCTTGTGTAGAGAAGATTTCGCCTTCTCCATTTTCTAGCCAGTTCTTATTTACGTTAAAAACATTCTCGATTAATAAAAGAATTCTATCAGGTGGATTAACCTTGCCTTGCATAATCCTTGAAAAATAGCCAGCGTCAAGATTAATTTTCATTGCAAACTGGCGTTGAGAAATATTAAGTTCTTTTAAGAGAACTTTTAGTCTGTCACAAATCATTTTTATCACCTCGCTGAGGTTAGCATATCAAAGTATATTGCTTATGTCAATATAAAACATTGTAAAAGCTCTTGACAAATTGCTATAAGCAATATACAATATTGCCATAAACAACATGAAAGGAGGAAAAGTAATGACTAAAGCACAAGAGAACCTAAAATTAGACATTGAGAAGATTGATGATGATATAACAATTGAAAAAGTTAGAATTTTTATTATGGGTATTTTAACACAGCAAGGGCTTGAACAGCAGAAAACTAAGCTGCTGAAAAAAGATAAAAAGCTTGTAGAGCAGTAGGAGGGAGGTGGTAGCAGATGGAAATAGATAAAAATTCACGTGGCACACATCGTTCATTACTGGGAAAAGAATATCTTTTTGATGATTTAATTGGCTGGTTAAGAAGTAAGAATCTTTCCGTGTGTCAGGCAAGGGACCTTTTGGAAGATGTTTCAGGTCTTATTGATGATGCATGGCACACGGAAAAAAAGAACACTAAGCTTTAACTTAGCCTAAAGAACTATAATGCGAGTTTGGAGAAGGTGGAAAAGCAGGAGGAAGGTAGGAGAGATGGAAACAAAAGAAAGGAAAAGGTTATATTCTAAATCGCTTAATACGATGACCGACAAGGAATTTCAGAAACTTCAAGATTTCAAGGTAAATGGCAACAAATACTTGGAAGAAAACGGAAAAGAAGAATACATGACTATAGGGTCAACTAATTTCCTTGCGTTTTTAAATATGTTGCAGGTATTGGGAGACAGAGTAGCTCATATAAGCGATTCAAAACCCTTCCGAATCGTGATTGATTACGATCCGGAACAGGTAAAAGTGGTAATACACAAGTATATTACGGATAAATCCGGTTTAGAATCGTTCCAGGTGGAAAAGGAATAGATGAAATATCAGTAGTTTCTTGGACAAAAATCTGGTATAGCCCCTTTTCCGTATCAACAAAAATAACTCCGATATCTGACAATTCTTCTAAAAGATATATGAGTTTTGAACGATCGCTGATGGAAAGAGTACTTCCATCAACAGAATATTTGTAAAGCGCCATGATAATCTCCTTTCTTTTGTACTCAGTGCTACAACACTTGTAAGTACAGTATAGGAGAACATAGAAGAAAAGGCAATAGAACCATAATGCGTGTTTGGAGTTGATGGCGAAGCAGGAGGGAGGTGAGGAGAAAGTGAGCGGAATTAAGACTCAAAATGGAGAAATTTTCAAAAAATCTATTGGCTCAGATGTCGAAAATGGACCAAGAGTGTATGTTACCTATTCAGCTTATGGATATTCAGAAGAAACCGAAAGAAAGCTTCATGAAGAAATGGAGAGATTTTGGAAGAACGTAAAAGAGATTATAAAAAATTCTGCCGGAGGGAGTCCGGCAGAATAAAATGTCAGCAGTGTTCCCACTCATAAATATCTGTTGGTGGATTTGCAGATTCAAAAAGAGAACAGCACGAATTTAGACAACTACTGAATTCATAAGATTTATTAAATACATGAAAGGATGTGAGGTAATGAGTCAGGATAAAGAGTTTAAAGTAAAGGAAATTAAAGAATATCATTTCGGCAATATGACAATAAAAGTTATTAAGCCTGATCTTACCGAAGAAGAGTATCAGAGGAGACATAAAGAGCTTGAAAGAGCCACTATAAACCTGCTAAAGAGCAAAGAACGCAGCAAACAGGAAGCTTTATAATGTTTTTTCTATCATGCCTTCTGTGCGGTACACAATAATCCGGTGTACCGCACCTCAAATCCTCTTACTTCTTGGACGGACACAGGAAACAGCAATCCCCCGTTGCTGCTCCTGTGTGCCGCACAGAGGGCATGATGGCAGCAGTCGGCAGCAGGCTTTTATTTTTTTACCATTTTTCAGGGCGGAATACCCAAAAATCAAGGAGGCGGCAGATGAGAAAGAATTTAAAAGAAGCCCGTCAAAAGGCGGGCATGGTGCAACGGCAGGTTGCAGAATATTTGGGAATAACAGTAAGGAGTTACCAAAGGTTAGAAAGTGGTGAACTCCTTGGCAGCATACAGAATTGGGATGCCTTGGAAGACTTGTTCAAGATTAATCAGCGTGAATTGAGAATGGAAGAGAGTCTGTCGGAAGCTGCAGAAAAAAACTCATGCTAGAACCGTCAAATGTAATTTTGGTAAAAACTGCAGGCAGTATATGAGCAAGCTGGCTTTCGCTAAGGGTTGACAGGTCAAAGTCATCAGGAAAGGATATGACTTCTTCTTTTAAATAAAGTAATATGGGTTCCTTATGAGAAAGTATATCGTCCCAATTAGAGAATAAGCCGTTACCTAATAAACAATCAACCGGTAAATCAAAATATTGGGATAGGGCACTGACAGTTGATAGTGGCGGTTCAATACGGCCTTCTTCGTACCGTTGGTAGGTGCGTAGGGTAACGCCAAGATAGTCAGAAACAGATTTTTGAGTGACCTTAGCACGTTTACGTATATTTTTTAAACGTTCATTAAAATTCATATATACCTCCTAAATATATTGACAACGACATAACACGTCGGTATAATGAAGGGAAATACGACGCGCTATGTCGTTACTAGATATTTATATATATTTTATCACAATTAGGAGGAAAAGCCAATAATAGCAGATAACGTATTGAAATAATAGCAGGAAAATATCTCGTTTTCAGGGCGGAATACCCCAAAATATCAAGGAGGCAGCAGATGAGAAAGAATTTTGTGAGGTGGTTTTATGAGAGAGTGTACACAGCTGAGTGAAACAGGATTGTATATGAGATGGGCATACTGGGTTCATGTAAATAGCAGCGGCATTTATATTTTATGCCAGAATCTGTTGCAGGTTAAAAGCGCATGGCGGTACCTGCGAAAAGAATATAAAGGGAAAAATCTGTCCGTGCACAGATTTCCTGTTGTTGATGATAT
>JAGAQJ010000011.1 GCA_017622845.1 Lachnospiraceae bacterium | reverse complement strand
GGTGTCTATCAGGAACCGTCAGACATGATAATTATTTATGGATAACATCTGATGAAGGAAGAAATCCTTCTTCTGTTATCTGATATAGAAACTTATTAACCAAGTAGTCTTGATTGACTACACCATTATTATACTAGGTGGCAAAAATGTATAAAGTTGATGAGATTTTAAGAGAAGTAGAAGAGTTTCCGATGGATTCTATAGAAGAGAGATGGCTTTTTTGTGTGGAAGTTCGGTCTTGGTGTTGATTTGACTTTTACTTCGTTAAGAGCTAATATCATGATTTACTACTTTTTACCCTTTTTGAGTGGTAAACTATATAAATTTATGCCAAGCTATGCTAAAATAGGTTTGATATATTTGAAGCCTGCAAGTGCTTGTGAATTCGAAAATAGCGTATTTTCAAGGAGTTCGATGATATGATAAAAATTCTTTTCGTTTGCAACGGCAAATCGGAGCAAAACACGGCACATTTTTGCCTTACGAAAGAAGTTTTTATATGATTCGAGTGCTTTTCTGTTGCCGCGGCAGTATCTGCCGTAAAAATATAATTATAAAAAAAGAAGGAGAAGAAACAGAATGAAAATTGGTTTTATAGGACTAGGAAATATGGCATCTGCCATGATTGGAGGAATTCTCGGAACAGGGCTTTGCAAGCCGGAAGAAATTATCGGTTCTTCCAAAACAGAGATGACCGCCCAAAGAGCTGCTGACAAGTTCGGCATTGTTACAGGCACCGACAACCAAGAGACAGCAAGACAGGCGGATGTGCTGGTGCTTGCGGTGAAGCCGGTATTTTTCCCGGAAGTGATAGCTGAGATTCGGGATATTGTAGATGAGAGCAAGCTTGTCATCTCAATTGCAGCAGGCAAATCGATTGCATGGATTGAACAGGAGTTTGGAAAGCGTCTCAGGCTGGTTCGCTGCATGCCGAACACTCCTGCCATGGTTTCAGAGGGCTGTACCTGTATCTGTCTGAAAGAAGATGCGGACAAGGCAGACGAGGAGATGGCGTTAAAACTGATGAACAGCTTCGGCAAGGCAAATATTCTCCCTGAGAGACTGATGGACGCTTTTATCGGAGTTGCAGGAAGCGCTCCGGCATATGTCTTCGTGTTTATTGAAGCGATGGCGGACGCGGCAGTTGCGGCAGGCATGCCTAGAAAGCAGGCATATGAGTTTGCAGCACAGTCTGTGCTTGGCAGCGCCAGGATGGTGCTTGAGACAGGAATGCACCCGGGCGAGCTTAAGGATATGGTGTGTTCGCCGGGCGGAACAACGATTGAGGCGGTCAGGGTTTTAGAGGAAAAAGGCTTTCGGGCGGCAGTGATTGATGCAGTTGCGGCATGCGTGGACAAGTCGAAGAATCTTTGATGCGTGTTCTCAGGCTTGAGCCGGCATCCATGCCTTCGTTCCGGTTAAAATAATCTATTGGGCTGAACTGTTACCCTTTTTTCGAATAATAGGAGTTCGCGGCTTGACAAGTCGCGGACTCTTTGTTATTATATAAAATCGTAATAGGTGTTAATAAATACGTAACATTTGTTGCAAAAATGTAAAATTAATAATTTTTTTGTCACAAAAGAGTTAAAAGTTTTGTAAGATAAGAATAGTAACGATAAGAATAGTAACAATAAGAATACAGAAGATTGAAACGTTACCGTTATCAAACAAAGAAATGGAGTGGAAAATGAAGACAAATTGTAAAAAGTGGAAGTATATGTTGTTTATTACAGCTATTGCTACCGCATTTGCATCTGTACCGTTGAATACTCAGGCGGCTGATACCAAGATGAATATTACAGACGGCACAGGCAAAAAGCAGGAAACCACATCAGACAAGATGAATTCAGCAGATAAGACGATGACGCTGGCAACGACTGCCGGTGCGGCGGATTTGTTAGATGCAGATATTTCCATGAAAGATGAGGAACTGACTGCACTGGTAAAGAGTAAGACATTATCAGTATCAGAACAGAAGACTGAGGAACAAAAGTCAACGCTTGTAATGGCAAATGTGAACGAGTATGCCAATATCAGACAGGAAGCAGACCAGGATTCGGAGAAGGTTGGAGTTATTTACAAGGACTGCGGCGGAGACATCATTGAGACAAACGGTGAATGGACAAAAATCAAATCCGGAGACGTGATTGGATGGATAAAAAATGAATACCTCTATTTTGGAGATGAAGCGAAGGAACTTGCAGAAGAGGTAGGAAGCCTGACAGCATATTCAGATACCGAGACACTCAGAGTCAGAAAGGAAGCGGATATGGAGTCAGGAGTGCTCGGACTCCTTGCAAACGGAGAGACTGTAGAAGCGATTGCACAGGAAGGCGACTGGGTCAGTGTCAGCTACGAAGGTACGACAGGTTATGTATCGGCAGACTATGTAAAGGTTGAGTTTGACATCGACACGGCAGAGTCTATGGCAGTTATCAAGGCAAGAGAGGAAGCTGAAAAAGCAAAGGCTGCAGCGAAAGCAGAGGCAGCAAGGAATAGCCAGAAAGAGGCTGTCATCGCTACCGCTTCGGAGGTTGATATTCTCGCAGCGCTGATTCAGTGCGAAGCAGGCGGAGAGCCATACGAAGGTCAGGTAGCAGTAGGCGCCGTTGTGATGAACCGCGTCAGGTCCGGCGGATATCCCAACAGTATTACGGAGGTTATCTATGCCTCTGGTCAGTTTGTGCCGGCGTCAAAAGGACGTATGGAGTCGCTGATTCTCAACGGAAATATTAAGGCTTCCTGCGTGCAGGCTGCACAGGAGGCAATTGCCGGAAGATGTAATGTAGGCGATGCGCTTCACTTTAAAAGAGCCGGAAATAAAGACGGACTCATTATCGGCAATCATGTATTCTGGTAATGATACAATCAAACGTTTCTGTTTAGACAGGCGCAATCTGTAAGGATTGCGCTTTTTTCTTGCCCCTTTTATAGAAATGTAGTAAAATAGGAATAACTTTAGGCTTGTAAAATTCAGACAGGCTATGAATCTGATTATGAACGTGGTCAGCAAACCGGACTGCTTCAAAAGAATAAACAGAAATATGGAGGTAGGGAGAAATGGATTTAAAGGGACGCAGTTTTTTGACATTAAAGGATTTTACGCCGGAGGAAATCGTATATCTGATTGATTTGGCAGCAGAATATAAGGATAAGAAAAAGAAGGGAATCGCGCATGATACGCTTCGCGGAAAGAATATTGCGCTTATTTTTGAAAAGACAAGTACACGTACACGCTGCTCGTTTGAGGTGGCAGCACATGACCTTGGCATAGGAACAACATACCTTGACCCATCAGGCTCGCAGATTGGCAAAAAGGAGTCTATCGCAGACACAGCAAGAGTGCTTGGCAGAATGTATGAAGGAATCGAGTACCGCGGCTTCGAGCAGTCTATTGTCGAGGAACTTGCAAAATATGCAGGCGTTCCGGTGTGGAACGGACTTACCAATGAATATCACCCGACACAGATGCTTGCGGACATGCTGACCATCAGAGAGCATTTCGGGCGACTTGAGGGCATAAAGCTTACTTACATGGGTGATGCCCGTTACAACATGGGCAATTCCCTGATGATTGCCTGCGCAAAGCTTGGCATGCACTTTACTGCGTGCACGGCAAAGGAATATTTTCCGGATGCTCAATTAGTAGAGCAATGCCGTGCATATGCAGAGCAGTCAGGAGCCACGATTACGCTTACCGAGGATGCGGATGCAGGAACAAAGGGAGCGGATGTTATTTACACAGATGTATGGGTATCCATGGGCGAGCCTGAGGAGGTATGGGCTGAGCGCATTCAGACTCTTTCTCCCTATAAGGTAACAAAGGCAGTTATGGAAAATGCAGGAGAGAAAGCCGTTTTCCTCCACTGCCTGCCGGCATTTCATGATTTAAAGACAAAAATTGGCAAAGAGCAGGGGGAAAAATACGGATTTACGGAGCTTGAGGTAACAGACAAAGTCTTTGAATCCGAACAATCCCTTGTGTTTGACGAGGCGGAAAACCGTATGCATACCATTAAGGCAGTGATTGCAGCGACATTGGGGGCATAAGGAGCGTATCAATATTTATTTGTATAGAAGTAATTATTCAGTACAGCACTACGCGCCTGCTGCGGAGTGCGTGAAAATGCGTAAATTGCGTTAGGCATCAAGTCACCATGATTTATCATTTGCGTCAATGTATCAGAAACTTATTATTCGTTGTACTTGGTGCCCATAACTATGAAGGTACTGAATCGTTGCGCAGGAGCTTGGCAAACTATGAAGAAAGAAGAGATTCTCAAAAAGCTCCGTGAGGCACAGGATTATGTGAGCGGACAGGGGCTTTGCGAATATTATGGCGTGTCACGAACAGCCGTCTGGAAGGCAATCAGACAGCTTGAAAAGGACGGTTATGAGATAGAGGCATTGAATAACAGAGGCTATCGGCTGAGGAATAAAGAAGCTGCAGATATTTTCTCAAAGGTAGAGATTGAGAGCCATATGGACACTGCATGGATTGGGAAAAAGCTTGTGTTTCATAAGGAAACAGGCTCTACCAACCTTGATGCAAAGGCGCTTGCGGAAGCAGGAGAGCGTTCAGGGACGCTTGTCGTTGCGGACATGCAGACGCAGGGGCGCGGCAGACGCGGCAGAGGCTGGGATTCCCCTGCCGGAAAGGATATCTACATGACGCTGCTGCTCCGGCCGCAGTGCAGACCTGAGAAGGCATCAGCGCTTACGCTTGTCATGGCGCTTGCAGTGCTGGAGGCGATTCAGGAGATGATACCGCAGTCCTGCTATATCAAGTGGCCGAATGATATTGTAATCAACAACAAGAAAGTATGCGGTATTCTCACAGAGATGAGTGCAGAGCTTGACAGCATTCACTATGTGGTAATCGGTGTCGGCATTAATGTGAACCAGACACAGCTTGCCGGGGAAATCAGGGATAAGGCAACATCGCTGTACCTGGAAAGCGGTGAGCAGCTTGACCGTTCGAAACTCGTGGCACGTGTGATGCATTATTTTGAAAAAAATTATGCGTTGTTTGAGCAGACCTGGGACCTTTCGAAGCTTGTAGAGAAGTACAACCGATTTCTCATTAACTGTGACAGGGAGGTGCGTGTTCTCGACCCACAGGGGGAATACAGCGGCATCGCGAGAGGGATTGATGAAAAGGGCGAGCTGCTTGTTGAGCGCAAAAGTGACGGCCGGCTTGTGCGTGTCTATGCCGGCGAAGTGTCTGTGCGCGGCGTGTATGGATATGCGGTATAGAACAAAGGATGCTGTGAACAGTGTATAGATAATACAGCGATGCAGGAGGTTTTATAATGGAAGAAAACAGCGGGCGTGTTGTTCTATGCGGAGCAAATGCCTATGAGCAGAAATATTATTTTAATGAAATATTTAAGGGAATCCCCGAGTCCATAAAAGATGAGCTTCATATCATTTGTGTGCTGTTTACAGAGGAGGCAGGCGGCGTTTTTACCATTGTATTTGAAGAAGATGGAAGCGTGAGCCTTGAGACAGATGCCTATGAAGAGGATATTTTGTATGATGAGATTAGCAGCGGACTCCTTGTCAGGGAGATTCGGATGCAGCGGCAGGAGCTTCTGGAGTCGCTGAGTCTTTATTACAGGGTATTTGTGCTTCATGAGCCGATTGATGCCCTGATAAAAGAGTAAGGCGGTAATGATTCACTGCTTTCAAATAGCAATAGAATGCAGCAGGCAGGAATACAGAAACAGCTTCCGGACGGCTTTTTCTTAAAATAAAATATAACAGGCAGGAGATTCATATGGTTTTAGTAGTTGATGTGGGAAATACAAATATTACATTTGGTGTATATGACGGCAAAAAGCTCATAACAACCTTTCGGCTGATGTCAAAGACACAGAGAACCTCTGACGAATACGGAGTGTTGATTACAGAGCTTCTGGCTAAAAACAATATAAAAACAGAAAAAATCGAGGGTGCAATTATCGCAAGCGTTGTGCCGAACGTCATGCATTCGCTGACTGGCAGCATCAAGCGCTATGTGACGGAAAAGCTGATTATCGCAGGAGTCGGAATTAAGACCGGTATCAAGGTTGCGACAGAAAATCCCAGGGAAATCGGTCCTGACAGAATTGTCGATGCAGTAGCGGCATACGAGCTGTACGGCGGTCCGGTGCTTGTTTTGGACTTTGGCACAGCGACCACATACGATTTGGTAGATGAGCAGGGGCGTTTCTGCGCCGGAATCACGGCACCGGGTATCAGAACCTCTGCAAAGGCGCTGTGGCAGGATGCGGCAAGACTTCCTGAGATTGAGATAAAAAAGCCGGCATCCATACTGGCACAGGAGACAATCTCAAGTATGCAGGCAGGTTTGGTGTACGGTCAAATCGGACAGACCGAATATATCGTGCAGCGTGTGAAAAAGGAGACCGGCTATGACAACCTGAAGGTGGTCGCGACAGGAGGACTTGGGCGTATCATTGCCGAGGAGACAGATGCGATACAGGAGTATAACAGTGCCCTGACCTTGGAGGGACTTAGAATTATTTATGAGAAAAACAGCAGATAGCGTGGGCGGCGGACGTACCTGAAATGGAGGGCAGTGACAATCTCTATGAAAAAAGCAGCAGACAGTACAGGCGGCAGAAAGCTGAAAATCGGAGATGTGATTCTCGAAAATAATGTCATACTTGCACCGATGGCAGGTGTCACGGATTTACCGTTTCGCCTGATTTGCAAAGAGCAGGGAGCAGGACTTTTGTGCATGGAGATGGTCAGCGCAAAGGCAGTGCAGTATCACAACAAAAATACGGAAGCGCTGATGGAGATTCACCCGGACGAAATGCCGGTTTCTTTGCAGCTTTTCGGTTCGGAGCCTGATGTGATGGCACAGACCGCGGCGCAGATTGAAAACCGCCCCTTTGCGATTCTTGATATTAATATGGGCTGCCCTGTGCCGAAGGTGGTAAATAACCATGAGGGAAGCGCCCTGATGAAAAACCCCGGGCTTGCTGGAGAAATTATCTATGCAGTATCCCATGCAGTCAAAAAGCCTGTAACTGTAAAAATCAGAAAGGGCTTTGACGACGAGCATGTCAATGCGGTAGAAATGGCGCAAATTGCCGAGGAAAACGGAGCGGCAGCAGTGGCGGTGCATGCAAGGACAAGGGAGCAGTACTATTCCGGACACGCAGACTGGGATATTATCAGACAGGTGAAGGAAGCTGTGCACATTCCGGTGATTGGAAACGGTGATGTGGCTGATGCGGTATCAGCAGCAAGAATGCTGGAGGAGACAGGTTGTGACGGAATTATGGTAGGACGGGCAAGCCGCGGAAATCCTTGGATATTTCGGGAAATCAACAGCTATCTCGACACCGGCATCATACCGGACAGACCGACAAAGGACGAGGTGCGTGATGTGATATTAAAACATGCGGCACTACAGCTGGCTTACAAGGGAGAGTATACGGCTGTGCGTGAAATGCGCAAGCATGTGGCGTGGTACACAACAGGCTATCCGCATTCCGCAAAACTCCGTCAGCTTGTCAATGGGCTGGAAACGATTGCAGAGCTGGAGGAAAGCATCTGCAGAATATTCGGGTAATGAACTGTTGCCGGCAATTTGCAATTTAACCATTGCATAAATATAGGAAGGTATAGTATATTTATACGTGAAAGTGTGATATGCTGTTTTACAGTAAGCGCTATGGAAGAGGAAAGGACTGGTGTTACAATGATACAATTATTTGAGACAGGAGTGTATCTTTTGAATGGCACGGAGCTGGTCGCTGACAATGCACAGGCTGCGGAAGCTATTAAGGCGAAGACAGGGAAAGATATCAATAAAGCAGAGGCGGCAAAGGAGACGATTGCCTATGGCATTTTCAAGGCGCATAATACCTCTGACAGCATGGAGAAGCTGAAAATTAAATTCGATAAATTAACTTCACATGATATCACATTTGTAGGTATCATTCAGACAGCACGCGCGTCAGGGCTTACAAAGTTTCCTGTGCCGTATGTGCTTACAAACTGCCATAATTCCCTCTGTGCGGTGGGCGGTACGATCAATGAAGACGACCATATGTTTGGATTAACCTGTGCCAAGAAGTACGGCGGCGTGTATGTACCGCCTCATCAGGCAGTCATTCACCAGTTTGCGCGTGAGATGCTTGCAGGCGGAGGAAGTATGATTCTTGGTTCCGATTCCCATACACGCTATGGCGCACTCGGTACGATGGCTATGGGCGAGGGCGGACCGGAGCTTGTAAAGCAGCTCTTAAACCAGACATACGATATCAATATGCCGGGCGTAGTCGCTGTTTATCTGGAGGGAGAGCCTGTAAAGGGCGTAGGTCCTCAGGACGTGGCGCTTGCCATTATCGGTGCAGTGTTCAGGAACGGATATGTTAAGAATAAAGTAATGGAATTTGTGGGACCGGGCGTGTCTTCGCTCTCGGCTGATTTCAGAATCGGCATCGATGTCATGACAACAGAGACAACCTGTCTTTCTTCTATCTGGAGAACAGATGAGCAGATTAAGGAGTTCTATGATATACATGGCAGAAGCGGGGATTTCGCAGAGCTGAATCCCGGAGAGACTGCTTACTATGATGGCTGCATCAAGGTTGATTTAAGCAAGATTAAGCCGATGATTGCGATGCCGTTCCACCCAAGCAACACATATACAATTGAAGAACTGAATGCAAACCTTATGGACATTCTTGACGACTGTGAGAAGAAAGCGCTTGTAAGCTTAGACGGGGCAGTGGATTTCAGGCTCAAGGATAAAGTCAGGGATGGTAAATTATATGTAGAGCAGGGAATTATTGCAGGCTGCGCCGGCGGCGGATTTGAGAATATCTGCGCAGCAGCAGATATTCTTGAGAATGCAAGCATCGGACCGGATGAGTTTACATTGAGTGTCTATCCGGCATCCATGCCTGTATATATGGAACTGGTTAAGAATGGCTGTGCTGCGAAGCTTATGCAGACAGGAGCCGTATTAAAGACTGCATTCTGCGGACCTTGCTTCGGCGCAGGAGATACACCTGCAAACAATGCGTTCTCCATCCGCCATTCTACAAGAAACTTCCCGAACCGGGAAGGCTCCAAGCTTCAGAGCGGTCAGATTGCGTCTGTTGCATTGATGGACGCACGTTCCATCGCAGCGACAGCAGCGAATAAAGGATATCTGACACCGGCGACGGACTTTGACGGAACCTTTAACAAGTATCAGTACTTCTTTGATAAAAAGATTTATGAGAACCGCGTATTTGATTCCAAGGGTGTTGCCGACCCATCCGTAGAGATTAAGTTCGGACCCAACATTAAAGACTGGCCTGCTATGGTTGCATTGACAGACAATCTGATGTTAAAGGTAGTTTCAGAGATTCACGATCCGGTAACAACGACAGATGAGCTGATTCCTTCCGGAGAGACTTCTTCCTACCGCTCGAATCCATTAGGACTTGCAGAGTTTACCCTTTCCCGTAAGGACCCGAATTATGTGGGACGTGCGAAGGAGATTCAGGCAGCAGAGAAAGCAAGAGAAGAGCAGGCTTGTCCTGTACAGAAGTTCCCTGAGCTGGAAGATGCATGGAATATGATGAAGACTATCACACCGGATGCAGACCGCAGCAATACCGGTATCGGAAGTACCATCTTTGCCGTAAAACCGGGTGACGGTTCCGCAAGAGAGCAGGCTGCAAGCTGCCAGAAAGTGCTGGGCGGCTGGGCAAACATTGCAAATGAGTATGCGACCAAGAGATACCGCTCCAACCTGATTAACTGGGGTATGCTTCCCTTCATTATTAAAGAGGGCGAGCTGCCGTTCAAGAACCTCGACTACATCTACGTGCCGGGAATCAGAAAGGCAGTAGAAGAAAAGGCGGATACGATTAAAGCTTATGTCGTAGGCAAGGACAATAAGACAGAGTTTGAGATGACACTTGGTGAGCTTACGGACGAGGAGAGACAGATTATTCTGAAGGGCTGTCTCATCAATTACAACAGAGTTTAATATATCATCAGTACAAAAGCCCCTGCGGTTCTTTCGGTAAGACCGCAGGGGCTTTTGCCTCTGTTTCAGGCTTCTAATACAACCAAGCCTGTTTGTTATCGTCCGGGTGTTCATGCATAAAGCTGAGTAGTCACGAATTTTTATGAAAATTTTAACAAATTTGCACAAAGGACTACCATTTTAAAAATTTTTATAGTATAATTTCAATAAATCAAAAGAGATTTGAAGTTTAGCGGTTTATGATACGCTAAAATGGAATGACAATAGGATTGGAGGTATATTATGGCAAAAGAAATGATTGCAATGCTACTTGCCGGAGGTCAGGGTTCTCGTCTTTATACGCTGACACAAAAGCTGGCAAAACCCGCAGTTCCCTTTGGTGGAAAATATCGTATTATCGATTTTCCGCTGTCAAACTGCGTTAATTCAGGGATTGATACAGTAGGTATTCTTACCCAGTATCAGCCTCTTGTACTGAATGAGTATATCGGCAATGGACAGCCGTGGGATTTGGACCGGTTACATGGAGGTGTTCATGTACTGCCGCCGTATCAGAAGGCTACAGGCTCCGATTGGTACAAAGGCACTGCGAATGCGATCTATCAGAATATGAATTTCATAGAGCGGTATGATCCGGAATATGTCATCATTCTTTCCGGCGACCAGATTTGTAAGCAGGATTACAGCGATTTCCTCAGATTCCACAAGGAGAAGGGCGCTGAGTTCAGCGTTGCGGTTATGGAGGTGCCTTGGGACGAAGCAAGCCGCTTTGGACTGATGGTTACAGATGACAATGACAAGATTACAGAATTTCAGGAGAAACCCAAGGAGCCGAAGTCAAACCTTGCTTCCATGGGTATCTACATATTTAACTGGGACATCTTAAAGAAGTACCTGATCGAGGATGAGAATGACCCGAATTCCGAGAATGACTTCGGTAAGAATATCATTCCCAATCTGTTAAGAGATCAGAGAGAGATGTATGCTTACCGGTTTGACGGTTACTGGAAAGATGTAGGAACTATTTCTTCTCTCTGGGAAGCTAATATGGAGGTTCTTGACCCGGAGAACAGCGGTATTAACCTGTTTGATGATAACTGGCGCATTTACAGCAGGAACAGCGGTATGACCGGTCATCGTATCGGAGAGGATGCTGTGCTTGAAAATTGTATGATTACAGACGGCTGCAGCATAGAAGGAGAAGTAAAGCATTCCATCCTGTTTGCAGGTGTCAGGGTTGAGAAGGGTGCCGTGATTGAGGATGCCGTAATTATGGGAGGCAGTACGATTAAAGCGGGCGCTCAGATTAAGCATTGTATTATCGCAGAGAATGTAGTAATAGAGAAGGATGCCGTAGTAGGAGCAATGCCCGAAGGCGATGAGAAGGGTGTTGCTACAGTAGGCTCAAATGTGACGATTGGCGAGGGAGCTGTCGTAGGTCCGAATGCCATGGTGTCAGAAGATGTCAAGGGAGGTGACAGAGTATGATTAATTCAAATGCAGATTCAGCAATGGGCATTTTATTCCCGAACAGCTATGACTCATTAGTACCGGAGCTTGTTACCGAGCGTCTGATGGCATCAATACCATTTGCAAGCCGTTACAGACTGGTAGACTTTATGCTTTCCAGCATGGTCAACTGCGGTATTGACAATATATCATTGATTGTAAAGAGAAATTATCATTCACTCATGGATCACTTAGGATCAGGACGAGAGTGGGATTTAACACGTAAAAAGGGCGGTCTGAATATTATTCCTCCTTTTGCACAGAAGAATATTAGTATCTATAACGGCAGGGTTGAGGCAATTGCAAGCATACTGGACTATCTCAAACGTCAGAAGGAAAAGTATGTCATTATGGCAGATACTAATATCGTAGTAAATTTCAATTTCAGCGAATTGCTGCAGAAGCATATTGACAGCGGCGCAGATGTTACGATTGCATATACCAGAGAAGAAATCCCCAAAGCGCTTCGTGATATTGACATGACGAAGAAGGATTTGTATTATACACTGGATATTGATGATTCAGGCAAAGTGGAGAAGATTATTGTAAATGACAAGGATACCGGAGTAAAGAACGTTTCCATGAACATCTATGTGATAGAGAGAAATCTTCTCATAGACCAGATTGCAGAAGCTTATGTGAATGGCCGTATTTACTTTGAACGTGATATTATCTCTCCGCAGCTTGATAAGCTTAAGGTAATGGCTTATGAGCACAAGGGATATTTCGCACGGATTCTTGACACGAACACTTACTTTGCTGAGAACATGAAGATGCTCAAGGAAGAGAACGTTGAAGCGCTCTTCTCGCCAAGCCCTGTCTACACAAAGATTCGTGACGACAATCCTACAAGATATGCAGCCGGTTCCCATGCTAAAAATGTGATGGCAGCAGACGGCTGTGTCATTGAGGGCGAAGTTGAGAACAGCATTCTTTTCAGAGGCGTTAAAGTAGGCAAGGGTGCAAAGGTTAGAAACTGTGTATTGATGCAGGATACCGTGATTGAAACCGGAGCAACGGTGGAATATGCGATTACTGACAAGAATGTAAAGGTATCTGCTTATAAGGAATTAAAGGGAACAGAATCCTTCCCTGTATTTGTTGAAAAGCGGAAGACCGTTTAATACAAAGTGATGGAAGACCCCCTCCATGGTGCGTGTATCATGGAGGGGGTCTTTGTCCGGCATGAATGGTACATGGCCTGTCTGAGGTTACTTTGCGTTTTCAGACTCGGCTTTTTCGATTACATATTGTACTTCGCCTTTTATCTGCGCGCTTTGCTCATTGAATTTCTCATCTTCATGAAGCCTGAATGCCTCCTGTCTTGTGATGAGATTTCTGAGCTGTACACTATGGTTTTCTACTGGTATGTATGCTTTCTTATTTTTATCAAAAACAGAACGAAGTAAATAGTAGTAATAGGTATCTTTCCTGCTGTCTGCAAGCTTTACGATATCGTCCACAGTGCATACGCCAAGCGTTTCACTATATATGATTTCCTTTTTCTGAAACAATTTTATCCCTCCATGATTTTTCTTATGAACACAAAAGGCATTTCATCAGTATTCTTTTATAATATACCATAAAAAAATTTTAATCAAGTCAGGGAAACAAAGGCTGCTGTTCATGCGTAACAGTTCAGCCTTTTATGAATTCTTATCCGGACGAAAACGGCAGATAGTATCCTTCCGACTGCCATGGATTCCGAATGGGAATTTCCTAATACGATGAATCCGGTTTTTCGAATGAGGACGGAGTCGGCTCAAGTCGGCATCCATGCCTCTGTCTCCAACCTGTTGCATGTATCATCGTATAAGGAAATATCATCATTCTTCACCGGGCAGCCTGCAGGATACTATCTGCCGTTTTCTGTTCAGTGAAACCATAAAATGGAACAGTTGTCAGTACACAGAAGGGCAGCAGTTCTATGCCGGAACAGGCTGGCGGAGAATGCTGATATTTTCTTATGGGTGAT
This sequence comes from Lachnospiraceae bacterium, assembly GCA_017622845.1. GTDB lineage: Bacteria > Bacillota > Clostridia > Lachnospirales > Lachnospiraceae > COE1. The sequence goes on along the minus strand of JAGAQJ010000011.1, from coordinate 14 downwards.
TCGATACATCAGCG
>JAGAQJ010000010.1 GCA_017622845.1 Lachnospiraceae bacterium | reverse complement strand
TGGAGCTATCTGTTCCCATTCCTGATCAGTCAATTCATAACGCCTCAACATAATCAACACCCCTTTTTCTTTATTTTACCATAAAAAAGAGAGATGAACATATTTTTTGTGCATTTTTTATTTTTCAAACACGCTCTAGTACAACGAATAATAAGTTTCTGATACATTGACGCAGAATGATTGTTTCATATGCAAGGCGGAGGAATGAGGCGTAGCGGTGGCTACGTCAATTGACGACAACGCCGCAGATGAAAAATCAGACAAGTCAAAGTGGCAGTTATTTATTATTCGCTGTACTAGTACAACGATTTGTCATGCACACTCGAAAAAATATTCTGAAGGGTAACAATATCGGAATAACCACAGACGGATTTGATGTTGTTTGACTCTAATTTTTTAAGCAGTCGGAGGTAATCGCCTCGGTGGGACACGTCTTTTTGCACAGGCCGCATCGGATGCACTCCGGCTGGTTGGCATTCTGTACCGGGTCGCAGCCCATTTTACATGCTTTCGAGCAGGCGCCGCACTTCACGCACTTACTTCTGTCCACCCGGTATTGAAACACTGAAATCGGATTGAATACCGAATAGATGGCTCCAAGTGGACAGATGTATTTGCAGAAAGGACGGTAAATAATAATGGAAAGCAGTATTGTGGCAACAAGCAGCACATTCTTCCACACATACAGCCAGCCCAACGCACTGTGCAGGGATTTGTTCAGCAGGACAAGTGGGATGCCTCCCTCCAGCGTGCCTGCCGGACAAATGAGTTTGCAGAAGTAGGGCGCACCCTGGCCCATAACATCTACCAAAAACATCGGAAGTAAAATGACAAAAATAGTCAGAATGACATATTTCAGCTTGCGCAGCAGCTTATCGCTCCGGAAGGTCTTGATTTTTTTTGGAAATGGGATTTTGTGCAGCAAATCCTGTATCAGCCCGAACGGGCACAGCCATCCGCAGACAAACCGGCCTGCCAGCGCGCCGATAAATATCAAAAACCCAGCCACATAAAAGGTAAATTTAAAATTCCAGCTTCCGATAACGGCCTGCATTGCCCCGATAGGGCAGGCACCTACCGCACCAGGGCAGGAATAACAGTTCAAGCCTGGTACGCAGAGTTTTTTTAAGCTGCCCTTATATAGTTTGCCCTGAACAAAGCCGATGAGATGGCTGTTGGTCAGCAGTGCCCAAAGTGCCTGTATTCTGTGACGGGGCCATTCACTTATTTTCTTTTTTATATGTTTTCTCTTATCCAATGCCAATACACTCCAAACAGATACGGACAGCCTTTGTAAATACTGTTGCCGCCTCACCGCGCCAGATGCCGTATCCCATCATTATAAGACCTAATGCAGCCACCCCTGCGCCGCTCCAGCGGCATGATGCAAGGCGGCGCATTTTAGCTGTCCTCCTTAAGGCTGGCAAGCTCCTGTTCCACAATAGAAAGCCAGTCCTCCAGACTTCTGCTTCCGCTGTAAGTTTCCCCGATGAGATTACCATTCTTATCTATGAAAAAGGTTTCCGGGAAACCTTCAATCCCGATAAGACGTCCGTTCATATAGGTGCTGTCCGGCAGCAGCACCGGATAAGTTACGCCAGTGCGCTCCACTAACGTCTGCGCCCGTTCCAAATCGCTTTGGACAATTTCACCTTTTTCGTTTAACATATCCAGCACCACGCCGACAACATTTACACCCTTGTCCTTCATCTGCTGATAGAGCTTTTCCAAATCCGGCATTTCTTCTACGCATGGTGTGCACCATGTAGTAAATACATTCACCAGAGTAAGATCATAATCCTGAAACCTCTCTTTATCAAAAGAATTTCCATATACGTCCTGTGTAGTAAAATCACCTGCTGATGTACTGGAAGCACTATCTGCCGCATTGGCGGATGTATTCTCCGGTTCCATAGAAACCGGCTGGCTGGTATTTTGATTTGGGCGTGATACGGATGGTTCATTGGAAGAACAACCGGTCAAAATCATCATAAACAGAGCGCCGGCCCCAATTATGGTGCAGAACTTTTTTCCTTTTTTTCTCATAGCAAAATATCTCCTTTCGTTTGATGATGCTATCATAACATAAATGATATAAAATCTTTGTTAAGATGGTTCTGAATATTTCAAAATAAATTCATAGAGACTTTATCTGTAATCTGTTATACTGATTTAAGCATGATACAAAGCAGGCAGGAGGTAAAATAAATGCATTTATTGATAATAGAAGATGAGACGGCGTTATGCCATTCCATCGCAGAGGGTCTGCGGCTGGACGGCTATGAGGTGGATGTCTGCCATGACGGAGCTGAAGGATTAGAATTGTGCCGTGTGGAAAATTATGATTTGATTTTGCTGGATTTAAACCTTCCCGGCATGGATGGCATGGAGATACTACAGCGTTTGCGGGCTGAAAATATGGAAACATGTGTGTTGATTTTATCGGCCCGGGGACAGATAAAAGACAAGGTGGAAGGACTTGATGCAGGTGCCAGCGACTATCTCACAAAACCTTTTCACTTTGAGGAATTAGAAGCACGCGTCCGCAGTTTAACCCGGCGGAAATTTGTTCAGAAAGACGTCAGGCTGATATGCGGAGAGGTTTCCTTTGATACCAAATCACGGGAAGCGTATGCAAAAGGGGAATTATTGTCCCTGACACGAAAGGAAGCAGCTCTTTTGGAGTATCTGCTTCTCCATCAGGGCGAAGTAATCAGTCAGGAAGAAATGCTGGAACATCTGTGGGATGGCAGCGTAGACAGCTTCAGCAATTCCATCAGGGTGCACGTTTCTTCTCTGCGAAAGAAACTACGGTCTGTGCTTGGGTATGACCCGATACAGAATAAGGTGGGGCAGGGTTATCTGATAGGAGGTACGCCGACATGAAACGATTGTCCCTTCAATGGCGTTTAACGCTGATGGCAGCGGCACTGGTTGCAGCGGCCTGTCTGCTGTTAAACCTGTTCATCAGCAGCTCCGCTATTATGCGCATCAACGAAATAGAAACCTATATGATCGAAGTAGCGCCCAATGGACAGGACGCTTTTATGTTTGATGTGGCCAGCCTGTATCCCGATTTGCAGGCGCAAATCCATAAGTCTACGGAAGCATTTAGCATCCAGAGCATCCTTATTACCTTGGCGGTGATATTGCTTGCCGGTGTATTCACTTACTTTCTGGCAGGCCGGGCGCTGGCTCCGCTTAGGGAGTTCAGCGGTCATATGGAGAAAATTCAGGCACAGAATTTGTCTGAACCGCTTGAAATTCCCCATACAGACGATGAAATCGCACAGTTGACCCGTTCCTTTAACCGGATGCTGACTCGGCTGGACAGTGCGTTTATGGTACAGCGGCAGTTTTCCGCCAATGCCGCTCATGAGCTGCGTACCCCGCTGGCAGTTATGCGGACAAAACTGGACGTATTGAAGAAGCAGGAAAATCCATCTGCGGAAGAATATGCTGAGACGCTTCAAAAGGTGTCGGAGCAGACGGAACGGCTTTCTCATCTGGTGAAGATGCTGCTGGAGATGACTGAACTGGAGACAGCGCCGCGCAATGACCATGTTTGCTTATCGGCGCTGATTGAAGAAGTTTTATGCGACTTGGCGCAGGCTGCGGACGAGAAAAAAGTAACGCTCTGTCAGCATCCCGGCGATGCTGAGGTGACAGGCAGCGATTTGCTTCTCTACCGGGCTGTGTATAATGCTGTCAAATACAACCGTCCCAATGGAAGCGTGACCGTAGGGGCGCGTATGGAAAATGGATGTGCAGTGCTTTGCGTGGAGGATACAGGGATTGGTATTGCCGCAGAAAACCGGATGGATATCTTTGAACCCTTTGTCCGGGTGGATAAATCCCGCAGCAGGGCCATGGGCGGGGCCGGACTCGGTCTTGCGCTGGTACGGGATATTGCCGAAATGCATGGAGGCAGCGTGCAGGTGGTAAAAAGCTCTGATAAGGGAACTGTAATTGAGATGAAGCTTCCTGCTTTAAGCTGATTGATGCCGAAACGGTGAAGGGTTCGTAATACCTTTTAGGAAGATATAATACAAGGGAAACGATAAGGGGGAGTGGGCACCCAATGGAGAGAGACAGAATGAAGAAAACAAATATAATAGCAGTTGTCGGAGGAGTGAGCATGGTACTGGCTGCCTGCGGAGCTTTGCAGCAGAACGAAATGGCTGAAGCAGAGACAGACGAAACGGTTTCTGCATCGAAAGATAACGTTGAGGAAGCGGCAGGCGAAACAACAATGGCATGGATACCAGAGGAAACAAAAGAATCAGTGCAAATGGCAGAGGGACTGTATGAAGCGCTTTTAAATCAGGAGTATGCAGGCAGGGAGGGCTATGCTTACTGTATTGATGATGCAGATTATGACGGGAAAGACGAGCTTCTTATTAGGAACATGCAGATAAGAGAAGAGCGGAGCGGTTACAGCGTTCAATTCATAAATGGCGGTCTGCGTTTTGATTATCAGAAAACATTTCCGCAGGAAATAATCGACGCAAATTTATGGACATATACGACAGAGCTTACAGCAGAGCAGGACGAAGAAATGGTTCATAGCGGTATTTATGTTTATTCCGCGCAGGAGCACAAACAATACTGGTATCAGAATGAGGAGGATTTCATTGTAAGCATGGGCTTTGACAGTGCGGAGCCTTTTTATGAATACACCGATTTAGAGGGTCAGAAGCGCCTTACATTTTACTATGACGAGCAGACACAAAAAGGGTGCGGCATTCGCTGCTACGAGCGTGATCCGACAACCTTCATTGCCACAGGAATGTATGGATTCATGTTTGAAGGTGTTCAAGAGGGAACACCCCGCAATACGAATCTGGGCAGAGATTTCTTTAAAACGGAATCCATCTATGAAGGCTATAGCGTTTGGGACTGTGCAGATAATGTCGAGGAAAATGTGGAATATGATGAGGCGGGGCGAATCAGGCATTATGATGCTTTCGGAATCCTGTCATATATGGCAGATGATACGGAGCCCCAGTGCCTTTTGGAAATAAACTATGAATACTATGATAATGGAGTACTGAAGTGCCGTTACTACCAGCATAACAGCGCTGCCTTTGCCACATGGGGGACAACCTGGGACAGCTACTTTGATGAAATGGGAAGACTGGTGTATGAGGATACTTATATAACGCATGGAAGCTGGGACACGTATTATATCTATACGGATGATACCGCTCAACCGGCCTTCATACTAAATCTTGACAATAATGCTGGTGAGTGGATACCGGAATTTTGGGTAACAGTTCAGCCATGCAGACCCTGAGGTCGCCCGACATGAAATTTTATGGGCTTGTGTGTAAAAATAAGGCTGTGCAGAATTTCATTTTTTCTGCACAGCCTTATATGATTTATATCATTGGTTTTATGGCATGGAATTAACCAAAGTATCTCTTAAGAAGACCCTCGAATGCCTTGCCGTGACGAGCCTCGTCTCTGGCCATCTCATGTACTGTATCATGGATAGCGTCAAGATTTGCTGCCTTAGCGCGCTTTGCAAGGTCAAATTTACCTGCAGTAGCGCCGTTCTCAGCCTCTACACGCATCTCAAGATTTTTCTTTGTAGAGTCTGTTACAACCTCACCTAAAAGCTCTGCAAACTTAGCAGCATGCTCTGCTTCTTCATAAGCTGCCTTCTCCCAGTAAAGACCGATTTCAGGATAGCCCTCTCTGTGAGCAACTCTTGCCATTGCTAAGTACATACCAACCTCTGTGCACTCGCCGTTGAAGTTTGCTCTTAAATCCTCAAGAATATCCTCGCTGACACCCTGTGCAACACCTACAACATGCTCGGCAGCCCATGTCTTTTCGCCGCCCTGTGCAACGAACTTATCAGCAGGAACACCGCACTGCGGGCACTTCTCCGGTGCCTGATCTCCCTCATAAACGTAACCGCAAACACTACATACAAATTTCATTTTAATATTCCTCCTTTAATTTAATCAACTATCATAAACTTTGTTTATGATCGTCATTCGCCGCTCGTGAAACTCGCTGGCATTCATCACATCACACCTGATTTTTGTTAAGACAATCTCTGCAAATACCGCAGAAATATAGCCGGTGTCCCTGTATTAATCCGTCAAAGCCTTTTGCCGCCTCCGCGTCAATGGAAGAGAAGTCATGGTCATTGACAGGTAAATCAATGACAGCATTGCACTGACTGCATACAAAATGCTGATGTGGGTTCGTGTTGTAGTCAAAGTGGTCAACACCTAAAACCCCAAAACTATGTTTTGCTATCATGCCTGCCTCCGACAACTGATTTAAGTTGCGGTAGACAGTTCCAAGACTGATGCTTGGAAATTCTTCTTTTACGCCGGAATAGACAAGCTCGGCAGTCGGATGATCCTTACGGGACTCCAGGAAGGAGAGGATTGCTGCCCTTTGGCGGCTGAATTTCATAACCATATACCCCTGCCTTTCTTGGATGCCTGTCGACATTATAGATATCGCAGGTAATAATCAATTTACCTGATAATCATAATCACTGCTGAAAACGATATCAGTAATGATTACTGTTATTATAATTGCTTTATTATAAAATGTCAATGGAAAATTTTTAATATTTTTTCAAAAAAATATAAAATAAAACAGTTGCCAGTACCCAGAAGGGCGGCAGCCCTGTGCAGGGACAGGCTGGTGGAGAATGGTGAAATTCCCATTCGGAACCATGGCAGCCGGAGGGATACTATCTGCCATTTTCGTCCCGCCTTTTGCAGTTTCAATTTCCAAATGCATCTGAATATAGTATGATAATAATATACCTGTTAAAGCAGCAGGATTATTACAGTAAGACCATCATAGTAAGACGATGACGGAGAAATGTCCAAACCCGGCAACAGGAAGCCGTGAGGCTGAACAGAAATGAATGAAGCAGGAGGCAGTCATGCGCATAGAAAGAATACAAATCAATCACTTCAAATCAATCCAGCATCTTCAGATTAACGATATCGAAAATTCACTGATTCTGGTAGGGCAGAATAATACCGGAAAAACAACAATTCTTGACGCCATCAGGACTGTCGGGGGAGACTACCGGCTCCGGCCGGAGGATTTCAGCGAGGACGGTTCTAATATTGAGATAGCAGTTTCCCTTGCTGTTGAGGAAGAGGATTTGATTAGGCTGCAGCAAAGCGGCAGCATCAGCAGGTATCACAGGCTTGATGCGTGGAAAAGCGATTTCAGGAAAAAGCTCCCTTCTTATAAGGAAGGGATTCTTTCATTTACATTTGTCGCAAACAGAAACGGGGGAATCCGCTACGAAGACGGATTCCGCAAAAATAACCCGTATATTCAAGAAGTATTTCCAAAGATTTATTATGTCGATGCAGAGCGCAATCTCGCACAATTTCAAAATGATATGCTTTTGCTGCAGGAGGATGCGCAGCTTAAGAAAATGCGCGCAAACTGCTGCATTTTTGACCAGGCTAAGAGATGCAACCACTGCTTTTCATGTATTGGGCTGATTAACCAGAAGAACCCCGAAAAGCTGACGGCATTTGAGGCGCTCAAGCTGCTGGATTATAAGCTGTATCAGCTTAATCTGGACCAGTTTGCCAAGAAGGTAAATGATAATTTCCGAAAAAACGGAGGGCAGGAGCAGGTATTGTATTCCATGAACCGTGATGTGAAAAGCATGCTGACCGTGACAACAGAAATTTATCATGCAGCTTCCCGGACAACAAGACCCATTGAGCGCATGGGAAAAGGAATGCGCAGTATCTATATGCTTTCGCTCCTTGAGACCTATGCGGAGGATGAAAATCAAAGTCCGAGCATTATTATGATTGAGGACCCGGAAATTTTCCTGCATCCGACGCTGCAAAGAACCTCCGGTGATATCTTGTACCGCTTATCCAAAAAGCATCAGGTGATTTTTTCAACACACTCGCCCAATCTCCTTCCGAACTTTAACAGCAGGCAGATTCGGCAGATGGTTACAGGTGCAGACGGTTTTCCGGCAGTACGGGAGAAAACTGACATCAGTGTCATATTAGATGACCTCGGATATACTGCCAATGATTTGATGAATGTAAACTTTGTGTTTATTGTAGAGGGAAAGCAGGATAAAAGCAGGCTTCCGCTGCTGCTGCGCAAATATTACTCAGAAATGTATGACCGTGAGGGCAGGCTTTCAAGGATTGCCATTATCACGACAAACTCCTGCACCAATATTAAGACTTACGCGAATCTCAAATACATGAACCAGATATATATTAAGGATCAGTTTCTTATGATACGCGACGGCGACGGCAAAGACCCAAACCTTTTGAAGAAACAGCTCTGTGCGCATTATGAGGAGCAGAATCTGCGCGATGCGGATCATCTTCCGCGTGTGACGCCGAAAAATGTCCTCGTGCTGCACTATTATTCCTTTGAAAATTATTTCCTGAATCCGCATATTATGTGTGCGCTCGGAGTGATTGATACAGAAGAAGCCTTTTATGAGATATTTCTTGAAAAATGGAAGGAGTATCTGTACCGGCTCAAAAGCGGCAGGCAGCTAAGGGAGCGTATCGGCGCGGATTTTGAAACAATACAGGACGTGAAGGCGCATATGGAGGATATCAAGGTCTGCATGAGAGGGCATAACCTTTTTGACATTTTTTATGGGCGGTTTAAAGAGCAGGAAAATGAGCTTTTGGAGCGTTATGTGGAGCTTGCGCCGAGAGAGGATTTTGCGGATATTCTTGACGCAATTGACAGGTTTATCTATTTTGAGAGCAGGAAGCGCGGTTCCATTCCTCCATCAGTAAAATAAGTCTTTAATCCATAAAAAATAAATTAACAAATGCCCGAAACACTATATTTTAAAAAAGGATATGTTATACTAAATACATGAAATGAAAGAGAAGCAAAGAAGGGATTTTCTATGAAAAAGAAGCTGCGTATGAAGCTCAAAGCAAAGCTGATGGTGCTTTTTCTTGCAATTATACTTGTCCCGTTGATATGCGGAATCCTGGTATTTTTCGGCTTCGGGTATCATGAAAATATTGACGTGATACATGAGCTGACCAAGGAGGACATCATGATCGGCGCCATGATCAATAAGCGCCTGATGCGGTCTTTGGTAGTCGCAATGGTTGTGATACTGATTATGACAAGCGGAATCATCACGGCATGGATTAACAAGGACATCTATAAACCATTGAAAGAGCTGAGCGCTGCCATGCAGCATATTGCGGAGGGCGACTTTGACTATCATATGACAGAGGCACGCGAGGACGAGATGGGAAAGCTGTTTGAAAACTACGAGCAGATGCGCCTGCAGTTAAAGGAAAATGAGGAGGAAAAGGCGCAGAACGAGAAGAAATCCAAGGAGCTGGTAAGCAATATTTCCCATGACCTCAAGACTCCGATTACCTCCATAAAAGGCTATGTGGAGGGCATTATGGACGGTGTGGCGGACACGCCGGAGAAGATGGATAAATACATCAAGACCATTTATAACAAGGCAAATGATATGGACAAGCTGATAAACGAACTTACCACATATTCAGGGATTGACTCCAATAAAATACCATATCATTTTCATATTTTAAATGTCTCTGATTACTTCTCAGACTGTGTGGAGGAGGTCGGTCTTGACCTTGAGTCCAAAAACATACACCTTAATTTCACGAATCTGGTGCCTGCGGATACCTGTGTTGTCGCTGACCCCGAACAGTTGAAAAAGGTGATTAACAATATTATCAGCAACAGCGTGAAATATATGGGGCATGACAATGGTGTCATTGACATCCGGATTCTGGACGAGGGCGAATCCGTGAAAATTGAGCTTGAAGATGACGGAAAGGGAATTGCCTCCAAAGATATCGGAAATATATTTGAGCGTTTTTACAGGACAGATTCTTCGAGAAATTCTCTTCAGGGCGGCAGCGGAATCGGACTAAGCATTGTAAAGAAAATTATAGAAGACCATGGCGGTTATGTGTGGGCGACAAGCAAAGAAGGCGAAGGAACCTGTATGCACTTTGTACTGCGCAAGTATACGGAGAAGAAGGACGATGAGGTCATTATTTAAGATTGTGATACTTTTATATTAGGAGGATGAATAAGACATGAGCAGAATATTAATCGTAGAAGACGAAGAAGCAATTGCAGAGCTGGAAAAGGATTATCTGGAATTAAATGATTTTGAGGTAAAGATAGAAAACAGCGGAGACACAGGACTTGCGACGGCGCTTGCTGAGGATTTTGATTTGATAATTCTGGACCTGATGCTTCCGGGGATTGATGGATTCGAGATTTGCAAGCGTATACGCGAGGATAAGGATGTGCCAATCCTGATGGTATCAGCCAAGAAGGATGATATTGACAAAATCCGCGGATTGGGACTTGGTGCAGACGATTATCTGACAAAGCCGTTCAGCCCCAGTGAGCTTGTGGCGCGTGTCAAAGCGCATATGGCGCGTTACAACAGACTTGTCGGAAGCCATACCAAGGAGAATGATATTGTAGAAATCAGAGGAATCCGTATCGACAAGACGGCAAGGCGCGTTTTTGTAGACGGCACGGAGAAAACCTTTACGACAAAGGAGTTTGACCTTCTGACCTTCCTTGCGGAAAATCCAAACCATGTATTTACAAAGGAGGAGATTTTCCGGGAAATCTGGGATATGGATTCCATCGGCGATATCGCGACCGTTACCGTTCATATCAAGAAAATACGTGAGAAAATCGAGACAGATACCTCAAAGCCTCAATATATCGAGACGATTTGGGGAGTAGGCTACCGATTCAAGCTGTAAACGGAATCCTCCGCTGTAAGGCGGGGGATTTTTTAGTATGCGGAATCGGAACCAATTTTGCTGAACTGTTACTTTCCTGACAATATTCTGCAAAAATATAGTTGACATGACAAAAAAATAGTATTATAACTTAACAGAAAGGCATAAAAATTCTGTCAGATGAATTAATTTTTTCACATACAACAACTAATTTTATGTAAGGATTATTTTTCCTGAATCGTTGTTTTGGCATGAAAGGAGGATGCAGGGAAAAGACTTTGGACATGAAGCAGGTGTCGGAAAGCAGGTCGCTTTTAAAAATGATTATCGAAAATAAAACAGCGTAATTTGACCGTTTAAGAAAAAATGATGACAATAGGGGGACAAAAAATTGCAAAGTAAAAGTTTTGATCACAAATTTAAGAACTGGCCTATTAAGAGAAAATTAATGTATTCTCATGGTATTATTATTGTAAGTACGTTTGTGCTAATCGTAGTGTTGTTATGTGCCTTGAAATATATCGACAACCGTCTGGTGAAATTATATGAAGGACCAACGATAAACACGAAATACAGCAGCCAGCTGTATTATCCTCAGCTGGACATTCAAAGGGCAGTAAACCGTGTTTTGGCAGAAGGAGCAGAACATATCGACGAGAACTATCCTCAGCTTGAAAAAAACCGTTAATACAAATTTGGCATTGATGGATGAAGCATATGATGTGATGAAAGATAATCTTCTGACAAAAGAAAACACAGATTTGCTTGAAAGCATCAATGATAAGCTGCAGAATGAAATTGCCGGGTACCGGATAAAGGTTTTAGAGTATTTGCAGCAGGGAGATTTTGAAGCTGCGCGTGAGTATAACAATACCTATTATAAGCCGGCAGTAGACGAGGTCAAAGTACAGATAGAAGAATTAAACATCGCCATAGATAATACAGCGGAAAAATATTGCAAATCCGCTGAGCTGACATCAACTATCCTGCTGATTATCGGCATTGTTATGTTGATAGCGATTACAGCAATCGCAGTGGCAGTCTCAACAAAGGTAACTGCTGCAATCTCAGCGCCCGTAAAGGAGCTTACGGAGGCAGCCAGAATTATGTATACCGGAGATATGTCAGCCGCCAAGCTGGTGGTCTATGAGTCGGAGGATGAGCTTGGTGTTTTATCGGAAGCAATGCGCGGAACGATGAACAATCTGGATGCCTATGTGAGAGAGATTTCCGAAACGCTTACGAATATCGCCAAGGGTGATTTGACAAAGAACTTTAATGAGATTACAGATTTTCTTGGAGACTTTGCAAGCATTAAGGAATCCTTTGTTTTCATATTAAGAGAGTTCAATAAAACATTAACCCAGATTCAGGAAGCATCTCATCAGGTGGATACCGGTTCAGAGGAGATTGCACATGCCGCAGCGGATTTGTCAGAAGGAACCGGTGAGCAGGCAAGCGCTGTGGAAGAACTGACCGCTACCATTACGACAGTAAGCGAGATGGCAATGAACAGTGCAAAGCAGACAGAGTCTGCATATGATGAAGCATTACAGTCCGTCAAGGTGGCAGAGGAAGAAAGAGTTCAGATGCAGGCGCTTCAGGATGAAATGCACCGCATTCAGGAAATTTCCGGTGAAATTGAAGCGATTATCATTACAATCGAGGAGATTGCATCTCAGACAAGCCTGCTGGCGCTGAATGCATCGATTGAAGCTGCCAGAGCAGGAGAGGCAGGCAAAGGCTTTGCAGTAGTGGCAGACCAGATAGGAAAGCTGGCAACCGACAGCGCTCAGGCAGTAGTAAGCACGAAGGAACTGATTGGAAAAACCGTTGAGGAAATTGAAAAGGGAAATAAGATAACAGAAAAAACTGCAGTCGCATTTGAGAATATCATTACAGAGATGCAGAGCTTTGCAACAACTGCAAAGGATGTAAGCGAAAATGCAGACAGCCAGGCAAAGGTGCTGGGACAGGTAGAGTCCGGCATTGAGCAGATTTCGCTGGTAACACAGCAGAATGCGGCAGCTTCTCAGGAATGCTCTGCTATCAGCGAGGAGCTGGCAGCAAGAGCAGCAGAACTGGATAGCTTAGTAGAAAAATTTGTATTACATAAGAAATAAATCAGGAACGAAAAACAATCGGTGTGCTCCCTTCAGCACAGGCAGAGAATAAGACCTGCCGTTTTGAGGGGAGCATATTTTTCTATAAAAAAATGCTGCCGGGAAGCCGAAGGCTGAACTGCTGCATGATTTTCTCTGATTTGATGGGGAGTTGAGAAATGAGTGTGTCAGTACACCGGATTTGGATTTCATCAAAGCATAGGAAATTATAAAATGGATAAAATGATATTATACGAGGACAATGCGCTGCTTGTAGTGCACAAACCTGCCGGAATTGCAACAGAAACAGCAAAAATCGGTCAGGCAGACATTGTTTCGGAGCTAAGAAATTATCGGAAGAAAAAGGGTGAGGACACTTATATCGGAGTCATTCACAGGCTGGACCAGCCGGTAGAAGGACTGCTGGTATTTGCCAAGAATCAAAATGCGGCACAAAAGCTTAGTGCCGGACTGCAGAACGGAAGTCTTTCCAAAAGGTATGCAGCGCTTGTGGCAGGAGTGCCCCGGGCATCAGAGGGCAGCCTGTCCGACTATCTGTTAAAAGACGGACGCACCAATCTGTCAAAGGTTGTATCAAAGGACCTCAAAGGTGCAAAAGAAGCAAGGCTTTACTGGAAGCTTTTGGAGAGCTTTGAAGTGCAGGAGGGCAGGGCGTATTCCTTAGTGGAAATTGAGCTGTTCACGGGGAGGCATCACCAAATCAGAGTACAGATGTCCCATGCAGGCTTTCCGCTTCTTGGAGATGCCAAATACGGCACGGAATATTCGAAAGAGTTGTCAAAACAGCTTGGCAGAAACAACACAGCGCTTTTGGCCGACAGGCTGACATTGCGCCACCCCGTTACGGGCAAAAAAATGGAATTTGCGTTGGATACAAATAAAATATTACTGCTTACACAGAAAACAGGTACCAATAAGCAGAATTTATAAGGGTGCAAACGGCAGGACGTAAACAGTAATATTGACAGAATATTCTGAAAAAAATAACACACTTTATGAGTTGACAGTTTTTTCAATTAAAAGTATAATAATAGTATGAGATATTTCAGTCAGACGATAAAGGCGAAAAGGAGTCAATATCTTTGGTATGTCAGAGAACAGGCCTTGTATTTTGCAGGAACTCATGAAAAGGGGAGTAACACAAAGGAGGCCAGAATATGGATGGAATGCAGAACTGGACAAATTATTTAGAGGTTATGCGCAGCCGTCTGCTGATCGTAAATGACGCTGATAGCCTGATTTCAGTATTAATGGATGTTAAAAATATACCAATCGCACTATCAACGATAGAAGACGTGACAGACGGAACCGGACTCAACATGTCATTTTCGGTGATCTGTTCCGAGGTAAAGGTCATCGGCAGGGTCATGTGTCTGGTAAGCGACGACATGTTTACCACGGTTCAACTGAATCTTGACACCGTAAAGAAGGTAAGCTCTAAAATATCAGTAGACGGAAAAGGTGTAGTAATGAAGCTGATCATTAAAAACGGAGCGGAATTCTTACTGATGTTTCATACGGATATGGTAGATGAGGAAGAATGATCTTGCGTTATGCGGAACGCATCAAGGAAGCTGCAGCAATGGGTTAAGGAGGGAGATGCCTGTTGCTGCAGCTTCCTTTGTGCAGTCCGGCCCGGGTCGGACTCCATGCCTCCGTCTCGCCTAAATTTGCGTCCATGCAATTTACCTGATTAAAATAATCCATACGGCTGAACTGTTACGGCAGGTGTTACATGTGTCAGGAAATGTATGGCTGAATTGTATTGCATATTTCAAAGTACAAGCATATAATAAATGCAGGATACGGTCTGGTACAACGAATAATAAGTTTCTGATACATTGACGCATAATGATTGTTTCCTATGCAAGGCGGAGGAATGAGGCGTAGCGGTGGCTGTGTCGATTGACAACAACGCCGCAGATGAAAAATCAGGCAAGTCAAAGAGGCAGTTATTTATGATTCGTTGTACCAGGATGTGAATGGGGGTGCAGCATGGAATACAGGAAAAAAGCTGATTTGAAGGTAGAATGTATCGCGTCGCAGGAGGATTTTGATTTTTTGGGAGTAACCCTTGAGGACATTTTAGATAGAACGGAAGCAGGGCTTCATTTTCTGAAAAAGGCAAAAGAGCTGTGCGCCATGACACAGAAGGTAGTGTGGACAAATGTCGCATATACACTTAATATTACGATGCTTCCCGATGGCAGGGTTTCTTTTGAATTCAGCGAGTGTCTTGCGGATTACATCACAAGCCTCAGGCATTCGCTCGCGCTCGCAGATGATGAGACAAGAGGACCGCTGGAGGAATTTATCCATGCGCTTGAAAATGCAGACGAGGAAGACGGGCGCAGGCTGGTGGCGCACTTTGAGAATAACGTAAAAAAGGAGCGAATGAAACAGTAGTGCAGGATTTCCGATTGTCCAATAAAGAATAAAATGAGATATTGTATCAGGGGGCACATATGAAAACAAACATCAAAAAAATATATGCATGTTTTCCGGGAGGAAAGCATAAGGTACTGACAATGAGCTATGATGACGGCAAGCATGAAGACAGAAGGCTCGTTGAAATTTTTAACAAATATGGCATAAAAGGAACCTTTAATGTCAATAGTGGATTAGAGGGAGACCCGGTGCGGATTCCTCAGTCTGAGTACAGAGCGCTTTACAAGGGACATGAGGTGGCATGCCACACCGTATCGCACCCGACGATTGAGCGCTGCCCGCTTGCAAGTGTGGCACAGGAAATCATAGAGGACAGGAAAAAGCTGGAGGAGCTGATGGGCTATCCGGTGCGCGGACTTGCTTATCCGAACGGTTCTTATTCAAAGGAAATATGTGATATGCTTCCGGCGCTTGGTATCCGGTACGGAAGGATTGTCGGAAATTCGGACAGCTTTGCCATGCCTGACAACTTCCTGCAGTGGAAGGCAACCTGCCATCATGACCATAACCTGCTGGAGCTTGGGCAGCAGTTTGTGGATTTAAAGAAAAAACAATATCTGTATGTGATGTATGTGTGGGGACACAGCTATGAGTTTACCAAAAACGATAACTGGAATGTTATGGAAGAGTTCTGTAAGCTTGCCGGAGGACGTGACGATATCTGGTACGCCACAAATATACAGATTGTAGACTATATGGACGTGGTCAAAATGGCGCAGTTTGCGGCAGACGGTTCCTTTGTGTACAACCCCTGTGTGCAAAGCCTGTGGCTGTGCGTTGATGATGAGCGCTTTGTCGAGGTGAAGGGCGGCACGTCTGCGGCGCTGTAAGCGGAGAGCTAAAATAATCCATAAGGCTCAACTGTTGCGAAGAGTTCCGGTAATTTTCTAAAATTAATTCACATTTATGCGATTGTATGTTACACTAAAAGCAGCTATTGAAATGAATCTGAGATTGGAGAAGGTGGAATAAATGATAAAACATAACATTTCTTACAGGATATTGAGACTGATGCTTGCTATGATTTTGGGGATATTTCTCTCAGCTTTTTCCTTTGGAGTGTCAACGGCACATGCGGCTGAGGAAGTACAGGCAGAGGTTGCGGAGCAGCAGGAGGCAGGTGCGGCTGAGGACGGCGGTGGAGCTGTGATAATTCTTATGGGCGGTATGCTGCTGATTATCATTGCCGTAGTCATCTCGGTTGTTGCAACAGTTGTATCAACAGCGCCGATTGCAGATGAACTCTAATCATATAAAATCGAGGTGTCAGCACCGTATGAAAGACTTATCCGAGAGTCGTTCATGCGGTGCTTTTGTTTTATAGGATTCGGGTGCCAGCATACAGAAAAAGAATGGAAAAATGATGCAAAAATGATGCAGATTTGATGGGAATAAGATGGAAGCAGAGTTTATAAAGTATGGAGCAGGGAAATCTGCTCCTGTTTCCTGTTTTAATGAATTTTATTGCTTTATTAATAAAAATACTGCATAATAAAATAGGAATGCAGAGTATACTGATCAGCCGGAGAGACTATCAAGCTTGCTGAGTATATTAGATACGATAGAAATATGTCCGGTAGCTTTTGAAATTTTTGAGATGTTAAAGGAAGAGTATGGATTTAGAGTGCGTAGATAAGGAAAGAAGCTTTTGCTGAATATAATTTAGACAAGCAAATGGGAGGTATATTGATTGCATGGAGCAGCCTGATTTTAAAAATATAGAAGAATTAAAAGATTGGATTATCAATATTCATGAGAAATATTTTGTTGAGTTGAAGAAAGCGGGGGAACTGCCAGCTGCTTTTTGGGAATCATATTCTGCATTTTGTAATACATCGGGAGGGTGGATTTTGCTTGGTGTTATTGAGGGTAATCCTGTGAATACGATTCAGGGAGTCGGAAATATATCTAAAGCACAGATAAATTTGTGGGATATGCTGTCAAATCCGAACAAGATAAATTATAGAAGTGTAGATAATGAGGATGTCCAAGTTGTCAATATAGACGGAGCTGAAATAATGATTGTATACGTAAAAGAGGCTCCCGAGTCTATGAAACCTGTTTATTTTAATGGGAAGAGAGAAAACACTTTTATCAGAACAGGTGACGGTGACCGCAGGGCTACGAAACAGGAATTAGAAGCATTTGAACGAAATGCCATGCCTTGCCATGACAGCCTGCCGATAGAACATTTTACGATTGACGATTTAGACATGGATTCTGTGATTACTTATAAAGAAAAAGTAAATAAGCGTTTTCCTAAGAAGAAATATCTTGAAATGTCAAATCAGGATTTTTTGACGGAGATAGGCGCTTGTTTTGTGGACCGTGTGTCGGGCGAGGTGAAACTTAGGCGGGGAGCACTATTATTTTTAGGACAGGAACGCACGATAAAGGAAGTGTATCCGCATTATCACTTGGATTATTTTAATCGCAAGGGACATAATCCGCGTTGGATTGACCGGGTATCGGATGATGAACCAAGTGATTATGAGATGAATATATTTAACTTTTACTCAATTGTATATGAAAAAATGAAGATATTGTTAAAAGAGTCTTTTGAATTGGACGAGGGGCAGCTTCGGATGCCATTGTCTGATTTTGATGAAGTGTTGAGAGAGTGCTTGATCAACTGCCTTGCACATGCTGATTATGTACAGGCATATCCAAGTATAAAAATTGAGGTTTTCGATGGTTGGTTTCACTTTCTGAATCCGGGAAAGATGCTGGTATCTTTGCAGCAATTCCGAACCGGTGGAGATTCCAGACCGCGAAATGAGATTATTATGAAGATGTTTCGATGGTTGGGCGCATCGGAGCGACAAGGTTATGGTGGACCGCTAATTTACACAACAACAGCATTAGGCGGTGTGCATACTCCGGAAGTATATACAGATATTGAAAAAACGGATTTGAGGATATGGAATATAGATTTTGCTGATTCATATCCCGAATTGGAAGATGAGGCAAAAACTATTTTGAGAGTTATCTTAAAAAGCGCTAAACCCATTTCCGTTTCAAAGATGCGTGAAGAGACAGGCTTGTCAGATTATAAAATAAGAAAGTGGTTGGAGACATTAGATGAAAAAAAATTAGTGCAAAAGATAGGCAATGGACCGGCGACAAGGTATATCATTAGAGAAACATCCGATGAAAAAATCACGCAGCTTCAAATTGCGTTAGATAATCTCAAAACAAAGGAATAGGACTTCTATCTTTTGATTATCTTTTGAAAATATTCAAAATTTAAGATAAAGCTGACAAAAAACTTGATTTTAGGCAGTTTCTATCTTTTGACTATCTTTTAAAACTATGTAGGACGAAGTAAAGAAGGCGCATTAAAAACGCATTGAAAGCAAAACAGACGCGATTTGCTTCGTGATAACACTATGATAACAAAAATCCGAAAAACGTCAGATACAAGGTGTACATCAAAGAAAAAAACACCGAAAAAGCCCTAAAAATCACATAAAATCAAGCCGATTTCCCACACAGAAAACCGTGAAGGGGGTAGAACTGTTGGTTCAGGCAGGGTTGCTACTATCATTGAATAACTATAATTTATTGAGTAAAATCAAGGCTTTCAGGGATTTGAGGGAAAGTCGAAAGATAAATATAATACAATAAAAGTTCTCTGCAGGGGAAGATATACCTGAAACTATAGATATAACTTTTGATTTAAGATTGACAAATGCTGGTAAAGTAAGAAGAATTGCTAAAATAGATGACGAGGGAAATATACTTCAAGAATATGCATCGGTAATGGAGGCATCAAAATTAAACAATATAGAATATAAGTCAATACAGCGGCAAGGCAAAATTGGCAGTAAAGGATGAATATACTTTTGATTTTGCTGAACTATCACCAGAATATTCAGAGCATGAACTGGAAATGCAGTTAGTGAACAATATTAGGGCTTTTTTGATTGAAATGGGTGGTGATTTCACATTTATTGGAAATCAATATAATTTGACAGTGGGAAGTCGGGATTTATATATTGATTTACTATTGTTTCATCGAAGATTGAGAAGCTTAGCGGCAATCGAATGGAAGATAGGAGAATTTGAAGCAGAATATGCAGGAAAAATGCAGTTGTATTTGACAGCGTTAGATGAGCAGGTAAAGCTGGTGGATGAAAATCCATCTATTGGAATATGAATCATGAAGGCTAATATATCAAAATGGAAAGCTGTGGTTCTATTTTGTTTCTAAAAAATTTGAAAACCTCAAATAACATAGCTGAAATATGAGAATATGAACACAAAATCCAATTAAATGTATGAAAAAACATTATAATTATGTTTCCTACGAACTGTGTGTATTGACAAACAGCAAAGTCTGTTCTAAAATAAACACACAATCAGGAAACAACAAAATGAGACATGACGAAGAAAAGGACTAGTACAAAGCGGAAGCTTTCAGAGAGAAAATCATCTGGTGTGAGATTTTTAAGGGATAAGCTTTGGAACCTGCCTTGGAGTCCTGTATGAATAAGCGCGTGGCAGCATTGTCCGGTCAAGCCGCATGCGGCTGACAGCAGACTGCATATCTGACAGCTTAGAAATACAGCGCAGCGCCGGCGATAACGGTAAGATGAGTAAAATCAGGGTGGTAACGCCGCATGACAGGCCCCTATAGAGGGGCGGTTGTGCGGCGTTTTTATGCACACGAGCCTGTAAGGAAATTAGCAGCAAGCTGCACAGGCTCGGCGCGTGAGCAGCGGAGAAATGCGTTCCGCTGCTCGAATGCACATTAGCCTGTAAGGAAATTAGCAGCAAGCTGCACAGGCTCGGCGCGTGAGCAGCGGAGAAATGCGTTCCGCTGCTCGAATGCACACGGTCACCCAGGGAAGATTGTCAGCAGAGCTGACGGGAAAGGAAGAAAAAAATGGCAAACGACAAGAAACTTGTAGAAGCAATTACCTCTATGGAGGAGGATTTTGCACAATGGTACACCGATGTGGTGAAGAAAGCAGAGCTTTGCGATTACTCCAGCGTAAAGGGCTGTATGATTATCAAGCCTGCCGGATATGCAATCTGGGAACAGATACAGCAGCAGCTTGACGCAGCGTTCAAAAAGACAGGTGTGGAGAATGTATACATGCCGATGTTTATACCGGAGAGCCTGCTTCAGAAGGAGAAGGACCATGTGGAAGGCTTTGCGCCGGAGGTTGCATGGGTGACACATGGCGGATTGGAGCCGCTTCAGGAGAGACTGTGCGTGCGTCCCACATCGGAAACGCTGTTTTGTGATTTTTATAAAAATGAAGTGCAGTCCTACAGAGATTTGCCAAAGGTATATAACCAGTGGTGCTCCGTAGTCCGTTGGGAGAAGACGACACGTCCTTTCTTAAGAAGCCGTGAGTTTTTATGGCAGGAGGGTCATACGATTCATGCGACAGCAGAGGAGGCCGAAGAAAGAACAATTCAGATGCTCAATGTATATGCTGACTTTTTAAGAGATGTTCTTGCGATTCCGGTAGTGAAAGGACAGAAGACCGAGAAAGAAAAGTTTGCAGGTGCAGAGGCCACGTATACAATCGAGGCGCTGATGCATGATGGAAAAGCGCTTCAGTCCGGCACAAGCCATAACTTCGGAGACGGCTTTGCAAAGGCTTTCGGCATTCAATACACTGATAAGGATAACTCTTTAAAATACTGCCATCAAACTTCATGGGGACTGTCAACACGTCTGATTGGAGGAGTGATTATGGTACACGGTGATGATTCCGGCTTGAAGCTTCCGCCTAAGGTAGCTCCTACGCAGATTATGGTGATTCCAATCCAGCAGAAGAAGGAGGGTGTGCTTGACAAAGCTTATGAGATTAAGAGCCGCCTGCTTGATAAGGGCTTCCGCGTCAAGGTTGATGATACGGATAAGAGTCCGGGATGGAAATTCAGCGAGTGCGAGATGAGAGGCGTACCATTTAGAATTGAAATCGGACCAAAGGATATTGAAAATAATAAGTGTGTGTTTGTCCGCCGTGATACGAGAGAGAAGCTTGAAGTAAGCCTTGACGAGGTTGAAATTAAGGCAGCAGAGCTGCTTGATACGATTCAGAAGGATATGTATGAGGCGGCAAAGGCGCATCTGGAGAAGCATACCTACAGCGCTGCAGCATGGGAGGAATTCTGTGATATTATAAACAATAAGCCGGGCTTTGTAAAGGCTATGTGGTGCGGAGAGCAGGCTTGCGAGGACAAGATTAAGGACGAGCTTGCAGCAACAAGCCGTTGTATGCCGTTTGAACAGGAACAGATTAGCAGCACCTGCATCTGCTGTGGAAAACCTGCTAAGAAAATGGTTTACTGGGGAAGAGCATACTAATTTGGTTCAAATATCACCATTCTCCACCGGGCAGCCTGCAGGATACTGTCTGACGTTTTCTGTTCATTGAAAGTTGTCAGTACGCAGAAGGGCGGCAGTCCTATGCCGGAACAGGCTGGCGGAGAATGCTGACATTTTCTTATGGGTGATTCGATACATCAGCGAAAATCCGCATGGACGCGGATTTAGGACGAAACGCGTCCATGGACGGCGCGCAGAGTCCGGTCGCGGATGGTTTGGAAGGCTTAGCATCACCCATTAGAAAATTCGCATTTGGAGTCCAATCGCCTGTACCGGCATAGAACTGCCGCCCTTCGTTCTGACTAAAATAGTCCATAGGGCTGAATTGCTGCAAAAATATAATAAAAAAATTCATGTAAGCGCTTTCATTTTGCGAAAAATTGTATTATAATAAACATACAAAACAGGACAACCGGAGTGTGACCCGGCAGCAAAATTTGGAGGTAAGGATTAATGAATATTTTAGTAATCAATTGTGGAAGCTCATCTCTGAAATATCAGCTTATCAACAGCGATTCGGAGGCGGTGCTTGCAAAAGGTCTTTGCGAGCGCATCGGCATTGACGGAAGTGTACTGACGCATACACCGGCTGGCAAGGATAAGGTAAGAATTGAGACACCGATGCCGAACCATACCGTAGCCGTAAAGCTTGTTATTGATGCACTGACAAATAAAGAGCATGGCGTGGTTGAGTCTCTTGACGAGATTCATGCAGTCGGACATCGTGTCGTACATGGCGGAGAGAAATTTGCTTCGTCTGTCGTCATCGATGATGAGGTTATGAAGGCGATTGAGGAGTGCAATGACCTTGCACCGCTCCACAATCCTGCCAATCTGATTGGCATTAATTCCTGCAGGGAGATTATGCCCAATGTGCCTATGGTAGCAGTTTTTGACACAGCCTTCCACCAGACAATGCCGGAAAAAGCTTACCTGTACGGACTTCCGCATGAGTATTATGAAAAATACAAGGTTCGTCGTTATGGCTTCCATGGAACAAGCCATGATTATGTTTCTGCAAGAGCGGCACAGATTCTCGGAAAGACAAGAGAGGACTTAAAGATTATCGTGTGCCATCTGGGAAATGGCGGTTCCGTATCAGCCGTAGACCATGGCAAATGTGTAGATACCTCTATGGGACTGACACCGCTTGAGGGTATCATTATGGGTACACGCTCCGGTAATATCGACCCTGCAATCTGCGACTTTATCTGTCAGAAAGAGAACCTCACGTCAGCAGAGATGAACAACGTGTTAAACAAAAAATCCGGTGTGCTTGGAATGTCAGGCGTTTCATCCGATTTCAGAGACATTGAGGCAGCAGCAAATGAAGGAAATAAGCTTGCAGCAGTGACTCTGGATGCATTTTATTACAGCGTAGCGAAGTATATCGGCGCATATGCCGCTGCCATGAACGGTGTCGATGCGATTGCATTTACAGCGGGCGTCGGTGAAAATAACATTTCGGGACGTGTAGAAATTGCAAAATACTTAGGATATCTCGGAACAGAGATTGACCTTGAGAAGAACAATGTCAGAGGCGAGGACAGAGTGATTTCGAAGGAAGGAAGCAAGGTTGCGCTTTTGTGCGTACCTACCAACGAGGAGCTTGCGATTGCAAGACAGACCTTTGCACTTGTGAAATAATGTACGCGAAAGCCATGAGCAGTGCCGTCTGCTGAATGTCAAAACGGCTGCTCGACGTGCGACATGTGTGCCGATTGAGCGGTTTCTTTCTTCTGCACATGTCAGCGCATAAAAAGACCGCGCAGTGTTTTGCGCGGTCTTTTTATGTGCTGACCCTTAAAACATTCCCTTAATATCATAGATGGAATTATTTTCAGCATGAAAACGGTATACATTTGGAGCAGCATTTTCATGAATCATATAATACGCTCCATCAAAGTGAGAGACATAATATGGAGTACCGTTGCCTCCGAACAGGTGATAGAGGCTTTCGTAGTTTCCATTGCTAAGGTCTTCAAGACTTTTAGCGCGAATAACAGTTGAAGCCTGTTGATTATACTGCCTGTCTGTAGATACAGTAAGGAAGAAATATCCGTCAACTGCGCTGATTTGTACCATACCCGCGATGCTGTCATCAACAGGATATGTATGAATCACTTCAAAGGTGTTTTTATCGACCATTAGGATACTTCCTAATTCTACGGCAGGAAAGAGAATGACATCACCTAATATTGTGAAGGAGCGGACATAGCAATCGTTCAGCTCCGGTATTGATTTTACCTCCTGCAGAGTGAGGGATTTTGTACCCGGAGTTTTCTGATAAATATACATTTCGCCGGTCATGGAGCTCCACGCATAAAACAGCCCGTCTGTGTAATCATAGTATGCGTAATGCGGTCTGATACCAACATTTTCAAAGGTTTGCAGAGGCTTAAAGCCGTCGTATTTCTTTTCAAAGGTAAGAATGCGGTTATTGTCGGTATCTGTTACCATATAAATCTCACCGTCACTTGTAATGGCGTGCGGACTTTGGGTATTTCGTGTCATGACCTGCCAGTATCGAAGCTCGGTTCCGAGATTATCGGAATAAATGATCTGATTATGGTTGCAGTCTACGATAAAGTAAGTATTGTTGATTTTCGTAATCTGCGTAGGCATCAGCAAGTAGGAATATCCGTTTTCAGCGGCATAGACAGGTATAAGAGGACTCATGCCGACGATAAGAGCCGCCGTCAAAAAAGTCATAAGTAGTAGAGATAGACATTTTGCAGTCAAATTTTTATTCATAATACATTTCATATCAGTTATCAAGCCTTTCCTTTTGCATTTTCTCGTTCAGGGGCTTCGCCCTATCCGTCTGTTGTCTGGCAAAACGTCAGCAGGCAGCCGTTGTGCCATTCAACAGACGGCACTGCTCATTGCTTACATGTACATTGTACCATAATTGTTTTTTCAGAAAAAGGGTTCCTTTTTAGGGAAAACGAAATAATAAATAGATATCAGAGTTACTGTTCAGACAGGACTTAGCATTTACTGCTGATTATGGCTCTGCAAGCCACGTGAAAAAACGTATGCTTACCGGAACGGAGTGAACAGTAACATATTAGATAAGAAAAGATAACAGAAACTACGGCAAAATAAGAGAATAGTATTTAGGCACCTTATGGTTGCCTGACAGGAACGTATCAGTAGATTGTTTATGAAGGCGCGTTAAAGTATAATTATTTTAAGGAGGAATTTTGTAATGGAATTTAGAATAAAGCTGCAATTATTAAGAACAAATATGAGAATGTCTCAGGAAGAATTGGGAGTAAAATTAGGTATATCCAGACAATCAGTAACCAAATGGGAAAACGGGGATTGAGATATAATAGTGACAAGCTTAAGAATGCCTTATAAATAGGGCGTTTCAGAGGTTAGTCCAACTATATCTTTTTAATCAGTTACGGTAAAATCGGTGGAGAAAGGCACCGGCAAAACTGAATATGAAACCAAGAGTGGGTATGGACTACACCATCTTAAGCTTAGACTTCGAAAAGAAGTAAAGTTTGGGATGGTGTATTTTTTTACCCTTCCGATGCGTGGCTGCATCGGAGCAAGTAGTGATAGCATTTCCTTAAGTTTGGTCACTTGTAAGGGAAATGTCCGGAAAGGAGGTCCTGTATGGGATTTGGAAGTATTTTGATTGCAGTAGTGAAGTTTCTTTTGAAGAGTGTGCTTTTTATTTTAAAAGCAGTTCTTTACGGAGCAAAGTTGTTTTTGTTGTTATTTGTACTGGTGGCAAGGGTCTTTCTGATTTTTGCAAAAGCAGCAGTACCACAGTAGAAAGGAGCGATTTCTATGTTAAAGAAAGTATGGTTATTGTTTATGCTATGGAGTGTTTTGATGGTTTTGGGATGTTCTGGTGGTATTCCAGAAGATAATACAGAGAGCGTGGTTGTTTCAGATGATGTTGTAGCAGTAGATGATTCTGATACATCTGTGAGAACGGAGCAATCGGAAATATCTGAATCTGAGGAACAGAGCGGAGACAGTTCTAATGTGGAAGCTTCAAATACGGAAGAACCTACAGTCGATACGACTACAATGGAAACTGATACGGAGCCATCAACAACAGAAGCACCGAGTGAGCCGGAAACGGTTACTACTGAGCCTGCCACATCACCTGAGGAACAACAACCAACCACACCGGAGCAGACACCACCGGCTACATCCACGGAAGTTTCTGCAACGGAAGATGAAACGCCACCTGTTACAGATGACAGAGGAAATCCTGCTGACGGAAGTCCGGTGTTTGAGATTACCTTCAACATACCGCAGGCAGAATATGTGGGATATGATGCAGACCGTGTGGCTAGGCTTGCCGTGAAAAAGTGTAAAGCTGTAGGAATGATAACACTTCCCGAAAATCTGGACAGATTGCTTGTAGAAGGTAAGATTACGCAGGAAGAATACGATGAATATTATCCCTATGATGGTTGCGGTTACTATTCCGTATTTGTGGAAACGAATTTAAACCTTGCTTCTACTATCAGTGGGGAGAGGCTTTGCAGTGAGGAAGAGATTGCAGATTACATAGCCGGAATGATGGTACTGGAAGTGGAACCTTACTTTTATATTGAGTGTGCCGGAGTTTATCAAGGCAACAGCGTAGAGTTCTATGAGTTCCGTTGCTATCGTTAAGGCGGATATTTTGAGAGAGGAGGCGATGAACTTTGGGAAAGGTAGATATTCCTTATGTGGAAAAGGACGGTATTTTGTATCCATTACTGACTATCCCTGCTGACATGGAATTATCGGCAGTGGGAAAGTATGGACTGCTGTGGTTAACCTATATAAAGGAAAATCACAAGGGAAGATTTCGTACACTCACAAGACTTGGATGTGTCAACCGGACGGCGCATAAGGTCAATGAGGAAGCTTATGAAATGTTGGATGTAATGATTAGTCAGCATATGAGAAAGCATCTGCCTGTGAATCTCGGTTCCACCATAGAAATGTGGAAACTGCGTGAGCAGGCAAAGACAGTGGCGGAAGAAACAGTACTTATGGATATTGTGTATCAGTATCATTAGTGAATTGTTTTTTATGGAAGGTGGTGGCTTTGCTGCCACCTTTTACAGTGGGAAAAAGATTATGCAAGGGACCGGCACCCGGATTGCCGGAGAAAGAGGTATTTATGACAGAGATTATGAGAAAAGAAAGTAACTTGAACACTTTGGAAGGAAGAAACTTTACGGAACTAATTCCTGAATTTCTGATTGCCATTGACCACGGGTGGAGTTCCATTAAGACTCCAAGTATCATTTTTGAGAATGGTATTACGGAATTACAGACCATGCCTGCCACAAAGGATAATCTGCTTGAGTTTCGAGGCAGAAAATATGTTATCGGTCAGGGTAGAATGGGTAAGCAGGAAACCAAGACGGAGAATGAAAATTATTATCTTCTGACACTGGCTGCCATTGCCAAGGAATTAAGAGAACGTACGGAGGCGAAAGCAGTTAAGGTAAATCTTGCGGTGGGTGTTCCGCTTACTCTTTATGGCAAGGAAAAGAAGGAATTTAGGAATTATCTCCGTTCCAATGAAAAAGTGTCCTTTCACTATGAAGGAGTACGATATGTGGTGCATTTTGGAAAGGTAAGAGTATTTGCACAGTGCCATGCTGCCATTGCCAACCGAATGGAAGGTATGGACAGGTTGACAGCGGTGGACTGCGGTTCTTGGACACTGGATATTATGTCAGTGGTGAATAAGGTTCCCGTTCTTGATGAGTGCCACACTTACCAGCAGGGACTGATTACTGCCATTGACCGTATTCAGAAGGAGTGCATTGCAAAGTATGGTAAGGAAGTGCCGGAGTATATCATTAATGAAGTGATTGAAACGGGAGATACCAATGCCATTGCCAAGAATAAGGAATCCATTATGGCTACCATCAATGCAGGGCTGAAAAGATATGCTCTTGAAGTGGAAGCCAAGCTTCGTGAATTGAAAATAGACTTTGATTTTACCAATGTGGTGTATGTGGGTGGCGGAGCCGGAGTTATGAGGCGTTTTGGTAGTTGTACCGGAGAAAATGTGCGATATGTAACAGATGTCCGTGCCAATGCTCTCGGTTATCAGTACTTAGCACAGAATCTGGAGGTGTAGTCTATGGCAACAAGGACGATTGCATTTCGGTTGAATGATAAGAACCGGGAGGATAAGGAAATCATGGAGTGGTTGGATCAAGTGGTCTATGAGGGTGAGTATTATGATTCTCTGACGGAGGCTGTAAAGTGGGCAATCCTGTGTTTTGCCCGTGGAGAAATCCGATTTCGGGAAGAGATGAGTGCCATGGAGCTTATGCAGGAGTTTATAAGGGATTTTGCCAAGCAGAGTAAGGCAGACAACGAACAAATCATGCAGGATGCAGTTACAAGGATTCTGGCAACCATTATTAGTGCAATGGGACAGCAGGCAGGTGGTTATGTGGCTGTCCCTGCCATGATGCAGATGCAGGGAATGAATGTGATGCCCATACCACCTGTGACACCAGCAGAGCCGACAGAACCAGTGAAGGAAATGGTGGAAAATTTACCGGAAAATAACTTGGAGTTGTCCGATAAGCCGCTGGATGATGGGGCACTGGCTTCTTTGTCTGCCATGTTCGGGGATGATGAGGAAGATTAAGAAGTGGCAGGCGACAAGATTTGTCAAACAAACCGTAAAACAGAATAGCAAAAATAAGTAAAAACTGTGAAACAAAATGGTTCAAATGAGCCGGATGTGTTTGACAGTTTTTATATTGCTCTTTTATCCGTATAACGGTTTGTATAACAAAAGGTAGGATATTGGCAGAATGTGTATTACATTTTCGCCGGTAGTCCTGCCTTTTGTTTTACAGAAATTCATCTGCAAGGGTAGATTCCTGTGAAATATCGGTATAAATATCGGGGTGTTAGGGGCTTTTGCCCCTAACAAGATTGGAAACGCATTGCGATTTCCGTATCTTGCAGTTTTTATCTGAAAGAATTCTGTTCACCGCGATAAAGGAGATTTCTGTGAGCAGAAAGAGTGTAGCAACGATTGGAATGATTGGAGGATTTTTAGATGGAGAAACAGATAACAAAAAAGTGTACGGCAAGGCAGAACCGGACGTTCCGACTATCGGAGTATGAGCTTCGCAAACTGTCGGAGGATGCCAAGGCTGCCGGAATGAACGAGAGTAAGTATCTGCGTGAGCTGATTGTGCATGGTGGAGTGGATGTAACCCATGTAGAGGACAGAAGAAACCTTATCCGTCAGATTAGCGGAATTGCCACTAACATCAACCAGATGGCAAAGCACTGTAATGAGTCCAAGTGGTTTGGAAATGTGGATGTGCTTAAGATGACACGGGCACTGGAAGAGGTAATAAAACTGATGAAACAGTTGGTGGAAAGGTGGCGATGAGTATGGCGATAACAAAGATTATGTGTATGAAATCAGCGGAGCATGGCAATGTGTCGGCACATCTGAAGCATTCCATAGCTTATATCTGTAATGAGGGGAAGACGGAAAATGGAAGTCTGGTGGGCGGTATTAACTGCCTGCCGGATTTTGCATATGAGCAGATGATAGGCACAAAGGAAATGTTCGGACAGACCGGGGGAAGGCAGGGGTATCATTTTATCATATCCCTAAAGCCGGGAGAAGGAACCAAGGCGCAGATGTATGAGATTACCAGACGATTTGCAGAGGAGTTTTTGGGCGGTGAATATGAGGGCGTATTCAGTGTCCATACGGATAAGGATCACCTGCACGGGCATCTTGTATTCAACAGTGTAAATATGGTTACGGGCAGGAAGTATACTTACAAAAAAGGGGACTGGAAGAATGTGATACAGCCCATAACCAACAGACTGTGTGAGGAATATGGTTTGTCCATTGTTGCGGCAGAATACAGCAAAGACCCTGTGAATATGAATCGCAAGCAGTGGGAAAAGGAGCAGAGCTGGGGCGATTTTATCACGGGGGATATGCAGTATTGCAGAAATAAGGCAGAAAGCTTTGAGGAATTTGTTTTTCTTATGGAAAAACTTGGCTATGAGGTTAAGATAGGTGCCCATATTTCCGTAAAGGCAGAAGGTATGAGGCGCAGCAGGAGACTGGATACACTGGATGAAGAATTTTCGGTGCAGAATTTACAGACCTATTATGAACAGGAGCGGCCCTATAAGTATGTGGAGCCGCCTGTATATCATTCGGGCTATGCTTTGCATAAGAAACCGGCTAATGCTTTTCAACAGCGGTATTATGGAAAGTTGTATCGTATGTGTGTGGTGCAGAAATGCCGATTTCAATACAAGTACACAAGGTATCAGCAGGACCTTGTCCGCATGAAGGAGTTGCAGGAGGAGTATCTTTTTCTAAACCGTGAGGGTATAAACGGCTGGGAGGATGTATTCCGGGCAAAGCAGACGGCGGAACAGAAGATTGTAGATATTGATGCAAAAAAGAAGGAGCTTTACAAGGAGCATGCCCGATACAAGTACCAATACGAAAAGGATGGGGATGTGACTGTTTATCTGTATCATGAGGCTCATTACAGGGAGCAGCTGGCAGAACTTAAAGAGAGGCGGAAGGAAGCAAAAAGGGAATGTGCAACCATTAACCGCTGTATCAGTGAAAGCACCTTTGCACATATGGAAATACCACTTGATGTGGATGTGGAGAACCTTTATATGGTGGATGTGCCGGAGTTTGAAGGAAGTGATATTTTGTATGTGGAGAGTGAGGTTTATGACGAGGTTGAAGTATATGAAGCAGTAAAGTCAAAATTGGATATAGAAGTCGATGAGGCTGAGCAGATTGATGTTGCTGATGTACTGCCTGAAGTCGAAGTGGCTGAAAGGGAGCTGGCTGCAACGGAAGTATTACAAGAAGAAGGCGATGTAATTTCAGAACAAGAGTTGAACTATGGCGTCAATGAGTCAGAGACAGTCACAAAACTGTATGAGCCGATAGAAGAATATATTGAGGGTGTAGATGAAGCATATACAGATTTACAGAATTTTGCTACACCTGATATGACAAAGGAACGCTACGAAGTACTTACGGATAAAGAGAAGGTGGAATGGCTTGGAATAGCGGAATGCAGTGTACAGGATGCTATTCAGAGGTTTATAAGCAAGCTGGATTCCATCGGTGTTGTTTATCGGTATAGTGATGATATGTTGGATGAATTTATGAGATTAGAGTTGGTGGTAGCACAGATAAAGAGAGAAGAGAAAGAAGCAGAAAAGGAACAGGACAAGAAGATAGAACCGAAGTCCAGATGTTTGTAATGAGCAAAGATTATATGTGATGGCACATATTGTTTATGAGAAAGCCATAATTTGGACGTGTGCCATCACATATAATGCAAATAAGAATTTTAATATAAATTTCACAAAAATCCAGTTGCAAAAACTGATGTTTGGTAATAAAATAAAGTTAGGAAAGTATGAAAAAATCAATACGAGCCATACTGAAAAAGGAGGTGTTAATATGGCAACTTCAAGTATCACTAAGAATTTTATCATATCCGGTCAGAAACAGGTGGAGATGTTTGCCGATGCTATTGAAGCATCTGCCAACGACAGAACACCTCGTGTACCGATCAATGTAACCTACTTGCAGGGTACAGATAATATTTTAAAATTCATGGAGAGAAGGAAGAAAGCGGATGCAACCAGCAAATAATTTTATTGTGTTGAACATCCGTGAGTATTTAGAAAATGAGGATAAAAGGCTCGGAGAGGAAACTTTAGTACAACTCCTTTCCGAGTTTTCTTGTCCCTTAAATCCGGATGTTGAGCGATTTTTAAAAGAGCAGGCAATTGACTTTGCCAAAAAACATCAGGCAGTTACATATTTGGTATTATCATTGGAGGATGCAGAACTGTTGGGGTATTTTTCTATTACTATCAAACCCCTTGTTGTAAAGTCCGAACCATTTAGCAATACCGTTAAGAGAAAGCTTGCAAGGTTTAGTGAAATTGATAAGAATGAGCATACTTATAATCTGGCAGCGTATCTGATAGCTCAGCTTGGAAAGAATTTCAATGAAAGAGCAAAGGGACGCATAACAGGTCAAGAACTTTTGGAAGCAGCTATCAGACAAACACAGCTTTTGCAATATCAGGCTGGCGGTATGGTGGCATTTGTGGAAGCAGATAATAAAGAGAAACTGCTTTCGTTTTATGAAAATTATGGTTTTAAGCGTTTTGATACTAGACAAACTGTATCGGGTGAATCAGAAACACATGAACTTGTGCAGCTTTTGAGATTACTTTAAAAATAATAGTAAATGAAGGTGTATGGAAACTATTCCTCCATACACTTTTTACTTTGCAGATACGTGTTATTGAAAACGCAAAGGCGGATATGACGACTTCAAGATGTTATTTTGTTCTTGCAAGTATAGTCGCTAGCAAATGATATCTAGTATTACCCGTTGCAATTAATTAACTGCTTTAATAACCTTATATATCATATTTGTGAAAAGCAAAACAACTCGTTAATTAACATGAGTTATACTAGCGTTGTGGTGAACCGAAGCAGGACATAGAAACACTATGCCATCCGATAAAAGTGTGGTGTTATGTAAGATTAAGTCGTGATACTACTGGTAAAACAATTGCTTGAATAGTAAAATTTGATTGTATACCAAAAATCTATTTCCAACTGTTGGTATAATTTTTACTTTAGGAAATGGACATTTTGTAAAATATATTATGCCTGCAGAAATATGGCATAAGTTTGTGTGCAGGGCTGACTAAAGGAAAACGATACTTAATCGCTAGTGATTTTGCAGAATGTATAGGGCGGCATATATAGCAGGGGAACGCATCAATACCGAGGGCGGAAATGTATAATTTCACAAAAAATAATAGATTTTTTGATGTTTTTGTATAAATCTGTTGATAATAAGAAAAAATATGGTATAATGACAATATAGGGAGCAAATCGCCTCCTTTAAAATGCCCTGAAATCCGCGTAATTACAATGCTTTTGCGAGATTTGTGAGGAGCAAATTTAAGGAGGAACTTTCGTCGAGAGAATGACGTATTTTTATTAGGTTACAGTTTAATGTTTTATGGAAGGAGGAACTAATCATGAGAGAGTTCAATCCACAGCTTGAAATTTTTGATCCGTTTGTTGAGCCTTTTTCAAATCCTGAAAGAGCAGATGTTGTTTTTGACCAGAGAGAGATGGATGCATGTTGTGCATGTACAGCATGTTCAGCATGTTCAGCATGCAAATAATCTTTTTTTATTAGCTCCCGTTGTTTGCGTCATTCTCAACATGAAAGGATGGTTGTTATGATAGAGAAAATAAATAGGGCGAATGCTCCGTTTTATGTACAATTTGAATTAACAGAGAAGTGTAATAACAAGTGTTATTTTTGTTACAATCCATTGGGACATGTAACAGGCAATGAGCTCACGACAGAGCAGGTTAAGAATGTTCTTGATCAATTACGAGAAATGAATGTTTTTAGAATTAATTTTAATGGTGGAGAGCCATTAACAAGAAAAGATATCAAAGAAATTATTCAATACGCATATGAATTGGGGTTTGAGTTACATATGAACACTAATTCTACATTAGTTACCGACGATATGGCAGAATTTATTTCTCGTTATATGAAGAGTGTCTGTACTTCTATTTTGCATTCGGATGAAAAGGAACATGATAGGATGACAGGGCGTATAGGTGCGTATAAAGATGTTGTTGAGGGCATAAAAACTTGGAGACGCCACGGAGTGAATGTTGAGGTAAATGTATGTACATCAGCTGAAAATTATAAGAATATATATAATATTGGAAAACTCTGTGCTGAATTAGATTGTTATGCTTTGTGTTCTACCCGATACATATTGAATGATAGCAAGAATAAAAAAATGTTAATGGATTCTAAGATGACTATGGAATTAATTGACATGTTAATGAAAGTTAAAGAAGATTTTCCGAGTATTTCAGATGTTAGCCTTCCTGGACCAGTTCCATATTGTGAAGTTGATAAAGAATATTATGAGAAATTACGAATATTAAATATCCCATGTCAGTATGGATATGGTCTTGCAAGAATAAGTCCAGTTGGAAAGGTTACTCCATGTACAATTTCAGATGATGTAATTGGAGATCTCAATAGTAAATCATTTTCAGAAATATGGAAAGCTGAAGGATGGACAAAATACGAACATTTGTGCCATATACCTATAGGGTGTCAGGAGTGCTCTGAGGTGAAAAGATGTAAGGGTGGCTGCGTGGTTTACGACGAGTCTATTATTTCGTGTGGAGAAAAAGTTCGTACAAAGAAATGGGGCTACGCAGATGGAGAATAATAGGTTGTTGGAACTCAATATTGGAATGAATCCAACAAGGGTAGAGGTAGAATTAACGGAACAGTGTAATTTGAAGTGTAAATTTTGTTATAATAGTCAGAATCCGTTAATATCAGACAGGGTCTTTGATATTATAGAACGTTTGCATGAGATGGGTGTTTTGGAGATTATCCTTACAGGTGGAGAACCAATAAGTCATCCGTTGTTTACTGAAATATTAGATAAATGTTGTAAGTATTTTGACAAGGTAATGGTTCAGACTAACGGAACACTAATTGATGAAAAAATTGCTAAGATATTGAAAAGCAAGGGTGTATATGGTGTTAATGTATCGCTCCATGGAGATAAGGAGTTACATGAAAAACTCACTTTAGTAGAGGGAAGTTATGAGCAAGCTTATGCGGCACTGGAACACTTGATTTCACAGGGAGTAAATTCAGCTTCAAATTTTGTGCTTACAACGGAAAATATTTCGGATTTTCCTAATACGATTAGAAAATTACACGATATGGGCGTTAATGGGATGACACTTACTCGATTTACCCCTACTGGAGTTGGAGCAGATAATGCCTATTTGAGTATTTCTACAGAGCAACTAGTTGAAGTGTTAGAACAGGCAGATGACTTTCTTGAAAGTTGTTTGAATAAGAATTTTTATGTTTTGCTTGCAAATTCTGTACCATATTGTGCATTGCCAAAGAATCTAAACCATTATAGCGAGTATTGTCATTTTGGTGCTTCTAGATTTTATATTGATATTAATGGTAATGTGTTAATGTGTGGCATGTCACGACTGCAGATTGGTAATATTCTTAGTGAGACATTTGCAGAAATGAAGAGAAAATCAGAGATATACTGTAATCATATATGTGGACTTGATGTTCCAGATTATTGTAAGAAATGTGCTAACTTTAAAATCTGTAGAGGTGGTTGTAGAGCGGCTGCGTTGGCGTGTTCCAATAAAATAGATGGACCAGACCCATATTGTAAAATGAAGGAGGTTGCTGACAATGAATGAATTGACTGTTTATAGATTAGTGGAAGGGGTAAAAGCAAGAGAAGAGAGTTTTGGACTCTTAATTGTATCTAAGAGCACCCCAGCTTTATCACTTAATGAAGATGGAAAAGTTGTATGGACGATGATAAATGGAGAGAATTCAGTAAAGGACATCATTGATGAAGTATCAAAGCAATATAACGCAGATTCAGTAAGAGAAAAAGTAGTTGAATTGGTAGAAGGTTTTGAGAAACTTAATCTTATCGAGCCAGTTTAATAATTATGATTTTTAATTAGTCGTTCAGAAAATACTATTCCTAGTATTTCGGTGCGACTAATTTTTTTAGGAGGAAAAATGTCAAACACAGTAAATATGAAATATATTATTCCACCAGCGTGTGAACCTACGGTTCCTTTATTGGGGCCATATCAGATTGCTGGATATGCAGAAAAAATCGGTTATAAGATGGATATATATAATTTTAATAATTTCTTTTTACAAGAGATTATTGATAATCATATGTCAGAAGAGAATATTATTATTGAGAATGAATTGGATAAAATAGAGGTTCTTTCTTATAGAAAATTTTTGGGGTCATTTGAAAAAATCAAAGATTACAGTGATTTGAAACGAGAATTAAAGAATTGTACTACAACAGAGTATTATTGGCGGTTGGTAGACTATATACGTTGTAGTTATGACTTATATTCTATGAGGTTTAAGAATTTAAGATTTCGACTAGATGGAGTGGATTCGCCTTATAGATGGAATATTTGGAAAGATATTGAATGTTTTATTAACAAATTTTATCAGTCGGACATATGTGCATTGATAAAAAAATGGATTTCAGCAATGAATATTTCTAATACTCAGGTGATAGGAATTAATATTACATTTGAAAGCCAGTTATTTTTTGCCATAATGGTTTGCAAATTATTAAACGAATTACATCCAGATAACAAAATCATTGTTGGGGGTGGTTTTGTAAATTCTTTTATTAATTCAGGTGACTCTATCGGACCAATAGCTACCTATTGTGATTTTGTTAATGCTGGTGAAGGAGAAGCCTTGATTTGGTATTTAAAAGAAAATGGTAATAATATGCAGGGGTTATTTGATAAGGGTGAAAAGAGCGAAAGTAGAGCATATTATATTCCGGCAGAAAAGATATGTAATCAAAAAATATCCGTGTGCCCACCAACTATTATTGGACAGGAGTTAGATAATTATTTTTCGCCATTAAGAGTTCTTCCTTTGCGTTTTACATATCAATGCTATTGGGGAAAGTGTAAGTTTTGTACAGATAAGGAGTATCATTCATGTCTTGATAGTAAATATAATGCTGAAGAAATGATTGATTTTTGCGTTGAAAATGCAAAGAATGGAGATATTGATTGCATATATTTTCTAGACAGTGCAATACCTGTTCCAATTATGAAAAAATTCTGCAAGAAACTTATTGAAAATGATGTAAAAATCAAGTGGGGAACGAATTCTCGATTTGACCCACCATTCGTAGATGAAGAGTTTATTGAGTTGTTAGCGAAAGCAGGATGTGTGTTTATTAAATTTGGGTTAGAATC
Organism: Lachnospiraceae bacterium; assembly: GCA_017622845.1. Lineage (GTDB taxonomy): Bacteria > Bacillota > Clostridia > Lachnospirales > Lachnospiraceae > COE1. The sequence continues at coordinate 79,829 of JAGAQJ010000010.1, read as the reverse complement.
GGGTTCTCAGCATGTGCTCGATTTGATGGATAAAGGAACTAAGATAGAAAATGCTTCTGCAATAATTCAGTTATGCAGAAAGCATGGTATTTTAGTTCACACGTATATTATGTTTGCATTTCCTGGGGAAACTGATGAAGATCGAATAGAAACGATGAAATTCATTCTTGATGAAAAATCTCATCCTGATAATTATAATTGCTCAGAGTTCATTATGTATGGTAATTCGCTGATAGCAAAAGAGCTGAATTATCAATTGGAGTTGGAAAACATGGAGGATGAAGGTTGGCATAGTGCATCATATAGTTTTAGTAACCAACATATAAAGGAACAAATTCGTTCTTTAAGAATGTCTTTTGACGAAAAATATTCACCGGCCGATGTTTTGATTTCTACAGGTCACACTATTGCGATGGCAAAGTTATTGGAAAGAAGTAGTCGCAAAATTACTTTATATAGAAATTCAATATTAAAAATTCATGAGTCGGTTGTGATTGATTATGATAATCGCGTTATCAGCAAATGGAGACGAAGAGATGGTATTGTATTTTTAAAAGATAATAACGCAGAAATGATCATGAAATTAGAGGGACGTAGTTTTACTCCTGTTGAATTAATTGCTTTAGGATTGAATACAAACACATTATATGAGTTGATAAACGAAGGCATTTTGGAACTGACTAATGATAATCCTGAAGAAATTCTGCCATATGAAGGTGAAAATGTAATTGAATTTAATTATGGTAATCGGTTCAATTCATTAAAGTGGTACGGCTATTATGATAATAACTAAAGAGAGGTGTTTTGATGAGCGATGGATGGAATAGGTATGCTGAAGAATTTAATGATTTAGCTACATTTGATGTTCAGAATATCCATACAGGGTTGGGATTGAAAGGGCTTGATCCTAATGATGTTGTGGGGCATGCAGATAGTATATTAGATATTGGTTGCGGCGAAGGGACAAATACTTATTTGATGCATTCTGTGGGAAAAGTTAGAACTGTAGGAATAGATATTGCGTCTTCAGCGATCGATAAGGCAAATAAACAATATGCTAGAGATTCGTGTACTTTTTTAAACTGTGATTTGAAATCATATTTGAAAGAGTATGATGGAAATCCGTTTGAGATAATAACATTTTGGGGTTCACTAGACTATCTTAGAATTGATGATGAGTTTTTTTCTGAATTAAATCAGATAACCAGAATTGGTTCAAGATGCTTTGTCTCAAAATTTCATCCAATGTGGACTGCTTTATATGGAAATGATGTAGAAGAACAAAGAATGAAATCTTATTTTGATGATGGTAGAGTGGACTTTATACCATATGGTAATAAAAACAAAGTCTTATTGGAACGAGTTCATTACAGTATTTCATATATTTATAATGCGTTTAAAGGAAATGGTTGGGAAGTAAAAGCAATACAAGAACCCAGACCTAATATTGAGGCTGCATCGTTTAAATATATGAATTATGACTCGGATAATACATTAATGGAGCGAATGAGAAATGTGCCAATGACTATTGTTTTCGAATTTGAAAGGAGGAGATAGAGGATGCGTTGTATAGCTGTAATAAATGCAAATGTTAATAATTTAAAAAATGTCAGTATTCAAATCCCTCTTGATAGATATGTTGTTTTTGTTGGAAAAAGTGGAAGTGGAAAATCAACACTTGCTGTAAATGTTGTCATGTCTGGTTATATGAAAAAACTACAAAATGTAACAGTTCCATTGGAACCAGTTCTGTTTAAACAAAAAGCTTTTATTCCGAATTCGGATCAGACTATAGCAGGATTCTTGGGAATATCATCAGACAGCATTGGGAAATATATTGAAAACAACAAGAAAATCAAGAAAGAAAAGAAAATGCTACTTACTGAACTGTTGCAAATTCTTGAACTAGAAAGAATTTGCACAGGAGATTTGATTCGAGAATTAAATTTAACAAAATATAATAAGTTACGTTTTATAAAGATGCTTTTGAAAACAGAAGCAGAACTATTGATAGTTGACGAACTAGGAGCCGGGCTAAGCATAAATGAGGCTCGAAAAATTGCAAAATGTTTCAGACGTTTGGTTGATTTTGGTTATTCTATATTGTCGGTTGAGCATGCTGTGCCGATTATAGAGCAATCTGATTATGTAATTGAATTAGGTCCTGATGCGGGCGAATATGGTGGAGAAGTTACTTTCGAAGGCGACACATCAGAATATAAGAAGTCGAAAAGTTGGAAGGAAATGATAAATTTACTTAAAGAAACAGCTTCAATTCATAATAAACTGAGCAAAGGAATTAATATAGGTGATATTAATTATCATGGTTTCAAGAATTTAGATTTAACAATTCCTTTTAGTGGAATTGTTACCATATGTGGACCATCGGGAGGCGGTAAAAGCTCTCTACTTGATATTATTTATAGAGCGTGTGATAAATCTGCTTCAGCTTGGAAAAACAGAGAAGGTATAGATGGTGCTATAGATGGTAAAAATAATTTGCGTAGACCTTATATGATAGATCAAGCACCGATAGGCAATAATGCGATGAGTACTCCGGCTACATATACTAGCATTATGGAAAGTTTACGTAATATATATCTTAATAAGGCAATAGAGGAACAGTTGAAATTTGATAAAAGTGATTTCTCTTTCAATTCTAGTGGACAATGTCAAAAGTGCAAAGGAAGAGGAAGTTTTGAGGTCAAAATCGATGATGAGCAGATTTATGAAGTTTGTGATGCTTGCAATGGCAAGAGATATAATGAAAATACTTTAAGTGTCAAAGAGAGTGATATGTCAATAGGAGATGTATTGTCTTCTTCGTGTCAAGAATTGTATAAAATCTACTCGAAAGATTCAAAAAAACGGATTCTTACTGAAAAAATTGATTTTATAAATAAAATAGGATTGTCGTATTTAAGATTAGGACAGCCATCAGGTTCGTTAAGTGGTGGTGAGAGTCAGAGAATAAAAATTACAAAGGAATTATCGAAAAAACTCGGAGATAGATGCTTATTTATTCTTGATTCACCAGCAAAAGGGCTTCATATGATGGATTTACCTTGTGTAATGGAATCATTACAGAAACTTATTGAAAAGAATAACTCCGTGGTTATAGCAGAAAATAATCCGTATTTTGTTTATATGTCAGATTGGATTATATATTTGCAGGATGGAAAAATTATGTATGAGGGGTTGCCAGAGAATTGTCCTAAAAAACTTTTAAACGGATTAATGGGAGGGAAATTAGTTGAATCTTAAACAAAGGTATCCTAAAAGGTTGCATATTGAAGTTACTAGTAGATGTAATTTTAAGTGTATAACATGTAAACATGGATTTGTAGACTATGGTAATGATATGCCGGAAGCAGTGCTAGATACGGTTATAGAAGAATTATTACCATATGCAAATGAGATAGAATTACAAGGAACGGGGGAGTCTTTATTATCACCTCATTTTAAAAGGCTATTTGATTCAGCAAAACAATTTCCTAGCATTAAAAAAATTCTTATTACAAATGCGTCATTGATTAGTGATGCACAAATTGATGATTTTGTGATGAGTAACATGGAACTGATTGTGTCTTTAGATGGAGCTGGTTTTGACTCATATAGATTAAATCGTCCAGTGGGTAATTTTGACAAAATTGTAAGCACGCTTAAAGTAATAGGTGAAAGGAGAAAGACAATTGGTAATGCTAACTTCTCGTACATAATAAATATGGTTGCTACCAAAGAGAACTATCATTGCATTGAGTCGCTTATTAGATTAGCTAAGCAAGTTGGTGTTGATTTTCTACATGTTTCAGAAGTAAGAGAATGTATGCCAGATATAGATACATGGTGCAGATTAAAACTTGACCAATGTGATGAGAGAGAGCTGTTTGAAGAGTATATATTAAAATGTGAACAGTTGGCAAAAGAACTTGGTTTGGGATTTTCATTTAATCCATATGAAAAGAGGAATCAATTAAAGAAAAAACTTTGTGTTTCTCCATGGCAACACGTTTTTATTGGAGCTGATGGAGATGTGAAGTTCTGTTGTGAACAAAACTATATTATCGGAAATCTTCTGAGTAATTCATTCGAAGAAATCTGGAATAGTGAAAGGGCATGGGAATTTCGAAATAGTATGATTGAGGGAGAATACCATCCTGTGTGCATGAATTGTTGTTTGCCTTGGGGGATAACATATGAATAAGGTATCTTTTATACATACGCACTATTTACCTCAAAGACTACTTGAAAGAGTTGATGTTGAAACAAGTATAGTTGCATTGGAAATATATCCTGATTTACTGATGAAGTATTATGGAGATTATGATGTCTTTAGTTCTTTAGAGGAGTGTATTTTTTGGCATAACAAGAAATATTTGAAAAGTACAGTGAGGTTTGCGATAGAAAATATAGCTTTGCTCAGAGAGATTAAATCTCTTAAAAAAGCAAAAGATATGGGACTTGCTGTGGTTCAATTATTTCATTCAAAGACAAATGTTTATTTTGATAAAAAAACTGGGTTGACTGAATTGGGGCATCAATTATTATATGCATTAATTGAAAATGATCTTATTCTTGATTTGAGTCATTTAGATGACTATGAAATAAGGTGTATATTGGACAAGTATAGCGGAAGGGTGATTGTATCCCATTGTGTGTGCAGTGAACTTATTGAAACAATCCATCCTCGTACAAATGCGATATCAAAAGATACAATTGAAAGGTTGTTGAATAGAGGATGCTTATTTGGAATACCGTTTGTTAATGATTTGGTGTCTAAGGTTTCGCATGATACATATGAAAATGATATGGGAATTGTCCGTGATATTATTTCTCAAATATTGTATTTTGCGAAATGTGTAGGAGCAGAAAATGTAGCATTGGGACCTGATTTTATGGATTTGGATCATTTCTCAAAAGTCTTTAAACAAGATATAAAAATCCCAGATGCGTTGTATGAAGCATCTGGGTATCAGACGATTTTATGTAGCTTAAGAGAGAATAACTTCTCTGAGGAAGAGATTTATATGATTATGAGTGGAAATGTAAAGAAAATTATAATGTAAGTAAATATTCTAAAGATTTTGTTAATAATGGTGGGCAGGAATTCCGCATTTTCAGTCAACACATAAAAGAAGAAGGATTATTGATGGGGAAAGTTAAATCAATACATTAATAGGGGGAAGTATGAGCAATAAATTAAGAAATATCCAAAACTTATCGCTTACTATTACATAGTGAGGAACTACCTACACTTACTCTCATCTAGCCAAGCCTGAAATTCTTCAAGGGAAATCTGCCCTTCTTCACACATTTTGCGTTTCTCACGGGCAGTTTTGCTCCATTCGGTAAATTCTTTCTTGGAAATATACATAGTGCGTTTTCTGGAGTCCATCCGGCGGTATGCTTTTGTGTACGCCTGATGGATTTCATCATTTTCGTGTTTTTTGGCAAAGGTGTTGATGGCGCCGACTTCCTTGCAGGTTTTGCCGCTGGCGGTGTCAATACGCTCACAGTATTCGCTGTCAGATCTGCCGGAAGGAATGAAGAATCTGCCACAGTTCTTACATTGCTTGTACAGTACATTTCCTTTGGCAAGATACATAAATTCATAGCGGAACCAGTCATGCACGGAGTTGATGTCGTAGACTTCTCTGACTGGCATATTTTCGTCGATGATTTTGTTTACCACATCAAGGTGATTAAATGCATGAACACCAATAGGCATAAGGTGTGTATTGAAGCTTGTACTGGTATAGGTATCACGCATATTGTCCTTGGACTCCATGAGATAGAGATACTGCAAGGTATCATACTCGGCAAACAGCTTATCTTTCATTAGGAGCATATCAAAATCGCTCTGCAATAAATCTTTCTGGTAATCTAAGAATGCTGCGGTCATGCGTATGCCGTAGTTAATAAATTCTGCAATATCATACAAGCCACCGTCTTCTTCCGGCATCAGAATGTCGGTATCTTCATCATAATAAAATGCATCCCCTAAGATTTTTTTATAATGCTCCAGTGCAATGAACGGATAAAAGTTATAGACAAACAGCTCCGTTACATATTGAAGGAAACAGCAGTTCACGAGGAAAAGAAAAAAGTTATCGTTGTGGAGTGCTGCCAGTGTGGAGTCTACGACTGTTTTGGTTATGTCTGTAAAATCAAATCGGATAATTCCGTCTGCATCCGGTGTGGAAGCCTTCTGTTCAATCATTGTAGTGATGTTCTCAGACATATTTTTCATATATGCAACAATGTCTTCTGTTTCCAGTGCAATAAAATCTAAAATGCTTGTTCCGGCAGGGTATTCCTTTAATACCTGAAACTGCTCACTTAAAGCAATTCGGTAGCAGGATACCTTGTTTTCGTCATAGGTGTATCCGATAGGGAAGTGGCATAGCAGGTCGTGTGCGTCTTCCATCTTTTTATCAATCTGTGCAATGGATGTTTCAGACAAATGTCCCTTTGCAATTATCTCTTCTGTGGATAAATGTGCATATCCAAGGGTATCTTTTATTATTTCAAAATTCTCATAAACGCTCATAATATCAGCCTTTCTCTGTATGAATTCTCATTTTAATTTTAGCGAAAATCGTTAACAGATTAAAAATAGAATAGCGATTATCAATACGATTTATAACAATATTAGTTGAAATTTAGAAAAAAGTCAACTATAATCGAAAACGAAAATAGAAAATCAAATAGAGATTTTCGTCATACAACTGAATAGCTGCTTATGAAGAACAACAAACTTACGCCAAGACTCCGGCAGATAACCGGACGAGCGAAGATATAATGACACTTCCGTAAAGGGTGGGAGAGGATCTTGAGCAGAAGAGGCCCACGCAGGCTGTGACAGACTGGCACAGTGGCTGTAAGGTTACCTGCAATGGTAACATTCTTCATAAGGTGAACAGCAAACGTCCTTTTCACAGATGTTTCGTAAGGTAAGATGCAAAAAAACAAATGAATTTCCCTAGGATACTTTTGCCTTTTACCTTACGGAACATGGGAATTCAAATCTTTTACTTTATCCAGTGTATGTGAGAAAGTGGCATCAGGGTCAGGGCACAGCCAGATGGACGAGGAGTGCGTTACCGCCCAAACCGGAGGAATCGAAAAGTTTATAAATCTTCGATTGCCAGCCGGGAGATTTTGATGTATAATCTGACTCACAGGTTGCAGGTGGTTGAATCTTCCACCATAAAAAAGATACCGTAACTGATAACGCCGGATTACCGGAGCCGACAGGGAGCCCAGCCAGCCAAGTGTCGGGTGAATGCAACCGGACAACTGAATAAGTTTGAATGTAAAGCAATAGTGAGTGCAAGAGAAAAATTAAGAAGCACATTTGATTAAGTGACCGCTTTTCATGGCAGACAGAGTAAAAGAAGCAGATACCCGTTATCTGTTTTGATAGCAGTATACCTTTCGGAAACTTTTATGACAGTTTCCGGGGATGTATACGCAGGAAGACTCTGATGCCATGAAGGCGGTCTTTCTGCGTTTCACAATGAATGTTAGGTGAACACGGAGGAAGTTAGATAGATGGACAAATTGATGGAACAACAAGCTGTCAGTGAGGCAACAGAAGATATAAAGAGTTGTAAGATTGCCGGGGATATGAACACCACACAGTATGGGGAATACAAGGTAATTAGCACATTTTCGGATACAGGTGAGAGTATCACGGATTTATTGTCAGCCTATATCGACAGGGTTGCTTCGCTGAAATATTAAGAGATTAAGAAAACGGTGGCACATCTGTTGCCACCGGGAAAGGATTTGATTGTATGAATGATAAGATATACAGTGCCTGTGCCTATCTTCGTCTTTCAAGGGAGGACGAGGATAAACGTGGAGGCTTGGATGAAAGTAACAGTATCAAAAGCCAGCGTATGATGATTGAAAATTTTGTACGTGGGCTTAGTGATGTGGAACTAGTAAAAGAGGTCTGTGATGATGGTTATACAGGAACCGATTATGAAAGACCTGCTTTTCAAGAAATGATTGCCATGGTGGAAAGGGGAGAGATTGACTGCATTATTGTAAAGGATTTATCCAGACTTGGAAGAGAATCCATTGGTGCAGGCAATTATATCCAGAATTATTTTCCAAAGAAGAATGTTAGGTTCATTGCTATTAATGACCACTATGACAGTCTTACAGCAAACAGCAGTGACAAATATATGATTGTACCCGTGAAAAACTTTGTCAATGAAAGCTATTGCAGGGATATTTCCATAAAATCCCGCAGTAACCAGCAGGCAAAGCGGATGAATGGCGAGTATATCGGCGCTTTTGTCTGTTACGGGTATCGTAAGGATGAGCAGGATAAGAATAAAATTGTGCCAGATGAAGAGGCGACAAAGGTGGTGCAGGATATTTTTGCTTGGAAACTGATGGGACTTAGTGCCAATTCCATTGCACTAAAGCTTAATGAAAGGGAAACCCTTTCGCCGGCGGAGTATAAGAAAGCAAGTGGTGCAAGGTATAAGACCAGCTTTCAGCGTAATCTGGAGGCGAAGTGGACACCGAAGGCAATTTTACGCATTCTTTCAAACGAGATTTATATCGGAGTGCTGGAGCAGGGCAAGCGTGAAAAGGTAAGCTACAAGGTTAAAAAGACCATTGAAAAGCCAAAATCAGCATGGGTGAGGGTGGAGCATAACCATACACCTATCATAGCGGAAGCGGATTTTAAGGCGGTGCAGGAACTGTTAAAAAGGGATACCAGAGCAGAAAAAGCAATGAAGGAGCCGAAGCTTTATGCCGGGCTTGTCTTTTGCGGGGACTGTGGAAGGGGTATGGTCAGCAGAAAGGTGACTTATAAGGATACCGTGAACGAGTATTATATCTGTTCCGGGTATAACAGAGGCAGGGAGTGTACCCGCCACAGCATCAAGGTGGATGTATTAAATGAGATTGTGCTTGGGGAAGTGAAAAAGTATGTGAAACAGCTTACGGATACAAAGAAGCTGTTGGCTATTCTGGACGAGAAACAGATTCATTTTGAGGAAGCCTTAAACCGTGATAAGGAGATTGCCAGACTTCGGGAAAAGGAGCAGGAGTACAGTGCCATGAAGACTTCCCTTTATGCGGATTTGCAGGAGAAACTTATTACACAGGAGCAGTTTAACCGCTATCGTGAGATTTACAGCAATAAGCTTTCGGAGATTGCACAGGCGATTAAGGTGCAGGAGGCAACCGTGAAATCAATTTATGAAAACGGGATTGTAGCAGGACAGTGGCTGGATGAATTTCGTGAAAATATGGAGATAGAGAAGCTGGACCGTATGCTTTTGATTTCCCTGATAGACAAGATTTTAGTGTATGAGGGAAAGATAGTTGAGATTGTGTTTAAGTACCGGAATGAAATGGCGAAGGCGGTGGATTTGATTAAGGGTGAGCTTGAGGCGAAGGCAGGTACGACGAATGCAGATGCAGAGCCGGTTGGCGGGACAAATGCACTCTTGAAGGAGGTATCGTAGAAATGGCAAGAAAAGCGGAAAGATACAATGCAATTGCAGGGCGTAATGGTACAACGGGTACGGATAATACACTGCTTTCTGTAACAACCGGAAAGCAGTACCGTGTGGCACTTTACGCCAGACTTTCCGTAGAAAAGGATGGTCGTAAAAGTGATTCCATAGAGAGCCAGTTTATGATTATGGAGAATTTCATAAAGGATAAGCCGGAGCTGTCACAGTATCAGAAATATTTTGATAGGGGTGTGTCAGGAACCACTTTTACCAGACCTGATTTTGTACGGATGATGGATGATGTGAAAGCTGGGAGAATAAACTGCATTATTGTAAAGGATTTGTCCAGATTTGGTCGTGATTATCTGGAAACAGGTAATTATATTGAAACCATTCTGCCCTTCTTAGGTGTGAGATTTATTTCTGTGAATGACCATTTCGATACTGTAGAGGACTGTAATGGAAACAAGGGACTTGGGATTTCACTTATGAATCTTGTGAATGACATGTATGCAAAGGATGTGTCAAAGCGTATCACCACAGCTTTTGAAAGCTGTATGGAGAGAGGAAGTGTATTAGGAAATGCGCCGTATGGTTATGACAGAGTAAAGAATGATGATGGATACCAGCTTGTGATTGATGAGCCTGCGGCAGATATTGTCAGAAGAATATTTCAGATGGCAAAGGATGGTATGAGCTTAAGAGCCATAGCCGGGGAGTTAACCCATGACGGTGTCAGAACGCCGGAAGGATATAGAACCACACAGCTTGTATATGTGGGAAAGGACGAGCCTTTCTGTGACTGGCAACATGGAACCATTTCAAAGATTTTATCCAATGAAGTCTATATTGGTACACTTTATCAGGGTAAGACAAAGACGAACCTTTGCACGGGTGAAAAGAAGCACCGCATAGATAAAGCGGACTGGATTATCCACGAAGATGCACACGAGCCGATTGTTTCAAAAGAATTATTTATGGAAGTCAGAAGTATTGTGGAGAAACGAAGGGATAAGATGTCCTGTACGTTCCGCGAGGATTTACCAGCCACGGAGGATAAGTATAAGGGCATTTTGAAATGTCCGGTCTGTGGGGATTTTATTCACAGGGAATCTTCCATTGCTCATACAGAGCAGGGAGACGTAAGGAAATATTATTACCGGTGCAGGCATAACAGCTTTCCTATGGAGGAGCGTGGGGATAAGATTTTGATTTCAGAGGAACAGCTGGATTTACTGGTGAGTGAATCGGTAAGAAAGCTTATGGGTGAGCTTGTACCGGATAAAAAGAAGCTTCTTGCAACTTGGGAAAGTCAGACACAGCCTGTTGAAGATAAAATGCAGGCGGCGATTACAGACTTACAGAAGCAAAAGGAGCGTCTGGAATATGAAGGGAGTCTTTATTATGGCAGCTACGTTAAAGGAGAAGTCACAAGGGAGGAGCTACAGCGTGCTAACGAAAAGCAGGCTGAGGCAGTAAAGAACCTTGAGAAAAAGCTTTTGCAGGCAGAAAAGGACCAGAAGGCATTTTGGCGGAAGAAAAGGGAGCAGAAGCAGTTTGTAAATGCTCTTTTATCCGTAAAAGATGCGTCCGTTCTGACAGCAGAGCTTGTAAAGATTCTGATTTCAGAGATTGTACTGAATGAAGACAGATGTATGGAGATAAAATATCGTTTCCATAAGGGAGATGATGCAAATTACACGGATTCGTTTATTGCACCAAAGAAAACAAGGTGGAACGAAGGAAGGAGAAAGGAAAATGGCTAATCTGATTATGTACTTGAGATTGTCCATAGAGGATGATGTGAATGCGGATGAGAGTAACAGCATTACCAACCAGCGCAGAATCATCCGTGAATATATCGGTGCCCATGAGGATTTACGTACCATGCATGTGATAGAAAAGTGTGATGACGGATATTCCGGTACTAACATGGACAGACCTGCCATGCAGGAGCTGTTGGATTTGGTAAAGGAGAAGAAGGTTGACTGTATTATCGTAAAGGATATGTCCCGATTTGCAAGAAATTATCTGGAAACAGGGAAGTATGTAGAGCAGATATTTCCTTTTATGGGAATCCGCTTCATTGCAATTAATGATAATTACGACAGTAATGAGTATATCGGTGGCATTGCAGATATAGATGTGCAGTTTAAGTCACTTCTGTATGATTTCTACAGCAAGGATTTGTCTGATAAAATCATTACGGCACTTGATGCAAGGAAGGATAACGGAATGTTTATCGGTGTGTGTGCACCTTTTGGTTATCGTAAGTCAGAGGAGAGTATCTACAAGATTGAAGTGGATGAGGAAGCGGCAGCGATAGTCCGCAGAATATTTGCCATGCGTATCGGTGGTGCAAAGATTGCTGAAATAGTCCGTACCCTGAATGGGAAAGGAATAGATACTCCGGCAAAATATCTGGAACGGAAAGGGTTGTACGGAACATTCTATACCAAGGGAGAACCTTTGTGGACCGATTATAAGGTGAGTTCCATTCTGAATAATGAGATGTACACAGGTACATTTGTTTATGGGAAGTATCGTGTAAAGGCGGTAGGCTCCAAGCAGAAGCAACTGTTGCCTGTCAGTGAATGGAAACGGATACCAAATCACCATGAAGCCATTATTACGATGGAGGAATATGAGCAGGTACAGTCTATGAAAGGGACGGTTCCGTCATGGTTTACGCCAATCGGTAGAAGAGCATCTGTCTATACCGGAAGAGTTGTCTGTGACTGCTGTGGCAGAAATATGATTTACAAAAAGGACAGGGTAGGCAAAATGCTTTTTCAATGTAATGTGAATTACAGAAAGAAAAACAACTGTGCCCACCGGATTCTTGTGACAGACCTTGATACCATCATAAAAGGTGAACTGTCCAGACACATATCCGGGCTTGCAAAGCTTAAGCTTCTTTTAGATAAGGAAATTGAACAGCATAACGAGCGTATTCGTGGGGCAAAGCAACACCTTAATATGGCGGAGGACACACTCAGAAGATTAGAACTGGAACTTCGTACTGCTTACGAATCCTATGCTAAAGGCATTACAGACAAGGAAACCTATCTGATGCAGAAGGAATCCTATGAAGTAATGATTTCCGGGATTAAGGAGAAGATTGAAGCGCAGAAGGAAGCAGTCTTTGTACTGGAGAACCAGAAGCCATCTGATAACAGTGGCTTAAAGTTCTTAGAGGGTAATTCGGAAGTGATAGAGATTACGGATGAGCTACTGGATGCACTGCTTGAAAAAATTGTGGTTTATGCAGACAAGACTATAGAATTGAGATGGAAGTTCTCGAACAGAAGCAACTAAGGAAGTAAGATTGTATCAGCTTTTGGTAGATTATCTGTCAAAAGCTGATATAATGGAGAGGAAGAAAAAAGTTTAAGAAAATGTTGTCAACTACTTGACACAAGAGGGGCAGTCTTTTCCGGATATTCAGAATCTTATAAAGCTTAGTGAAATTTTTAGAGTTTCCATTGATAGGCTTGTGAAAGAAAATGATACTTGCGAGGTAAATTTTCTTTGTGCCCCCAATTATCCGGATAATGATATTAGAAATTTCTTAGTCAGAGCAAAAAATAATACATATGCAGCAGGCGGAAATGAAGTCACGCCGTCAAAGCCTAATTCACATGATTTTTGTTATAATGAAAATGATTATTTGTACATTGATACATATTTGGGAAATCAGAAATTCGCAGGTGAAGAATGTGTTTGGATAAAAGATAATGCAGTGTGGGCAATGAATTATTATGGACAGAGCATGAACGAAAATTTTAATATTACATTTTTAAAAGAAGCATTGTCACATGTGTCGACTGTTATGCCGTTTCGGGGTCCGGAATTTTATCAAAAAGGTGATTATATCTATCATTGTCAGGTGCAAGGTGATTTTGAAAGCTTTTCCGGTGAAGAAAAAATATATTGTAAGCAAGAAAAAGTGTATTCATGTATATTTCATGGGGGCACAATTTTATGAAAATAGTAGAAAAAGAGGTTTTGGTAAAAAATCTGGTAACGAAATCAAATTTGCCGGCAAGTGATTATGTGATAAATCCATATATTGGATGTCCTCATGGATGCAGGTATTGTTATGCCTGTTTTATGAAGCGATTTACAAATCATAGCGAAGAATGGGGAAGTTTTATTGATATTAAGAGATGGGACAAACAAATAAACAAAAAGAAGCTGCAGGGTAAATCCGTTTTTCTATCTTCGGTAACAGACTGTTATAATCAATATGAAAAAAAGTATCAAAGTACAAGAAAAATATTAGAGCAATTAGTATCAATAGATTGTGAACTGAATATTTCAACAAAATCTGATTTGATTTTAAGAGATATTGATTTATTGAAGCAGTGCAAAAATCTTAAAGTTTCAGTGTCAATCAATACATTAGATGAACAATTCAGAAAAGATATGGATCATGCCGGCAGTATTTCAGAAAGATTAAATGCGCTGCAGGAATTACATAAAAATGGAATATATTCTGTTTTGTTTATGTCCCCTATTTTTCCCGAAATAACAGATTTTCGGGAAATAATTGAATACAGTAAAGACTATGTAGATGAATATTGGTTTGAGAATTTAAACTTACGGGGTAGCTATAAACAGGATATACTTAGCTATATTAAAAATTCCTATCCTCAATTCATGGAGCTGTATTGCGATGTCTATCTAAAAGGAAACATGCAATATTGGCATGATTTGTCAGCTGAAATTGAGAGATATTGTAACGACCGTTCCATAAAACATATCAATTACTTTTATCATAAAGAGTTAGTACAAGCTAAACAGAACGCTTAATGCATACTCGGAAGAATCGTTGAAATTAAGAATATGCGAATGCGAGAGAGGTGTTATAACACAAACGAATTGAATCGAATAAAAGTACTGAAATCAGAGAATTAGGCGGAGTAGTATTTACCTGTCAGATATATGGTTCAGGCAAATGAGGGTAAAATCCGGCATATATAATCCAGACCAGCCGAACATAATGATTGACAAGAAAAATATGGAAAGATAAAATAAAAACAACCAAAGGAAAAGGAGGGGAATCATCATGAAGAAATTCATTAGTATGTTATGCGCGATAGCGATGGCAGCAGCTTTGTGGATGCCTGCAAAGGCTGCTGCAGCGCAGGGACCATGCTGGACACAGAAGAACGGCGAACAGACATGGACCTACACAGACGGGCAGGATACAAATTTAACAGCAAAGATTCAGGGAACAACGCTTTATATTCAAGGACACGGAGCAGTTCCGGCATATGACAGAGAGGTTTTAGGCAACAGACCATGGCATAATAAGACGATTTATGCTTTAGTGATATCTAAGGATATTACGTCTATCGGGGCAGAGGCGTTTTCTAATCTAAAGGATTTGCATCAGGTATCAATGTATGCAGGTACCTTCATTGAAAGCCCTGCTGCATTTGGCGGCGCCTCTGACGGATGTATCTTTGAGATTGCAGGAACAGATATTGTCAGTCGGAATATTGGAAATGTGCCATATAACAGCCTTGACAGCATAGCAGCATTTATGCAGAGCTTTAACGGAAAATATCATTATAAGCTTGCCAACTACTACATGACGGCATGGGTACAGAATATGGTTTCACCAAAGATTGACAATTTATCACCGATGGATGCTAAGACAACTTATGCAAATCCGGAGTATCCGATATATGACTATAAGAGTGAGCTGAGCTTTGTAAGTCCCAAGCCGGATTATACGATGAGCACAAGTATTTCCAGTATGCAGCAGGGAAAAGCGGCGCTGGAGGCATTTTCGATTGTACTGGGAGACAATACATATGTAACAGCCTACAATATCAGTATTAATAGTGTCAGAGGAGTGGTTAAAAATACAGACGAGCCATTAACCTATACTATGACAATTCCAAAAGCCTTCCAATATCCGGGAAGACAATTCCGGCTGATCCAGTTAGGAACCGGCGTCATCAATATCTTAGAGGATGAAGATGCAAATGATGCAACGATGACATTTACAACAAACTATCCATCTACAGTATATGCCCTGGTATATCAGGATGCTGTTACAGCAGATTACGTATCAGACACGACAACTCCTTAATTGTGCGAAGGTTTCGTTACAAGGAGTATTGATAAGGGAGCTTTATTGAAAACGAATCATAATGAATGCCGGCCGGAAGATTTCTGACCGGCGCTTTTTATGCACACGAGCCTGTAAGGAAATCAGCAGCAAAGCAGCACAGGCTCGGTGCGGCGAGCAGGACAGAGCCTACTCGATTTACACGAGCCTGTAAGGAAATCAGCAGCAAAGCAGCACAGGCTCGGTGCGGCGAGCAGGACAGAGCCTACTCGATTTACACGAGCCTGTAAGGAGAGGAACAAAATTGCCAGCTCTCGTTTATTTTTAAGGCATAAATAAAGGAAATCGACAGTAAATTGGTAACAGTTCAGCCTTATGGATTATTTCTGCTGGACTTCTGTGTACTGACAACGATTCTATTTTACGATTTTAATGAACAGAAAACGGCAGCCGGAGGGATACTATCTGCCGTTTTCGTCCGGATAGGAATGTATAAAAGGCTGAACTGTTACAGTAAATTGATATGACATGGTGCAAAGCACTTGCGATTGTCATAAAAGAATGTTAATATAAGGGCATGACATTTTTCCAACTATTCAGACAATAAGTAACAATTTGTGTATTATTTTCTAAATAGCAGCAAAACATGGCAATGAGAGGGATTATGAGGAGGAGATTATGGCTTCATTAAAAGAATCATTTTCAAAAGGACTTACAGCAATTAATGTAAAGACCAATAGTTTTATGGAGGAATCCAAATGTAAGACCTATATTTCAACATTGGAAAAGGAAATACAGACATTGAAAATGAATATAGGTGAAATTGTATATGGAAAAACAATAACGGGTGAAAGCTACGAAGATGCAGTTATGGAAATCGTTCACGAGATTACGGGAAAGTACGAAGAAATCGAGCAGCAGAAGAAGGCGATTGAACAGCTTGCGGCAGAGCAAAAGCAGATTTTAGGAACTGCTCAGTCTGTGGAATCAGTAAAAGTCTGCCCTAAGTGCGGTGCCCAGAGTGCAGGAATTTATAAATTCTGCAGTAAGTGCGGTTCACCTTTAGGCTAATGTTTCATGAGAGATTATTATATAATAGGAGAATAAAAAATGACTTTTGATCCAATGACAGGAAAACCAATTGAAGATAATGAGGAAAGCAGCTTACAGTTTGACCCGATGACAGGAGAACCAATTAACCAGTCAGCCGCGCCGCAGCAGAACGCACCGGGAGGTTTTGACCCGATGACAGGAGAACCGATTAACCAGTCAGCCGCGCCGCAGCAGAACGCACCGGGAGGCTTTGACCCGATGACAGGAGAACCGATTAACCAGTCAGCCGCGCCGCAGCAGAACGCACCGGGAGGTTTTGACCCGATGACAGGAAAGCCGATTAATCAGTCAGCCGCAGCGCAGCAGAACGCGCCGGGAGGCTTTGACCCGATGACAGGAAAGCCGATTAAGGCAAAGAAGAAGAAGTTACCGATTTTTATCGGCATTGCAGCAGCCGTTGCAGTATTCGCAGTGGTGGTATGTGCAGTTATCAGCTCCGGACTATTTCTTGGAAAGTCCGGAAAGGTAATGAAAGCAGCAGCCAATACCTTTAAGGATCAGCCGCATATTATGAAAGTCTTAGAGCCATTAAGCGCTTTGGCAGGAGATAAGTTTACCGTTTCTGCCTCTGGTGAAGTGAACGGCAATCAGATAAGCGGCGAAGCCAGAGTCAGCGGAAAAGAAAAACAGGTATCTGTTTTGCTGGATTTTGAAAGCTATCCCAAGGTGGAGATGCTTGCAGGCATTGATTCGAAGTCTGTAAAGGTTCAAATCCCTGTTGTATCAAAAAAAGTATTTGTATATAACTATAAGGAGAAAAATACAGGATATCTGGTAGACGAGATTGATGATATTGATACCGTGAATGCGATGCTGGAGTCTTTTGCACAAGGCAGTAATAATGATATCTATAAAGAGCTGACAAAGGTTGTTTTAAAAGAGTTCACCAGCCTTGAGCTTGTCAATGCAGAAAAAGAAGAATTTACGATTAACGATAAGGATGTCAACTGCAAAGGTTATACAGCAATTGTTACAGGAAATAATTTTATCCATATCATAGACGGCATGGAAGATATTATCAATAATAACTATGCTTTCCTGTACGATAATGAACTGCTTGACACAGAAGACCTTGTGGATGAATTTGACGACCTGAGAGATGAATTTGAGGATATGGAAGATATTCATGCCACCTTCTATATTTACAAAAATCAGCTTGCGGCAATCAGGCTGGAGGGCGAAGACCTTGATGGTAAAATGGAGCTTTGCTTTGAAGGCGGTGATTATAGAATGCAGAACATGACCTTTAAGTCAGGCTCTTACAGAGTTCAGTTAAAGGGTGAGGATAACGGTTCTAAGGAAAAGTTTACCTTAAAGACAAGAAACGGAAACGGAAGCAGAAGCCAGGACATCGGAAGTCTGGAATACAACTATGAAAATGATAAGGTTACAATCAGTGTGGGTGCCTACAGCATTGAGGGTAAGCTTACAAAATCCGGTTCCGGATTAACAATGAAAATAGACAGGTTAGGCAGCTATTATGGCCCTTATTTAGAGGATGTCGAGTTAACAATTTCTAAGAACGTAAAGATGGAAAAATACAGCGGCAAGGAATTTGACTTAGGAAATGCAGATGAAGACGAGCTAATGGAACTAGGGGAAGAAATTCAGGATGAGCTGTATGACAGCGACCTGTACTATTTATTAGAAGATTTATTCTAATTGTTCAGTACAGCACTCTGCACTTGCTGCGGAGTGCGTGAGAAAGTGTAAATTGCATTAGGCATCAAGTCACCCCGAAGTGGTATTGCATGACTTGATGCAAGTAACTATGAGGGTACTGAATAGTAACGACTTATTCTAAATATAGAAATGACTTTAAAGAAACGCTGAAAGAGGAACAATGCTTTTGGCGTTTTTTGCGGTAAAGCAGTTTAAGAGAGTAGGGCAGCTTATGCTAAAAGAAGGTATGATATTAGGCGGAACTTATCAGATTGTGGGAAAAATTGGTTCCGGAGGCGGAGGAGTTGTATATAAAGCAAGGCATTTACGGCTTCAGACAGATGTAGTTGTCAAAAGAATCCGTGATGAGGTAAGGGATAAGGTTCAATCACGGCATGAGGCATATGTATTAAAGCAATTAAAGCACCCGTATCTGCCAAGGGTCTATGATTTTATAGAAACGCCGGAGGCAGTCTATACAGTAATGGATTATATTCC
Organism: Lachnospiraceae bacterium; assembly: GCA_017622845.1. GTDB lineage: Bacteria > Bacillota > Clostridia > Lachnospirales > Lachnospiraceae > COE1. The sequence goes on along the minus strand of JAGAQJ010000010.1, from coordinate 60,983 downwards.
GGGGAATCCTTTGGATAAAGCGCTTGCCCAACATGGAAAATTTCCGCAGAAAAATGTATTGCAGTGGGCAAAAGAGCTGGGAGAGGCACTGGCATACCTGCACAGTCAGAACCCTCCAATTCTTCATTCGGATATTAAACCGGCTAATATTATCTTAATGCCGGATGGACATATTTGTCTGATAGACTTTAATGTTTCCGTTGCGCTTGATTCGAATATGAAAGGAATTTTAGGAATCAGCGGAAGCTACTCATCACCGGAACAATACAGAGATGCCCGCATGATACAAAGCTGTGCGCATACTGCAGAGATCTCTCAGGCAGAAATTGCAACAGATTTGCGCTCTGATATCTACAGCCTTGGATGCGTATTATATCACTTGTTAGCAGGATTTCCGCCCGCCACCAATTTCAATACAAGGATGCCTGCACAGGAGATTCCCGGTGTCAGCGGAGGTTTTGCCATCATCATAGATAAGATGATCGAATATGACCCGGACGACCGCTATCAGACAGGACAAGAGTATCTGGAGGCTGTGAATAATTGCTATAAGCTGGACAGGCGTTATATTTTACAGAAAAGAAAAGAGAAAACGCTGTTTCTGGCATCGTTACTCTTGTTCTTTGCCGGCAGTATGCTGATTGGCATGGGTATCAGAGAGGGCATAAGGGAAAGAGAGCAGAATTATCAGGAATTGCTGCGCAAAGGAGAGAAAACAGCTAAAAAGGAAGAATACGAGAAGGCGATTGATGCCATGGTATCTCTGGAGGAAGAATATGAGAGCAGAGTAGAGGCTTATGAGAGGGAATTATATTATTATTATCAGGCAGGCTCTTATCAGGAATGTGCAGACAGAGGAAATGATATCATTGATGCACAGAAGATTATCATGAAAAACGAGGAACAGGAAAAATTAGTCGGTGATATGTTTTACCTGATAGCCAATTCTTATTATGAGCTGGAGGACTATGGAAGGGCAGAAAACGCGATGAAAAATGCTTTGAACTATAATCAGGCAAACAGCTTATATTATCGCGATTACTGTATTATTCTGGCAAAGCAGGGTAAGTTGAAGCAGGCAGAAGAAGCTCTTGAAAAGGCTGTAAGGCTGGATTTGGAAGATGATTCCATACATTATGCAGAAGGCGAACTGTGTGTTGTCAGAAAGCAATTTGAGGAAGCGGTGGAACATTTCAAAGCTGCAATGGAAATTACAGAGGATGCTGTATTGCAAAAGCGTGCAGTACTGCTGTGCGCGGCAGTTCTGCGTGATAACAACCGGCTTGATGAAGAAGTTGCGCTTTTGGAAACGGCAAGAAATCAGGCAGATACACAGGCAAAGATGGTGATAACGGAATATCTTGCAGATGCCTACATGCGTCAGGGTGATGCACATCCGGAGCAGGTCGTCAGTTATAACCAAAAGGCTTTGACGCTTTTTCAGGAGTTGATGCAGAATGGCTATGTCACATATCAGTTACAGGAAAACATGGCAATTTTATATGAAGAAAATCGGGACTTTGAATCAGCAAAATCGGTATTGTTAAAATTAGCATCGGATTATCCCGGCAATTACAGAGTGTATAAAAGGCTTGCTTTTTTGGAGGCGGACCGGCAGCAGTATTTGAGCAACAGTCAGCGTGATTACAGCCAGATGAAGATTTATTATGATAAGTGCAGGGAATTGTATGAGCAGCAGGAGGAGGAAGATGCGGAGATGCTGATGCTGGATCATATGATTCGCGACCTGCAAAGCGGCGGCTGGCTGTAAGCGGTGTGGAGTAAAAAGCAGGAGGGACAGATATGAGTATGATATTATTAATGGCAGGTGCGTTATGCGTGCTGACTTCTATGATTCTGTTTATTTTATATCTTACGATGGGGAAAGCTGCCGGAAGGAAACTGATGCGGAAACTAAAGGATGAGTATTGAATACATATTTTGCAGGGATGGAGATTACTATGAAGAAAAAGACAGCCATTATCATAATAGTTATGATGGTTTTTCTGCTGCTGCTGGGAGTAAACGGTGCTTTGCTGCTTCTTTCCGCAAGGAATTCTGATTCCGGAATTGACAGGCAGCTTACAAAGGGGCAGAAGTATCTGGAAGATGAGAAATATGAGGAAGCGGCAGAGGTTTACAGGGAAATTCTGGCAGAAGATAATAGGAATGTGGAAGCTTATCAGGGACTTGCACAGGCATATAAGGCAAACGGAGAGATAAAAAAAGCAAGGGATATCATGGAAAAAGGCTATCAATTGACGCAGGATGATGCACTTGCAGGGGAAATTACAATGCTTCCATGGGAGGAAGCAGGAAGGAAAGACAAGGAAATAGAGTGGGGGGACCCCGGCGTGGAACAGGCAGTCCGTCAAATGACAGGAATTACGGACAGGGACATTATGTTAAGCGATTTGTGGGAGATTTCTGATTTTTACCTGTATGAAAGCAATATTCGTGATTTGAGCGATTTAGAGAATTTGCCGAATATCACGAGCCTGCATTTGTATAACAGTGAGATTTCTGATTTAACAATGTTAAAGGATTTTGATAATCTGGAAGAACTGTATCTTTCCGGTAATCAAATTACGGATTTGAAGCCATTGGAGAAATTATCCAACCTGATCTGGCTCGATGTGAGTAACAATCAGATAGAGAGCATCGATTCACTGAAAAAATTAAAGAATCTGGTACATCTTGATTTAAGCAATAACCGGATAATGAACATAGAAGTGTTGGAAGGATTATCGGATTTGGAATATCTGAATTTAAGCGGAAACCAAATATCCGACATATCCGTACTGAGAAAAATGAAACAGATGGATACCCTGTATTTGGAAAATCTGCCGGTTAATGACATTCAGGTCATCTCTTCCATGCCTCGCCTGCGCAGGCTTAGTCTGGCACGGGATTACATAGCAGATTATACCGTTTTACAGGAATTATCCAATCTGCAGGAATTGAATCTTGCGTATACGAACGTGAATGATCTTACAGTATTACAAGGCTTGGCGAAGCTGACTTATTTAGACATTTCGGGAGTAAGTATTTCAGACTTATCTTCGGTATCGAAGATAGAATATTTGAAAAACAGGTAACTGTGAAGGTACCATACAGTTACAAAACAGTTATGAATCGTCGCGGGACAGGGAATCAAAATGAAGAATGGGAAGAAAGTTTTAATTTTTATTATATCTATATTAGTGCTGCTGTTGATAGCCGTCAATATTTTTCTATATTGGTACAAGGATAATTTTTCGAAACGAGTGTCGGAGCAGTTGGAGCTGGGACAGCAATATCTGCTGGATATGGATTATGAACAGGCTATTGCGGCATATGAGGTAGTCATCGAGCTGGAGCCTAAGAATACAGAGGCTTATTTTGGCATGGCTGATGCATATCTTGCCATGGGTGAGCCGCAAAAGGCTGTCAAAATATTAAAACGCGGATATCGTGAAACAGGCGATGAAGAAATGAAGGAGCTTTACGAAGAATTAGAAGCGGAGTTAAACAGGGAACAGTCGGATTTGAATATTGTTCAGATAGACACCGGTGATTTTCCCAATATTACCGTATATTTTTCCTTGGAGGATTTGGAGGGAAACTTCATTCGTGATATACAGCCGCAGCAGATTCAGGTATTGGAATCAAATGCGGATAAGGAGTGGGCAGAGGTCGCCGGAAGCCTCAGCTTTTCGGAAGAAGATGTCTCTAAACGGTCAGTAGAAATGGTTATGGATATAAGCGGCAGCATGGACAATTCGATTGCGCAATTATGCAAGGCGGCGCAGGAGCTGCTGAACCAGATGCAGGGTGGGAACTATGATGTTTCGCTGACAGTTTTTGACGACAGATGGGAAACCCTGGTTGACTACACCAGTAATATCCAGGCAGTAAGCAATGAACTGAACAATCTGTATACCGGCGGTGGAACCGCGCTGTATGACACCTTGGAAAACAGCCTGTATCAGGCGATAAACCAACAGGGACAGAAGTATATTCTTGCCTTTACCGATGGAGAAGATAATTCGAGCAGTATTACGAAGGACGAGCTGATATCCCTTGCAAATTATTATCATGTGCCTATTTATATTATCATGGAAATGAATCAGGCATACTGGACACAGGACATGGAAGAAATTGCAAGAGAAAGCGGCGGTGAATTTTATGCGATTTCGTCCATAGATGAATTATATGACCTTTATTATGACATTTTTCAGTTTCAGGAGAATCTGTATTCCTTCCGGTATACGACAGAACAGGCGGATAGTGAATGCGGTATCAGAGTGGTATACAATTCGAAGCAGTATAACGGTGAATCGGAAAGTAAATTTATCAGCCAGAAGCCGATGAAACGGGAAAGAGTAAGTAATTCGGCGATTATGGAGATAGAAGCCTCCTCTTCCCGGCAGGGATATCCCTTGGAGAATGCCTTTGATTCTGACGACGATACGATGTGGGCAGAGGGAGTCAGAGGAAATGGTATCGGAGAATATATTCGTATTTCGTTGGATGAGGCACATGAGTTGAACGGGATTTCCATTCGTAACGGAAACCGAAACAATTCTGATGATTATGAGAAGTACGGCAGGATAAAAATAATACAGGTTACGTTTTCGGATGGCTCGCAAAGGCAATTTGAACTGGATGATAATTATTATGAGCCATGTCAGGTAAACTTTATTAATCCCGTCAGAACGGATTCTCTGAAAATAGAGATTCTTGATGTATATGAGGGAACTACATATCAGGACACATGTATTGCAGGTATCAGCATCAACTAGTATAATCCGTTTTAATTACCTATATGTTTGGCGCAGAATAAATTTTCAGTCTGCAAGGCTGAGGAATGAGGCGTAGCGGTGGCTGCGTCGATTGACGACAACGCAGCAGATGGAAATTTAGGCAAGTCAAACGTAAGGTTAATTAAAACGGGTTATACGAGTATAAAATATGCTCATGTACACTGTCATTCACTGATGAAAGGTTAGTGAGCAGGATATCAGGCAGGGAGGGGAAACGAATGGGAAAGTATTTGGAAGTAAGCAGCATCATTAAGGAAAAATATCAAATCAATTCTGTAATGGGAGAAAACCCGTCAGGCATTACATATAGCGGAAGGAATACACTCACAGGAGAGAAAATTGCGGTAAGGGAGTTTTTGCCCGAAACGCTCTGTGAGCGTGCCGGGGATAATATATTGGTGGCAGGCAAAGAGGGATTTCAGGAAAGAAAAGAACAGTTTATCAAAGAATCACAGATATTAAAAGAAAATAGCGGACTCAAAGGAATTGCTGCTGTCCTTGATGTTTTTGAGGAGAACGATACTGCTTATGCAGTGATGGAATATGTTGAGGGCGTCAGCCTTGAAAAATATCTGTCGGAGAGCGGTAAGCAATTTCCGGTGAAGCGGATTAAAGAGTTGATGGTGCCTGTGATGGACTCTCTGGCAATTCTCCATGGAAAGGGGCTGGTACATCAGAATATATCTCCCGATAATCTGATTTTTACAAACAAGGGTAATCTGAAATTGATTGGCTTTGGAGGTATCGCAGGCTGCATATCAGATGCGGGAGCCATGTATGCGCCGATAGAATTGTATCAAAAGCAGCCAATAACTCCCGCTGCAGATGTATATGCCCTGTGTGCTGCTGTTTACAGATGCATTACAGGAGCAGCGCCGCAGGAGGCTTGTGCGAGATTGAAGCAGGATATGCTGCAGCCTCCCTCTAAGCTGGGCATTGCAATCGAGACGAGTGAGGAAGCAGCGCTCATGATGGGATTAAATATAGAGCCGCAAAAGAGATTTCAGGCGATGGCAGCATTCAAAAGGGCGTTCTGCCGCGTGACGGAGACAGCCGGACAGCAGCCGGTACAACAACCGCCGACTCCGCAGCCGGTACAGCAGCCGATGCAGCAGCATCCAGCTCCTCAGCCGTACACTGCTGCATCCGCAGGAATTGTGCCTCCTGAAACAGGGAAGATGAAAAAAGAGAAAAAGAAAGACAAAAAGTCAGGAAAAGGCGGTACGATAGCCGTGGCTGTAATCGGGGTTATTCTGATTGCCGCTTTGGGGACATCTGCTTTTATCATGGGAAGAAATCTGCTTTCCGGGGAAACGATAAAAGTGGTTCAGGATATTCAGGATATTGAGGATATACCGGAGGAATCCGCAGAAAATCCTGCAGAAAGTGCATTAGAGGAAAACGAAAGCGCTGCCTCCTATGAGGCGATGCTGAACAATGGCGATTACACAGGAGTGATTGATGCAGTCACTTCACTGAATATGACATCCGTGTCAGAAGAGGAAAAAGATAAGCTTTGCAAGACATTGGAACAGGCGATTGCGGGTCAATACTCCGAATTTGAGAGCGCTGTTAATGCAGATATGAACGCCGGGGATTATGAAAGTGCGTTTGCTGCTGTTGAGGAGGAGCTTGCACTGTATGACAGGTTCAGCGTCAATGACTGGGCAATGCAGTATGCGGACAGACAGAAGGCTGCAGATAAGAAAGCAGCAATGAAAACAGCACATATTGACTATTTGACAGGCGATAAACTGCTGACGGCTGTCAGTCAGGGCGATGAGACGGCGTTAGAGGAGATTATTTCCCAATTACAGGAATATGCCAATGACGGCACCATTACGCAGGAAGACTTTGAAGACAGGAAGGTATCAGCATATACAAGCTTTGTGATTGAGAAGATAACTGCAATGAACAGCAGCGGAACGGGTGCGGATGAGATTCTCAGGTATATCGACAATAATCTTGCCAATACAGGAAACAATTGTCAGGTATTGGAATTTTGGGATTATTTTAATGCAGTATTGGGCAGGAACAGAATGGATGCCAGTATCAGGCATGTATCTGCAAATGGTTATTTACTGGAGGATAGTAATGCTGTGAACCTTACAAACAGCGACATTAGTCATTTGTCACAGTATGAGCTAAAATTAGCAATATATGAGATCTTTGCACGCCATGGAAGAATTTTCAACGACCAGGCTGTCAATGAATATTTTTCATCCTATGACTGGTACCATCCTTCCTCCGTGAGCTTTGATGAAAGTACGCTGAATGCGTATGAAAAATATAATCTCAACTTATTGATTCAGTATGAGATTTCAATGGGGTACCGCAGCGGACCGGATACACCATAATGCACACTGACGCTATAAAGGAATGATTACAAGTGGCTAGTACAACAGCTTGTTAGTGGGGAAATTGCAAATGAAGGGAAAAGGCAAAACGTTGAAAAGCGCAATAGCATCTCTGATGTTGTCGATGATATTATCCTGTGGTGTATGCCGGGCAGAGGGGAAACCGGTCGTTATGGAGGCAAATACCGGAGAGACGGACATTTCAATTTATGTGAAAAATGCAGGAAGCAGCCTGTCGGATATAACTGTGCAGATTGGCGCTTCGCAAAGCAGTCAGGTAACATGCCGGACGATAGAGGACTCAGAATTTGAAACATTGATTTTGATTGATAATTCTTTGTCAATCCCTCAAAACACAAGAGGAAGAATATTCGATTTTTTACAGAAATTCATTGATGGAAAAGCCGGGAATGAGAAAATAGCAATTGGCGTGTTCAGCAGGGAGATTACTTACCTGACAGATTATACTGGTAATCGGCAGGAACTGACAGACGCTGCAGCGTCAATTACATACCAGAATCAGGAAACCTATATAACAGATATGCTGTATGAGCTTTACAGCAGAGAGTACAGTGCCAATCCCAAGGATGTGTACCGGCGTATTATTATTATCGCTGACGGAATTGACAATGAGTCATTAGGATATACCACAGACGAATTGAATCAGTTAATAAGGGAAAATCCCTATCCGATTTATACAATCGGCTGCAATACCGGTAAAAACAATGATGAGCTTGAAAGGTTTTTTGCCTTGGCAAGACTGAGCAGCGCCGGATATTTCCTGTTGGACTCCGAAGAAGCGGTAAGCGCCATAGCAGATGAACTGGGCGGGGACAGGCAGATCGTAAAAATTGCGGCAGTGCCGCCGGAAGATATGATGGATGGCAGTACAAGGTCGGTAAAAATTAATTTTCAGGAACAGAGCGTTTCTGTGGAAATGAAGATGCCGCAGCAGGTTAAGCAGGAGGAAACCACCGAGGTTTTTGAAAGCACAGAACCGGAAACGGTTGAGGAAGCTTCTGCTGTCGAAACGACAGTTGAGGAAACACAGGACGACTCCCAGAGAATATCAGCCGTAAAATTTATTATGTGCGTAGTTGTATTCTGGATTCTTGTCCTGATTGTGATAATCGCATGGATTGCAGTCAGACATTTCAGGAAAAAACGACAGAAGGAAAAGAGGCAGACACAGACGTTAATGATGCAGAGGGAGCTGGAATTAAGAGAAGCATTATCAGATGGAGCGGCAATGCAGCAATCCGGTCATCAGCGCCCGATAGCATATATTGTATTAACAGATGTTTATTCGCCGGACAGAAGCTTTAGGGCGCCGCTGAACAGGGATGTGGTAATCGGACGAAACAGGACGGCGTGCCAGATTGTATTGGATTATGACCAGTCGGTATCAGCGCAGCACTGCAGGATTTATACAATGGGCAGTAAGCTGATGATAAAGGATTTGCAGTCTTCCAATGGAACCTTTATGAATGGAAACAGGATTTTTGCTGATACTGAGCTGGTGTCAGGCAGTATCATTACACTGGGACGATTGACGATGCGGTTTGAACTTCAGTAATCGTTCAGGAATACAAGAAAAGGGGGGACGACAGTGAGCTTTGTATTATTGATTTATACAACAAAGGCGTACAGAAAATACATGCTGCCCATAGTGAATAATACCAATTATTCTATCGTATTAAGGAAAGAAATTTTTTATCTGCCGGAGGATTTGGAAATCAATCTGGAAGTCATAGATGGAAAGTGGTTTTTTCCGGAATCAGATTCTTATAATATTCAACATTCCATCACAAAGGAAGGCTGCTTTGGCAGGGAGATACAGAATGAGGATTTATTGTCTGTTACTCTGCCCCATAGTGAAACCCTGAATATTCTGATTAGCCGGACAGACAGCTCCTTCCATGTGTTCCGAAAATATGATATCAGGGCAAACAGCTTCGTCACAATCGGAAAGAATGAATCAAATGATATTCAGTATAATGCGTTAAACTTAGTTTCCAGAGAACATGCCATTATAAGACGGGATGGAGACGGATTCATTCTGGAAGATATCAGTACCAACGGCATTTATGTGAATGACGTACGCATGAAGGAACCAAAGCGGTTGGAATTTGGCGACTGTATAGAAATCTATGGTCTATGCATCGTGTATCTGAATGGCATTATAGCGGTTAATACAAGTGACAGCAGCGTCAAGGTTGATGAGGAGAAGCTGCACGAGTATACCCAACCCAATACAGCAAATCCGGCGCCTGCGGAAAACGCCGCAAAAAAGGAAAAGCTGCTGTATCATCGTTCGCCGAGGCAGATTTATAAAATGCACGATGAAGTAATCGACATTGAGGCGCCTCCCCAGCCAAAGCCTCAAAATAAAAAGCCCTTAGCAATGATTATCGGTCCTTCCCTTACCATGTCCCTGCCGATGATTTTTGGCTGCCTGCTGACCGTATTCAGCTCGCGCATGAACGGCAGCAAAAGCGGTATCTTTATGTACACAGGGATTATTACTGCTGTTTCTTCGGCATTGATAGGAATCACATGGACGCTGGTCAATATACGCTATGAAAAGCGGAAAAACGAGGAGGAGGAGCTGCACCGGTTTGATGCTTACCATAAGTATCTCGTAGATACCGCTAACGATATTAAGGAAAAGTATGAGAAAAACACGGCATACCTGCGCAAAATGTATCTGTCCCCGGAAGAATGCAGCGCATATGATGAGACAAACCAGCTCTTGTGGAACAGGAACAAAGACCATAAAGATTTCTTAAGCCATAGAATTGGTACTGGAGATATGCCCTTTCAGGTTACCATCAATATTCCAAAGGAAAGATTCAGCCTCATGATAGATTCTCTTGCCGAGAAGCCGTCTGTTATCCGGGAAAGCTATAAGAATCTGCATCAGGTTCCTATTTGCGTGGATTTGCTGGAGCACAGGCTGCTAGGCATTATCGGAGGAGAGGATAAGAGAGGGGCAATTGATGTCATGCACAATCTCGCAGCCCAGATTGCAGTATCAAACTGCTACACGGATGTGAAGATGGCGTTTGTGTATGATGAACGGACGGACGGCAGCGAGGATTGGGGATATTTAAGATGGTTCCCTCATGTATGGTCAGAAGACAAAAAGACAAGATTTGTCGCAGGAAACAGGACAGAAGCAGGAGATGTTATATACGAGATTACGAAGGTACTGCGCACCCGTATGGAAGAAAAAAGAAATTACACCGGCAAGAACATGATATATAAGCCGCACTATGTTTTGTTTGTCTCAAATCCCGAATTGCTGGACAGTGAATTGATTACGAAGTATCTCTTTGATTCTGAAGAGAATTATGGTATTACTGCAGTATTTCTGGCAGATTCCTATGACAGCCTGCCAAACGCCTGCGACTATATTATTCAGAATGATGACAGATTTCAGGGCATGTACGGCATAGCGGATGATGTAGAAGAGAGAGTTTCTGTCAAATTTGATTTTGTACATAATATACAGCTTGAGCGGCTGGCAAGAACACTGTCTGATGTGGAAGTCAGAGAGAGTGAGACAGGCGGAGAGATTCCTGAATCTTTGACATTTTTTGATATGCTGGGAATCCGCAATATGAATGAACTGCATGTTTTGGAGCATTGGAAGAAAAACCGTACTTACGAGAGCATGCGGGCAGTCGTGGGACAAAAAGCCGGCGGAGCGCCGATGTACCTTGATGTGCATGAGAAATATCATGGTCCGCATGGACTGGTGGCTGGTACGACCGGTTCCGGAAAAAGCGAGACGCTTCAAACATACATTCTATCTCTTGCCATTCATTATAGTCCCGATGACGTTGCCTTTTTACTGATTGATTACAAGGGCGGCGGTATGGCGAATCTTTTTGCCGGTCTTCCTCATATGATTGGACAGATTTCCAATCTGTCCGGCAATCAGGTGAAACGGGCTATGGTAGCCATCAAAAGTGAGAACAAGAGAAGGGAGAGAATCTTCAACGAATACGGTGTCAAAAACATTAATCTGTATACCCGTCTTTATAAAAACAATGAAGCCTCCGTTCCTGTTCCGCATTTGTTTATTGTGATTGATGAGTTTGCGGAATTGAAAAGAGAAGAACCTGATTTCATGAGAGAGCTGATCAGCGTTGCCCAGGTAGGACGAAGTCTTGGTGTCCATCTGATTCTCGCGACGCAGAAGCCGGGCGGAATAGTAGATGATAATATCCGGAGCAATGCAAGGTTCCGTCTGTGCCTTCGCGTGCAGGACAGACAGGACAGCGCCGATATGATTCACAGACCGGATGCCGCTTATATCACGCAGGCAGGACGTTGTTATATGCAGGTGGGAAATGATGAGCTGTTTGAACTGTTTCAGTCCGGATGGAGCGGCGCTGTATACGATGAGAACAGCGGAAGCATTAAGGAGGATATCGCATATATGGTATCTGATACCGGCAAAGCTGCACTGGTGGGAAGCAAAACGAAGCTCAGGCAGAAGGAAGCTGCCAACAGGCAATGGATAAAGGATTTGATTTCCGCTGTCAATGCTGTGAGAGCGGCGGACTTTGGCAATCCTGCATTGACGGACAGTTACATACAGCAGATATTCACGCAAATGCAGCAGCAGAAGATTGATTATCCTTACAGTGAGTACAATGCTTTAAGAATCAAGAACTTTCTGACAGCGTATTCACAGACAGAGCTGCTTTCTGCAGAGGCCGATGAGGATAAAAAGGCACAGCAAATTTTGGATTATGCACAGGCGCATCGTCTGAAACTGCCGGAAAAGAAGGAAAAGACGCAGTTGGATGCCGTGGTAGAGTACTTAGGCGATATCGCCGAAAGCAACGGCTATCATCATCAATTCCAGCTCTGGCTTCCGGCACTGCCGACTACGCTGTATTTATCACAGCTTCCGGAATACGAAGAATATTTTGACGGAAATCAGTGGAAAAAGCCGGAGCTTAAGGAGTGGAATCTTGAAGTTTCGCTGGGACTGTATGATGATCCGGTGAACCAGCTGCAGGATACTTTAAAGGTCAGCCTGTCCAAGAATGGACATTATGCCGTTGTCGGAACGATTGTCAGCGGAAAGAGTACGCTGCTTCAGACGCTGCTTTACGCGTTTGTGACGAAATACACGCCGCAGGATATCAATATTTATGTGATTGACTACAGTGCGAAGATGATGTCGGCGTTTGAAACGATGCCGCATGTAGGCGGAGTCATCTATGAAGGACAGGACGACAAGCTTGCAAAATTTTTTACTATGATAAATGACATACTCGAAGACCGCAAGAAATTGTTTAAGGGCGGAAACTATGGACAGTACGTGCGTGTCAACGGCGTTACGGTGCCGGCAGTTATCATTGTAATTGATAACTATGCCAATTTCAGAGTAAAGAGCAGCAATATTTATGACGACACAATTCTGCAGTTGTCCAAGGACGGCGTAAGCTATGGTATTTTTCTGATTATATCCGGTGGAGGCTTCAGCGCCATGGAGATTCCAACAAGGCTGGGAGAGAACCTCAGGAGTGTAATCTGCCTTGAAATGAACGACAAATTGCAGTATCAAGATGCAATGCATACGCTGCATATTGATACATTGCCCGAGGTAAATATTAAGGGCAGGGGGCTTGCAAAGGCAGGTGATGAGATACTGGAGTTCCAGACAGCGCTTGCTTTTGAGGCGGCAGACGATTTTAAACGGATTGCGCAGATAGAGAAGCTTGGCCGCAGGATGAAGGAAGTGTGGACAGGCAAGTGCGCAAGGGTGATACCGGAGATTCCGGAAAAGCCGATATGGTCAGAATTTGCCGGGCTGGAAGATACTTCTAAACTGATGCAGGATGACAGACACCTTCCTATCGGCTACAACGCACAGAATGCGTCCGTCTATGGCATTGACCTGAGCAGGACATACTGCTATCTGATAACAGGCAGGGCGCGGAGCGGGAAAACCAATCTGTTAAAGGTGATTATCAACAGCGCCATGCAAAAGGGCGGTGAAGCGGTGGTGTTCGATTTTAAGAGCGAATTTGCACACTTATCCGAAAGAGAAGAAGTTGCTTACGTTGCAACAAAAGCAGATTTATTTGCTTTCTTTCAGAACTTAATCCCTGAGTTCGTGACACGCAACAAGAGAAAGAAAGGCGATATACAGGAAAACCTGTCAGATGAGGAAATATATGCGGATATGAACAGCTTTCCGGCAAAGTATTTCTTTATTCCTGATTTGGGTAGTTTTATACAGAATGTCAGGAATCCCGAAAACTCCCAAGATGCGAAGCCTTTTATTGAGAATCTTCTGGATAAGGGAAGCATGCATAACGTATACTGGTTTGCAGTTTTGCAGCCGGATGATATGACCGGACTTGCAGGAACCAGAATTTATGATTTATTTGTCAGGTATAAGACAGGCATGCATTTTGGCGGTAATGTCTCAGGTCAGAGAATATTTAACTTTAGCTACGTTCCATACAATGAACAGACAAAAGCAGTCAAAGCAGGTATCGGACTCGTTCCATATCATGAGGACGAAACTGTGCACAAAGTAGTGATTCCATTGGTGAAAGGATTCGCATTAGAAGACGGAGGAGAAAAATCATGATACTGGTAGATGTATTTGTGCCCGCGGCAGACAATGTATATGATTTCCAACTGGATGAGGATGTGAAGATAGGGCTTCTGATAGAGGAAATTGGTGAGATGATATGTCAGAAGGAGCATTGCCGGATGGAGGGCAGGATGGACAAGCTGTTATTGTGTTCCATGGATAACAGAAACATTCTTTCCAGGGATACCACACTGGCAGAGTCCGGGATAAAGACAGGCGGGAAGCTGATGCTTTTATAGTCCGGGATAAAAGGCGGCAGTTGTGCGGGCGCAGCAGAATGAGAGGAAGTATGTTGGAAGTAGTAATCAATCAGGCGGTATATGTACAGGAGAATCTGGAGCAGCAGAGAAATTTTCTGAATAACCAAATATGGGAACTGGAACGTGTGATGCAGGACCTGAACGGTCTGTCTGACATGACTGGTCCGCTGTCAGCGCTCAGGAGAGAGAGGGAGAGTCTGCAGGAGTCCAAAAGAACCTTGGACAAAATGGCACAATGTCTGGACAAAACGATTCTGTATTACAACAGTTGTGAAAACAGGATATGCGACGATGTGCAGCAGGAAGCAATTGTGTACAGACGTCATACAATCGGAACGGGCAGTCCGCAGAATATTTCAGGACTGCCGCATTCAGTACTATATGAATAAAGACGGGAGAGGGAAATGACAAACAGGGGAATTGCAATAGAGACAAATATGCTTGCATCAGACATTTATGAGCTGACTGGTGAGCTGGAAGCGGTGAGGAAGCATATTCAGACCATGACTGCGGATATGACGGAGCTGGATGCAATGTGGGAAGGACCTGCGAATCAGGTTTTCATGACACAGTTCCGGAATGATGTGCAGTATGCGGAGGAAATCTGCGGTATGCTGCAGAAGCTCATAGAATGCATGGAATATGCCCGAAAACAATATGATTTGTGCGAATCAGAGGTCGCCTCTCTGATTGCAGCAATATAGACAGGCGGAGGTGGGATAAATGGCAGTATCAGGTCAGGTAATACTTAAGGTAACGCCGGAGCAGCTATTAACAAAGGCACAGACAACCAGAAACAATATATCAAATCTGACGTCCGGTTTTGAGAGAATAGGCAGCATGGTTGAACAAACAAAAAATTATTGGATTGGTGATGCGGGCGACCTTTACCGCAGGATTTATATAGAAGAAAGCGGGCAGATACAGGAAATGCTCGCAAGACTGCTGGAGCATCCGTCAGACCTTGAGAAAATAGCAAAGAATTATATGGATGTCGAAGATACGGTGGAGGAAATTGCATTGGAGCTGCCGGGGGACATCATCTCATAGGCAGTGAAAGAAGAGGAGAAGAGACATGGCAACAAGAGAAAGCATAGAATTTGACCTGCGTCAGGCTCGCGCTCAGGCAGAAAAGCTGGACGACATCGCAAATAGTCTGGGAAGCCTTGCAAAGGATAAGTTTGGCAGCAGCATGCAGAGATTGTCACAGAACTGGAGAGGAGAAAATGCAGATGCTTATCTTGCCAAGGGAAGCGCACTGCAGGGCAATATCTCATCATCCGCTTCCCGGCTGCACTGGATTGCCGGCGATATCAGAACCATTGCGCAGAACATTTACAATGCTGAGATGGCAGCGTTGGAGACTGCGGAACGCAGGTCGTACAACAACACATAACACAATACGTCATTCATGCCGGAAAACCCGGTAATGATACTATAAATGCAATTGTTCAGTACAGCACTACGCACTTGCTGCGGAGTGCGTGAGAATGCGTAAATTGCGTTAGGCATCAAGTCACGACGAAGTGGTTTTGCATGACTTGATGCGCGTAACTATGAGGGTACTGAATCGTTACCTATAAATAAAAACATTTCAGGAGGGAACAAATTATGGCACTGATTCAAGTAACAGCAAGAGAATTAAAAGCAAAGGCAAATGAACTTAGAAGTCTTAACGGAAACTTCAAATCGCAGGTAGGAAGTCTGGAGAGTCAGGAAGCAGCGCTCGCATCAATGTGGGAGGGTGATGCCAAGACAGCATTCCATACAGCATTCAACAATGACAAGACGCAGATGGATGCCTTCTATGACCTGATTGAGAAGTATTGTCAGGCATTGGAGATAATTGCCTGCAAGTATGAGCAGACAGAGGCGCAGAATGCAGAGATTGCCGCAAACAGGTCTTATAAATAGAGTGAAAAATACCACTCAGCCGTTTGAATAAAGATGATAAAATAAAAGGAGAAAAATATGGAAGGCATTATCAAAGTAACACCCGAAAAGTTAATCAGCACAGCAGAGGAGTTCAACGCAACAAATTCACAGATTCAAAACCTGACACAGCAGATGATATCAACCGTAGACGCATTAAAGTCCGCATGGGAAGGCGATGCGGCAACTGCTTACAGCAATAAATTCCATCAACTGGAGGACGACATGAACAGAATGCACAGCATGATTAACGAGCACGTGACGGACTTAAAGAGCATGGCTCAGAATTACCAGTCAGCAGAGCAGGCAAACGCAGAGGTTGGAAACACACTTCCGGGAGATGTGATTTCATAGTACATAGAGCAGCGTTTTGACCATGTGTAAATACATGGTCAAAACACGCTGATAATCTGTGGAACAAATGCAAAGGAGACAGATCATGGGTGATGTAATTCGTATATCGACACGTTCTCTGCGGAGTGATGCAGACAGAGTGAAGGAGTTGAATGATGCCCTCCCGGGGCTTGTCAAAGAGCTGGAGGAATCCATGCAGCAGTTGTCAAACTGTTGGGAGGGTCTTGCATGGGCAGGATTTCAGCAGACGACTGCCTATTACATTGAAGTTCTTACAGAAGTGTATCAATATATGGGAACGTATACAGAAAATATGCAGAAAGCCAGTCAGGATTATGAGAGGACGGAACAGGATTTGTGCACAGCTTTGTAAACAGGAGGTAACTGTTGACAGTATGGATGATATGATCATAAAGGTAGATACGGCTACCTTAAAAAGCGTATCCGGTGATACAGCGGAAAAAATCAGAAAAGCGCAAAGCGCATTTGAAGATATGGAAAATATCATAAAGCGAACATCGGGCTACTGGGAAGGCAAAGGACAGGACAGGATGCAGGAGGCTTATCGCGTAAGAAGCGATGACTATCAAAGAATATTTGCGGGACTTCAGGAGCATATTGCGAATTTACTGCAGATTGCAGGAATATATGAGGCAGAGGAACGCAGTATTACGCAGGCTGTCAGCGTGCTTCCCGGGGATATTATAGAGTAAAGGCGATAATTCATGCACTTTGTGATGAAAGAGGAAACGACATGGGAGAAATTCAAATAGAGCTGCAGGATACCATAAACAAAGCAAATAAGCTGCAGGAAATCGGAGGCGGCATACAAAGGCTCTCTGCACAGGATTTTGCAGGCATAGAGGCAGCAGTTATGTCTGCATGGAAAGGAGATGCCGCCGAATATTTTCATAAGAAATTTGATAAATATAACACAATACTTGAAAACCATGGTAAAGAGATTAACAGGATAGCAGACGACCTTCATGGAACCGTGAAAAGGCTGCAGCAGGCGGAAGCCTTTGGGAAATCGCTTTGGGGGTGAAGAACGGCATGAGGGAGGATTATGAAGAAATTGATATTGCTGTGTATGGCAGGAGTGATGATGATGGGAACGGTGGGATGCGCAATGACAGGAGCATATGAAAAGAAGGCAGAGCGGAGACTGGAAGACAGATATGGCATATCATTTCAGGTTGAGCGCGTGATATCGCGCAATATTTTTGACGGATATTATGAGGTGCTGGCATACCCGGAAGACGATCCTGATATGCTTGTCCGTGCAAGCGTTGACTTTGAAGGGGAAGGGGAATCCGATGATTATGCCATCAAGCTGCTATGCCGGAAGATTTCAGACCGCGTGGCAAGGAAAATGGACAATCTCAATGGAACATATTTAATCAATACGGTACCTGCGCTGCCGGTCTATGGATTCTTTGATACGAATATGACGATAGAGCAGTATATGGAGAAATTTCCGATGGACAGTTTCCGCATCTGTATAAACTACAATCCTGATGAGCTTGATGTGAATGCACTGTACAGAGTGTTGGCTGACGCAGCCGCTGATCTTGATTGTTTGGAATATAATAGTTATATTTGCCTTCATTTGGTAAGCGGACGCGACCTTGCCGGGATACAGCAATATCTCAAAGAGCATGATAAGGAATATGCCGATTATGTATGGAATGAACCCTGTTATCTTGTTGGAAATTTTGATTTTGCGTGCGGCAAATTTACGATGGCGGAATCAGAGATAAAGTCAACAATAGCAGGGTTTCGTGAAAAATATATGAAGGAATGGTAATGATGAGAATACAGAAGCGTTATAAGCAATGGGGATAGAAATGGGATATGTATACAGTGATTCGGAGATGATGATGGCAACACAGATTGCCTATTTGGATTTTGACAACAGTCAAAACAGGTCTGTCGGAGATGTTGTAAACGAGATTATCATGAAATATGGAATGCTTGACAGCAGCGGCAATCCGGTATATGGGGATGACGGCAATATCATACTCAAGGATACTTATGCCAACGCCGGAAACAGCAAAGTGCTGACAAAGCAGCTTCAGGTAGTAAGCAACATCAAAAAGCTTGGGGACGGGACAAACGGTCTGTCAGGCTGGGAAGACTGGAAGGTTGTGGATGTATGCAATGATCAGACAGACACAGGTTATTACGGCATGCTGATTGATACCGGCGACGGTAATGCTATCATAGGATGCAGAGGTTCTGAGAGCTATAACCTCCAGCAGATAATAAATGACTGGGTTGTCGCGGATGTGGGGCTGCTCAACAATGATTTGACAACACAGCAGGCACGTTCTGAAAAATACATGGAAGAACTATGGTATCAATATGGTGATAAATATGACTCGTTCAGCGTGACAGGGCATTCGCTTGGAGGCAATCTTGCCGAGCATATGACAATTA
This sequence comes from Lachnospiraceae bacterium, assembly GCA_017622845.1. Lineage (GTDB taxonomy): Bacteria > Bacillota > Clostridia > Lachnospirales > Lachnospiraceae > COE1. The sequence goes on along the minus strand of JAGAQJ010000010.1, from coordinate 42,208 downwards.
CGGCACCCGCTGCCATGAGGAGCAGGATAGACCATGCAATCAGTTTTGACGGTCCCGGGTTTTCAAAGGAATATATTGATGCGCACAGGGAAGATATTGCAAAGGCATCAGACCGGATATCGCGGTATCAGTGGAGCTGGGTCGCATCGCTTCTGCTGCCGCTGCCCGGTGTGAAGGATACGATTATCAAGGCACATGATGATGAAAATGTATTCGTCTCATTCACGGATTCTCACATGAATCCGGGGGGTGAGCTGCTCTCCGTGCTCATGTCCAAGATAAAGGCGATGTTCTTCCGGCATGATACGCACAATGTGGAGTTTGATGAAAACGGAAGCGTGATGGCGGGTGATGAGAGTGCGTTGGCAGCAGTACTGGGTCCTGTATCAATATATATAGAGCTTTTTGATGATTTTATAGAGTCTTTTGAGGGTCTGCAATTATATGGACCGGATGATATCATGCAGATTCCATTGGATATCATGTTCTGCGGTATCGGGCTTATCATAAGAGCTGCGGAAAAAATGTATGAAGCAGGCAGGGAGTTAGGCGCAAAAATAACAGAACTATATTATCATTATATTGCGGCGCAGGTATCCGGAGAGATTGAGATTGATTTGGACAGGGTTTCACAGTATGCGCAGGAGCTGGACGGGAAAATTAAGCTGCTGCAGGATATGAGGGATGAGATAGATGATATACGCAGAGACTTGAGATACTGGTCTGCATCAGGAGCGTACTACCGCTCAAGACTGATGATAGCGCGCAATGGAATTGATATTGATATTTCCCATATGCAGAAGCTGCAGAAACATCTTTTGAAATGCGTCAGCAGCTATGATGCAGTTGACAGGAAAGTTGAGGCGTCATTTATGTGACACGGCAGAACAGCGGCGTGAAAGTGCTTTACTATATTATTCCGATACCGTTGATATTGTTCCGATAACAGGGTATGAAGGGCGCAGTTGGAAAATTCCTGCAGATACGAAGAAACCCGAGGATGTTCTATTTTGGGCAGATGATGAAAAAGATACTTACCATATTTATCATTTGACATATAGTCATAAAGAAGATAAATTTCTTAGATTTGTAGAGATGGAAAAGATTGAAAAAGTAAAAGAGTTTTTGGAAAGACAATTTATTGATGAATATTTGTAATAATATTTATAGAATTCACATTCAATGAGCTATGGAGGAAACTTGATTTGACTGAATTTGAACCGATTGACTGGGTAGAATTTGATGACGATATTGATGACAATGAAGAACGTGCAAAAAACATAATTCAAAGATACAGATTTGATTTTGACAAAATCCCCAAGCAGGAAATAGTAGAATTGATTCAAAAAGAAATAGAAAACTATCACGAAGGAAGTTCTGAATACATCAGAGTTCTTTGCGGATATCTTTACTGCATTGGGAATGCTTCTGATGCAGAGTTAATCAAGAGAGCGAAGTATGGAATCAATTTTGATGTCGGATGTATGATTGATGGAGAATGGATTGAGTCATTATTAAGTAATGATGCAGACGGACAGCGTAACGCCATAATAAAATACTTTATTGAATACTACTGTTCATATTTGGATGAATAGCTAGTACAACGAATAATAAATAACTGCCACTTTGACTTGTCTGATTTTTCATCTGCGGCGTTGTCGTCAATCGACGTAGCCACCGCTACGTCTCATTCCTCCGCCTTGCATATGAAACAATCATTCTGCGTCAATGTATCAGAAACTTATTATTCGTTGTACTAGATTCCGATTTTGCCGTTTATGGGGAGGAATAAAAATGGATTTCCCATTTGAAGATGCACCTAACACAGCTTGTATAGTGTGTAGACATGTAATGGATAAAGAAAAAGCAATAACCTATATATCACATGATGCTGATGATGGAATGTGGCAATTCTTATGTGATGAAGAGCATGCTGAAGAAGATGCTCGAATTATATCATTATATTCTGCGTATATGATGGATCAGAGTATAGGACAAGTATTTGATATGCCATGCGGTTGTTATATACAAAGAAAAAATGGCGAAGATAACTGGAAATGATATTTAATTGAATTCATATTTAATCAACGAAAGGAGAAGAAAGTTATGAATAATCCAGTAGAGAAGATAAACAATATTAAAGATATAGATGATTTCTTAAACTTTGTCGTTGAATTGGCGAGGGACGCAAATGAGCATCCAGAAGAGTGGACCAATACGACGCTAACAGATTTTCTTGGACAACTTGCAAGCTGGGTAGATGATATGTCTCAGTTCGATAAAGAAACTGACTGGGATAATGTTGATTATAAAACTTTTGCAAAGATGTTGTATATGGGAAAGATTTACGAGTGATTATGTGAAAGATACAAGAGTATAGAAACTTATATGTTTACACCAAATTCATATTTTATCTATGTAAAGAACCCGACAGCTTCCGGTTTGTAGGGAAGATATCAAATAAATATTATATACATAAGCCATTTGGACGAACCATCCAGATGGCTATTTTTTACCCTTTTTTGGTAATGGATGTAGAAAGAAGGTGAGAAAATTGAAAATCAAAAAGGTCGATGACAAGCCTATGGTGAACCATACCAAGAGGAAAGCAAAGATTCATACACATGAACCAAAGAAAGCGTCCATCAAGCAGGTGATGTGGATGAATAGAATGTGCAGACTAAGTGAAGCAGAGGAGTTATTAAGTGAAATGGATTTTTCTGATGTGGCTGATGATATAGCAAAGACAGAGGAAGATACACAGCTGATTGTCAGTGGCTGGTGGGTATTTCTGCCACAGCTTAACTTGCAGCTTCACAAAGGAATTTTATGCAACTGGGATGAAGAGGAGCAGATGTTCATGCCGGATGTGGCAGTGACGGTAGTATATGAGGCAGATGCGGACAGAACGGAATATATCTACTTTGAACAGGACGGCATGACAGCAGCTCTTTACAACTGGCTGAATGGCAGACTTTCCATCAGCCAGATAGAAGCTTTAAAGTGCGAGATTATCGTACCGGAGGATGGGGAATAACACAAAACAATATGATGAAAGGAAAAGACAGAGAAAATGGTTTCCTCGCCATTATCTGTCAGGGAATGTATATGAAGTATGCAATTAAAGTGAATGAAGTGAAAAAAGAAAATGGAAATGTGAAAGGCTTTGCCACTGTGGTATTTGGTGATTCATTTAAGATAACCAATATTGCAATCGTGGAGAACAAGGACAAGGGACAGTTATTTGTATCCATGCCAAGATACAAGTCAATGGTATACAACGGGGTATGATATAAGGTCTGTTAAATATCAAAACGGCACATTTATTATGGCTGGAATCAGAAAAACGACTTGGTACTTGAAATCGGTTTTGATGATAGTGGTCTGTATGATATTGGACAAGAGAAAGGTTTCGGTGTAAAACAAAGTATATGGATTGGTGATACGGTTTCTAATATTTTTGATGTAAAGCTTTAGATAGCGTATGTGCGATAGGTTGCTACAAAGGATACTTACATCATGTCAATGAGACATGGCGCAGGTGTCCTTTTTGCTTAGTCACTACATAAAAAAGCGCAAATGCACAAAAAATAGTAATGGCTATTGAAGTAAAAATAATTTAGTAGTAAAATAACATTACCAAAATTCGTGCAATGCACAAAAACAAGGAGCCATATTATGGAGATTAAGAGAGATTCATACCTTGAACAATTAAAGATAAGAAAAGAGAACGGAATGATTAAGATTATCACGGGAATCAGGAGATGCGGCAAATCATTCCTGTTATTTGTGTTGTTTAAGAAATACTTATTGGAGAGTGGTGTAGATAATGACCACATCATTGAGATTGCATTGGATGGCATTGAAAATGAGGAGCTGAGAGATCCAAAGAAGTGTTATCAGCATATTAAAGAGCGGGTGGAAGACGACCAGAAGTATTATCTGCTTTTGGATGAAGTACAGTTTATGCCACGATTTGAGGAAGTGCTGAACAGTTTGCTTCGTATCAGTAACATTGATGTGTATGTAACCGGCAGTAATTCTAAGTTTTTATCTAGCGATATTGTAACTGAATTTAGAGGCAGAGGAGATGAAATCAGAGTTTATCCGTTGTCCTTCGCAGAGTTCTATGCTGCTTTTGATGGAGATTATGATGATGCGTGGGAGGAATATATGATATACGGCGGCTTACCACAAGTGGCACAATTCTCTGTGGAACGCCAGAAGGCTGAGTATCTTAAAAATATTTTTACCAATGTTTATATCAAGGATGTGGTAGAGCGAAACAGGATTCAAAATGTTGAAGAAATCGGAACTTTGGTAGATATACTAGCGTCTGCCATTGGAGCACCTACCAATCCAACCAAAATATCAAACACCTTTAAAAGTGAACGAGGAATCAATTATAGCAATAAAACCATATCTAACCATATTGATTATTTGGCAGAGGCATTTTTGATTTCTAAAGCGGACCGGTATGATATTAAGGGTAGAAAATATGTAGGAGCAAATCTGAAATACTATTTTTCGGATGTTGGACTTAGAAATGCCAGACTGAATTTCAGACAGCAGGAGCCGACTCATATTATGGAGAACATTGTTTATAATGAGCTGCTTGTGCGTGGTTACAATGTGGATGTTGGTATTGTGGATGTATTTGCAAAGAATAGTGAAGGAAAGAGGGTTCATAAGCAGTTAGAGGTTGATTTTGTAGTGAACCAGGTCAGTCAGAGATATTACATTCAGGTGGCTTATGATATGACCTCTGAGGAAAAGCAGACGCAGGAACTTAATTCATTTCGAAATATTCCGGATTCATTTAAGAAGATTGTTATAATGAATGGAACGAAAAGACCTTGGAGAAATGAGGAAGGATTCGTGTTCATGGGCATGAAATATTTTCTGCTCAATGCAGATAGTTTGGAGTTTTAGTATGGAAAATCAGATGATTTATTCCGGTATAGAAGATATGGATATAAAGTCAGGAGGCAGAGAAATGGCAACGGTTGTGTATTCTAATGAAGAAGATGGTATGTGTTCTTTTGTGATAGAAGCGTTCAAAAGAGGTAGGGGATGTCCATTCTTTAGGTTCTCCGTTTTCTAAAATAGATGATTGTGCAAAAGAAAATGAATTTACAATTAAGATATTACTTCCATTGTTTCGTAAGTTGGGATTTGCGAATGTAAAATATAATCATGGAAACAAGGAATTTGGAAAAGATATTACATTTGCACGCAGAACAGAATTTGATGATTATGAGTATTATGGAGTGCAGGTAAAGTATGGAGATGTGTCCGGTGGTGCTCAGGGAGAGATTAACGAATTGATTCAACAAGCGAAAGACTCTTTTTCAATGCCCTATTATGATGTGTATTCAAGAAATAAAGTAAGGGTATCTAAAGTTATTATTGCGATTTCAGGGAAATTTACACAAAACGCAGTGGAAAAAATAATAGAAGGTGTGACGGAATACCCTTTAAAGAATAACTTGATTTTTCTGGATAAGGAAAAAATAGAGGGATTAATGAGTAAGTACAACAGATTCTGACTTTGGAGTTAACAATCTTAATATGTGATGGAAAAAGATATGATATTTTTAATGATTAAATTGCGAAGATATATTATAATATGAGTGATATCCTGGCTAAATAATCCATAAGGCTGAACTGTTACAGAGTGCAGGGGTATATTTGCGAAAAAATTGAACAAAAGAAAGAAATATGTTATTGTATAAAAGGCAGCGTAAGCGCTGCGATATTTTTAAACGAGCGGAGGAGAATGAAAAAATGAAGTGCCCAAAATGTCAAAATGAGATTAACACAAATGCCAGATTTTGTGTTAAATGCGGCTGCAATATTGCAGAAGCGCTGGCAAATGCGAATCAGCAGGCAAAGCCTGTTTCTCAGGCAGTATGCGCGAAATGCGGTGCGGAATTGATGCCGGGAGCAAAATTCTGTACCAAGTGCGGAACACCAATAACACCGGCAGTGCCACAAGAAGATGATGAAAAGACCGTACTCTTATTTACAGAAGATACAAATTCTGCAAACAGCCGGAGCGTACATAACAATCATGTAGGAAATGGGACAAATGCTGCAGGAAACCAGTATGGAAATATTGTTGAAACTCCCAATATTATTCCGCCGGAGAATAACAAGAAAGCAAAAAAGAAAAACAAAAAAGCTGCCGGTCAGCCAAAGGAACAGGAGAAAGCAGGCGCAGGCTTAGTGATTGCAGCAGTTATCTTAGGAATACTTGTAATCGCATCAGGCGTTGTGTGCTTTTTGGTATGGAACGGAACGATTTCTCTGCCGGCCGGAGATAAGACAATCACTGTAGAAGTCACAGAGGAAGAAACGGAAAGCGCCAGCGAGGAGGCGACATCTGCTGCAGATTCTGATGTGAATCCGGATGAACTTTTCGCCGAAGAGGATGAGCTGCTTGCGGAGGCTAAGAGCCGGATTACAGTTGACGCAGAAATCGTAAACGGTATGAATAACCTTGAGGCAGTCATTGACCAGTCTGTCGCAAAGGCAGAGGAGGCAGGAGATACAAGTCTTGCTGCTGACAGAGTTACAGAGGCTTATCTTTCTTATGTAACGGCTGTGGGCAAGCATAAAGATATGCTCGATGGTTCTACTCTTTCCGGCGGAATTTACGGACAGGTTATGATGGAAATGGAAGATGCGATTGCTTTAGGAGATGAGTTAGCTTCGAAGGGATACAATGTCGATACGTCTTCGCTGGTATCTGCAAAGGATGAATTTGACAAGACATATACAGATAAAATCATCAATACCTTTGATGAGTTTACAAGCAGAGAGGCATGGTCAAGAACAGAGTCATGGAATCTGATGTCAGAGACAGCGGACAATATGTTCGACCCTTCTGACCTTGATAATCCAATCAGACTGCGTTATGCTTATGCGCTCTCATGGTGGACACAGAAGCAGATAGAAACTGAGCTTGCCAATGGAACAATCACTGCAAAAGGCGCTGCCATCAAAATTGCGAATCTGATAGATGTTATGGATTATAATCCAATGATGATAAATTACTATATCAATTATATGCATGAAGCCGGAGAGGACTGTGCCGGGGTTGAGGAGGCATATCAGGATATCGTAGAACAGATTGCCGGGACACAGGGACTGACAATAGGAGAAGACGTAGCATTAGACCACTTCTGGTACTTTAATGATTTCGTGACACATCCGGTAGACAGCATCAATGGCGTTACACAGGAAAACCGCGAGTGGATTCGTGACCGTATGAGCTCCGTGACATTTTTAAAGCAGTAAAAATATGAAAAAAAACAGAAATAGAACAAACAAAAACAGAATAAGCCAAAATAAAAAATATACAAATCAAAAAAATACTAATCAAAAAAATCAAAAGGGTATCCGGATCATCTGCGGATTATCCTGTATCCTTTTGATTCTGCTGATAGCAATCTATGCAGGAATCAAATTACAAAAAAAAGAGCCTGCTGCGGATTATCCTGAAAAAGAAACGCAGGAGGCTGTGACAGAAACAGAAGAGGAAGAGTCAGCTTCACAAGAGGAAGAAGCGACCTCACCTGAGGAATCAACACAAACCTCAGAAGCCGGCTATCCTGCTCCTGAGTATCATTTTTCTGAGGAGGAAGTGACTCTTGCGATAGAGGGACTTACAAGGGAGTATATGATAGCCTGGGTCAGTGATTTGCACCTCGTCAGTGACCATGAAGCAGGTGAAGAAGCCGGAGATGTGCACGCAGAGTATCTGGAAGCGATTAATAAGCGTTATGAGGAATTGGCGGTCACTTCTGACGGAGTGCATGCGGAGGAGCTGTGGCCTGAAATCGTCAAATATCTCAACTGCAATGATTTTGACGGAATCATTTTCGGCGGAGACATGATGGACTACTGCAGTAATTCGAATGTAGCAATGATAAAAGAAGGACTTGACAGCCTTCAGGTACCTTATATGTATATTCGGGCTGATCATGATTACGGACCGTATTACGGCGGTGTTTTCTTTACGGAGACAGAGGCAAGAACGCTTCATCAGACCATAGATGGTGATGAAATATCACATAAATTTTGGGATATGGGCGATTTTATTGTTTTGGGTATTGATAATTCAACGAAGGACATGCCGCAGTATTATCTGGATATGGTAGCGGATGTCTATAGCCGTGGGAAGCCTGTCATTATGGCAACGCATGTACCATATGAATCGCAGGAAGACCAGTCATTGGCAGAGCTTTCCATGCAGGTACGCAATACCATATATTATTGGAGCGATGCAAGTGAGCATTATCAGCCCAATGATATTACCCGCCGGTATCTTGATATGATATATAGTGAAGACACCGTCGTGAAGCAAGTGCTTGCAGGGCATTTACACGCATCCTGGGACGGTATGATATCAAAACAGCTTCCGCAGCATATCTTTGCACCGGCATTTACCGGAAATATCGGCATTATTCATATTGTACCGGCTGAATAAAAGCATCTGAAATACGATAAGAAAATGATAGGACGGTTCGGATATTACATGGAAAACAATCAAAGCCGTAAACAAAAAAGCCGCATTTGGAGAATCATAACAGCGGCAGGAGTCTTTTTCTGCATAGCTGCTGCAATGACAGCGCTGGCTGTCCGGATAAAAAAGCATGACCAGTCAGAAACAGAAACGCAAATAACTCAGGAAGCATCTGAAAATCAGGAAACATCTTTGATGCAGGAGGATTCTGCAAAGACAGAAGATGTAAAAGAGATAGAGGACAAAATGCTTACGGCATTGGAGTACCTGTGCGGAGAAGACGATTCGTCCGATGATGCGGCGGCTTTTTCTGCTATGAAGGAAGCTGCCGATCTAGGAAACAGCGATGCCCGGTATTTTGCAGGGGAAATGTACCTGCAGGGAATTGGAACTGCTGCAGACAGAGATGCGGCGGCAGCATATTTCAAAGAAGCAGTACAAAATAACAACGGAAAAGCCTTTTCCATTTATGCAAAATTATGCTTTACCGGTTATCAGGAGGTTTCTAATCCGTCTCGGAGATATCAGGATTTTGAAAAAGCAAGAGAACTTTTTCTGATAGCAGAGCAGGCAGGAGATGCTCAGGCAGCATATGCGCTGGGGGTTATGTATTTTTACGGCATGTGTGTTGCGCCGGACTATAATATCGCTCATGCATATTTTTCAAAAGCAGCAGAAAACGGATGTGCAGAAGCTGTCTTCTGGGAGGAAAAGGTTCAGCCCTATGTCACCAATCCGGAAACAGAGCTGCCTAAAAGCAGTCTGTCGATGCCTGACCGCAGAGTCTATGAGAACGAAAAATTAGATTCATTGGTAGTAAAATACAGTGCGTTGATTCATCAAAGTGAAAATGATGAAGAACTGATGCAGGAATTAGAAAGCATGAAAGACTTAGAGCCGGAGTTTTCGGCACTGGTCGTTCTGTATGGCAAAAATGACTGGCTGTTTTATCAAAATGCAAAGGATGGAAATACATACGAAGACTATATCGGCAATCCGGAAAAATATTTCTCCCTGAAAGAAAAGGAAAACATAAAAGACAACTTAGAGAAACAGCAGGCAGCAGTTCGGGCGCAGAAACCGAATGCGGAATTTTATGTTGTTATTGTACCAAACAAGGAAAGTGTTTATTCGGAATATATGCCCTCTTATGTGCAGAGAGTCAGCGAGAAAACAAGAACAGATGATTTAGCAGAATATCTTCAGGCAAATACGGATGTCGAAATCATTTATGTGAAAAAGGCAATGCTTGCAGAAAAAGAGAAGCATCAGTTATATTATTACACAGACACACATTGGAATATGAAGGGGACATACGTTGCAGCTGCAGAACTTATGAAACGGTTTGGAAAAACGCTGTCATTAAATGATAGTGATTTCATATCAAATCCGTCCCTATATGCCGGTGATTTGGGAGTTATGTCAGGCAGACAGCAGAGGTATACTTTAGATACCGTGTATAATTTTGTTCCCGATAAAATTCCGGAGGAGCAAAAGGTTGAAAAGAATGCTCTGCTGATTGGCGATTCCTTCGGCGAATTTCTCAATATTGAGACACAGCATTATTTTAAAAACGGCTTTACGCACAAATTTATAGGCGACTATGATTTTAGTTATGATGCGGCGATGAAGGATGCGTTAGGTGATGAAGCTGTTGATGTTGTGATATGGGAATGTGCGGAAAGATACATTGACAGATTAAAGCAGGGAGGCACAAATGAGCAGTAAATGCTATCAATGGATAAAAACAGTCGGAGCGCTCTTGCTTGCAGCGGCATGCATGAGTGCTTCTTCCTATAGTAAAGTACTTGCGGCAGCGGCGGATGAAAGCTTGCAGGAGCAGCTTGCAGAGGCGCAGGAGAAGGGAACTGTATACGTGATTGCCCAGGATGGGAGCGGCGACTTTACAACGATTCAAGAGGGCGTGGACAATGCTGCATCAGGAGATACACTGCTTATTTATCCGGGAGTCTATGAGGAAAATGTAGAAATTTATAATAAGACAGTGAATTTATTGGGAACGGATAGAGACAGCTGTGTCCTGAAATATCAGTCAACAGAATATCATAAGATACCGCTTACCTTTGGCGCAGGCTGTGTTGCAAACCTTACGATTTATGGTTTTAATGAGGGAGAGAGGGAAAATAACCGAATGGTGCTGGCAGGTTCTTACGACAATTCCTCCTTGGAATCCATTTGGGAGTGGCAGAAGAATTTTTCGGGCTATGCTCTTCATATCGACCAGAACTATACTTATGGAAAAGAAGCATATATTGAAAATTGCAGAATTATTTCAAATAATAATCAGTGTATCGGCATTGGCTGCCGGGGAGAAAGCACAATTACCTTTGAAAATTGTGAGTTAATCTCTAATGGTTCAGGAGGATGCATTTATCTGCATAATACGGATGATGAAAAGCTTGGCGGAGAGACGCATTTTATTATGAAAAACTCCGAACTGAAAAACTATTTAAGCCCTTATGTGATTTCCATGCATTCTGCCGGGGCTGACAATCCGGTTTACCTTACCTTTCAGAATGTGCGGACAAGTACAGTTGTCTACGATAACATGGACGCATACCGGGAAAACAATATGAACAGCAGCTTTAGCATTGACGAGCTGATTGCTTTGGAGCAGGGAAATCTTCTTCGGCGGACAGGATATGATTCCGGCACGGCACAAGAGTATATTACCTACTATGACCAAAAGGAAAGCCGCGAATATATTTCTTCTCTGGAGGCAGGAATTGCACCGCTTCGGGATACGATTGAGATGCCGGAGGGGCTTCTCTGCCTGTGGGGACAAGATTCGAAAAAGGACGATATTGAGAAGGCTGCGCAGACAGGATTCACAAAACGTTATGTCATTGATATATTTAACAGCAGTCAGCTCAATGGAGACGGGTGGTGCGGATTGGATCACATTTATCTGACACCGGACAGCTATGCCAATTCGCTGGCGGAAATGAATTATCCGCTGTCAGGTGAATAAAATGGTGACTTCAAATTGGGAGTCACCATTTTCCTATTACTGTATACGTAACAGTTCAGCTTTTTATGTATTCCGGTCCGGACGAAAACGACAGATAGTATCCCTCCGGCTGCCATTGGTTTCGAATGGGAATTTCCTAATACGATGAATTAAGGTTTTCGGATGCGGACGGAGCCGGCTCGAGTCGGCATCCATGCCTCCGTCTCGCCTAAATTTGCTTCCATGCAAATTTACTCCTGATTATTTACCATCGTATAAGGAAAATATCACCATTCTCCACCAGGCAGCCTACAGGATACTATCTGCCGTTTTCTGTTCATTGAAACCGTAAAATCGAACAGTTGTCAGTACACAGAAGGTCGGCAGTCTTATGCCGGGACAGGCATTTGGAGTCCAATCGCCTGTCCTGGCATAAGACTGCCGAACTTCGTCCTGATTAAAATAATCTATACGGCTGAACTGTTAGCTGTATACCAAGATAAATAAAAAATTGTCTTGCTATTGGATATAAATTATGATATAGTATTACAAATTACTGAAAGTCAGGTGCGATTTCTGAAAGAAAAGCTGCTGTGAATGCAAGGATTTTATAGCAAAAATGACATGCGGCATGGCAGATGACAGGAATCAAACGATGGAGGTTTTATGATGAACGCAGCAATCCGCAAATCTTATTATGGGTATCATGACGCTCAGGCAATGCATTCGTATGATTACGTGCAGGGCCTTTCTTTGATGACTTCATATAAGATAAGCGAGAGGCAGTTTATTGTGCAATCATAAACAGAACCAACAGCAGATGTCCGAAATACTGAGAGCAGCTTATCCGATATGAGGGAGGCTGCTTTTTTAGTACAGTTCAGCCGACAACTTATGGATTGTCAGGGCTGAACTGCAGCAATAGACCATGCAGATTTGCATGATATGGGCATGGTGCAAAATAGCTTTCAATGATACGATAACAAGGAGGATTTCATCATGGAAAACAAAGGAACAAAGACACTGGAAACGGACAGGCTGCTTCTACGGCGATTCCGGCCGGAAGATGCAGAGTACATGTTTCGAAACTGGGCATCAGACCCCGAAGTCACAAGGTATCTGACATGGCCCCCACATGAAAATGTCAATGTGACCAAGGCTTTCATTCGGGAGTGGATTCAAAAATACGAGGAACTGTCATGGTACAACTGGGTGATTGAACTAAAGGAAATCCATGAGCCGATTGGAAATATATCCGTTGTCAGACTCAACGAGGAGACAGAGGCGGCGGATATCGGCTACTGCATGGGAAAAGCATGGTGGGGAAAGAGCATTATGCCGGAAGCCTTGGGTGAGGTGATTGCGTATCTTTTTGATGAGGTCGGCTTAAACCGTGTAGCAGCCTCCCATGATGTGAACAATCCAAAATCCGGCAGGGTAATGGAGAAAGCCGGAATGAAGCTGGAGGGAATATGGCGTGCTGCCGGAAAGAACAACCAGGGCATTTGCGATGAGGTCTGGCATTCGGTTTTAAACGACGAGGTGTAGGGGGAATTACGATATGGTACGATTTGCGAAAATAGAAGATTTGGAGCGGGTAAATGAACTTCGCAAAATAGTGAATGATGTTCACGTAGAAGGGCGTCCGGATATTTTTAAGGCAGGGTTTCATGATGAGTTAAGAGATTTTATTTATGATATTTGGGACACGGAAAACAAGGATATTATTGTGGCAGAGCGAAACGGCGTTATCTGCGGTTTTGCCTGTGTTCAATATGTCAGCAAACCGGAGTCGCCTTTCATGAATGCAAGAACCTTTTATGATGTAGATGAGTTTGGCGTTGACACAGCATTTCGCAGACAGGGAGTTGCCACGGAATTAATTGCATTTATAAGGGAAGACGCAAAGAAGCGCGGCATAGACCGGATAGAACTCAATATGTGGGAGTTCAACCAAGGCGCCTTGGCGTTTTATGAGTCGGTCGGATTTCAAACGTATCGGAGATATATGGAGCTGGGCAGTGATTGAATAGCAAAGCAAATTTGTGCAATCTGCAATTATTCGTTGTGGCTTGTACCTTTTGATTCCGCCATCATACCATTATGTTTATTGTGAAAAGAGGAAGCATATGAAAATATTAGTTGATGCAGATGCATGTCCGGTTGTGAGAATTGTGGAAAAGATTGCAAAAGAGCAGGAAATACCGGTCCTTCTGTTGTGTGACACGAATCATGTCCTGCAATCCGATTACAGTGAGATAAAAGTAATTGGAGCAGGAGCCGATGCAGTGGACTTTGCACTTGTGAATCAGTGCAGTAAAGGAGACATTGTAGTGACACAGGATTATGGTGTAGCAGCAATGGCACTTGGAAAGGGGGCATATTGTATACACCAGAGCGGGAAATGGTATACAAATGATAATATTGATGCAATGCTCATGGAGCGCCATATGGCAAAAAAGGCAAGACGGACAAACAGCAGGCACCATCTGAAAGGTCCCTCCAAAAGGAGTGAAGAAGATGACAGACGCTTTCAGGAGTCCTTTGAGAAACTGATTCTGATGATAAATGCGCAGCCGCTATAAAAGCAATAGTAGTTTACTCCTTTCCTGTGTACCGTATCATTTACTTTCAGAGAACTATGAGCGATACAGCACACGATATTCGGTACCGTAAGATTACGATATCAAAATGGCTGCAAAAATCCTAACGATTTGTCATTTAGTTAAAATCAAGGAGGAATTGACCTCTGATAAAAGTATAATCGCAGTGCTTCATATGGAAAAATACGTGCCTGTTTGGTAAGATATTGATTATGTAAAAAAAATCCCATAAAAAATTCCATCATATAACGTATCTATAATAGAAAGGCAGCTTGCCACGGTGCTGGCAGCAATCACATGTCTTTAATGATGTGCTGAACGCCAATGCTGTGGGCATCATGGGGAAATGCCTTTTACCTCCAATATTATCTATTTAGAAGGGAAGGGATTATTATGAAAAGGAAATCAGTAAAAGCTCTGGCAGTGTTTATTCTTGCAGGAAGCCTGCTTTCAGGCTGTGGGGCAGCGGATAAGTCGGCATCAATGATGTCGGATACAGCAGCCGTAAACACGTCCGCAGCATATGACGGAGGCAGCGGAGGAATCGCATATGACAGCTATGCTATGAGCGACGAAGCTTATGCCACGCAGGAAGCTGCAGCAGGCAGTGCCGATGCATCAGAAAATCAGACGCAGGATATGGACAGCATGACGCTTCTTGAGGAGAAGCTTGTATATCACTGTGATTTGGAGATTGAAACGCTTGATTATTCAGGTACAATGACCTCTGTCAAGGATATGATAACGAAATACGGCGGTGTGATTCAGTCAGAAAACGAGAGCGACAGCGGATACAACTGGTATTATGAGGATTACCGCAAAACGAGCGGCACCTTACATAATTATCTTCAGGTCCGCATTCCGTCAGCAAATTATGACAGCTTCCTGGCAGAGCTTGACGGCGTGGGGAAAATTATATCAAAATCCACGAGTGTAGACAACATCAGCCAGCAGTACTACGATACGACTACACAAATAGAAGCATTGCAGATACAGGAACGGAATCTGCTCAGTATGCTTGAACAGTGTGAAACGATAGAGGATATGATTACGGTACAGGAAAGATTGTCAGAGGTGCAGTATGAGCTGAACAGCCTCCAGACCTCCAAGCGTTATATGGATATGGATGTTGCATATTCCTATGTCAATATCAACATCTCTGAAGTGATGGAATACCGTTACGACAGTGAACCCATTAAGACAAACACCTTTATGGACCGGCTTGGAAACACCATAAAATCTACGGGAAAAGGCTTCCTGTCATTCTTGGAGGGGCTGCTGTTTCTTGTGATCAGACTGGTGCCTTATCTGCTGATTGCCGCCGTAATCTGCTTTATCTTTAGAAAGAAAATAAAACGCGCAATAACTGACAGAAAAGCGGAGAAAGCCGCAATGCGCGCGCGCAGAGAC
Organism: Lachnospiraceae bacterium; assembly: GCA_017622845.1. Taxonomy (GTDB): domain Bacteria; phylum Bacillota; class Clostridia; order Lachnospirales; family Lachnospiraceae; genus COE1. Next base: position 26,694 of record JAGAQJ010000010.1, on the reverse strand, counting down.
TTACAAAGACAGGCAGCCATGAATCAGATGAATGCAAATCAGGCAAATATGAGTCAGACGGACAGAAATCAGGCAAACATGAGTCAGACAGACAGAAATCAGGCAAACATGAATCAGACATCAGCCAGTCAGTTTAAACCGCAAGAGGAGAAACAAGAGCAGTAAAAATGGCAAAAACGATTTACCTGATGTTCTCTTTTTCAAACATGCTTTGAGATTTTCCTGAAATATGGCGGACGGATGTCGGCGTTGCCTGGTATACCTCGTCAAAGGCTCTGTAAAAGGTGCGCAGACTGTTAAAACCACTCGCAAAGCAGATTTCGGTGACAGACATATCCGAGTGCGTGAGCAGTCCCATGGCGTACTCGGCTCGAAGCTGCTTGAGATAGCCGCTATACGAGCAGCCAAAGGTTTCCTTAAAAATATGGGAAATATGGTATTTGCTGTATCCAAGCGCTGCGGCAAGCTGCGACAGGCTGATATCCTCTGTAAAATGCAGATTCAGATAGGCGGAAATATCCTGACAGATACCGGAGGATATGTTTTCCTGCTTTATAAGCGTAAGCTCAGACAACAGCATTGACACGATAATATACAGATATCCCTTTGCAATACGGATATCTGTATTTTTTTGCATGGCATTGAGAAGCTCCTGCATGAGACAGTGAAGTCTCTGCGCATCAGAAAAGGCGTCAATAAATGGAATCATAGGCTTCTGTGTATGAAACTCGGCATAAAAATCAGGAAGAAAATCCGCATTGAAAATCATCATAACTGCCGAAGAGTGTTCCGGCGTGTGTGTCTCATGAACCATATTAGGAAAAGCAACCGATGCCATTCCTTTTGTCAGAAGACTCTTTTGATTTTCAATTGTGATTTCAATCGCTCCGTCCAGTACATAAAAAATCTCAATCTGCCTGTGAAGATGCGCTGGATAACGGTTGTTGTTTGTTATCTTGACGGAAAGATATTCTTCTCTGTTCTGATATATCATTGTTTTTCCCCCTTTATATCCAGTATATATCATTTGTGACTGAAACCGCAATATTTGGCAAGGAAATATCAGTGCATGACATTGCAATGATAAGCAAGAATCTTCTATAATAAATTTATCACCAACGTAAAAGCACAGAAAGGCAGGTACAAACATGATATCAAGCAGCATTTGGAACGCAGACTTAGGGAATGGAACTTATCGGAATCCAATACTCTATGCAGATTATTCAGACCCCGATGCGATTCGCGTCGGAGAGGATTATTTTATGATTGCCTCGAGCTTCTGCAACGCGCCCGGGCTTCCGCTTCTCCACTCAAAGGACCTTGTAAACTGGAAAGTAGTCAATTATATCCTATCTGAAATTCCCGAGGCGCGCTATGAGGCTCCGATACATGGATGCGGCGTATGGGCGCCCTCCATCCGATATCATGAGGGAACCTATTTTGCCTGTTTCCCCATGCCGGACGAGGGCATCTATATGAGCACAGCGACAGACCCGTTTGGAACATGGTCAAAGCCTGTCAATATCAGACCCGGTGCCGGCTGGATAGACCCCTGCCCGTTCTGGGACGAGGATGGAAAGGCATATCTTGTTGCCGGAGTAGCCAAGAGCCGCATCGGTTATAAGAGTGTGCTTCATATGGCAGAGATGCAGCCTGACGGAATGGGATTAATCGGTGCGGAAGTAAAAATATTTGATGGAAATGAGAACGACCAAGTGACCATCGAAGGTCCTAAAATGTATAAGAGAAACGGGTGGTATTATATTTTTGCACCGGCAGGAGGTGTCAAGACCGGATGGCAGACGGTGCTCCGCTCCAAAAATGTCTTTGGACCATACGAGTATAAAGTGGTCATGCGGCAGGGAGACAGTACTGTGAATGGTCCTCATCAGGGCGCATGGGTAGATACTGTCACAGGCGAAGACTGGTTTATCCATTTTCAGGATGTATACGGAGCAGGACGCATCACACATTTGCAGCCGATGAGCTGGCAGGAGGATTGGCCGGTTATCGGTGTCGCAAAGAATGGCAGCGACTACGGAGAGCCTGTCATGGAATACAGAAAACCGAACGTAGGAGGGGTAAAACAGGAAATCTGTGAGCCGGAAACCTCAGACGATTTCACGGGAAAAACACTTGGATTACAGTGGCAGTGGAATGCAAACCCGAAAGCGGAATGGTACGAGCTGACAGGCAGCAGTATGAAACTAAATGCCGTTTACAAAAACAGCGCATACGGAGATATGCCAAATCTTCTGCTGCAGAAGTGGCCTGCTCCGGAATTTGCCTGCACAACAAAGTTTGACTTATCAAACCTTTCAGAAGGAGACGAGGCAGGCGTGATTTCCATGGGTATGAGCTATGGGCTGATAACGTTTCGGAAAGAAGGAAACAGACTTGTGCCAAGCTATATTTCAGGCGTGCAGAAATACGGAAAAATTCTTCCTGATACAACAGAGGAAACGGTGGCGATGCTTCCGGAAATCGACATAGAACAGGCAGAAGCGATATATGTGAAATACACTGTGAAGTGTGTGGGCACACAGGATTTGAATGAGAAGGAAAAAAATTTTCCGCTGGAGCTTGTCACAATTGCATACAGCACAGACGGCAGCGCTTACCGGAAAGCAGGCGAGATGCAGGCAGTACCCGGACGATGGGTGGGCGTGAAAAACGGCGTATTTTGTGCATCTGCAAATAAGGAAAGCCAAGGCTATGCCGTGGTAGAATATGTGGAGTATACAGGTATCACATCATAAATGAAGAAAAGAAAGGAAGCAGCTTATGAGCAATACATATCAAAACCCGGTGCAAAGAGGATTTTTTCCTGACCCGTCCGTAGTACGTGTCGGTGAGGATTATTACATGGTAAATTCTACCTTTCAGTATTTTCCTGCTATCGCTGTCAGCCATTCTAAGGATATGGTTCATTGGCAGGTGATAGGACATGCGGTTACGGATTCTGATGAGCTTGACTTGCAGGATATCAGGGATTCTCATGGTATCTGGGCACCTGACATTTCCTATCATAATGGCAAATTTATTATCATGGCGACGCTCAGACTAAACGCAGACGGCAAGCGTGACAACAACGTGATGCGCAGACAGTTGGTAGTCACTTCTGATAAACCCGAGGGACCGTACAGTAAGCCAAGCTGGCTTGAGGTGGACAGCATCGACCCCTCCCATTTCATTGATGATGACGGAAAACACTACATGGTTATCAGCCCCGGCATTAATCTGGTGCCGTTAAGTGATGACTGCACAAGAGTGACAGGCGATACGATTCCTGTATGGCCCGGAACAGGAGAAAGATGTCCCGAAGGACCGCATCTGCTTAAGCGCGGCAAATATTATTATGCAATATTGGCAGAAGGCGGCACAGGTTATGGACATGGCATTAACGTAGGACGCTCGGAAAATCTATTCGGACCTTATGAACCGTCTCCGTACAATCCGCTGATGCGCCAGTTTGACCCTGATGCCCCCATTCAGCGGACCGGTCACGGCAAGCTGATACAGACGCAGAATGGTGACTGGTGGGTATATTATCTGATGGGCAGACCCAATCAGGGGCATTACACGACGATTGGCAGAGAGTCCGGTTTAGACCCTGTCACATGGCTGGATGACGACTGGTTTATCATCAATGACAGAAAAGGACCGAGTACCGAACAGACAGCGCCGGACCTTCCGCAGCATGTATTTGAAAAGTGGACGAGAGATGATTTTGACAGTGATAAATTGAATTTAAACTGGGAATTTGTCAGAAATCCGGCAAAAGGCAGCTATTCCCTTACAGAAAGACCCGGATATTTCCGCATCTGGACAAGAGACGGACAGCTCTCTGAAATCCGGGCAAAAAATACACTGGTAAGACGTGAGCAGGAGTTAAGCTACACCGCATCAACCAAGGTTGACTTTTACCCGTCCAGAAACGGGGAACAGGCAGGCTTGACCTGCTACTACAGCACAGCCACCTACGCGAGGTTCTCTGTCTGCTATGAAGATGGCAGGAAGCTTCAGCTTGTGATTAACCGCAATCACGGAGAGGAATTGATAGCGTCCGTTGACGACATCAAAGAGCAGAGCATCTATCTAAAGGTAGCGGTGGATAAGCTGACCAGAAGCTTTTATTACAGCTATGACGGAGAGGACTGGACACTTGCAGGCGTGCTCGAGAACTGCATTTATCTCTGTGATGAAGGCGTTCCTGACGACCCGAAGCGCCACACAGGCACCTTGGTAGGAATTTATGCAAACAACGGAGGATGCGGCACACGCATTCCGGCGGACTTTGACTATTTTGAGTATATCGATTAAACGCTTTTTCATAAATTAGCTGTCGCAGGTAATTATGCGGCAGTTATTTTTATGTATGCAAACCTGTAAGGATATTAGCATCAGAGCTGTACAGGCTTGGCACAGTAAATAGCATAAGCCTGCTCGATTGCACATGAGCGCCTCACCATATGATAATGCTAATCCAATTATTTCTATAAGACTGAACTGTTACATATGCCCAAAGATGATGCATGGCTTGTACAGAAAGAAGCTGAACTTGTTATGTGCGTACAATTAAAAAAGGGGAACGGGAATGCTGGCTGAAATCATAGTAGCTGTTGTAATCATTGGTACTGTTACAGCAATCGGATGAAAGGGCGGAATTGACTGGTCTAAGAACATGGGAGGCGGTATGGGATATACTTACATGAAAGAGTATGGCTTAGAGGAGGATAAAAAGCATCAAAAAGAAAGCTTTTTCAGCCCTTCGGCGGCAAGCTTTCTTTTTGGGTGCAGCTCAAAAAGCGTCTGAGCCATTCCGGCATCAGGCGCAGTGCCAAGCCCCTTGAGATAACAGGTTCCAAGCATGTCCGAGCCCCATGTGCTGCCGTTCAGATACGCTTTCTGAAGCAGCGCAAATGCCTGTTCATAATCGCATGAAATGCCTTGACCTCCGCGGAAATAAATTTCTCCAAGCAAGTTGCAGAAACCGCTGTCTTCAGGAAACAGGGCATGACCTTTTTTTAAATAAGCCAGCGCTTTATTCAAATCAAGCGGCAAAGCGCCGTGGAAAGTGTACAGCTTTCCAAGACAATAATAAGCATAGCTGTCTTGATGGGATAGCGCACGCTCATACAGCTCGACTGCCTTTGACAGCAAGCCGTTATCACGGTACTCGTTTCCGACCATGCGCTCGCAGGCTCCGATTCCCATGTCGGCTCCAAGATGTTTGTACTGATTCGCTTTTCCAAGCTGAATCGGAGTGCCATATCTTCCGGAGCAAAAGATATCAATAAGGTTTGGAATCGCAAGACCAAGACCGCAGGCTGCACATTCCTCATACAGTCTTACAGCAGCAGCAGCCCACTCATACTGGAATCTCTTATATTTTTTGCTTCCGACACTCTGGGGCGTGATATCGAGAAAATCGGCGGCATCACAGTAATAATAAGCATTTGCAATCAAAAATTTACAAAATATTTGTCCCTCATCGGCTTTTTGCAGTACGGTATCCCATAACTCCTTCTTGGAATGGTAGGGAGGATGGACAAATGTGCCGCGAGGAGGCTCATATCCTTCAATATGCATTGTTCCGAACATTCCAACAGCACTCTCAAGACTAAGACTCATATCAAAGCATTCAAAAGCAAACGTCCTGTCCTCGGGCAGTCCCACAGCAGGGTCAACATAGCTTTTTCCCATATAGCATCGGCCGAGAAAATAAAAGGCATCGCCATCTCCCGTATTGGCAGCTTCGCGAAGCAGGGCAAGCGCTTCCTCGCGTCTGCCTGAAAGTGTATCAAACCATATGAACCGGATTGCTTCCTCAACCCGTTTATCAAAAAGTGCAGTCATCGTTCCTCTCCTATAGATTACCAATATTCTCTGCCATAACAACATGCCCTTCAAACAGTAAATCTGCAATTTGCCGCGGTTCACTCCTGCTTCGATAAAAAGCTTAGAACACGATTATGAAAGTCCTTTGCTTCTTCATAAGCAGCATGACCAAATTCGTCGTAAATAAATAACTCACATCGTTTGATTTTATCAGCTAATTCTATGGAACCATTGACCCCGGCGATTTTGTCACATGCCCCTCCGATAACCAGGGTTGGGCACAATATTTTATCCAGTTCCGAATAGGCATTGTGATGCACGCAGGACTTTGCCTGTATCAGAAACCTGTCAAAATTTTTCGGTTTTCCCACCCTTCCGAAAATCGGATAGAGTAATCTGTATTTTTTTAAATATTTTTCGGAATAGGACTTTTCGGCAGTATCAATGATCAGCCTTTTATAGTCCTTTTGTTCTGCCATGGAAATCCAATCGCTCACAACATTTTGTATCAGTTCATTTTGCTTTGACAAGGTGACGGCTAATACAAGCTTTTGCACGATGTCGGGATAATCAATTGCAAGGTATTGCGCAATCATTCCGCCTTGGGAAATTCCTAAAACATTTGCCTTTTTAATGCCCAGCGCGTTCATCGCTTCGGCTTGGTCGCGTGCCATATCCCGTGTAGAAGCGTTAGCCTTCAGGTGATTTTTTCTGCTGAAAATATATACCTTGTAATCCCTTGCATATATCTGATATGCAACTGCCATTGGTATAGCCATTCCCTGAACAGTAGTCAGACCATCGCCCAATCCCGGGAGCATAATTAAAATATTTTTTCCCTTTCCAAATGATACATAGTTCATAGTGGTATCACCAATAGATATACATTTATTTTCAGCGTTCCAAAACATTGTGATAAAAATCCCCCTTCAATATGCCTGTTCTCTGAAACAACATGATTGTAACAGTCCAATCATTTCTGTAGGGCGGATGCCCGTCAACCAAATAAGCTGTCGAAAATAAACTTACATACTATTATACAGTTTTCCGGGGATATGGTCAATCAAAAGGGGATTATAGGTTAAAATCCAAAAATAATGTTTGCATTTTCTGTATAAATATGGTATAAATAGTACTTATCAGGTGTTGTTTGATATATGGGTGGATTCCCGAGCGGCCAAAGGGGACAGACTGTAAATCTGCTGCTTTATGCTTCGGTGGTTCGAATCCACCTCCACCCATTTAGTATTGTCCGGTAGAGAAGTGATGTCAGTAGCTTGAAAGTGAAAACTTCTGAACATAAGAGGCAATACTTTTTCTTTGAAATGCCGGCGTGGCGGAACTGGCAGACGCCCGGGACTTAAAATCCCGTGGGTAGCGATACCCGTACCGGTTCGATTCCGGTCGCCGGCATTAGGTTGAAATGCTTCAAACTCTTGTAAATAGAGGAATTGAAGCATTTTTATTTTTTCATAATAATGTTATAAACAACATTAATGCAATTGGCTGCAGGTATACTGCTTATGGTGTATCTGTGAAAAAATAGGCTTAACAGGCAAAAATCCATCATAAAAGATGATTTTGGATGGATTTTTGCGCGTAACGATGATAGAAAGGTGAGGAATACGCATGGATACGAATATTTTAAAAAACGAGTTTTATGAATGCATCAAGGCAGCTTTAGGACAATTCAGCAAGACTGAGCAAAATAACGATGTTTACGCTTTGGCACTGGACTGTGACTCGGATGGAGGACAAATATGCCTGAGATACAACAATACAGCAAGGTTTACAGAAAGAATACCGGAATATCAGAAATATTACATAAAATATGGATGGAAGGTCTATGGACTGCATGGCAGTGAATATGATGTGGGCGAATTTGCATTTATAGAATACCAAAGGTCAGGGTTGGTAAAGCACTTTTTGGACTCATATTATTATTACGCTATTGGTGATTATTATGGTGAGGGTGAGCCGATAGAGGAGATAAAGGAACATTATCACGAGATATTTTGGGATATGGTAGAAAGCACGATCCAGCGGTTAAAACCGGAGCTTAAGGAAATAGGCATAGATGCTGCTGAGCATATCATATTCTTTTGTTGTGACCATGACCAGTCAGAGGAAGATATGGATAAGATGAAAAGCCATACAGTAAACAGTGAACTTATGACAAAATTGATAGCAAAGGAGAGCTGAGAATGAGTCAATTGGATATGAACCGATTGTGCGATGATGCATCAAAAGGGGGGGACTGTCTGCCTTAAAAAATTGATTTGAAGACATAATCCTTTTGGCATGGGGTGATATGTATGTACTCATTGAAAATGAAGATTTCAATGAGTACATATTAGAAAATTTGGATTTCCCTTTTGACAAACGTAAAATATTACGAATCCAGCTCAGAAGTACAGTGCGGACATCTTGTTGCCTCAATTGCGATTTCGGATTTGCAGTAAGGGCATATTTTGGTAGTCGGAGCCTTCGGCGCTTCTTCTTTGTGGAGTTTTGACATTGCGGTGTTCATGGCTTTTACAAGGATAAACACGATAAATGCCATAATCAGGAAATTAACGACAGCCGTAATGAATTTCCCGTAATAAAGCGTCACGTCTCCGGTAATATTCCATGCGAGCTGGTCAAAGTTCATGCCGCCGAACAGCCCGAGCAAAGGATTGATGATATCATTTACAAGCGAAGACACAATACTTGTAAACGCACCGCCGATAATGATACCAACAGCCATATCCATGACATTTCCCTTGCTGATAAACTTCTTAAATTCTTCAAAAAATTTTTTCATGATACAATTCTCCTTTTGTAAATAGTGATACTGTTTCTCCCTGCCGTATATCAGCAGAAGGCGTGTGTCCAAATGCCGCTTTTGCTGCATTTTGGTGCATCAATAACCTGCCTTTGATATTGTAGCATAGAATCCGTGTTGTTTACAGATGTTTTTTCAAAATACCATTGGGGGCGGCTCGTAACTGCCGCCCTTCTGTATACTGACTGTCGTTTTCGTCCGGATATAATTAACGGCTATTTTTATTTTCAAAAATTTTCCTGAATAAGTTGTTACTATCTGAAAAATGGATTATAATATAATAGATTAAACAATTTCGGGCTTTCATAGCAACATATTCAGCAAAAACAATGACACGCATATATTTCATGCGAAAAAGGAGGTTCCAATGATAAGAATAGGAATGTTAACAAGCGGCGGTGATTGTCAGGCATTGAATGCAGCAATGCGCGGCGTGGCAAAGGGATTGTTCAATGCAGGCCAGCAGATAGAGCTGTTTGGATTTCTCGACGGCTACAAGGGTCTTATATACGGAAAGTATAAGATGCTTGAACCGTCAGACTTTTCAGGGATTCTGACAAAAGGCGGTACGATTCTGGGAAGTTCCCGTATGCCGTTTAAGAACATGCGCGACCCGGATGAGAATGGGCTGGATAAGGTAGAGGCAATGAAACACAATTACCATAAGCTGAACCTTGACTGTCTGGTAATTCTTGGCGGAAACGGCACGCATAAGACAGCGAACCTTTTGCGTGAGGAGGGCTTAAACATTGTAACACTGCCAAAGACGATTGATAATGACCTTTGGGGTACGGACATGACTTTTGGATTCCAGAGCGCTGTTGATATTGCGACCCAGTGCATTGATCAGATACACACTACTGCCGCATCGCATGGACGTGTATTTATCGTGGAAGTAATGGGACACAAGGTAGGCTTCCTTACCTTGAATGCAGGTATGGCAGGCGGAGCGGATATCATATTGATACCTGAGATACCGTATGACATTGATAAGGTAATTGAGGCGATTAAAAAGCGTTCCGAAAGAGGAAGCCGCTTTACGATTCTTGCCGTGGCGGAGGGCGCCATTTCCAAGGAAACAGCTGCTCTTTCCAAGAAAGAATACAAAAAATATATGGCGGACTACAAGTATCCAAGCGTTTCCTATGAAATTGCAGAGCAGATTACCAAGAAGAGCGGCATGGAGGTGCGCGTGACTGTTCCCGGGCATACGCAGAGAGGCGGAAGCCCTGATTCATATGACAGAGTATTTGCAAGCCGTCTCGGGGCAGAGGCAGCAAGACTCATTCTTAAGGGAGAGTACGGCTACATGGTAGGCTACAAGAACAGGGAAATCGTGAAGGTACCTCTTGAGGAGGTTGCAGGAAAGCTTAAGATGGTTGATCCGAATTCCACCATTATACAGGAAGCTAAGACACTTGGCATCAGCTTTGGCGATTAAGCCTGATATCACGAAAGCGGTGTGCCCCAGGCAGCCGCGAAGTTCAGCATTTATACGGCTTCCAAATAAATTCAGTTAATTACTTTATAGACATAAGAAAACCTTACTGATTTTCAGAAATAGAAACTGAATATCGGTAAGGTTTTTTGATGCCTGTTTTTTCTTCTTTTATTTTCAGTTCGTACATATCATCCAGTGCAAAAAGGGTGTGTATCAGACTGGTTATTTCTTTTATCAGGTCATGCTTCTGATATTTCTTTGTTTGTTGAATACACCAAAAAATGTTATGAAATATTAGTTGGCAGAGTTTTTTTGCAAAAAAATGGAAGAAGCAGTTAATCGGCATGGAGGGAAAATTGACGAATATGATACAATTGATATAGAACTCGCAGGAAAAATTAAAAAGTAAAGCATTGACACCAAATATGACACCACATATAATATAAGCAGGAGGCATTCAGAATGTCAAAATGGGATAAACTATTAACAAGAATATGTGCTTTGTCAAAAGACCTCCGGTTTGATGAATTGCGTAAGATATTGGAAAGCTATGGATATGTGATGAGTGCTCCGAAAGGCGGCAGCAGCCATTATACATTTAGAAAAGCAGGATGTCAGCCGATTACAATACCAAAGCATGAACCAATCAAAAAAGTGTATGTCGAGATGGTAAAGCAGATTGTGGAAAGTGAGGCGGTCAATGATGAAAACGCTGAATGATTATATGGCAATGAATTATCGTATGGAAGTTGTAGAAGATAAGGATGAGGGTGGTTTTGTAGTTTCATTTCCGGAACTTCCTGGATGTATTACCTCTGGTGAAACGATAGAAGCAGCGGTTGCAAATGCTCTGGATGCCAAGAAAGCATGGTTGGAAGCTGCCATTGAAGATGGTATAGAAATTCATGAGCCGGACAGCTTAGAGGATTATTCCGGACAATTTAAGCTTAGGATTCCTCGTAGTCTGCACCGTTCTCTTGCAGAACATTCTAAGAGAGAGGGAATCAGCATGAATCAGTATTGCGTCTATCTTCTCTCAAGAAATGATGCTGTTTATTCAAAACAGCAGTAGTACACAGAGTGCATAATCATTGAAATGGCAGCGTTTTGGCAACAGAAAATCAGTAAGCCAGTCGAATCACCATGATAGGAAGGATAAGCGGTTGGCATGGCAGGAATACGGTACACTCTATGGAACGTAGAATTTGCAGATATTTTGCAGATTCTACGTTTTGTGGGTTTCGGATACTCCTTTCATGGTACATAATGATAGTACACACGAACATACTGCATCAGGAATCAAAAGGGAAGGAGGGTGTGAATGGATCAGATAAAAATCGGAAAATTTATCGCGAGTGAGCGCAAATCAAAAAATCTCACCCAGAAGCAGTTGGCGGAACAGTTAAATATCAGTGATAAAACGGTTTCGAAGTGGGAGTGCGGAAAAGGTCTTCCGGAAGTAACCTTTATGCTTCCATTGTGTGAAATACTGCAGATAACAGTCAATGAACTGCTTTCAGGGGAGAGAGTTTACGAGCAGGATTATCAAAAGAAAGCGGAGGAGAATATGATGAATCTGGTAAGAGAACAGGAAGAAAGCAGAAAAAAGATTATACTTTCTGCTATAGTGGCTTTTACAGGCGCTATATTGGGAGTATTACTTATTTATTGCGCAGCAGAGATGATTGAAATGTCCATGCTCATGAGAATATTTATCATAGTGACTGCAAGCTTGGGATTTATCCTGTGTGTTGGAGTTGCGATTGTTTTAGACAGAGAAGCAGGTGCATTTGAGTGTCCGGAGTGCCGCAATCGGTTTGTACCGAGCATGAAGGAATACATTATGGGACCGCACACCATCACAAAGAGAAAATTGAAATGTCCGCATTGCGGTGAGGTAAGCTATTGCAGGCATGTGTTATCGAGATAGAAAAAGATATCAAGTTAAAGATAAAACCGCCGTATAGAATTTTTGTTTCCTATACGGCGGTTTTTTATTAGCTAAACAGGTCGTTGCTATGCATCCGGGGTGGGTAAGATCAGCACCAGCAAGATCATTCATGTGTTTTTTATGCATGAATCCGGTTCAAGCATAAGAGTCTTTCAGACACCTTATACAGGTTGAGCGTTCAAGATGTTTTTTTATTAATATTATTTGTTATTTAAAAAAGTTGCGTACGCAACTTTTTTGCGATACAATATATTAATGTCAAAGTATGTTTAGAAAATATAACATATAAGGAGTGTTAGACAGCATGAAAGATCACTTTTCAAATATAGGGCGGTATGTTTCCATTTTTGACAGACTCATGAAGATGTACTATGATCGTGGACTGTCTGCATTTGAAATCGGCTGGGGTCAGCAATTTTATGTGGAATACCTCTACGACCATCCCGGTGCCTCTCCGCAGGAAATGGTGGAAACCATCCGTGTTGACAAGGCAACACTGACCAAAATTATTAAGAAACTGACAGAAGTCGGTTATATAAGGGTCATTGTCGATGAAAGGGATCGGAGAGTCAAGCATTTGTATCTGACAGAAAGGGCAATTCCGGCGGCAAAACAGATTAAGAAAATACATGCTAACTTTTATGAAACCTTCAGAGCAGGCATTTCGCCGGAAGAACTGACATTAGTAGAACAAACCCTGCAGCAGATGGCAGATAACATCAATCGGAAGGTATGGCATAGAATGGAGGAACACCATGGAGAATAGGGAAATCGTGCAAATAAACAGAAGCAGAAAAGGAGCATAGAAAATATGAACTCAAAAATTATGCAATTAACTGACAGAAAACGAACTTTAATTTTTATCAATCTGGTTGTCTCAGGCATTGCGTCATCAACTTTGTCAACGGCTATGACCACGGCACTTCCTAATTTGGTGGAATATTTCGGGGTGACCACTTCAACTGGTCAGTGGGTTACAAGCGGATATTCTCTTGCTATGGGAATGGTTATGCCGCTGACTGCTTTCCTGATTACCCGTTTTCCCACCAAAAAGCTGTATATGGCTGGAATCGGGAGTTTTATTGTGGGTCTTATCCTCAGTATTTTTGCTGGAAACTTCGGACTTATGATGGTGGGCAGGATTCTGCAGGCTTGCGGCAACGGCGTTTTAATGTCAGCAGCGCAGGTTGTCATTTTGACGGTTTATCCGACTGAGAAAAAGGGAACCATGATGGGAACTTATGGACTGGCAACAACTGCCGCGCCAATCATTGCGCCGACAATTGCCGGACTGATGATTGATGCTTTCGGCTGGAAATCCATTTTTTATCTGGTGCTGGTCATCATGGCAATATCATTTGTCATATCCGGTATTGTCTTTGAAGATGTGCTGGAAATTCAGGATAAAAAGTTTGATGTCCTTTCCTTTGCAGAGAGCATCTTTGCATTTGGCGGAATTACGCTCGGCATTGGAAATATCAGCAACTACGGTTTGATCAGCATACAGGCAGGGGCGCCGTTGCTTATCGGAATTGTGGTCTGCGTGCTCTTTATTATCCGTCAGTGCAGTCTCGAAAAGCCCTTCCTTGATGTAAAAATTTTAAGCAATCGGAGTTATGCAGTGAGCGTCATTTCCAGTATGGTTCTCTATTTGGTGATGATGGGTTCTTCTGTAATGATGCCGCTGTATGTTCAGAGCGTTATGGGCTACTCAGCAGTTATTTCCGGCTTGGTTACGCTGCCCGGTTCTCTTGCAACTGCCGTAGTCAGCCCGTTTGCAGGGAGAATGTATGATAAAATTGGAATTAAGAAAATTTTTATGATTGGTTCTGCTGCATTGGTAGTCAGCAATATTGGAATGTCCTTCATCACCATGAGTACCCCTCTTTGGATTGCTGTTGTTCTCAATGTGATCCGAAATATTTCCATCGGCAGTTTGATGATGCCTCTGCTGACATGGGGAACCAGTAATGTGCCCCCCCAAAAAGTGGCGGATGCATCATCATTGCTGACCTCCTTCCGTACTATTGCCGGATCCATCGGATCGGCAGTGTTTGTGGGGATTATGACCGCGGTGAGTGCAGGCTCAGCCGAGGTTTATGGAGATAATGCTTTGATGCACGGCATGAATATGTCCTTTTTATGGATGACTGTGGGAGCGTTGGTGCTGCTGATGATCTCGATTTTTTGTTCACCCGATAAAATGTCGGGGGAAGTTTGAAAGGAGCATTAGTGTGATTTCTCCGTCGTCTCCCGGCGCAGCAGAATAGGCGTAATCACCTTGTGGACAGGTTCTGTTAAAGGCTCCGGCTTTCTCTTTTTCTGCTCATTCATCTGCTCTACAAGCAGGCTGACCGCTTCAAACGCAAGCTTGTCAATCTGCTGTCCGACAGTGCTGATAGGAATGACTGCCTCTCTGGAAATCGGTGAGTCGTCAAAACCGACAATCAGATAATCATCGGGCAGAGTGCCGTATTTTTTCATCAGAAGATTTAAGAAAACATTCGCGTGCGTATCACTTGAGATAAAAATTCCTTTCTTTTGATTGGGATAAGCGGTGTCCAACTCGTCTAAAATTTCACTGAGACTTTTCTGCATCTGCTCGTATGTATTTCCAAGAGCCTTATAAATAATCCGGTGCTTGAGATGTTTTGCCTCACAGATATCAAGAAAGCCCTGAATACGCCCATAGGCAGGAATTTCCGGCGCAGTAGGAGAATTGATATGTATCAGAATGTCACAATTGTGCTTGGCAAGCAGACTGGTTGCCTGAATACCGCCCATGTAATTGTCAGTGTTGACGCTGCACACATATTTGTCCTCGCGCTCAATCGTCACAATCGGAATCTGTAAATCTGCAAGCTCCTTTGAGGGAAGGGTAAAGCTTAACACAATCAGACCTTCAATGTTGTAGGCAAGAAGCTCCTGAATGTACTGCCGTTCCGATTTCTCATCATCATTCCCGATAAAAACGAGAAATTTATAGCCGAAGCGCTCGTAAGTCTGTAAAATCTGATTCAGCATCTCAGAATAGTAGTGATTTTTTAAATTCGGGACAATCACGCCGATAAATTCCGTCTTACCATTCGCGAGAATCCGCGCGACCTTATTTTCTTTATAATCCAAATCTACCAGCGCCTTTGCGATTGTCTCCTGATTTTCTAAAGTAAGAGAGTCGGGTGCGTTGAAATACCGGGATATTGTTGTTTTCGAAAAACCGGTATATTTTGCAATATCATCAAATGTTACATTTCTTTTTCTGCTCATGATTTGATATCCTTTTCAATATGAAGTAGTGATATTAAGTAAAGTATAGCAGGAAATTATGGAAGCGACAAGAAGTAATCGGTTAAGTAACCGGTTTTGTAACTTGTGAATAAAATTTAAAAAGTCAAATTGTGTAAAATCATGAAGTTGCGATTTTCAGTTGACGGGGGCATTTTCAGATGTTACTATTAAATCATAAAGTAACCGGTTACTTAATCGGTTATGCGAGCGTAAAGTGAGAAACAAAAAGGAGGAAGATTTCATGAAAAGGAAAGTAATGACAAGGGTCATTGCCTCAGCGCTGACAGTAGTGTTTATGGCATCAACACTGACCGGATGCCGGTTTGGATTTGCTAGTGACCCGGACGATCCCAATGAGGTAGAAGAAAAAATACCGATTGACACTTCGACAGATACCTTTGAGTATGACCCTGCATTAAGCGGAACAAGCATTACACTGCTCAATTCCAAGGCAGAGATTCAAGTTGCTTTGGAGGAGATGGCAGCAGAATTTGAGAAGAAATCAGGCGTCCATGTGGAGGTGATGCCGGTTACGGACGGAGATTCACCATACACAAAGGTGGTCAGCCTTTACAATTCGGGAAATCCGCCTACATTATCTATTTTGGATACTACGGACGTGATTGCACTGGCAGAGGAAAAGGCAGAAGATTTGACTGCGGAGCCGTGGACTGCCGAGGCACAGGAGTATCTGACAGAGGTCAATGGAAAAGTCTACAGCTTTCCTTTATGTATTGAAGGCAGAGGACTGATTTACAACAAGACAGTTATTGAGGAAGCCTTGGGAGAAACCTTTGATGTTTCCGCTATTAAGACACAGGACGATTTTGTGGCGCTTTTAGACAGACTTGTAGCAGCAGGCATCGAGAAACCGATTTCCATGGCAAAGGAAGACTGGTCGCTGGGTGCACATCAGCTCCAGTATATTTACGAAACCTATGACGGAACCTCTGAGGGTGCGCAAACCGTGATAGAGCAGCTTAAGAGCGGTGAGCTTGACCTTGACAGCTATCAGAGAATGACAGAGTTTTTAAATATGTTTGATATTCTGAAAAAATATAATGTCGCAAAAGGCGACCCACTTGGCGCCGACTATGATGAGATGGCGATTGATTTGGCGGATGGAAAGACAGCATTCTGGTTCAACGGAAACTGGGCATGGCCTAATCTCGAGGAAGCAGGTGCGAAGACCACCGATGAATATGGCTTTCTTCCGTATTTCCTGAACAATGATGAAAATGATTTTGCAAATCAGATGATTCAGGGCTCTCCGTCCAAGCAGGTGATGATGGATGGTCAGATGGCATCGGAACAACAAAAGGCAGCAGCAAAGGAATTTCTAAACTGGATTGTATACAGTGAAATCGGACAGCAGATGCTCGTAAAGAGCTGCAGCCTGATACCGCCCTTTAAAAATAATCCTTATGAGCCGCAGGACCCATTGAGCAGAGATATCTATCAGCACGTTCAGGACGGTACAGCGTTTAATGCTTCCGCAATTGTGCCCAATGACCACTGGTCCATACTCGGTGCGGCAATGCAGAAATATCTGGCAGACCGGTGCGACAGGGCAGAATTGACAGAATCGATTGAGGAATACTGGAAGCAGCAAAAGTAAGAATGGGGGAATTCACATGAAATCAAATCATAAAATAAAAGATTTCGGTATCTTTGCATTGCCGGGAATGTTCTGCTTCTTTGCAGTTGTAATCATACCATTCATTTACGGAGTGTATCTGACACTCACCGATTGGAACGGCGTGTCACAGACAAAAAATTTTATCGGACTTGCAAATTTTGCAGGCGTTATGCAGGATAAACAGTTTTGGTCATCGCTGCTTTTAACCTTTAAATATGTAATTGTTGTTGTCATTTTGGTTAATGTCATCGCATTTGGGATAGCATATCTTCTGACAAGAGGAATCAAAGGACAGAATTTCTTCCGTGCAGGCTTTTTCACACCAAACCTGATTGGCGGCATCGTACTGGGCTATATCTGGCAGTTCGTTTTTTCCAGAGTATTTGTAGGCATTGGAGAAAGCACCGGCTGGAGCCTGTTTGAAACCTCATGGCTTTCAGACCCCAATAAAGCATTTGCAGCATTAGTGCTTGTTTCCGTGTGGCAGCTTTCCGGATACATGATTTTAATCTATGTAGCAGGCTTTATGGGACTGAGCGAAGATGTCATGGAAGCAGCAAGCATTGACGGCGCAAGCGGTTTTGCGAAGCTCAAAAACATTATCCTTCCGCTCATGATGTCCTCCATCACCATCTGCCTGTTCCTGACGCTTTCAAGAGCATTTATGGTATATGATGTGAACCTTTCACTGACATCAGGAGGTCCTTACGGAAGCACAGAGATGGCGGCGATGCATGTGTATGAAAAAGCCTTCACCTCAAGACAGTTTGGCGTCGGTCAGGCAGAAGCGTTTATCTTATTTATTGTTGTAGCATGCATCAGCGGACTGCAGGTATATCTGACAAAGAAACAGGAGGTGGAAGCATGATGAACCAGACAAAAGTTGGCGGAAACAAAAGAAAGATTGCCAATATCGTAGCAATGGCAGGTCTGATTATTATCTTTATTGCATATATGTTCCCATTTCTGATGGTAGTGATTAACTCGCTCAAGCAAAAGAGAGACATTATCAAGAGCCCGTTTTCCTGGCTCTTTACCATCAAGGGACTGTCGTTTGATAACTTTGTAAAAGCATTTACGCAGATGGACTTTTTAAATGCATTCAAAAACTCGCTGATTGTAACCGTATCGGCAACCGTCCTTGTAACAATACTCGCAGCAATGCTTGCTTACTATATCGTAAGACATAACAATGCAGTTTCCAAAGCAACCTTTGCGCTGATGGTAGCCTCCATGATTATTCCGTTTCAGGCAATCATGATTCCGCTGGTAAGTATTTACGGAGGCACATTAAATGTATTAAATCACCGCATTACCTTGATTTTCATGCATACCGGATTTTCCATGGCAATGTCCGTCTTTATGTTTCACGGATTCATCAAAGGAAATGTACCGATTGCGCTGGAGGAGGCAGCCTGCATCGACGGCTGCACCCACACAAGAACCTTTTTCCAGATTGTGCTGCCGCTGCTCAAGCCGATTATCTCAACCATGGTGATATTAAATGCGCTGGCATTCTGGAATGACTTCCTTCTGCCGTCATTGGTACTGACAGATAAGAAGCTTCTGACACTTCCGCTGTCTACATACAGCTTTTATGGAACCTATTCCGCAGATTATGGTACAATCATGGCAGGGCTTCTGCTGTGTGTACTGCCGATATTAATTCTCTATGTAGTGCTTCAGAAGCAGATTATCGGCGGTGTCGTTGCAGGTGCAGTGAAGTAAAAAGACCTGCGGCAGTTCAGACCCATGCTAATATAATTGGCATGGCTGAACTGTCATATGTGAAGTTCAAATTGACAATAGGAGGTTTTCCGAAATGAACAAAAACAAGATACATCTAAAGGCACCTGGAAATTGGATAAACGACCCCAATGGTTTTATTTATTATAAAGGAAATTACCATTTATTTTACCAGTATTTTCCCTATGCGCCAAGGTGGGGAACGATGCACTGGGGTCATGCCGTCAGCAAGGACATGGTAAACTGGGAGCATCAGGGAGTTGCGCTTTTCCCGACGAAGTATGAGGACCAGAACGGCTGCTTTTCAGGCAGTGCTGTCGAACACGACGGTATCCTGTATCTTTATTACACAGGAGTCCATTATAATCAACCTGATCCAAATGATATTCACCAATGCCTGAATGATGATTTTTCCTCCGCACAGTTAATGATGACTTCTCAGGACGGCATCCATTTTGATAATTTTCACGATAAAAAAGTTATCATACCGCCTATAACTGACCGGAAGATTGGAGATAAGACGCACACAAGAGACCCGAAAGTATGGCGTGGAAAAGACGCGTGGTATATGGTACTTGGCAGCAAGACTTTGGACGATAAGGGCGAATTAATTTTTTACAAAAGCACAAATTTGTCTGACTGGGAGTTGGTGAATACCGTATCAAAGGAAAGCGGTCTCGGCGGAATGTGGGAGTGTCCTGATTATTTTGATACAGAAGGCGGCAAGGTCCTTGTTATGTCACCAATGGGAATCACCGAGGACGAAACACTCGAAAAAAATCACTCTGTCTGCACGATTGTAGACTTTGAGGAAGAAACGTGTACGATGGAAATTCCGGATACTTATCAGTTTTTGGATTATGGCTTGGATTTGTATGCACCGCAGTCCGCACTTGACGAGCAAGGCAGGAGAGTTTTGGTTGCATGGCTTCGTATGCCTGAGCCGGTAGATGGGACATGGCGTGGGATGTTCTGCATTCCGAGAGTCGTTGAGGTAAAAGACGGACATATTTATTTCCGCGTGCACCCGAATATCGAAAAACTGTATACACGCAGAATTGCCAATGCAGCCGAGGCAGACAGCGCAGGATATAAGGTAAGCTTTGATATTGGGGATGGCGAGACTGTCAACATTGGCGGGTACAAAATTACACGAAACGGAAATCGTATCTGTACAGACAGAAATGGTGTCTTTCCTAAGAACACTAATTTCCGTATGCAGCTTTCTACACCTGAGGTGAAAGACGGTTTCCATCTTGACGTCTATGTGGACGCCAATCTGATTGAGGTCTTTGTCAACCGTGGTGAGTATGTAATCAGCAATGCGGTCTATGGATTGACAAACGAAATTCAGGCGGATGCGATGGAGAAGATTGCAATAGATACGTTGGAGTGATTTTAGGCTGTTGTGAACCGGACGAAAACGGCGGATAGTGTTCCTCCGACAGCCAATGGCTCCGAATGGGAATTTTGTTCCACAGGTATAATAAGAATGGGGGATTGATAATATGAAAAAATACGACGTAGTGGCATTGGGTGAGCTGCTGATTGATTTTACGGAGAATGGCACAAGCAGTCAGGGAAATCCGCTGCTTGAGGCAAATCCGGGCGGAGCGCCCTGCAATGTGCTTGCCATGCTCAATAATCTGGGAAAAAAGACTGCATTTATCGGAAAGGTCGGACGCGATTCCTTTGGGGAGATGCTTACGAAGGCGGTCAAGGATAGTGGCACTGATGTAACGAATCTTGTAGCAGATGAAACGGTGCCGACGACCCTCGCCTTTGTGCATACCCTGCCGGACGGAGACCGGAGCTTTAGCTTTTACCGCAATCCGGGAGCAGACATGATGCTTAGAAAAGAAGAAGTCAGAGAAGATGTGATTCGAGACGGAAGAATTTTTCATTTCGGTACGCTTTCCTCGACACATGAAGGCGTGCGCGAAGCGACCAGATATGCTGTTAAGGTCGCAAAGGACAACGGACTGCTCATATCCTTTGACCCCAATCTCAGGGAGCCGTTGTGGGAATCCCTTGAGCAGGCAAAGAAGGAGATTGCATACGGACTTTCCCAGTGCGATATCCTGAAAATATCCGATAACGAGCTGGAATTTATGACAGGAACCGCCGACTATACCAGAGGAGTAGAAATCCTCCGCGAAAGCTATGACATTTCCCTGATTTTTGTGACAATGGGAAAGGACGGCAGCAGAGCCTATTACAAGGATATGATGGTGGAGGCAAAGCCGTTTATACAGCGAAACACCATTGAGACAACCGGAGCCGGAGACACCTTTGAAGGCTGTGCGCTGAATTACATTTTAGAGCATGGGCTGGATAACCTGTCAGAGGAAAATTTAAGGGAACTGCTTATCTTTGCCAATGCGGGAGCGTCTATTATTACTACCAGAAAAGGGGCGCTGAAGGTTATGCCGACTGAGGAAGAAATCAAAGGTCTGATTTTGGAAGGAGAGTAACAGTGATGTCAAAAGCAGATGATATGTTTCAGAAACGATTAGCAAAACACCATGATGAATTAAAGTGGCTTTATATGGAATTATATCAGAATGATTCCATGTTTGCCGAATTATGCACGAATATGTACCAATACTATCAGGAGCGCAGACAGCAGCTCAAGGCAAGAGATGAACAGCGCGAAAAAACACCGGACTGGTTTAAGAAAAATGATATGCTGGGCATGATGCTGTATATTGATAATTTTGCCGGAAATCTTAAAGGAATGAAGAAAAAGCTTTCCTACCTGTCAGACTGCAATGTGAACTGTATTCATCTGATGCCTTTTTTAGACACTCCCAAAGGGCGCTCCGACGGCGGATATGCAGTCGCAGATTTCCGCAAGGTGAGAGAGGACCTCGGAACGATGCAGGATTTGTCAGAGCTTGCAGACATGTGTCATCAAAAAGGCATGAACCTCTGCATGGATTTTGTTATGAATCATACCTCGGAGGAGCATGAGTGGGCAAAACGCGCAAGACAGGGAGACGGCGAATATATGAGTCGCTACTTTTTCTATCATAATTACGATATTCCTGCTCAGTATGAGAAGACGGTGCCGCAGGTATTTCCGACGACTGCGCCGGGAAACTTCACCTATCTGCCGGAAATCGGACATTATGTCATGACGACGTTCTATCCGTATCAGTGGGATTTGAACTACCGTAATCCGCGCGTCTTTAACGAAATGATGTACAACTTCCTGTTCTTTGCAAATCAGGGAATGGACATTATCCGTATCGATGCAGTTCCTTACATATGGAAGGAGCTTGGGACAAAATGCAGAAATCTCCCTCAGGTACACACCATTGTGCGTATGATGCGCATGATAGGCGAAATCGTCTGCCCAAGCGTGCTGCTGCTTGGAGAAGTCGTCATGGAGCCGGAGAAGGTCGTTCCGTATTTCGGCACGGTTGAGAAGCCGGAGTGCCATATGCTCTACAACGTGACAACAATGGCAACCACTTGGAACTGTGTGGCGACGAAGGACACACGTCTGCTCAAACAACAGATGGACATTGTAAACAATCTGCCAAAGGAATACACCTTCCTGAATTATCTCCGCTGTCATGATGACATCGGGTGGGGCTTGGACTTTTCTGTTTTAAAGCAGTGGGGAATGCAGGAGGTGCCGCACAAGCGCTTTTTAAATGATTTTTTTCTCGGAAAAACAGAAAACAGCACGAGCCGCGGAGAACTCTACAACGATGATCCTGTGACACAGGATGCGAGATTTTGCGGCACAACTGCTTCCATGTGCGGCATTGAGAGTGCCGGCTTCGAGCAGGACGCTGATAAAATGGAAAAGGCAGTCACCTTGGACATCATGCTTCACGCATATATGCTGACACAGTCCGGTATTCCCATGCTTTACAGCGGCGATGAAATCGGGCAGGTAAATGACTATACGTATAAAGAAAATCCGGATAAATCAGCAGACTCGCGCTATATTCACCGCGGCAGCTTCCACTGGGAGCAGGCAGAAAAAAGAAGCGACAGCACAACGGTAGAGGGAAAAATATTCAAGGCGCTTAGTGCACTGGAAACAATCCGCAGGAGCGAGCCTGTTTTTGCGGCAGACGCCGGCGTATACACCTACGACGTACACAATGATGCCATATTGTGTATTCTGAGGGAAAAAGAAGGTGAAAGCTTCTTTGGCTTCTTTAATTTCAGCGACAAAGAAGAAACGGCGTGGCTTCAGGAAAACGGCAGCTTTACGAACATGCTTACAGGTGAGAAAACGGAGTTAAAGGATATTGTCGTTGCCGGACATGATTTTTACTGGGTGAAAGGGAAGCGGAGATGATATAGGATAAATAATAGCCTGATTAGGACATCGTTCCATATCAGGCTATTATCTGTAAGCCCATAAAAATTCTTTATGGATTATAAGTTGGCAAACGCCATTGTCTCTCTGTTCAGTTCTTCTGCAATTTCCTGATTGGTGTCCATACGGTGCGTAATATCCTTCATATCCTTTACCAGACTTTGGGCGCTGCCTGCGACTCCCGAGATACCGGAAACGCTTTCATCAATGGTCTTGGTAATCAAGGAAATGGAAGCTGCAATTTCCGTTATGGAATTCTTTAGCTGCGTTACTTTTTCATTAAATTCATCCATGGATTTTTCTATATAGGCAGCATCATTCTTACATTGGCTTCCTGTGTTCACAAATTCTCCGAATTGAGTGAGTATGGACTCATTCATGTAATCTACAAGCTGCTGTGCGCTTTCAGAAAGGTTATGTACTATTTTGGTTACAGTCTCATTGGTTTCCTGGATACGATTTGCTGTTTTTTGGCTGGAATCAGCCAATTCCAAAATTTCCTTTGCCACAACTGCAAACCCATGACCGGCAGTTCCTGCTCTTGCCGCTTCGATGGAAGCATTTAATGCAATCAGATTAATCGTAGAGGAAATGTTCATAATATCTTTTGTAAGGCTGTTGATGCGGTCCACGCTCCGGCTGTTTTCAATCGCTTCGCTTAATACCTCTAAGATGCTCTTAACCTTAGCGTTAGTCATCTCCAAAGTGATTTGCGCAGAATGTTCCATTTCATCCGCCCGGGTTCTCATATTCATGGAATATGCGGCAATGTTGCTGCATTCCTCTGCCATACCGTTTGCTCCAAATTCAATTTCTTCCGCATTGAGGTTGATATTGGAGGCATTGGTGGCCATCTTTTGAATGGAGGCTGACAATTCCTCTGCCAGAGCAGATAAGTCCATGGAGCTTTGATTAGAATTTCGGGTTCTTTCCAAAACCTCTCCGACCACAGAATTGATGCGTGACGTGCTTTCGCCTAAAGTGCTTAAAATGTTTTTGATTGGCGCCACTACATAATTTAATACAATAGTAATCGCAGCAAGAACTAATCCAAAGCATAAAAGGATAGTGACGGCATTCGTGATAATCGAGCTTCGGTATACGGAGGAGAGCTGGTCCCTTGCCTGCACCGTCTGCTCGGTGATAGAAGCTTCCAACGCATCAATGCAGCTTTCCATCTCAGTATTATAGTAAGCCACATCTCCATTTGCATAAGTATAAGCATCCTGTGTCTTACGGGAAGCGCTTGCACAGATAAGGTGTACCAGTGCATGCTTAAAGGCTTCGTAATGAGACAGAAGCTCTTGATATGTATCTGTATCGTCTTCGGTAAGATAGCTTTTGTATTCCGCCAGCATCGCATCCAGTGCCCGTTCTTCCTGCTTGATTTCCGAAACGACGTGAATCATTGTTTCATAGTCTGTCGCTACAATATGCGATAATGTCATTTTATGTATATTCATGGCAGACTGCCGGATTTCAGCCAGGTTATCCTTCCCGGCCATATACTCATCTGCAATAACGGCGGCGTTGTTATTTACATTCCGTATGTTGAAAACTGCCCATATATTTGAAATCAGCGCGACCATGCCCAATAAGGCAATCGGTAAAATCAATCGGCTCTTAATACTGATTCTGCTTTTCATGTTCCAATCCTCCCGGTGCTTTATTTATTGTTTCGTAACTTTTTCTGCCATTTTGTCCAACTGGTCCTGAAGAGAATCCCCTGCTGCGTTTCCGGCGGCCATATTTTTGGCAAACTCTGCGACCGGGTCCCAGAAAGTGTCGCCTACACGCTGCAGCCGGGCATAATCGGATTGTTCAATCAGCGCAGAGATTGCCAGGGATTCCTGCACCTCAGCCGACGCAGAAGCGTTGATATTAGACGGTCCCTGCCCTCTTAATGCAAAGCGCAGCCGTTGGTTTTGCTCATTCGAAATCCATTCCGCCAGCTTACAGGCCCATTCATAATTGCCGGAATAAGCGTTGACGCCGATTAGCTTATAGCCTGAAAAAGAAGCCATCTGCACCTGTTCTCCGGCACAGGTATAGGTAGGAAGCTTGACTGCTCCGTAATCTTCCCCCCAAGCCTCCTCGACTGCAACCGAATTCCAAACACCGCTGATACCTGCAATGACGGAACCGTCCTGTACGCCGGACAAAAACCCGCTGTCATCCGTATTCGAAAACCCCGGATTCTTTGCGATGTCCAGCATTGCCTGTGCCACATCCACACCTGTGATATCACCGTCCGTGCTGTTCCATGTGCAGTAGTTGGTAATGCCGTCATTGTTTAATCCTACCTCCAGCCCTGTGTTGCCGAAAAAGGAATAGACATACCAGGCGGAGGACCAGTCCATAGTCACCTTTTTACCATTTTCCGCCGCAGTCTCAAGTATCCGGTCCAGCGCTTCCACATCCTGACTCGTAAGGTATTTTTTATTGTAGTATAAGAAATAGCCGTTATCCGCAGTTAAGGGATAAGCATACAATGTGTCTCCTATAGAGGCTGCTTCCACTGCTCCTGCAAGATTCTCCGCCTTAATGGCGTCCGCATTTTTGACCGGCTCCAATGCACCTGATGCAACCAGCGTATTCAACTGGTCGTCCGCAAATGTAAAAACGTCAGCGCCGCCCTCCAAGTCTGTCATTAACACATCCTTGCAGGTTGATTCTCCCTGTGCTTCAAAAGTAATATTAAACTCTGCCTGTCCCTGATATTCCGCCACAAAACTGTCAATAATCTGGCTCAAAAGCGCTTCATCCTCCGCGGCGCCCCACAGGCGCAGATTCACTGTCCCCGAATCGGTATTGTTTGCTGACAGAGTGTCCGGCGTCAATTTTTCGCCGGTATTTTTTCCGCATCCTGTAAGTGATATGGTAAATACTGTTATGAAAAGCAATGCATCAATCTTTTTCATATGGGCCTCCTGTATGCTGCCGGAACGCGTCTGCAAAATGATTTCCGCAGGAAGTGCTGATTGGAAACGCGTTCTGAATAATTACGAATATTATAGCATTTGTAATACAGGTTATGCAACATTCAGTTAGAATGCAGCCGTCCTGTTACTATTGCGCCAAACAGACAGGTACTAGAATCCCACTATTCCCACACCTTGAAAATCGTGCTATGATAATATTAGTATACTGACGCTGGAGCGAAAGGAGAAGTCATTGCTTTCAATGAAACGCAGGCAGGGTCTCATGACCGCATAACGACCTATGATTGGTACACCATAAACTGGGTAACAGGAAAAGGGTAACAGTTCAGCCTTTTATGAATTCTTATCCGGACGAAAACGGCAGATAGTATCCTTCCGACTGCCATGGATTCCGAATGGGAATTTCCTAATACGATGAGGAAGGCTTTCAAATGAGGACGGAGCCGGCTCAAGTCGGCATCCATGCCTCCGTCTCCAACCTGTTGCATGTATCACATCGTATAAGGAAATATCACCATTCTTCACCGGGCAGCCTACAGGATACTATCTGCCGTTTTCTGTTCAGTGAAACCATAAAATGGAACAGTTGTCAGTACACAGAAGGGCAGCAGTTCTATGCCGGAACAGGCTGGCGGAGAATGCTGATATTTTCTTATGGGTGATTCGATACATCAGCG
>JAGAQJ010000003.1 GCA_017622845.1 Lachnospiraceae bacterium | reverse complement strand
TTTTCTTAAACTAAAAGCATTTCGTCGGATTGCTACCAGATATGACAAACTGGCATGCACTTATCTTGGATTCCTTTGTATCGCTTCAATTTTGATTTGGATAAAATGACTAAACGAAATGATTTTTCAAACACGCTCTAGCACTGGCTCATATTTATTTATAAAAATGTGTAAGGCAGCATGTGATACTAAAATATGTTACCCTCAGTTTACAAGGGCACAAAATTTACTCTGTTCTGACCGTGTGTGCTCTTATCAACTGAGGGTATCTTAAACCGAAGTGGAAATGCAAAAAATATATATGAGGTGGGAAAAGCATGAAATCACATGAAAAATATTTGCAGAACTTAAAGCAATGGCTTCAGGATACATCAGACTCTTCCTTGGAGGAGATGTCTGATTTTTTTACAAAGCGATTGGATAGCTATGAAGAACATATGTCAGTTTGGGAAAAATCATACTCGCTATTTGCTGAATCCCTTCCTTTTGGATGTCAGAAAATTTTAGATTTGGGATGCCATTATTTCTTTTGAAAGTCTGCACCATTTCTTGCCGGAACGAAAAAAGAATCTGTATCAGAAAGCTTATAATGGCCTGAAAAATGGCAGTGTGTTCATTCTGGGAAATTATATTATTTCGTTCATTTTGACATTCCACTGACCTTGGAACATGAGAGCAAACTATTGCAAAATGCCGGGTTTACCATTGAAAAGGTGCTGAATAACCCCGACAATGCGACAATCATTATAGCCGGAAAAGGAGACTGAAATTATGGATTACAGCAGAAAAATATCGGAACGTTTGTGGAATATGCCGGATAAAGGAGAACTTGAAAGCCATCGAGAGGAAACCTTTATTGATGACATTATTCAAAAAAGCCACATTGAAAAGGAACTGCTCTCTCATTTGGATGGGATAAAAACTGTGTTTGACGGTGGTGCAGGCTGCGGCAGATTTTCCATTCTTCTTGCAAAACATGGTTGTGAAGTTACACATTTTGACATCTCACAGCCTATGATAAATAAAGCAAAAGAATTGGCGGAGAAAGAGGGGGTTCTTGACAAAATAACCTTTGTAAATGGGGCATTAGAAAACCTGAGTGATTTCAAAGACAAATCATTTGATATGGTTATTTCCTTTGACGCCCCTGTTTCATATACCTACCCCAATCAGGAGCAAGTTATTGGTGAACTCATACGCATATGTCGCAAACGTATTATGATCAGTGTATCAAGTCGTTTAGGATACCTTCCGTATTTAGCAAATCCGATACAGAAAAATCAATTTATATTAGATGCAGATTGTGATGATCCCTTTGTCAAATGGTGCATCGACAATAAAACAAATGCGATCGAAGCTTTTCATTTCAGCAAAGATGCTGTTATAAATCTGTGGAATGAGGGGCTTATGGGCGGTGATGATGAAATTGCCGAGTATGAAAACGGGGGTGTACCATGGTGCATCACATATACCTTTATGCCGGATGAATTAAAAGACATATTAAAACGTCATGGCGTAAAAAACATCCAATTGGCAGGTCCCGGTGCGTATGCAAGAACCCTTCCAAATGAATTACTTGTAAAAATTATGAAGGATTCAGGGCAGCGTTCTGACTTTCTGGATTTTTGCCACTGTTATGATTCTAATCCGTTTGTATGTGGCATGGGAAAAGATAACTTGTTTGCCCAAGGCGAACTTTAGTCCCTCACAGCATCGTTCTAAAAATATCAGGAGCGGAAAATTATACCAAAGGAAGAATATCAGTATTTTTTGTCCAATGATGAGCAGTTTACAAAAATGTTTCAGGGGAAAATCGAAAGAAATTCCCCTGAATTTGAAAAATTTGAAATTATCATTATGACGATGCCTTATGAGGAACATCTTTTTCCATTTGCCTTTAATTGATAACTGCACGGTGCCTTAGCAGGTAGCTTCCATCTGTTCTCGGCACTGCCTCGACATACATACTGCAGGCATTCTTATGCTTCTCAACCAAATAACGGTCAATATATCCCTCCTGACACTCGCCCTTATCATATGCCTTATAAATCTTATCCCAAAGTTTTTTATCGGTGATAATAAGGTCAAAGTTAATCGTGCTGCTGTCCTTATCAATCATCGCTGCAAAACATTCATTAAAGTAATCGTCCACGTTATCGATATAATTCTCATCTCCGCCTCCGCGCACTGTCATCACCGTAATCGAATCCGTATTTGCCGCAGTCGTTTGATTGGAACCTGTTTGATTAGAACCTGTTTGATTGGAAGTCGATTGATTCGTCGTTGGCTGCGTTGTCGTAGCGGTGGTCTGTGTGGTGGTTGACGGCCTTGTCGCAGTTGTATCCGTCGATGGTGTTTCTGACGGATTCACTTCTAAGCCGCTGTACTTATTGCCATTACATGGCGGCAGATAGATTGACAAATCCCTTCTCACATGATCCGATGCATAATCCGCATCAGAGCAGTTAAAATAATCGTACGTATTGGGATTGGTATCATCCCACGTGCTGTCCACATTGTAATAGCCATCATCAAGCTTTACAATATTCCATGCATGATCCTCCCCTGCATAGCCTGTTACATAATAACAGGGAATATCAAGCTGCTGCAGCACATACTGAAATGCCCTTGCATAACCTGCACATACTGTCCTACCGTACACAAGCGCACTGTAAGCGCTCTGGTTCATTGGTGCATTGGCATCGTATTTTACTCTCCCAATTAACGTATCATGCGCTATTTTCTCTTTCTCATAATCTGTATAATAACCATATGTCTCGTCTGTGATCTCTCCTGCTGCCGCTTCAAATTCCGCCTTGGAAGCATCAAGATCATTGGCTGTAATATTAAATACCAGCGTAATATCAGCGACACTTCCTTTGGGCGTGTACTTGTATTTATAGGCTGTCTCCACCCAGAAAAGCTCAGGATGGTCATTTACAACAGAAGTAAATGCGTTTTTCAAATCATTGGCTGTGATATCCTGCACCGGAGCAAAATGCTTATTCTCCGCATTGGCATTGGCGTAAATCTGTCTGTATACCGCTTTCTGCGTATCATTGATAATGCCGTAATACGGATAGATTTCAGTATCAAATGTCAGATTCTCTCCGGTCTGACCCTTGCTTAATTCCGAAGCAATTTCGTCTGCTTTATCCTGGGTAATTTCTGTTCCGGTTGCCTTCACAGGTATATATCCGCTAAGACCTGCTACTTTTTGGGGTATTTGAAGCTTGTCGTTCTCTGCATCATAAGCCCCCCCGGCAGATTTCGTATTTTCTGCTGACGGAAGCTCTCCAACCGTGACAGCCGTATTTCGCACAAGCACATCGCTGTTTGTACTGCTGCCCTTATTTACTCCGGCACTAACCTCCAGACCTGCACCATCGTTTCCTTCAGCACCAGCCTCCGGAACTGCTCCATCGTTTCCTTCAGCACCAGCCTCCGGAACTGCTCCATCGTTTCCTTCAACACCAGCCTCCGGAACTGCTCCATCGTTTTCTTCTGTATTAGCTGCCAGACTTCCGCCTATTTGTTCTGCAAGCTGCGGATTATAATGACAGAGCGCAATAAAAAGAAGCATAAGCGCCAATAAGCCACCTAATCCGTACAGCACCTTCTCCACTATACGCATCTTAGTTACCTCCTTGATTCTTATACTCCCCCATGAGTCCCTTTACTACATCCTTGTCTGTACCTTTTTTTATGAAATTGGATTCCATTATTTTCCTGTCATCCTAATACTGCGGAAAATAATGTCTGCGTAATATCATTATAATGCTCATGCCCCTGTTTGTCAAATTAACTTTGTATGGGACAGCTTTTGCAATGTTACAGTTCAGCCTTATGGATTATTTTAGTCAGGACGAAGGGCGGCAGTACTATGCCGGTACAGGCGATTGGACTCCAAATGCGAATTTTCTAATGGGTGATGCCAAAAGTCTTGGAATGCGTCCGCGACCGGACTCTACGCGCCGTCCATGGACGCGTTTCGTCCTAAATCCGCGTCCGTGCGGATTTTC
>JAGAQJ010000076.1 GCA_017622845.1 Lachnospiraceae bacterium | reverse complement strand
ATATCATCAACAACAGGAAATCTGTGCACGGACAGATTTTTCCCTTTATATTCTTTTCGCAGGTACCGCCATGCGCTTTTAACCTGCAACAGATTCTGGCATAAAATATAAATGCCGCTGCTATTTACATGAACCCAGTATTCCCATCTCATATACAATCCTGTTTCACTCAGCTGTGTACACTCTCTCATAAAACCACCTCGCAAAATTCTTTCTCATCTGCTGTCTCCTTGATATTTTTGGGTATTCCGCCCTGAAAAATGGTTAAAAAATAAAAGCCTGCTGCCGACTGCTGCCATCATGCCCTCTGTGCGGCACACAGGAGCAGCAACGGGGGATTGCCGGTTCCTGTGTCCGTCTCAAGAACTATGTAGGATTTGAGGTGCGGTACACCGAGATGTTGTGTACCGCACAGAGGGCGCGACAAGTCCTATACATTTCTTCCGATATGCCGATCCAGTTTATCTCTGTATATGTGATATCTGTATCCGCTCCCACCATTAGCAGCCGGCAGAACTTCTCCAATATCAATTAAACCACGCTTCATATATTCACGCAGTCCTTGGGCGCTCATTCCCATTTCGGCTGCTGCCTGAGGGAGCGGAACTCTCCTGCTTTCCTTTTTCATGTGTTCTCTCCCTCTACTGCTCTACCAGCTCAGGTTCTCTGATTCCTTTCTGCTGTGCGCATTTATCCGCTAACTCCTTATCCCATAGTGCATTTGAATATGTAAACAACATAATTTTCCCTGTATCTGACAGACCTTCATATATTTCATTGATGGTTTCTACCGTCTGAAGTTTTGTTCCGGTTTTTATCATCATATCACCTCCTTGTTTTGTTAATTCTAATTACATATTAATTATTTGTGTTAACTTTGTCAATACTTTTTTGTTATTTGAAATAACTTTTATATTGACTCTTAAACTTTCAAGTGTTATTCTTTACTTGCAGGAGGTGATAAAATGACGGTAAATGATAGAGTAAAAAAAATTAGAAAAGCTGAAGAACTCACACTTGAAAAGTTCGGCGCGAGGCTTGGTGTCGGTAAAGTTGCTATTAGTCTAATTGAAAATGGCAAAAATTCAGTTACAGACCAAATGATTAAATCCATCTGCCGCGAATTTAATGTACGCGAAGAATGGCTCCGTGATGGTACAGGACCAATGCGACCGATTATTGATGAAGATGTGGAATATGGACAGATATGTGCCAATCTTGGCATCTCAGATAAACGTGCAAAGCAAATTATTATGAACTATGGGAAGTTCTCTCCGGAAGATAAGGAATTATTTTGGAATTTTATCAATAAACTTGTTGAAAGTGAAAATAATAATCAACAAGACCAGCCATAAAAGGAGGATTGCTATGTCAACATTAGAAAAAGCTATAGATTTATTGCAGAGAATGCCGGAAAACAAAGTTGATACAGTATACACATACATGTGCTTTGTTGATGCCCAAATGGAAAATAATGATATTGTCCAAATAAGCAATCAGGAAATTAATAATTCGTTATTGAGTGAACCAAGCCTGTCTAAAGATTGGCTGCGTGATGAGGAGGACAGAGCATGGCAAAATTTATAAAAGGCGATGTTGTCGTTCTGCCATTCCCATTTACGGATTTGAGTTCCTCAAAGAAGCGTCCTGCAGTCATTCTTGCTGACATAACGGGCGATGACTACATCATGCTCCAGATTACTTCTAAAAATGTGAAGGACAGCTATGCCATTCCTCTAGTAGGGACTGATTTTTCGGCAGGCTCACTTCAACAGGATAGCAATATACGACCAAATAAAATTTTTACTTTAGACGGGAAACTCATTTTATACAGAATTGGTCATTTGAACAATTCCAAGATAGAAGAATGCGTTAACAAAGTGTGTGATATCATAAAAGAAATCCCCTGAGAATAGCAAGACTTACATAATGCTCTGATACCGATAAAACCAAAAACGAACCCTGAAAGCATAATACAATCAGAGTTCGTTTTTTAGTTAAAATATTTTTGTGTTACTATTCTGCTTTTAGCAAGGAAGCAAAGCTCTCACGAAACCGTAAATCATTTTCAGCCTATGATTGTCTTTGATTAGTTCCACCATGTTGATAATTTCCTCTTTCATACTGCACACTCCTTTCCTGCGTTCCAGTTTCATCTATAATATCTGTATGCACATTCTGATACTGTTGGGGTATATATTCCTGTGCTGCTATTATATTACCAAAGAATAAGGCATAAAATCTACACTCATATTTTCATATCTTATATTTCAAACTAATTTCGTCAGATACTTACAAAATAATAACCGTCATTTTTTTAGAGTTTCTTGCATATTGTCATTTTTATATGACAAATTATTGCTTTGAAATTATATTGCTCTTTGTGATGCTGCAGATTGATGAGGCTCTATGATTATAGTACACATTATCTTCGCAAACACGCATTATAGTTCTATTTACAAAATGCCACAACCTGCTATACTATTTTTGTAGCAACTACTATTACTTACAGCCCAAGAGACGCTACTCTCTTGAGCTATTTTATTTCAGAAAGAAGGTACATTATGAAGAAAAAACTTTTCAAATCAGCGCTGCTCACCTTATTATTCAGCTTACTGTTCTCTCTTAATGTATTCGCTGCCGGATTTACTCAGGACGATGCAGGAATACATTATCTCAAAGACGATGGAACTTATGCCGTTTCCTCATGGGTCGAGGTTTCCGGGCTGTGGTTTCTCTTCGATGCAAACGGAGTCTGTATCAACCCTACAGGAGCACCAGCTCCGGATGATACAGATGGGTGTTATCAGATTGTAACATCTTATACACCTTTCGTTACTGATGACACTGCTCTGCTCGACCAATGTCTTACCAATGGCACAGTTGTTAATATGGAAGGGCAATATTTTGTAACACCACAGGCATCTACTGTAATGCGCAATGCGAACCGCACTGCGGCACAGACTTCTCCTGCTGTTATTTCTCCGGAGCAGACTAATACCCCGGCTGACAATGGTGATAATTTCAACACCTACAATAATGCCGAACAGCAAGAAACAACTCAGCAATACGTCTTAAATACCAGCACTCATAAAATTCATCTTCCAAGCTGCCGAGATGTAAAAAAGATTGCACCGCAAAATTATGAAACATCGAACCAGAGTATTGAATCCCTTATATCTCAAGAATATTCACGCTGTGGACACTGTTTGAGATAAAGTTTGAATAACAATCGTCGATGTTTGGTATGACCCTTGCCAAGCAGACAGGTGAAATATCTGAAACCAAAGCGGTTTTGCCGTCCAGCATGCACAACAGTGCTAACCTATTATTTTGAAGATATGAAAAGATAGAGGTAGATTTTATACCCCTATCTGTGATAGTATCTTTATAAGTTCATCGCGTCGCGAAGTCGCAACTAAATAAAAAGGTATCTGCGCTCCAACACAGATACCCTAAAGATGATACTGTAACCCGGATAATCCGGAGCATGATACAATATACACCCCAACGTCTATATTATACCACACTTCGGACTATCCTTCAATATTTTATTTTAAGGAGGCTTTTATGGCTTTAATTCTCTGCCCTGAGTGTGGGCATTCTATTTCAGATAAGGCAATCTCATGCCCTTCGTGCGGCTATCCTGTTAACCCTTCAACCACTGCTGCTCCACCCAAACGCAAACCAAAAAGACACCGCAAACTGCCAAACGGTTCCGGCACCATCAAGCACTTATCAGGCAAACGTCAAAAACCATGGGCATCATATCCGCCTGTTGTTGAATTTACCCTTTCAGGCTCTCCTGTCCTCAAGCCTGCGATCGGCTATTTTAAGACTTATGATGAAGCTTATCAAGCTTTGATGCTTTACAATAACGCTCCTAATGATATCAGGCAGTCCAGCGTATCTTTTTCTGATTTATGCGCCGCCATGCTTTCCAACCGGAGTGCATCCATAGCACCGGAATATGTCAATCTTACCTTTTCCAAGTTATATGAAATGTACTTTGACAATAAATACAACCACTCCAAAAAACAGTTCTCGAAAGCTGCCAAAAATTCCTCACGGGCTGCTTTTAATAATTGCGAGATGCTCCACAACAGAAAATTTGTCGATTTAAGGACAGCCGACCTGCAAGAAATTGTTGATACATGCCCCCTGAAACATTCCAGCCTCGAATTAATCGTATCGCTTTTTAAGGGCATGTATGCCTATGCTCTGCAGCATGATATTGTAGAAAAAGATTATTCCAAATTTGTAAGCATCAATATTCCAGATGATGACGAAAACGGGGTCCCTTTTTCTGCTGATGCCATCAATACCCTTTGGAAAAACAAGGACAAGGAAAATGTAGACATGATTCTGCTTATGATCTATACTGGCTTTCGCATCACTGCCTACAAAACAATCCGGTATGACGAAGATGGTCAATTTTTACAGGGAGGAATTAAAACTGCTGCCGGCAAAGACAGAATTGTTCCGCTTCACCCTGCAGTTCAGGGATTCGCAAAAGATTTTTCCGAAAGATACTCAGACGGCAGAGAAACATTTTCAGTCAATAAGTGCCGTTCTGAATTTTATAAGACGCTTGACACTCTGGGGCTGTCAATATCCGATGCAGGAACAAAGCACACCCCTCACGACTGCCGTCATACCTTTTCATGGATTTGCGATAAATATGGTGTTGATGATTTGTCAAAACATCTTTTAATGGGACATTCTCTGGGAAATGATATTGAACGTTCTGTATATGGACATAGAACCCTTGCTGAGCTTAGGGCTGAAATTGAGAAAATAGAAATTCCTGACTTAAAATAATTTGTCACTAATTTGTCACTAACCGTTTTTTATTATATATTTTTAACCATAATTTTTGATGACTTAAAAAGTACCGCAATGCCTTGTAAAATCTAGCTTTGTCCGCTATTTGCACGGCATTGCGGCGTTGAAGTGAATTTAAGATTTTATTAAGATGAATCATGGATGTATAACTCAAAACGAACCCTGAAAGTATGATACAATCAGAGTTCGTTTTTTAGTTAAAACATTTTATCAGGAAGCTCCGCCCTCCTGCATTTCTGTCCTTATTAATAAAGAATAATGAAATCTGTATAATCCGTTCCTGACACAACGATTGTTCCGTCCTCGCTGATTACACATGCTGTAAATAATTCTACCTGGTCTGTTGCTATATTTCTGCTAAACAAAAATGCTGTTTTACCGGCATGTTCCTTGCCAATCAGATAAGCAAATGACAACTGTCCGCCATAGCCTGCTCTCTTTCGCGGCTCAAACACGATAGCCTTAAAGCCCTGACCAAAATCTTTATCCGTCGTCATTGTAAAGTTCAAATCAAGGTCTCCGTTTATTGTACTTAATGACTCATGATTATAAACCATAACCATACGATTTCCGAAATGGAAGCGGAAATCAGCACCGCTTACATCCATCTTCTTCACTTCTGCTGCCGGAATCACCTTTAGAACATTCTCTTCTGCCATAATATCAATTACCATAGGAGTCTGCATCTCTGCAGTCAATACCCTTTTGGCTTCCGCTTCGCTGATTGAAGTACTGATTACATTGCTCCAGCCGGATACTACTGTTCCATCTGCCTTTGTGTAAGTCGGCTGCTGTACTGTCTTCACTGGTGCAGCCGCTGCACTGCTCTCAGAGTCAGAGCTTGCGTTTGGATTGGTATCTGTTGTTGTATTGGATGACGCAGACTTACCTGCCTTCAGAATTACCGTACCTCCATCCTGTGCTGCCGGAATCGCAACAACCACGTTTCCGTCTGCATCTGTCTTATAGGTATTGCCGCTGTACAAATCGGTATATGTCGTATTGGCAGTTAATGAGAGTTCAACTTCCTTCTCCTGCATCTGGTTAATGTTAAAACCTACATACAGAGTACTGCCGCCATAGCTTCTGCTCATCACAAGCACACCATTCTCTTCATCCAGCTTCACAGTACTTCTTGAACCCTTTGCAAACACATCTGTGTATTCATTTCTGATTTTCAGAAGTGTCGTGTAATGTGCCAGCATATCATTTTCCGCATTTGCTGATGTCCAATCCATATCATAGCGGTTTGTCTGGTACGGCCAATTGTTTGCTCCTGTCTGTCCCAGCTCTTCTCCATAATAAATAACCGGCTGTCCCTTTGCTGTTATCTGGAGCGCCGCTGCTACCTTCATTAAATCATGAGCCTTATCTTCGCTGAATTTACCGCTCTCCTGCATCATGCGGTACATCAGACCGTCTTCATCATGGCTGCTTAAAAAGCTGCCCATCGCCGCCGTATTATTAATTCCTGTGTTTCGTTCTTCCAAAAAGTTTTCTACGCTTGACAGACTGCCATTTACAAATGCCAATGCCTGATCATTAAAGTCAAAGTCAAGAAGCGAATCCATCTGTCCTGTTCCAAGCTGCCCTGCATTTGTGGCATATCCGCCTCCTGCATATTCTCCAATCATCTTAAAGTCGGGGTCTGCATAAGTAAGTGCGTTCTTAAACGCTTTCCATGTCGTATCATCAACATGCTTTACCGTATCTACACGGAAATAGTCTATATCGTACTTCGTTACCCATGAAGTCTGCCATGCAATCAGTAAATCGCTGACCTCTCTGTCCTCGGTTACAAAATCAGGAAGGCTGGAGAGCGCATCCTTCTTATCATCACCCTGAACTGTGGTTGTCTTATCACGAAGCATATTTTTGCCTGGCAGATATGTATTCTGATATTTATCTTCTGTACCATAGCCTGCATGGTTCAGCACTACATCTACCATAATCTTCATGCCGCGCGCATGCATTGCCTGAATCAGGGCGCTGAACTCTTCTTCTGTGCCAAGATGCTGATTCAGCTTTGTAAAATCGCTTGCCCAGTAGCCATGATAGCCGGAATTATGCTGTCCCTCATAGCCATCACAGTTTAATACGTCTTCAATATTTTCTACAACCGGTGTAATCCAGATCGTATTTACCCCTAAATCCTGCAGGTAATCCAGCTTTGCCTCAAGTCCTGCAAAGTCTCCACCATGATACATGGAACCTTCAGCCGGTGCATAAGTTCCTGTTCCGTAAGCATCATTATTGCTGCTGTTTCCGTCAAAGAAACGGTCTGTAACTGCAAAATAGATAACTGCCTCATCCCAGTCAAAATCGTCTCCGCTCTGTCTTGGAGCAACTGTTACATTTGCTGTTGTCTCATAAAGATTTCCGTATTGATCCTTTACGGTTACCGGAATTTCTTTTTTACCGGATGCAATATTTTCCTGTACGGCAATCGTGCCTTCCATTAAAGCTGTATCAATCTCAAAATGACTGCTTAATCCAAGCGCACTGAGATCCGCATATGCTTCTGCAGCCTGAATATCCGCGCCTTCTTCCGCATCTGCATTCTCAAGAGACAGCTTCAGCACGGCATTATCATTATAATCAAAGGTATCCGGTGTTACTACAGCCTGGAGCTGTGCCTCAAATGCAATATACTCATAAGCTGAATATGTCACAGTATCAACTATCATCGTCTCCTGCTGGAAGCGGTCTGTCAGCAGTTCACCGTTTACAAGATAACCGTAATAATGCTTTCCTTCTTCCAACGAGCCTGTATAAAAATATCTCTCATTTGCAGCATCATAGGACATTGCGTATTCCTTGCCGTCCCATACCAGCCTGACTTTTCCATCTAAGGATTCCTCTTCGTAATTCTGATACAAAGCATCATCTCTGTAATAGAATGTAATTTCTCCTGCTGCCACGTCGGTCACATAGCCAATGTTATATGGCAGATTTCCAGTCACTCCAACACCTTGCTCAAAACTTGCTTTTACAACTTTCTGATCAAGCGGAATTGCTACAGTATGATCTCCGCCATCCTTTTCTGCCCATTTATCGCTGTCATCACTTCTCCGCATGCAGAAAGAAATGCTTTCCTTTGTATCTGTTACCGGAACCAGTGCTGCCATCTTACCGCCGATTTCCTGGAAATCAACCGTCACTTCACTGCCATATCCGGTATTCCAGCTATAGATGTTCCAGCCTTCATAATCCTTACCAGGTCTGTTATATTCAATAATCACATAACGCTTTTCCTTTGCAGCCACATCCGGAATTGATGTATATGCTGTGGCATCTCCATTAACCAAATATAATGTCACATTTTTATCAAGGCTAACGTTTTCAAATGATTTATCCGCATCCTGCCACGCCCAGCCATCATATGCCTTGGGAATAACATACAAGGAATCAAATGGCACACTGACTTCTGCCTTTAACCATACATTTCCATCAGAAAGTTCTTCCGTACCGTTGAAGAAATATTGTGTACCGGTTACGCCATCAGACCATACCCAAAGAGATGCGCTGTTCACATCCTGGTGGCTGTCATCCAGATAATAAATCGTATAGTTATAGACATCCGCCTGCACATTGACTGTAATTTCTGCTGTATAATCTTCGTAGGAAGCAATTACCTGAAAAGATTCTGCTGTAAAATCAGACGGAATGGAAATGCTGCCGTCTTTCATTGTTAAAATCTCCTGATACTGTTCCTCCATTGTGTACTCGGGTGTGATATCACTTGCCGTTCCTTCTGCACCATACAATTGTAAGGTTTCAGGAAGACTAACCGTTGTTCCTGCTTCCGCATCAATGCTCACACCCTTAAGTCCGCTGACAAAGAACACGCTATTGCCATTACTCTGTGCATCATTTCTGGAATCCGTAACCCAATTACCACCGTCAATGACAAACTTATACTCATATTTTCCCGGTGTCAGCTCTTGTGTCGTACTCCAAAAGCCTGTCTCCGCATCATATGTAAGTGCCGTTGCCGATGAACTCCAGTCATTCATCTCTCCGGCAAGCACTACGCTCTTTGCGGTCGGTGCAAAATAATTGAAGGTTACTTTGTTTCCATTGACAACCGGACTCTTTACCGAGGTATCATCCTCCGGAAGCTTCGTAATAGAAAATGCTGCCTCCTTACAATTCACATCTGAAATCCTGCTGCCGTCTACCTCAAGCATGTAGGTATAATCTCCCTGCTCACTGACCGTTGCTGACAGCAATGCTGTATTGACAGAATCCTTTGTCATCTCAATGCTTGTATAGGAACTGTCATCTGTCCCTTTATAAAGAAGCTGTACGCTTTCATCTCCCTGCGGATAATAGAAAATTGTTACACTTCCGTCGCTGTTATAATACGGATTTCTGAAAATCTTTGAATTTCCGCTGCTGGGATTTGTCGGATCACCACCATTAACCCAATTGTCATTTACTACAAAACCATATTCATAAGACTTTTCCAAAGAAAGCTCAGCCGTAACGCTCCATACGCCGTCTTCGTCCTCTTTCATATAAAAGTACTCACTCCAGTCGCCTGACCATGAACCCTTTACATAGGCAGAAGTAACCTGCTCCCCATCCTGCGGATAGTAATGAAAGGTTACTTTTCCCCCTTCGCCTATTGTCGGACAGGTTTCGGTAACGTTTCCAATTGTTGAAAAAAGAGCAATGCTCTGCAATGCAATTTCTGCAAATTCTTCGGAAACTGTCTCTGTCTCGCTTTCCTCTGTCTCTTCTGCAGCAGAATCCTGTTCCTCTTCTGTAGAAGATGTTTCTTCCGTAGTCTCAGTCTCCTCTTCTGTGCTCTCTGTCTCCTTTTCAGATGAAGATGTTTCTTCTGCGCTCTCACTCTCCTTCTCAGATGAAGATGTTTCTTTTGTGCTCTCACTCTCCTTCTCAGATGAAGATGTTTCTTTTGCAGCAGAATCCTGCTCCTCTTTTGAAGAAGATGTTTCTTCTGAATTTTTTTCTTCATCGGAACTTTCCTGTTCAGACTGCTTTTCGGTAACCACATCATCTTGTGGTTCTTCCTCTGCCTGAGCAGTTACCGAACATGTTGAAAAAACAAGTGCAGCTGACAGAATCCAGCTCATAGTCCGGCTTACGATGCCCTTTTGTTTCATTCTTTTCATTTTGCCCCCATTTCTACGCTGCTTTTGTATCCTGCAAGTTTAAGACACAGCGCAGGCTTAAACTTGATATCATAGCAATTTGAGACGAAATTTTTCGAACTTTTTCGCTATGTAACCATTATATTCCAATTTATTGTTTTATGCAATCTGCATATTTTTTAAATAATTCACAATTTTTTTATTGTCATTTTGTACTTAATATAGAAAATCCCTTGATTATCTGGCTTTTTAAACAAAAAAATATATATTGCATTAGCAATATATACCAAACTCTAAGGTGCTATATTTTTATTAAAACATAATCGCGTCAGTGTACAGGAGCACAAATCGGACTGTTTCTGACTCTTCGACCTCAGCCATCGGTATTTCACCGATTTTCCAGGCAGACGATGGAGGCATGCCGGACGTTCGCTGACTGAGGATAACGAAGAAAATCGGCAAAAAATGCGAATTTCCTAATGAGTGATAAGACTACATTGAAACAACAGCATCTATACCATATACAGGAACCTTCACTCTTTTTCTAACTGCTTACCAAGATAAATAATACTGCGCGTAAACAGTTGCCTGCGCACCGTCTATCCGACCGATTACTGAATAACAGTTCCATATATAAATCCACAAAAATACTAATGCAATGACTAAAAAGGCGGCTCGTATATTCCTCCTCCGTGCAATACCAATGAGTACACCTATTACCAGCGAGAAGATTCCAAAAGCAAATAATGCCAATGAATAATTAGGAATAATCTCCTGTGTT
Organism: Lachnospiraceae bacterium; assembly: GCA_017622845.1. Lineage (GTDB taxonomy): Bacteria > Bacillota > Clostridia > Lachnospirales > Lachnospiraceae > COE1. The sequence goes on along the minus strand of JAGAQJ010000076.1, from coordinate 5,588 downwards.
TTCGTTATACCGGACGTATCCATAAACAGATTTAGTGCTGCTAATGAATGAACATAACAATCCACCCCCTGCATGCGAGGCAGAAGAAACACAGCTGTAAATCCCACTAATCCGGCGTGCACTGCTGCGCTAAGCCACTGAATCATCTTGCCCTGCTGATAATTGATAAGATATATCAGCCCCATATACAATAAAATGGGCAGTGTGCTTTCCAAATACCTGCCAAACAGCAAGTGGTCACAGCGCACCACCTCTGTGCCGTCGAAATAATGATACATACTTTCAAAAAAGAACAGCAATCCAAGTGCAAAAGCTCCAAGAAAACTTAATATTCCCTGCAATGCTACAATCTCCACAGCACAATCCAGAGTCCGTCTGCGAAATACCCTGACTACAAGCAGCACCATGAACACAATTCCAATGAATGCCAGTCCAAATGTACTGCATACACTATGGTAAAGCCATCCAAAACCTGTTTTTATTAATGTCAAAACCCCCTGCCATGATAAAAGCTTATGATAAAGCTCCGGTTTTAAAAAGTCGGCAAGCGTATTATGCTCCATAACCGCTCCTGCATATACCTGCGCCTTCTGCCATGCACACAACATGCGGTCAGAAAAAAGACCTGCTGTCAAACCTGCCAAATAAGCAGTCATGGATATACAGTTCTTCCTAAGTCTCCATAATATAAAAGTCGTTATTGTTGCAGCCAGCACTACCACGAGTCCTCGTTGGTGTGACATAAATGTATAAACTGCCGCCAATGCCAATAATGCACTATAAAAACACTTCCTAAAAGTGCAGCATTCTCTGTCAAAGCACAGTTTGCATTGCAACAGCAGAATTACCCATGGCAGCACCATAAGATTGGTTTCTGCCCATGTATACTTATTATACAGCAAAATAGAAGGCATCCAACCCACAATCAGTGCTGTCAGATATGCCCTCTTCTGCTCCATTCTTATATATTTACAGGAAATCCTATATACAATCAAAGGAATCAGACTTGTCAGCATACTGTTGACAGCAAGCATCACTTTGTACCTTATCACTGCATTATCAATCAGCGCAAAAGGCAGTATGTACCACAACGCCTGCCCATATTTATAATAATATCCATCTGCCGCCAAAAAAGCACTCCAGTCATGCCCTGTTAGATATGCAGCAGTTCCCATGGTTCCCAGACCATCTTCAAAGGCAGGAGCCGTATAAAAGAGTGCCGGAATAACAGACAGAATAAAAGTAACTGCATAAAGTGATATATATTCATTTTTTACTTTCTTCATTTCTATATTTCATATTCTTTCCTAATTTTATGGCATCTTATAAAATTCTTTATTGTCTCCATATCCGGCATATATTCTCTTAATGCACCATACAAAAACAGTATATACATAGGAAATAATTCCCACGCAGCCGGAACCAGCAGAAGCTGCAGCAGCTCTGCCAATGCAATAACTGCAAAATGTTCCTTACCTTCAAAGCTTTGGCAATACCCTCTGTACATCAGCCAGATACATATTCCCATAAAAATAATCGCAATGACTGCACCAATAAGTCCTGCAAGCGCAAAGCCTGTTCCTATTATATTCTGGCTAAATGCTGCCTGAACAGCCCCATATACCTGATATAAAAGCGATACCGCAGTATTTGTAAATATTCCAGTCTGTGCCGCTTCACCGTTTTCACCAAGAAAGCTTATTTTCGTACCGCTTGCTCCGATTCCCATGTCATATCCGATAAATCCGATTATCACGATCACAGCCAAACTGATTCTGCACAGCTTTTTGATCCTATTCTGTAGAGTACAAAGCCTCACCCTTGTGATATCCGTATCCTTGGGAATCTTATCCCACTCATGCAATACATACAATGCCAAAACACTCAGCACCAGTTCACATACAACACTCGTTTCCAATGAATATGTAACATCTTCTACCTGCAGCCATTCTGTGTAGTTAAAGAGCAGGGACATGTTGCACATAATAAATGCTGCGCCGAAAAACAACTGCAGTACTCTCCTCATCTGCTCTGCCAGCGGCATAATCGTTACTGCAATTCCTACAATCATTGCCAGCATAAGAAACTGCGCCCCCCACTGCCCATTCACAGCCAGCGTAAGTTCAGCAATAATTCCTACTGTAATATAAGCCGCATCTCTCTTACGGTCATCTGAATAGATATACCGAAGCACTGCTTCCGGAATAACCCAAAGCGCCAGCATATCAGCAAAACCCTTCTGATTTGACAAGCTGTCAAAAAAAGGAAATATACCATTAAAAACAGCTGTATTAATAAGATAACAAAGCTGCACGAAAGAAGCTGCATAAAATACCACATCGGCACACTCTGAAGTAAATTCCTGATGCCCCAAAAAATACCGTGCAATAAATACAGCCGCAAAAAATACTAAAAACAAAATTCTTACATCGAAAAGTCCCGATGCCAGCGGAAGCAGCAATGCTCCAAGTGTCAGTGCAGGCATAAACAAATTATTATTATTTTTCATAAAGACCTCCCCTTGATAGTATTCTATACTTTTATAGCATACTCGTCATATTTATCCTTTGCCTTTTTCGGTGTCAGTCCAAAACGCCTGACTATCTTACCTATTATTACAGCTTCCGTTTTCCCATCTTCCAGATTGTCTATAATCATTGCTTCAATTCCCTGTTCAATTCCCTGTTCAATTCCCTGTTCTCTTGCTTCTTCCCGGGCTTCCCTGAGTCTGTCTCTCATTTCCAATTCCCATGTCATATACTCCATCCTCCATTTCTGGCAGTTTCTCGCCTCTCTGACCTGTTCATCTATGCTTCTTACAAAAGGATTCCCGTCTGTCCGGTTATCATTCCTTTACTACTACCAGTCAGCCCTTTTAAATATAAACAGATATTAAACAGGCTGCCCTGCATATTCATCATATTTTTCCTTTGCCTTTTCCGGTGTCAGTCCAAAACGCCTGACTATCTTCCCAATAATTACAGCTTCCGTTTTCCCATCTTCCAGATTGTCTATAATCATTGCTTCAATTCCCTGTTCAATTCCCCATTCAATTCCCTGTTCAATTCCCCGTTCAATTCCCTGTTCAATTCCCTGTTCAATTCCCTGCTCTCTTGCTTCTTCCCGGGCTTCCCTGAGTCTGTCTCTCATTTCCAATTCCCATGTCATATACTCCATCCTCCATTTCTGGCAATTTCTCGCCTCTCTGACCTGTTCATCTATGCTTCTTACAAAAGGATTCCCGTCTGTCCGGTTATCCCTTAAATACTTCATGAATGACCTCATGTCGTCTGTCATTCCTTCTTTTTCCCCGTACGGATTGACAAATACCTTCACCGTGTCATCTCCAAGCTCAAGCCATGGCAGTTCCATACACTTGTTGGTAAACGTGTATACCGGCTCGCCTTCTCCAAAATAATCAAAGGTGCAGATAAATATCACATAGCTCCTCCTCAGCGCACTGTAATCCATCCCTCCTGCTATCAGGTTCAGGTCTATCATTCCCTGATAGTATCTTGTACGTTTTGGCAGGTTCCTGTTCTTTGATGTCTGCATCTCTATATTGTATACCGTTCCCTGTTCGTCATCCACATATACATCCAGGCGGACGCTTTTGTGCCCAGGCAGTATGTTGATCTGCTTCTCCTGCTCCACAAGCTTTACCCCACGCAGCTTCACGCCGAGGATAACTTCAAGAAGCTTCCTGCACAGCCCGAGGTTATTCTCCATCACCTTGCAGAATATAAAATTATTCGTGAAAGGCAGGCTTTCGTATTCCTGTTCCAATGCCAGTGCTGTCATATCTTCGTTTTCCATATATAAATTCCTTTCCTACCGCTGAGCAATGCTTCGCAGTACAAGCAGGCGGAAAACGATATGGACACATTGGGGCATCTTTCCAAAAGCCGTTTCGCAATCCACCATATTCTCATGTAATCATAAAGGGGATTTTTACCGAAACGGTTTTGAAATTTCCCAGATATGTTATATTTATTGTAGCAATGATAGCTTAAAAAGTCAATCTGAACTGGCAGTTTGTTTGTGTCAAGTAATCGTTGGCACTTTTTCTTTTGATGTTTGACTATTTTTGCTATTTTCTGACTATTTCAAAGACTCTTTCCCTTAACTACCCAGTCTCCTTTTATGAACAGAATACTGACGTAAACGCCTTCCTTGATGCTGTTCTCATCGCGTCCAGCAAAGGCATATGATGCGTGATGACATCGACATATGCATTCCCCTTTACATCTTTTTTTGGTGCTTTTGCCGCACTCAGTGTCTGCACAATTTCCTGCATCTGCATCATAAAGACCAAACCGTCCATATACCTCTCAATCGTATCAGCCAGTTCTCGGTTTTCCTTCCAATACAAGGCTTTCACCATGTTATTCGCTCCGTCCACAGACCAGCGCATCCTTCTGCGCTTCATCCGCAAGGTGATCGCTGTACAATTCTGGTTCTCCTGCACCCCCATGTTCTTATATATTACCCCTGGGCTTTGCTTCTGGTATCTTTATCCCCCGTTCCTGGTATGGCAGCAGTCCTGCTTTATTATTTGACAGGTATTCATACAGCTTTTTTGCGTTGCTGCTCCGTTTGTCATTTACATCATTGCTCTCCACGCTATCCGCATAAATCCGGATGTACTCCAGCATCTCGTCCATCTTCTGGGCTTCAAACAGCACCGGAATCTCTGCTTTCCCGGCTGCCTGCCCTGCTTCCATCTGCTTTACAGCATAGTCCTCTTCTTCGCTGATCCGCTCGCCAAGCCGCTGTATCAGATTCCATGCGCCTCCATGGCTGATACTCTGGCCACAGGTTTCACTGATGATCTCTGCTGTTACACGGTAGGGGGATTCGGTAACCGCCATGGCAATCTTTTCCGCCAGGTTTGTAGAGATCAGCCCGATCTTATCCATGTGCATGGCTTCATCCAGCAGATACACACAGACCTTCCTTCCGTCATCCAGCTTCGTCTGGTACACTCTCCGGGCATAGCTTACTTCCCCATAAACGGTCTTGATCGTAGTCATCCGCTTTCCCTTATCCTGGTACTGACTTTTATTTCTGCCCTCTGCCAGTTCCGCATCATAGTTCTCCAGCATGAGCTGGGTGATCTCCTGTGCCAATTCACAGACATATCTAAAAACTTTCTGCTCCAATGTCTTGAAAGATACCAGCTTTTCTTCTACAATAGATTTCATCATACAGTCTCCTTTACGTGTTTTTCTCATCAATTAACATCATAAAGAAAAACTGTATGATTGGGAAGTAGGGAATTTCTCTACTTCCCTTTAATTTAGGAATAATTCCTATCTTTGCCAATAATAATTATACACTAACTGGCAGTTTTTTTAACATGCTCTAGCACAACAGGTTAATTTAACCTGTTGTGCTAGTTGATATAAAAAACTTCAACAAAATATGCTATTCTATAGTTGTACACCACTACGACTATGAAAGGAGACACATTATGTTGAAGTTCCAAGATGATTATACCACTCTCATAGCAACTTTTGAAGATTTTATTTTGCTTACTTATACTGTTATTGACGATTTATATCAACAGTTTGTCCCAGTATCTGTTT
>JAGAQJ010000075.1 GCA_017622845.1 Lachnospiraceae bacterium | reverse complement strand
CTATTTTTATTATATCATTGGAGGTTTTTTACACAACGCTAAAGCTATTCCAACCACCCGCAGAGCAGGTGGTTTATTTGTTCTCCAAAGTTCCGTTTTTCGGATCAGCGAAAAACTCCTCAATGGAGAACAGGGCCATGCTCTAACAATGAAGGGTTATGACTGTATTGGTCATAACCCTTCATTAGAAAGATGGCAATGCGTAGTCCTGCCCTTTCTCTCGGCTGCTTCTGGATAATCCTTTTGCTCGATCCGGCGCAGCTTTTGAAAAGTAGAATGGGTTTGGTTGCGAGAATCGATATAATCATTATTCCTTCAAAGACAGCAGCCTTAATCGTATGCACACACTGATCAGACAGTAAGTGACCCAGATTTACCTGTGGTGGAACGACAACAAAGGAATGGTTTATACATTACATAACTGGAATTTGGATGAAATAAAGTTGCCAATTTATCCGCAAAGGATTATGATAAAGTAGTCACATGTATTCGAAATAGGCGGTCATGTAAGGAGAGAAGAATGAAGCAAAACGCTTATCGTGAAAAAACAGATGCATTTTTTTATGATAATTATAATTGTATATGGATTGGAGCAGACAGAGAAGAGATGGTTCTGGTCTATATAGAAGAGATGGATACTTTACTTGATTTTTTGGGAAAGGGAGACAGCTATATACAAGAGTTTGCCAAAGATTACCGGCTGGCACAAAAATTGAAAATCCAAGTAAATGGAATTAGCCAGGCAGTCAAAAAGCAATCAAGCCCTTATGCCATTATACCCTCCAAGGCAGTTGTCTTGTTTCAAAAATCCGGAGAAACCGTTTATCAGTGCTCATACCGAAAATGTTTTCAGATTTTAGAGTATTATATTGGACAGCTTCAAACGAGATTTCCAGCGCAGGCAAAAGGGAAACATTGGAATAAGAAACTGAATCTATGGAAAAGAAAACGGTTGCATGTTCAAGTAGAACGGATTTCCCAAAAACTTCGGTTTTGGGATGCTGTGCCTGGAAATCCCAATACTCATTTTGAAGGTGCAAAAAAGTTGAAATTGAATCCGGGAGATATCGTCTCTTTTCGTCAGTTGAACTGCCAGGATACCCTGCGTTCCCTGACAGTCAATGGGATTTCTAAAGCTAGGGACTTAGAAGTGCTGTCTGAGTATACGCAGCTGAAAAGCTTGTATCTGTGTGGAATGGGAATCCAGAAGATAGACTTTCTTGCATCGTTGGTTAATTTGGATGAGTTAGGTCTTGCCGGCAACCAAATCACAGACCTTTCTCCACTGGCAGGCATGAAGAAACTGACCAGTCTCTATCTGGCAGATAATCCAATTACGGACTTTTCAGTTTTGGGAGAATTGCCTAATCTCAGATTGATATATGCTGATTTGGAACAGATGCCCGACCAGTTATCCTGGGATGCAGTGCCAAGCCGTATTGCGTTAAGGGTTCTTGTACTTACGCCTCTGGAAAATTATCAGTATCATGCAGAGGTGGTTTATTCTCGAAATAGCTCGTTTGTGGAGCAAAAAACGGATAAACGGCAAACACAAGAGACATGCCAGGACTCGCGGAAGTTGAATGTGAAAGACCGCTGGCTTTACAGTGGATTGATGAATTCTTTGGGATACCCGCCGGCTGTGAAATATGATGTCATGAAAATAAAAACATTGGATTGTTCAGACCATATTACCTTATGTGATGATTATTCATTTCTTACGGAAATCGGGGATTATTCCTGCCTGGCTTCTGCCGTAAAGCTTCAGAAGTTGAATCTTTCAGGGAGAATTGTAAATGATTTTTCATGGTTGTCACATTGTGTCAATATCCAACAGTTAAATCTCTCTTATACAAATTATTCCGACTTGTCATTGCTTTCTGGAATGAAGCAGCTTGCAGTATTGTCATTAGCTGGGTGTCATAATCTGGATGAACGGAGCTTTGAATGTTTGAGCCAATTGAAAGAATTGAAAAGTCTGGATATCTCTGATACAGGGGTCCATGATTGGAGCTTTTTGAAGAATTTGGACAAGTTGAATATTTTATATTTGGAGGGAATATCATTGACAGATGAGGAAATAAAGGAAAAATTGATTAACCTGTAAAAGCGATATGCCTGAAAACATGTTAACAGAACCTGTCAACAATATAAGGGAACATCCGTAACAAAAAATCCCACACAGGAGTGTGAGATTTTGTCTGCCGGTCTTGCACAGGCAGCCGCTAACGTGCTGCCTGTTCCAATGCATCATTGACTGCGTCTTTGATGCCCTTTGAACTAAAGGTTGCACCGCTGACACTGTCGACGTCTGCAGACTGCGCTTCCATTATTTTGGAAGGCAGTTCTTTTTTTGCCCAGCCATAATACGGCTCATCATCAGAACCATCTAAAACAGTAATATCTGTAATCTGTTGATTTTCAATTGTTACACAAACGGTTATCGTTCCGTTAAATCCAAAACCTGAGCCAATCCATTCGCCGTCCTGATAGAAGACAGAAGGCACAGTGTCCTGCTCCAGTGTTGATTCCGGTATCATCTGTTCTGTGAGCGACACCGACATACCCTCCGACGTTACCGATGCAGCAGGAATCAGGGCCGTTATCGGTCTGAATGCACAAAGCTCCAATGATACAACCGTAATAACAGGTAAACCAACCCGAAGAAGAAGATTTTTGGCTTTCACAGACTGTTTTCCCTGCAAATAAAGTGCAATCCGCCGTATCAGATAAAAACCAAAGATAAAAGTATAGATACCAAGCTCAATGCCATAATGATAATTTCCAAGGGCAAGCTGCTTTCCAAAAAGACATGCCACATGGAAGTAAATGAGTCCGTAAAAAAGATAAGAAAGACGCTGCAGCTTTTTCCAGCTTTTTGCTTTCATTCGCTTCCTTACACCGGAAAAGGAAGTAATAGTGAGCGGAAGCAGAAGCAATAACATCAGGAGCGTACATACGCAAGCCAGTCTTTCGGAGGTACTCATAGGAATACCGCGCAAAGAAATATTCCGGGCATAATAGGCGAAGTAGGTTGCGTTGTGCAGCAGAATCAGCAAAGCAGCCATAATGGCAAGCGGGGCGCGCAGGCTCATCAGCGTGCGGAACAGACGGCTTTTCGGCGGAAGGATTCTTGCGTACATCACCAAGATAAACAGCGCAGTAGCGATGGTGCCGCGTCCGATGTAATTTGTGACAGCTGACTGCACTGCTGCCGGAGTGGAAGCCGGCAGATGCATACAGAGCAGTCCGATGACGAATGCAGAGCAGTACCATACGGAAGCATGCTTTCGGATATTATTTTCAAATACTACAATGATGAACAAAGCTGCTGCAAGGGATATCAATAACCGCATAGAAGCCCCCTTACCGTTCAAGCGTAAAGGTGACGGAAGGATATCCCGCAGACTCTAATGTAACCTCGTAAGAGCTTCCTTCGGCAAAAAGAGGAGTTTTGGCATCATCGCTTCCTGTCTCGGCATCAGGATTGATGCTGCCGTCTTCGTTAAAGAGAACAGAGCCCAAGTTTCTGCCGTTCAATTTTTCGCCGTTTACGGCTGCTGCGGAAATGTTTGCAATATAGTCTGTTCCTGATAACCCAAGTTCTCCTGCAAGCTGAATTGTTGTACCGTCAAAGGTCACATCGCTTTCACTCAGACCGGAATCAACCAGCACAGTGTATGTTAATCCCTCATAGACAGCGTCTTCAAAATGGAAGGTGTAGGAGCCGGGAGTAAAGGACGCAGGAATAGATAAAGTGCCATTATCATAAGTAAGCTCGCTGATGTCTTTGGCAGTACGTCCGGATAGTGCCGCAGTCAGTTGATAAGAGCTGTCTGAAGGAACGGTTAGCGTGACAGAAATATCAGTGCCTTCTGTGGAATAAGTGACAGACTCGTCGCCGGAAATACCGTATTCATCCGATAACAGCATATTACAGTATAAATTCGTGTCAATCGCAATATCATCGCCATTCGCTACAAGGTATGTAATTTTTGTGATTGTTTTGCCGGGAAGGTCGGTAAAACGCTGATAAGCGACATCATTGCCATGCGGTTCCCGAAACGGTTCGACAGCTACGGACAGCTCTGATGGCTGCAGCCATAGATTATCCTCATGCTCCAGACCATAGCGCGCACCGTCTGAGGTTTCGAGAATAGCGCCTTGAACGACAGAAGATTCCAGCTCAAGACCTTCGAGATCAATCTGATAATTTCCCCATGAAGAAATGCTGGTCAGGGCAGCAGTAACGGAATCGGCAGTTATCGTATTGCCGATGGTTCGGCTCAAGGTTCCGTCAGAGTTGATAACCTTATATTCCACAGGCACATTTTCCGTCAAAGTCATAGCGCTGACAATTTCAATTAACGGATTTTCACAGGGAGTTCCTGCTTCGACAGCGTTCTGCACATCGTCATATAAATCCTTGGTGATGGCGACATTGACATTAGCAACACCTAAAATATTGACACCCGTGTCAACTTCTTCATAATAAGAAGCTTCAAATCGGGTTGATTTTTGCTTCGTTGCACTGGTTACAGCGTCATACATTCCTTCCTCCTCATAGCCTGCTGCTGCTGCAAGATCAGGCGTTGTATACTGTCCGGCAGAGGCATCTGTTTCCGGCTCAATATCATTTAACTCTCCATAGTAGAAGTCGGCATAAGGAAGGTTAACCGTTCCATAGAGATAATTTGTTTCCTCCTGGCTTTGCATGTCTTCAGTGCTGGCAGCTTCTGCAGATGAGCTATCTTCAACCGCGGAAATTTCGGTGTCTGTTTCCGGCACCGTATTTGTGGCAGCCTGTTCACTTTGGCAGCCTGCTGCAGAAAGCATTAGCAGACCTGCAATTCCTATATTTCGTACAAGATACTTTTTTTTCATAAAAACCTCCTATAATTGAAATAAAGTACGGTAAAACTAATATTAGTAATATTAAACTAACTTATACGACTTTAACAAAAGGAAGTAAAAAAGTCAATAAAATCAAAAGAGAAATTGTCTCAATAAGTCTTGCGTTTGATAACTACAATGCAATACAGTGCAGTATGCTGCACTATTTGGACAGAGACTAAAACAGCCGTAATTTGTGCTTTCGGTTTAAAATGTGAACAAGAAATGTCGTTATTGTCACAAAAATTTCACAAATACAAACAAATTTATTAGTGAATATGTCAACTGTACTTTTCGGATAATTCAGTCTATACTATAGTATATGGTTAAGAAGGAAGTGAATCTAAATGGCAGAGAAGAAACAGGGGCGCGAAATTGCTTTTGTAGAGACTTATGATGAAGCAGTGAAGAAAACGATTGAGAAGGCGTTTTTGAAACATGGCGTTTCTTATCTGATAAAGGTTGATAAAGTGCGTGATATGAAAAAGGGACGTTTTGAGAGTAAGATGAAATATTCGTTTCACATTAACAGATTTCAGGAGGACGAGGCAAAAGCCGCAATGGATGAAAAGAGTCTGGACGAGGGCAGTGTTAATTATCTTGTATAATGCATAAGAGGAAAGTATCGCTAAAAAGTGGTACTTTTTTTATGCAAAGACATTCCTCCTGCCCGATTGCACAGGCAGTAAAAAGTTTTGGTTGAAGAACCATGGTTAAGCATAGTATAATCATTTCAGAAATGAATAAAAGATTATAGGAAAAGGAGATTCGATACAATGATGGATTTTTCAGCAATTATGAAAATGAAAGGAGCATGGGAAACGTTCACGCACAATCACCCTAAGTTTATGCCGTTTATGCAGGCAGTAGGACGTGAGGCAATTGCAGACGGAACGATTATCGAGGTCAAGGTAACGAGTCCCGAAGGCAGGGAATATAATACCAATATGAAGATAACACAAAGTGATCTTGACCTGTTTGCACAATTAAAAGGAATGATGTGAGAGATATTTTGCAAAAATTCATAAATATGCATTTTTATGTAAAACACATGAATATATCACTTGAAGGACAAAATTTCTTATGATATAATTAGTCGATTATGCGAAAGGAAGTACAGGTGATAAAATGAAGGCATTTTTAATATTGGAAGACGGCACTGTATTTGAGGGAACTCATATCGGCGCCGACAAAGAAGTTATCAGTGAAATCGTATTTAATACCTCCATGGCAGGCTACCTTGAAGTGCTTACGGACCCGTCTTATGCGGGACAGGCAGTCTGCATGACCTATCCGCTGATAGGCAATTACGGTATCTGTAAGGACGACATGGAGTCTCTCAAGCCTTGGACCGATGGGTTCATTGTCAGGGAATTATCTAGGAATTTCAGCAATTTCAGAGCAGATTTTTCAATTCAGCAGTTTTTAGAAGAAAATAATGTACCGGGTATTGCAGGCATTGACACCAGAGCGCTTACAAAAATACTGCGCGAAAAGGGTACGATGAACGGCATGATAACCACAAATGAAAACTACAGTTTTGAAGAGGTTTTACCAAAATTAAAAGCCTATACAACCGGTAAAGTAGTTGAAAAGGTTACCTGTAAAGAAAAATACGAAGTAAAAGGCTCGACATCTCTTGCGGAAAACGGTGCAATATCAGGAAGCGCAAAATTTGCGGCAGCCGATTACGAAGCAGGAAAAAGAGAAAGGAAGCCGTCGCTTGTAAGAGAGTTAAACGGCTTAGGAAAGAAAGTCGCGCTTCTTGACCTTGGCACAAAAGATAATATTGCGTACTCTCTTAAAATCAGAGGCTGTGATGTGACAGTATATCCTGCACACACAACGGCAGCAGAAATTATCGCGTCAAATCCTGACGGAATCATGCTTTCAAACGGTCCCGGAGACCCGAAGGAATGTACCTCCATTATAGCAGAGATTAAAAAGCTCTACGACACAGAGATTCCAATATTCGCAATTTGCTTGGGGCATCAGCTTATGGCGCTTGCAACGGGAGCGGATACCTACAAGATGAAGTACGGACACAGAGGCGGAAATCATCCCGTTAAGGACCTTGCAACGGGACGCGTATATATCTCCTCACAGAACCACGGATATGTGGTGGACATGGACAAGCTTGATCCGAAGGTTGCGACTCCTGCATTTATCAATGTAAACGATGGAACAAATGAAGGGCTGAATTATACAGGAAAAAATATTTTTACGGTTCAGTTTCATCCGGAGGCATGCTGCGGTCCGCAGGACTCAGGTTATTTGTTTGACAGATTTATCAAGATGATGGAGGTGACGAGATAATGCCAAAGAATCCTAATGTAAAAAAAGTAATGGTGATTGGTTCCGGTCCTATCGTCATCGGACAGGCTGCAGAGTTTGACTATGCAGGAACGCAGGCATGCCGTTCCTTAAAGGAGGAGGGCATTGAGGTTGTTCTGGTAAACTCCAATCCGGCTACCATCATGACGGACAGAGATATCGCAGATAAAGTTTATATTGAGCCTTTGACAGTAAAGGTTTTGGAGCAGATTATCGAGAAGGAAAAGCCTGATTCGATACTTCCTACACTGGGAGGCCAGGCAGGATTAAATCTTGGCATGGAGCTTGAGGAGAGCGGTTTTCTGGCTTCTCATAATGTAAAGCTTCTCGGCACGACAGCAGCTACCATCAAGAAGGCTGAGGACAGACAGGAATTTAAAGACACCATGGAAAAAATCGGTGAGCCTTGTGCAGCGTCCCTTGTTGTCGAAAATGTGGAAGACGGCGTGGCATTTACCAATACGATTGGATATCCCGTAGTGCTTCGTCCTGCTTATACCCTTGGCGGAAGCGGCGGCGGTATCGCACACAATCAGGCAGAGCTTGAGGAAATTCTTGAAAATGGTCTGAGACTTTCCCGCGTGGGACAGGTTCTTGTAGAGCGCTGTATTGCAGGCTGGAAGGAAATTGAGTATGAGGTGATGCGCGACAGTGCCGGAAACTGCATCACGGTATGTAATATGGAAAATATCGACCCTGTCGGCGTACATACGGGCGACAGTATCGTCGTAGCGCCTTCGCAGACCTTAAGTGATAAAGAGTATCAGATGCTGCGTACTTCCGCATTAAATATTATCTCAGAGCTGAATATCACAGGCGGCTGTAATGTACAGTTTGCACTTCATCCTACAAGCTTTGAGTATTGTGTCATCGAAGTAAACCCTCGTGTCAGCCGTTCTTCAGCGCTTGCTTCCAAGGCAACAGGCTATCCGATTGCAAAGGTTGCAGCAAAGATAGCGCTTGGCTATACACTGGATGAGATTAAAAATGCCATTACAGGCAAGACCTATGCAAGCTTTGAGCCGGCGCTTGACTACTGCGTCGTAAAAATGCCGAGACTTCCGTTTGATAAGTTTATCACGGCAAAGAGAACATTGACCACGCAGATGAAGGCAACAGGCGAGGTCATGAGCATCTGCACAAACTTTGAAGGCGCACTGATGAAGGCAATTCGTTCCTTGGAGCAGCATGTTGACTGTCTTAGAAGCTATGACTTCAGCGCGCTTGACAAGGATGCCCTGTTAAAGCGCATGGAGAAAGTCGATGACCAGAGAATCTATGTGATTGCAGAGGCGCTCAGAAAAGGAATTGATTATGATACTATCTATCACATTACGAAGATAGACAGATGGTTTATTGATAAGCTTGCTGTCATTGTGGAGATGGAGCATGCATTGGAGACACAGCCGCTTACGGTAGAGCTTTTAAGGGAAGCAAAGAGAATTGAGTTTCCTGACAATGTGATTGCGAGACTGACCGGAAAGAGTGAGCAGGAAATCAAGCAAATGCGCTATGACAATCATATTGTTGCAGCCTTTAAAATGGTTGACACCTGTGCGGCTGAGTTTGAGGCGAGCACACCATATTATTATTCATGCTTTGACGGAAGTAACGAAGCGGTTGAGACAAATCCGCCCAAGAAGGTACTGGTGCTTGGTTCAGGACCGATTCGTATCGGACAGGGTATTGAGTTTGATTACTGTTCCGTACATGCTACATGGGCTTTCTCTAAGGCAGGTTATGAGACGGTAATTATCAACAATAACCCTGAGACAGTAAGTACGGACTTTGACATTGCCGACAAACTTTATTTTGAACCGCTTACTCCGGAGGATGTCGAGAATATCGTCAATATCGAGAAGCCTGACGGAGCAGTCGTTCAGTTCGGCGGACAGACGGCAATTAAGCTGACAGAAAGCCTGATGAAGATGGGCGTTCCCATTCTCGGCACGAAGGCGGAAGACGTTGACGCAGCAGAGGATAGGGAATTATTTGATAAAATTCTTGAGGAGACACAGATTCCGCGTGCGGCAGGTGGTACCGTATATACCGCGAAGGAGGCAAAGGAGGTTGCGAACCGATTAGGTTATCCTGTACTTGTCAGACCGTCCTATGTCCTTGGCGGACAAGGTATGCAGATTGCGATTTCCGATGAAGAAATCGAAGAATTTATGGAAATCATCAATCGGATTGCACAGGACCATCCAATTCTTGTTGATAAGTACCTGCAGGGCAAGGAGCTTGAGGTAGATGCTGTATGCGACGGTACGGATATTCTGATACCGGGCATTATGGAGCATATCGAAAGAACGGGAGTTCACTCCGGCGATTCCATTTCCGTATATCCTGCACATACAATCAGCAATAAGGTAAAAGAGACGATTGCCGAGTACACAAGACGTCTTGCAAAAGCATTGCATGTAAAGGGACTGATTAATATCCAGTTTATCGCTGTAGGCGAGGAGGTTTATGTCATCGAAGTAAATCCGCGTTCTTCAAGGACAGTTCCCTATATCAGCAAGGTAACAGGTATCCCGATTGTGGACCTTGCAACAGAGGTTATTATCGGAAAGACGATTAAGGAGTTAGGATATGAGCCGGGCTTACAGAAGGAAGCGGAATATGTTGCGATTAAAATGCCGGTATTCTCCTTCGAGAAAATAAGAGGCGCCGAGATTAGTCTTGGACCGGAGATGAAGTCGACAGGTGAATGCCTCGGCATTGCCAAGACCTTTAATGAGGCGCTCTACAAGGCATTCCTTGGAGCAGGTATTGATTTGCCAAGACATAAACAGATGATTATTACTGTAAAGGATGCTGACAAGGGTGAGGCAATTGAGATCGGCAGACGATTTGAAAAGCTTGGATATACGATTTATGCAACAAGAAGTACTGCTAAGGCATTAAATGATGCCGGTGTAAAGGCAAGAAAGGTGAACAAGATTCATCAGGAGTCGCCGACTGTTATGGACTTAATCCTCGGACATAAGATTGACCTTGTAATTGATACGCCGACACAAGGACGCGACAAGTCAAGAGATGGTTTCCTGATAAGGAGAACCTCTATTGAAACAGGCGTCAACTGTATTACGGCGCTTGACACTGCAAAAGCGTTGGCTACCAGCTTAGAGAATAAAAATGAAAATCCGCTTACATTGGTGAACATTGCAGACTTGTAGTTACGTCAGCGGAGCAGAAGATAAAAATAGAAGAACGCCAGGAGAAGGTGTTCTTCTATTTCATATATTACAGACAGATTGGACAGGCATGTTCTCTATATAAAAATATGCAAAAGAAAGATATCAGACAGGTGTACTCTCTTAAAAAGTATGGCAGTAAGGAAAGGTTTGGAGCAGACGTGGAGAATGCAAGAAATTTTCAAAAGGAGCTGGATAAGCTGTTGGAACAACAGGAAAAGAATCAGGAAAACGGAAAACGGCTTTTTCTGCACAGTTGTTGTGCACCGTGCAGCAGTTATGTGCTGGAATATCTGCGTAAGTATTTCAGAATCACGGTTTTTTATTATAATCCGAACATTTCCTTTGCGAATGAATATAAAAGGCGTGCTGCAGAGCAGAAGCGCCTGATTGAAGCATACAACCGCCAGGGCATTGGATATCCGATAGAGGTGTTAGAGGGCGATTATGAACCGGAACAATTTTATCAGACAGCGAAAGGACTTGAGGATTGTCCTGAAGGTGGAGAGCGGTGTTTTTTGTGTTATGAGCTTCGTCTGAGAAAGACAGCCGAACTTGCACAAAAGGGAAACTATGATTACTTTGCCACAACACTGACGATAAGTCCTCTGAAAAATGCGAAGAAACTGAACGAAATTGGTGAGCGGCTGTCACAGGAGTATCATGTAAATTGGCTGGTGTCCGATTTTAAAAAGAAGAACGGTTATAAGAGGTCCATCGAGCTTTCGGCGGAGTATGATTTATACAGGCAGGATTACTGCGGATGTGTCTATTCGAAGCAGGAGAGGGAAAAACAGAAGGCAGAAAGGAAAAATGAAGCATGAAGAAGCTATTGGAATTAATTTCAGAAGAGATGAAGAACGCTTTTGAGGCAGCAGGCTATGAGCGTGAGCTTGGCAAGGTCACGATTTCAAACAGACCTGATTTATGCGAGTATCAGTGTAACGGTGCGATGGCAGGCGCAAAGCAGTACAAAAAAGCACCGATTATGATTGCAAATGATGTGGCTGCAAAGCTGGCAGACAGCAGCGTATTTGAGAAGGCTGAGGCAGCAGCCCCCGGATTTTTGAACTTGAAGCTTAAAAATGAGTTTGTTGGTCATTATGTAAAAGAGATGAGAGTGGCAAAGAAGTACGGAGTTGAGGAAGCCGAAAATCCGCTTAAGATTGTGATTGATTACGGCGGTCCTAATGTTGCAAAGCCGTTACATGTGGGGCATCTTCGTTCTGCAATTATCGGTGAAAGCGTAAAGCGGATTGCCCGTTTCATGGGGCACAATGTCATTGGCGATATTCACCTTGGCGACTGGGGACAGCCGATGGGGCTGATTATGAACGAGCTGAAGATACGGAAACCTGAGCTTGTGTATTTTGACGAAAGTTACACAGGCGATTACCCGACAGAGCCTCCGTTTACGATTTCCGAGCTTGAGGAGATTTATCCGTTTGCAAGCAAACGTTCCAAGGAGGATGAGGAGTACAAGGCAAATGCGATGGCGTGCACCTTTAAGCTGCAAAGCGGCGTGAGAGGGTATCGCGCACTTTGGAATCACATTATCGCTGTATCTGTGACAGATTTAAAGAAAAATTATGAGAAGTTAAATGTGGACTTTGACCTTTGGAACGGTGAATCGTCAGTTCATGACCTGATACCGGGCATGGTTGATGAGATGAAAAAGGGCGGCTATGCATATATCAGTGACGGCGCACTTGTCGTTGATGTGAAGGAAGAGACAGACACAAAGGAGATTCCTCCATGTATGATTTTAAAGTCAGATGGAGCAGCGCTTTACAATACGACCGACCTTGCCACGATTCTGATGCGTATGGAGCAGGAGAAGCCGGATGAGCTGGTATATCTGACAGATAAGCGTCAGGAGCTTTATTTTGAGCAGGTATTCCGCTGTGCAAGAAAGACAAAGCTTGTGAAGCCCGAGACAAAGCTTGTGCATATCGGATTCGGTACGATGAACGGCAAAGACGGGAAGCCGTTTAAGACACGGGAAGGCGGCGTGATGCGTCTGGAGAATCTGATTCAGGAAATCAATGATGAAATGCTCCGCAAGATTACAGATAACCGCGAGGTAGACGAAAACGAAGCGAAGCAGACAGCGGAGATTGTTGCGTTATCTGCATTGAAATATGGAGACTTATCCAATCAGGCAAGCAAAGATTATATCTTTGATATTGACCGCTTTACTTCGTTTGAGGGAGATACCGGTCCATATATTCTGTACACAATTGTGCGTATTAAGTCAATTCTTGCCAAATACACAGAAAACGGCCAAGATGTAGAAGCGGTACTTTCTAAGATTAAAGCGCCTGTAAACGAGAGCGAGAAGCAGCTTATGCTGGAGCTTGCTTCTTACAATGCAAGTATGCAGGCGGCCTATGACGAGCTTGCGCCGCATAAGATTTGTGCTTATATTTATGGTCTTGCCAATGCCTTCAACCATTTTTATCATGAGACAAAAATCCTTACGGAAGAAGACGAGGAACAAAAGGCTGGCTGGATAGCGCTTCTGGCGCTTACAAGAGATGTGCTTGAGACTTCCATTGATTTACTTGGTTTCTCTGCACCGGAACGAATGTAATGACGTATTGGACGATAGAAAATATGTGGTGAATGAGCTTCACCGCATATTTTTATGCACAGACCCGTGTATAGGAAATATGCCGCTAAATCGGCGGATGGGAGATGTTTTTATGGTAAATTTTTGCATTAATATCAATATTCATTATTCTGCACCACAAGAAGTATGGAATAAAGTAGAGAAAATTTATACTCAAATGCCACAATGGAAAGGGTTTGTCAATGGTTGTCCGCAATGGTACGGTGAGGACGGAAAATTTATCGAAGCCTCTGTTGAACCGAGTGGATTGCAGCTTTATGGTAAAATGCCGCAAAAAGAATGGGATGAATGGCTGCAGATATTCAAAGATAAAACAACAGCTGCATTAGGCTATGCTATTGGCGAACCTGAAGATGGATATGACTTTCAATATTGGGAATAAGACTGCTCTACTTGGAGCATTAGGTTTTGTAAGCTTCCAACTTGGGCGCTGTAATTTTTGGGTTTACAGGAAGTAATACAGAAAGGATAAGATATGTATCAGGATTCGATATATGACAGCTTTCAGTGCATTGCAGAGCAATGTACCATGACCTGCTGTAAGGGCTGGGCGATTCGTGTGGAGCAGGAAAGCTATGATAACTGGCAGAATCATGAGGAAACAAAGTATCTGTGCGAGTACACAACGCATGGAGGGCAGGACGATGAAAAAGGCTATCAGATGAAGCAGAATCCTTGCCAGGCATGTGTGCTGTTGGACGAAAACGGTCTGTGTGAGATTGTGAAAAGACACGGAGAGCATGCGTTATCAGAGACATGTGCCCGTTTCCCAAGAAAGCAGAATGAAATTGATGTAATTGGTAAGGACGAGGCGGATAGTATCCTTGTGAAGGAGTATTCTCTTTCCGGTGCCTGCCCATCCGTGCTGGAGTTAATTCACCAAAAGCCGGAGCAGTGCCGTATGCAGCTGCCTCCGCATTGCCTGGAGCACTCTGATTTTCCGATGGAATATCAGGTACGGAATGCATTGATTGGCTTGCTTTGGCGTCGGGAGTTTTCTCTTGAGGACAGACTGATGCTTTGCTTTTCCCTGCTCCATGAATGTCTTGAATGCGAGTGGGAGGAGGAGGTCTATGCCTGTATAGAAGTGTATGAAGATGCAGAAAATCTTCAAGAAAATCTAAAATTGTGGCAAAAGACAATATTTGATGAAAAGGAGGCATTGATTGAGGTGTGCCAGACCTTGTTTGATGTGACACAGTTTTATAAGGAAGAACCTGCATATCAACCATACTTGCATGATATTGCAGCCTTTGTGGAAGAGCTGGACGGGAAAGAAGCAGTATGGAACGAACTTTTACAGGAATGGCATGAATGGAACGGACACTTTGCAAAAGATATGATTTTTTATGAGAATGTGCTGGTATCGGAAATTTATGGTGATTGCGTCAGCGATGATTTAGAGTATCTGACAGAGCATTTTCAAAGCATTGCAATGGAATTTATTATGACACGTGTGTCAGTATTTATTAAGGAAAAGCTTGCCGGGCGAAAGCTTCGGTGGGAAGAAGTGCGGGATTACCTGTCGCTTTATATTCGAATGATTGGCCACAATACAGACGGAATGGCAGAGTATTGGGAAGAAAATTTCGAAGACCCGGTGCTGGAGATGGAGTATTTTTTCCTTATTTTGCATTAGAGCGCGTTTGGAAAATAACAGCAATATTTTTATCAGGACAGCGCATTTCGCTGCGCTGTCCGTGCATCATTTTACCCAACCCCCGTTTTGTTTGCTGCGGTGCATATATAGGTGTTTAGTAGGCGAGGCGTGAGGTTGCTCTGATGCCGATGCCGTCTGCATAGAACACATAGCTTCCCCAGTCGGTAAGACTGCTGCCTGCCCAGTCGTTTGCGATATCCAGGCTGGTATCAATACCGCTGTTTCCTTTCCAGGACCATGCAAGATAGCCGACATTCTTATCGGTGCAGCGGCGCATGATTGCTGTTTCGTCCACATCGCCGCCGTTTTGCCAGTTGCCGAATTCGCCGATGCAGAAGCATACCCCCTTGGAAACCATGGAATCAATATTATTTTCCACAGTTGCAGCGTCTTTCCCGGCAACAGAGTACATATGGATGGAAATCATGGTATTTCCGGTGTTGTCGGCAGATACAACGCTCTGGCAGTTATTGATGCAGGTTGACGTTTCCTGACCGTAGCCGGAGGTATCGACCATAAGGACATTTCCGATGCCGGCATTTCTAAGAGAACGGATTGCAGACTGATATGAGCTGGTCCAGGTGGAAGAATTGTTCCATGTGCCAAGCCATTCATTTGCAATATTGACGATGACATAGTTTTTGTGAGCATTGAGTAAATCCGCCATGTCAGTCCAATAGCTGACTGCCGTATTGAGACGGCTTACATCATCATAACCGGTGTGGTCATGAACTTCGAGGATACATACAAGACCTCTCGCTTCACACCATGATATGAT
Organism: Lachnospiraceae bacterium; assembly: GCA_017622845.1. Classification (GTDB taxonomy): domain Bacteria; phylum Bacillota; class Clostridia; order Lachnospirales; family Lachnospiraceae; genus COE1. Next base: position 43,877 of record JAGAQJ010000075.1, on the reverse strand, counting down.
ATTTTCAACCTCGGAACGAGAGGTTTTGTTCCATTGCGTACCATCTGCCAAAACGACACGCACACAGTTAGCGCCGAGGTCTGCGATAGCATTGATAGAGGTTTGTGTGTAGTCGGGATACCATGCATGTGCGATATTGATACCGCGCATGACAAACTCTTTTCCGTCGGCATCATAGAGCCTGCCGTTGCTGATATACATGCCGTTGGCAGAAGGAGACGGACTGTCAGAAACGGATTCTACCACTACATAGTCGAGAGCAGTGTATCCCCAGCCTGTGGAAACGCCGAATTTGTGGCTTCCCTCTGACAGGTAGCAGGTATAGACATCCTCCTGCCAGCCGTTTCCTGCTGTGGTTAATGTGCCGGCACTGTCATGATCAAGGTAAAGATAATTTTCTTTGTAAGTGTCGGCATTGGAAGCGATTGTAATTTTGTATTCGCCTGCCTGCGGAACGGAGAAATTGACTTCACCCCACCCCGAAACAAGATACAGATATCCGCTTCCGGAATAGTCTGCAAATTGTGACGATTCAATTCTGTTGTTTCCATTGGCTTCAAAATGATTGGCATCTTCAAATTCTATGATTTGATGATAAGAAGATGTTTCGGCAGCATTTACTGATTGTCCGGGAAAGGTGAACATCATAGATGCCAGGACAGCAGCTCCTGCCGTAAATGTCAGTGCGTGCGTATATTTATTCCTCATAAGAACCTCCATTCGCGTATCAATGTTAATAGAAACAAGGATGCTTTTCAAACAAGAGCCGGCTGTAATACAAAACATCTAAAACTAAAATACATTAAAAAATACTGGGAAACAATGGGGAAAATTATAGTTTAATGAACTTAAATGTTGTGTTATTTCACGATAAAAGGCGGAACGCTGTTTAAATATCACTAATTATTAAATTAAATAAACATAAAAAATGTTAAAAATATAGAAGTACAGGGTATATGCGGAGTAACAACGGACAATCCGGCAGCTTAGTGCTAGTGTACTGACACGTTCATATTCAGACTAACAGTATTGCCTATTTTGCCATCTGCTGCGTTGTCGTCAATCGACGATGCCACCGCATCGCCTCATTCCTCCGCCTTGCAGAGTAACAAAATATCCAACACTGTTAGTTCGGAAATGAGCGTGTCAGTACACTAGTGTACAGGGGGCAACACGCCTCAGACCATGCCTTTGTACACGGATGTTATGATAACGGCGGAAAAGTTAAAAAATATGGAAGTGTATGGAAACAGGAAAAAAAGTTCATGTAAAAGAAAAAACGGTAAATTTGACTAAGCACATTTATAAGAGCCACTGCGGCACCGATTGTAGAAAGTAACAAAAATTTGATTGCAAAAACAGAAATTACAGTGAATTATGTACAGAATGAAAATTTTGTGTTAAAATAAATAACAAATAAAAAGCGAGAGGATGTGTACATTATGTACGGGAATCAGAAGGGGTTAGTTTTTACTAATGATAAATGTATCGGCTGTAATAAATGTATATCAACATGTCCTGTTATTACTGCAAATCGGGCTGTTCAGATGGAAGACGGTTCTCAGCGGATAGAGGTAGATGGTGATAAATGTATTGCCTGCGGAGCATGCTTTGATGCCTGTGAACATCATGCGAGGGAGTTCGTAGATGATACGGAAGAATTTTTTGCAGCGCTTGCAGGAGGAGAACGGATATCGGTGCTGTGGGCGTCGGCATTTGCAGCAAATTATCCGAATGAATACAAGCAGATTCTTGGGGGCTTGAAGAAGCTGGGGGTAAATCGTATCATCAGTGTAAGCTTTGGAGCGGATATCACGACATGGGGATATATCAAGTATATCACGGAGCATCAGTTTACAGGCGGTATCTCGCAGCCGTGTCCTGCAATCGTCAATTATATCGAGCATTACATACCGGAGCTGATACCGAAGCTTGTTCCGATACAAAGTCCGTTGATGTGCAGCGCAATTTATGCCAAAAAATATCTGAAAATAACAGATAAGCTTGCATTTATAAGTCCGTGTATCGCCAAGCGTGACGAGATTAATGACCCTAAAAATAAAGGCTATGTCAGCTACAACGTAACCTTTGACCATTTGGCGCAGTATGCCCGAAAGCACAACATCAAGGCAGAGCCTGCGGCAAATGAGATTGAATATGGCTTAGGTTCTATCTATCCGATGCCGGGCGGATTAAAGGAAAATGTATATTGGTTCTGCGGAGAAGAAGTGTTTATACGCCAGATAGAAGGCGAGAAGCATGCATATCATTTCCTTGAGGACTACAAAAACAGAGTTCTTGCAGGCAGGAGGCTTCCGTTTATGGTAGATGCACTGAATTGCGCACAAGGCTGTATCTACGGTACAGGCGTGGAGGAGGAAAAGACAAAATCAGACGATATTCTTTATGAGCTTCAGGCGATAAAGGAAGCAAGCAAGTCAAAGAGGAGAAGCAGCGCATGGGCAAAAAATGCGAAGCCGGAGCAGAGGCTTAAAAATCTCAATAAACAATTTGCGCATCTGAATCTCAATGATTTTATCAGGGAATACACTGACAAATCAAAGGGAAATGAGATACAAAAACCAAGCCAGTCAGAATTGAGCGCTATTTTCCAGGATATGAAGAAGACAGAGAAATCGCTTCAGCATATCAACTGCAGTGCGTGCGGTTATCATACCTGTACTGATATGGCAACAGCCATTTATAATGGCTGCAATCGGAAGGACAGCTGTGTGCATTATATAAAGAGCGTTGTTGAGGATGAGAACAAGCGCATACAGGAGATTTCCAATGAGATAGAGAATAAAAACGCAGAAATTTCCCAAAAGAATGAAACCATCGGAATGATGGTGTCAGAGGCAAACGGCGAGTTTAATACGCTGAATATGTCGATTAGTGAAATGATAGACGGCAATAACAACAACGCAGAGGAGAGCACCAATATCAGCATGGCAATGGTTGAGGTGGTCGATTTCTGCGATGATATGAGGAAATCCTTTGATGAGATTCACGAGCTTTTGGTACAGCTTGGCGGAAATAATGAAAACATCACAAAGGTTGCCTCAAAGACAAATCTGCTTTCCCTGAATGCTTCCATTGAGGCGGCAAGAGCAGGAGAGGTTGGAAAAGGCTTTGCAGTTGTTGCACAGGAAATCAAAACCTTAAGTGATGTCAGCAAGGGAGCTGCCGACGACAGCAACAAAAACAAAGAGCGTATTGTCGAAGCGATAAACAGACTGGTTCAAAATTCGGAAAATCTCATGAAGGTTGTAGACGATGTCAATGAGCGTATTACGAATCTTGCTGCCAGCACGGAGGAAATTGCGGCATCTGCAACAATGATTGGGCAGGTTGCGTCAGAGCTTCATGATAAGTTTGACAGAATCAATTCGTTATAAAGCAGTGGCTATTCAGCCATGTCCATATATTAGCTGTCTGATTTATGTTTTGCTGCATTGATGGCAACTTATTTCATGCCGGGTGTCTGACTTATAAAAATTGATTGTACGAATGTCCTTAGTGAGCAAGTGCTCATGGTCATTTTGTACAATCATTTTTTGTGGCTGAATTATTACATAAAATTTACGCAAAATATATTGATATATGATAGCCGTTTTTACATGCAGCAGATAAAATCTGTTTATAACCGAAGGGTTAATATGAAACAGAAAAGAGGAAAAGAAACATGAAAAAATTCAGTCACAAAGTAACTGCCGTTGTCATGTCAGCAGCAATTATGGCTTCGGCAATCGTAGGTTTTGGTCAGGCATCTGACAATAAGACCAGGTCACAGACTGTAACAGTAGTAAATGAGGAGTACAGCGCGAGTGTTTCCAATGAAACAAATACAGTCAATACGCAGGCGCCAAAGTACATATTTTTGTTTATCGGCGATGGAATGAGTTATCCGCAGATACAGTCCGCGTCTTATTATTTGGGCGCAAAGAATCATGACGGCGGTGTTGTCACAGAGGAGCTTTCTTTTATGAATTTTCCTGTTGTCGGTTCAGCACAGACCTTTGACAGTACCTCCTTCTGTCCTGATTCGGCTTCTACGGCAACCTCTATTTCAACAGGCAATAAGACCTACAGCGGTGTCATTAACATGGATACAACAAAGACCATTGCATTTGAGACAATTTCCGAAAAGCTCAAGAGCCAGTATGGCTACAAAATCGGTATTTTGACGACTGTTAATTTAAACCATGCGACACCTGCTGCATTTTATGCGCATCAGGCATCAAGAAGCAATTATTATGAAATCGGTCAGGAATTAATCGCCAGCGGTTTTGATTATTTTGCGGGCGGCGGACTTTTAAGCCCGACAGGAAAAAAAGAAAATCTTCCGAACCTTTATGATGTGGCAAAAGAGGCAGGCTATACAGTCGCAGCCACGCAGAGTGAAATCGCAGCGATTAATCAGTCTTCAGGCAAGGTAATTGCAATTGATGAGCATCTTGCAGATAGTGATGCAATGGCTTATGACATGGACCGTGGGGAGGGTCAGTGGCAGTTAGCTGATTATGTGCAGAAGGGCATTGAGGTGCTTGACAATGACAAGGGCTTCTTTATGATGGTAGAAGGCGGTAAGATTGACTGGGCATGTCATGCAAATGATGCGGCAGCAACCATCAATGATACTCTCGCATTTGACAAGGCAGTACAGACTGCTTACAAGTTTTATGAGCAGCATCCTTCTGAAACATTGATTATAGTAACAGGTGACCATGAAACAGGCGGATTGACAATTGGCTTTGCAGGTACAAACTATGACACCTATTTAAAAAATCTTGAAAATCAGAAGGTTTCCTTTGCTAAGTTTGACACAGACTATGTAGAGAATTATAGGAATAATAATACACCGTTTTCACAGGTGCTTGTTGATATCAAGAATAATTTTGGACTTGTAACACAGGACGATGCAGCGGCAGCAGCAGATCCTACGCTTGTACTGACCGATTATGAGGTCCGGAAGTTAAAGGCTGCTTATGAGAGAACACTGAAAACCGGCGCTTCCACACAGGATAAGATGTCACAGGAGGAATATGTACTCTATGGTACTTACGAGCCGTTGTCAGTAACCATTACACATATTTTAAACAATAAGTCAGGAGTTGCATTTACCTCATATTCTCATACAGGCCTGCCGGTTCCGGTATTTGCAATCGGAAACAGCTCCAGTCTGTTTGCAGGCTATTATGACAACACAGACATTTATAATAAGCTTGCTGCCATCACAAAGGTAAAATAGCAGTAAGAGGAGTGAACGATGAAGCAGAGAGATAAAAAGAAGCTTCTGCCTCATCTTCCGTTTCTGATATGCATGGTTTTATTATGCGTCCTCATAGCTTTGCCGACGGGCTATGAGGATGCTGTTATTTATCAGGGAACGGACAGATGCAGAGCGGAAGTATTGGCAACAGATGAGTCTTCTGTAATCAGCAGCGGACTGATCCAGTCAGGGGAACAAAATTGTGTCGTGAAGCTCTTGGGCGGAAAGTTTCAGGGACAGGAAACAGAAGCCTATAATCTTTTGAGCGGTTCGCTGGAAAGTGATAAAATTTATGCGGTTGGTGATATTGCACAGGTCGTAATCAGCTATCAGGAGGATGAAATTTTATCTGTTAATATGATTGACCATTACCGCTTAGATAAAGAATTGCTCTTAATGGCTGTTTTTTCAATTGTTCTGATTATTTTTGCAAAAGGAATTGGTCTTCGGAGCCTGTTATCATTTTTGATTTCTGTCTTAAGCATATGGAAAATACTGATTCCGTTTTATTTAAACGGTAAAAACCCGATTTTCGTCGGCCTGATGCTTGTGACCGTGCTGACGATTGTTATTATATCGCTTGTCTATGGCTACGACAGACGCTTTCTGGCAGCTACGGCAGGCGTTTTACTGGGAGTTGCCACAACCTGCATTCTCGGTATTATTTTCACAGATGCCTTTAAAATCCACGGTGCAGTGATGTCTTATTCGGAAAGCCTGCTGTATGCAGGGTTCGAACATTTGAATCTGACACAGATTTTTATGGCAAGTATTTTTATCGGGGCAAGCGGAGCGATTATGGATATCGCGGTCGATATTACCTCGGCAGTAAATGAGGTTGTAGAGAAAAAGCCGGATATCGGCATAAAGGAAGCAGTAATGTCCGGTATTCATGTAGGACGGGCAGCAATGGGAACAATGACGACTACGCTTTTGCTTGCATATTCGGGAGGATACCTTGCGCTGCTCATGGTATTTATGGCACAGGGCACGCCTGTCTACAATATTCTAAACTACAAATATGTGTCATCGGAAATTCTGCATACGATTGTCGGAAGCTTCGGACTTGTTGCAGTGGCGCCGTTTACAGCGCTGATGAGCGGAATTTTGCTGACGCACAAGAACAGCCTGCAAAGATCATAAAATTTCGCGGTTGCAGTCATAGCATAAAAAGGGTATAATCAAAGTATTAATGACAGTGTCAGTGTACAGGGACGCTGCAGGAAAGTGAGAATAAAGCATGAACAAAGAAATACCCTATAAGATTTATCTGGAAGAAAGCGAAATGCCGAAGCAGTGGTACAACGTAAGGGCAGATATGAAAAAGAAGCCTGCTCCGATACTGAACCCCGCGACCATGAAGCCGATTACGGTTGAGGAGTTGTCGCCGATATTCTGTGAGGAGCTTGCAAGACAGGAGCTTGACGATACGACCCCGTATTTTGATATTCCGCAGGATATCCTTGATTTTTACAAGATGTACCGTCCGTCTCCGCTGGTACGCGCTTACTGCCTTGAGAAAAAGCTGGATACGCCGGCTCACATTTATTATAAGTTTGAGGGCAACAACACCTCAGGAAGCCATAAGCTGAATTCTGCCATAGCACAGGCGTATTATGCGAAAAAGCAGGGGCTTAAGGGTGTGACGACCGAGACGGGCGCAGGGCAGTGGGGGACAGCGCTTTCCATGGCATGCTCTTATTTTGATTTGGATTGTCAGGTGTACATGGTTAAGGTGTCTTATGAACAGAAGCCCTTCAGACGTGAAGTGATGAGAACATACGGAGCGAAGGTTACACCGTCTCCTTCCATGCTTACCAATGTCGGAAGAAAGATTAATGCCGAATTTCCGGGAACGACAGGAAGCCTTGGCTGTGCCATTTCTGAGGCGGTAGAAGCTGCCACGGCGCAGGAGGGTTACCGATATGTATTAGGCTCTGTATTGTCGCAGGTATTGCTGCATCAGACAATCATTGGTCTGGAGACGAAAGCGGCATTGGATAAGTATGGTATTAAGGCAGATATGATTATCGGCTGTGCCGGCGGCGGTTCCAATCTGGGCGGACTGATATCTCCTTTTGCAGGCGAGATGGTAAGAGGTGAGGCTAAGTACGACATCATAGCAGTAGAGCCTGCTTCCTGCCCAAGTCTTACAAGAGGAAAATACGCATACGATTACTGCGATACGGGAAAGATTTGTCCGTTAGCTAAGATGTATACCTTGGGAAGCGGTTTTATCCCGTCAGCAAATCACGCCGGAGGACTCCGCTATCACGGCATGAGCTCTATTGTGTCACAGCTTTATGACGATGGTATTCTTACAGCCAGAAGCGTAGAACAGACAGAGGTGTTTAAGGCAGCACAGACTTTTGCAAAAGTTGAGGGAATTCTTCCGGCACCGGAGAGCAGCCATGCAATCAAGGTCGCAATTGATGAGGCGCTGAAATGCAAGGAGACCGGAGAGGAGAAAAATATTGTCTTCGGTCTTACCGGAACAGGATATTTTGATATGGTTGCATACCAGAAGTTCAATGATGGAGAGATGACAGATTATATTCCGACTGACGAGGAGCTTGCAAAGAGCTTTGCCACACTTCCTCAGGTCAATATCTAAGAGTAACGGGAAGCCGCAGGGCTGAACTGTTATGCTTCATAAAAACACGAACCGGTTCATGATCACCGGTTCGTGTTTTTTATCCGCACAGACCCGTACAGAGGGAAAGGAAGTTCCACTGACGCTGGATTCTTGCAAAATAAAAATAGCGAAGGGGGGATTCGAACCCTCGACACCGCGGGTATGAACCGCGTGCTCTAGCCAACTGAGCTACTTCGCCATAATTAGAAAATCATATAATTGACAATAAAATGGGGCCTACAGGGCTCGAACCTGTGACCCTCTGCTTGTAAGGCAGATGCTCTCCCAGCTGAGCTAAGACCCCACATTCAACACGGTGGTGTTCCAACCGATATCTATACTATACTGCATTTTGGTTAGAATGTCAATATCTTTTTTGATATTTTTTGAATGAAGAGTAACCGGCTCGGTTCTTGCCGGAGGCGGTTTTAAATGGGGGAATGCTGTTGCCGGGCAGTTATATTTTTCTGCAATAAGTCTTTTTAAAATCCTGTTTATGTGATAAGATTATGGTAATTATATTTTTAGCAGGAATTCATAACATCAAAAATTCTTATATGGAACAGCTGCGAAATTTATATATCAAGACAGGATATGCAGGTAATTATAGCTGCAGGAGAAGGAAGAGGAGAATTGTTTTATGAAAGTTATCGTGCACGACCTGCAGGAAAAATTATGGCAGGAGCTCGGAATGAGGCTTCATGAAAAAGATATCGTTATTGGAAAGGAAAAGAATATTGCCGATAGCCGTATTGAAGAGCTGATGGGAAGCTGCGGCCAGCTGATAATTATCAGCCGCTGTGTATATGGAGGCTTCAGCCCCTTTATACAGCAGATGTTTGACAGGCGCAGGGAAAACTTTGAACCGTTTTTGGAGGTGCGGCAGGGACAGTCGCAGTATGTAGTAAACCATGAAAACAAGAGTGCGTTTGGGCTTATCTGCTGTTTTTATGGGGATAATATTACGTCGGCAGAGGAGCAGTCTGCAAGGATACAGTCTGTGCTGGATGGAGTTGCTCTGCGGGCAAGAGGGGTTAAGGTTTTGTTTTATGATACGGCTGATAAATTAAAGCAGCTTAACAATGTGTGTGTATAAAGTTCAGAATGACGCAGAAAGATAAGAGGATTGTCGAAATGATATTATTGTTGGACGGAGGATATACTTCTGCATGTGACAGCAAGGGGTGTCTTGAGAGTATAAGGCAGAATACGGACGAAGAAGTGATATCGGTGACTATTAAAGATGCTGTGGACTGGAACAGCGTATTAAGATATCTGGAGGATGCAGGAGCAATCGTTTTGGCGGCAGATGTGCATATGAACAGCGTACCGGCCTGCGTTCTCAGATTTCTTCAAAAGGTTGAGCAGGCGGTGATAGACGGAGAGAGCATTGGAGGAAAATTTTATGCGGTTCTCTACACTGCACTGTACGAAGGGGAGCAGACCAGCGCCGCTATGGAAATTTTGAAGAATTTTTGCGTACACGCCAATATTACATGGGGAAGAGGCTTAGGGATTGGCGGAAATGGCATAAAAACAGTGGCAAAAGGCGGTCTGAAAGGAATATTTTGGAAAAATGCTTCTGATTTTAAAATGCGCTCTTTACAGGAACATGTTATGTTTATAAAGGAAAGGGTACAGGGGGAAGACGAATATGTCGACCCCAAGAGAATTTCAAGAGGGGGGTATGTCCGCAGGATTAATCATGAAACCAAAAAAAATCATCGCGTAAAAATCGCGCAAAATTAAAAAAATCATAGGATTTATAAAAAAAGTTTCAGCCGTTTCAACAAGAAAGAACAGCTATTTTTACAGTATTTCCACGGAATATGCTGTATTTTGACGGATGCTGTATTTATCGCGCAAAAAGTGCGATAAGTAACTGTTGCAAGATAAATTGACATTCTTATATAATTGACATTGCCAAATGCTGCTAGAATTTGTAGGTAAACGTAAATTACGGATTCTTTTAGGCAGGCACAGGTGTAGTATTGTGGTGATATAGGCTCTGGCATGATTGTCAGGATAAGAATGGAGGAGAAATATGGAACAGTTAAATGTAATGACACAGCAGGACAATGAGAAAATTTTTAGGATTCTCAGCGATTTACTGACGAACGATAAAGAATTTCAGATTATGATAACAGTCCCCGCAGGATCAAAGCTTACAAACGGCGACAGCAGTCTGATCAAAGGCAAAACGGATAACAGGCAGGAACTAAATTCTGCAGCAAATGCACATGATCTTGAAAAAGATGTGACAGATATGATACACGAGATTGGAGTGCCTGCACATATCAAAGGGTATCAATATCTGCGCGAGGCGATTATGATGTCAGTAGAGGATATCGAGATGCTGAACTCTATTACAAAAATTCTCTATCCGTCAATCGCGAAAAAATACCAGACAACACCAAGCCGTGTTGAGCGTGCTATAAGACATGCCATAGAGGTGGCTTGGAGCAGAGGAAAGATGGAAACACTTGACTCCCTTTTCGGATATACGATTAATATAGGAAAGGGCAAGCCGACAAATTCGGAGTTTATTGCTTTGATAGCTGATAAGATAAGACTTCATTACAGAGCATAGGACAAATTTCTTTACATTCCCACTGCGTCTGGTGTATAATTATAGCAGTGTAATTAATCACTGGGATTAGAATTAGTGAGGAAAGGGATTTGAGCGTATGAAAAACATTTTATTTGTGGCTTCAGAAGGTGTGCCGTTTATTAAAACAGGAGGACTTGCCGATGTGGTAGGCTCGCTTCCAAAATATTATGATAAGAGATATTTTGATGCAAGAGTAGTGCTTCCCAAATACATGTGCATGTCCGAACACATGAAATCGCTGATGCAGTACAGAACGCATTTTTATATGGATTTCATGGGACAGAGCGAGTATGTGGGAGTCCTTGAGGCACAGTACGACGGCATCACATATTATTTTATTGATAATGAAAAGATGTTCGGCGGCTTTAAGCCATACAGTGATGACCATGTAGGAGAGATTACAAAGTTTGTCTTTTTCTCAAAAGCAGCATTATCCATTCTTCCGGTTGTGGGCTTCCGACCTGATATTGTACACTGCCATGACTGGCAGTCAGCGATCATCCCGGTTTACTTAAAAGAAAGATTTGCCCAGGGTGAGTTTTACAGGGGAATCAAGACAATTATGACAATCCATAACCTGAAATTCCAAGGCATCTATGACATTAAGACTGTTCAGAATATTACAGGTCTTGACGGCTCATATTTTACACCGGATAAGCTTGGCTATTTTAAGGATGGTAATCTGTTAAAGGGCGGACTTACGTATGCAGATGCAATTACAACTGTAAGCGCAACATACGCTGAGGAAATCAAGACCGATTTCTACGGTGAGAAGCTGAACGGTCTTCTTACAGCCAGAAGCAATGACCTTAGAGGGATTGTAAATGGTATTGACTATGGTGAGTACAATCCTGAGACAGATCAGTATATAGTACATCGCTACAATGCTTCGAACTTCAGAAAAGAGAAGATTAAGAACAAGAGAGAACTGCAAAGGCAGCTTGGGCTGGAAGAAAACGACAAGAAGATGATGATCGGTATCGTATCAAGACTGACAGATCAGAAGGGTATGGATTTGGTTGCTTATATTATGGATGAGATGTGCAGCAGGGACGATATTCAGCTTGTTGTACTTGGAACAGGTGAAGAACGTTATGAGAATATGTTCCGTCACTTTGACTGGAAATATCACGGCAAGGTTTCTGCCAATATTTATTACTCAGAGGAGCTTTCTCATAGAATCTATGCCGCAAGCGATGCCTTCCTGATGCCGTCTTTGTTTGAGCCGTGCGGACTAAGCCAGCTTATGTCCCTGAGATACGGCACTGTTCCTATCGTGCGCGAGACAGGCGGATTGAAAGATACAGTAGAGCCGTATAATGAATATGAAGGAAAAGGCACAGGATTCAGCTTTACCAATTACAACGCACATGAAATGCTGAATACGATCCGGTATGCAGAGCAAATCTATTATGATAAGAAACGTGACTGGAATAAGATTGTGGACCGTGCAATGGCTGCAGACTATTCATGGGGGGTATCTGCACTGAAATATCAGGAAATGTACGATTGGATGATTGGATAGCCGTAGTTCCTATCCCTGACAGAGAACATAAGCCGGAGGACAGAAATGGCATTTGATGGAGTGACAATAGCAGGTATTGTCAACGAACTGCAAGACAAATTAGTTGGAAACAGGGTATACAAGATAGCTCAGCCTGAAAAGGATGAGCTGCTCCTGACTATAAAGGGAAGCTGCGGACAGGTGCGGATGCTCATGTCCGCAGATGCTTCCCTGCCGCTTTTATATTTAACGGACAAAAATAAAACAAGTCCCATGACAGCACCGAATTTCTGCATGCTGCTGCGCAAGCACCTGCAGAATGCCCGCATTGTATCAGTTACACAGCCGGGTCTGGAGCGGATTGTTCGCTTTGAACTGGAGCATCTCAACGAATTAGGCGATTTGTGCAGGAAATATTTGATTATAGAGCTTATGGGAAAGCACAGCAATATCATATTCTGTGATGAGAACAATATGATTATTGACAGTATCAAGCATATCTCAGGCATGGTAAGCTCTGTACGGGAAGTCCTTCCGGGGAGAGAATACTTTATTCCAAAGACACAGGATAAGGCAGAGCTTTTAGTGTGCTCTGAAGGTGAGATAGAAGCAGTACTGAAAGCAAAGTGTATGCCGATATATAAGGCAGTATACACAGGATTTACGGGAATATCGCCTAGTATCGCGCATGAGCTGTGTTACAGGGCAGGAATTGATTCAGACAAGTCCGGCGCGGAGCTTACGGTTTCCGAGCTTGCAAACCTTTCATCAGAGCTTCGTAAGCTGTCAGAGGATATTCAAAACGGAAGCTTTTATCCTAATGTTGTATATGAAAATAAACAGCCGGCAGAATATGCTGTAACGGCATTGACTTCTTATTCCCAAGACAGCATAAGGGAATTTGACAGCATTTCCGGGCTGCTGGAGTATTATTACGCAGAAAAGAACACGATTACGCGAATCCGGCAGCGCTCTGTTGACTTGAGAAAGATTGTCCAGACAGCATTGGAGCGGAATGTCAAAAAGTATGACCTTCAGATGAAGCAGCTTGAGGATACGGAAAAAAGAGAAAAGTACAGAGTGTATGGAGAATTATTGAATGCGTATGGTTATGGCGTAGAGCCGGGGGCAAAGTCAATGGAGGCCTTGAACTATTACGACAATCAGATGATAACGATACCGCTTGACCCGATGCTGACAGCAGGAGAAAACGCTAAAAAATATTTTGATAAGTACCAGAAGCTCAAGCGGACCTATGAAGCGCTGACGACGCTGACGAAGGAAACTGATGACGAGATAAAGCATTTATCCTCCATAAGCACATCGCTTGACATCGCGCTCAAGGAAGAGGATTTGGTACAGATTAAAGAGGAGCTGATAGAGAGCGGTTACATCAGAAGAAAAGGGAATGCAAAACGCGAGCGCATTACAAGCAAGCCGTTTCATTATATCAGCAGTGACGGTTATCATATATACGTTGGGAAAAATAATTATCAGAATGAAGAACTGACCTTCCGGTTTGCCGCAGGAAATGATTGGTGGTTTCATGCCAAGGGAATCCCGGGTTCCCACGTTGTTGTTAAGACAAACGGCGAGGAGCTTCCGGACAGGGTATTTGAGGAAGCAGGAAGACTTGCGGCGCATTACTCGCAGGCAAGAGGGCAGGAAAAGGTCGAGATTGATTATACGCAGAAGAAAAATGTAAAAAAACCGAACGGTTCGAAGCCCGGTTTTGTCGTGTATTATACGAACTATTCTCTTGTGATTGATTCTGATATCGAAGGACTGAAACAGGTTGAGGAATAAAATGAACCCGGCATGTATGCTTTCATAGTGTACATGCCGGGTTTTCCGGTTGCTGGAGGCGTAAGCTGTGAATGATGACAGACAAGCTTTTTCTATTGGGATTTCAATAAATAACAGGAAGCTGCTGTTATTATTATTTATGAATTGCTGTCTTTGGCTTCGTGCAATAACGCACAGTCAGTACCAGACCTGCAAATAAAAGCAGTGATATTAGAGAAACAGTAGCACCTGGTATCAAGCCGTCCGGGAAGTATTTCAGTTCGATTGTATGGGAACCCTCCTCAAGATAAACGCTGATAAAGGTATCCTCAAACAGATCCATATCAGTGGGGGCGCCGTCAACATATAAGGTCCAGCCCGGTTCATACGCAATGGAAAGCACCAGCTGACCGGCATTTTCCACATCAATATGACCTGTCAGAGAGGTTTCATCGTAGCCGTCAACAACCATTGTCTGCTGGCTTAAGCGTCCGATAAACTCGGCAAGCACAGATTCGTCAACCTTATATGCAATAAGATTGAGAGACTCGCCGTTTTCAGAGCTGAGTGACAAAATATCACCGGCGCTGTGATAGCCAAGGTCCAGTATATATTTCTTTTTAATCTGACTGAAGCTTTTGGTTTCTTCCTCATAATTCAGCATAATGGTATCAATCCTGGTATTTGCTGTATAGGCGTAATAATGTCCGCTTTCTTCAATATAGATATCCGCCTGGTCGCCATAGGAATTTGTCTCAACGCCGATAAACACATCGTCCTTCACGCCGAGTTTATGAACCAGTTTATTCTGACGCTGGATAGGATTTAGATTTTTGTCAGCATCCTCAATATCATGAGGATTTTCTTCGATATCTTCGGCGTCACTAAACAATTCATTTAAGACAGTGTCGGCAAAAGCCGGCTCGTCCGTCGTTTCCTCAAGATTTTCGAGACTCGGTGATTCCTCAACAACAGCAGAAATATCCTGTGAGGAGAAATCCTCATGGTCTGTAATCATATACCCAAGAGGGAGAGAATAATTGTTTTTGTACAGATAAAGCTTTCCTTCCGTATCAACAAGCTCAAAAAGCGTATCGTAGCCTCTGTCCAGTGTATAAAGCATATATCTGTTTGACAAAAGCGCGGCAGTGACAGGAGTAGCGCCATCATAGCAATAGTTGACACGGCTGCCCTTCATTCCGTATTTCTCATAAAAATCAGACACAAGAGAATTCAGTGTCGATGAGAAATAAGAAGCGCCCTGAAAACCAATCAGCATTGCATCATTTTGCGTTCTGCGTGCAAATTTCTCAAAGCGGAAGAAATCACCATTCTCTTTCTGAAGGGTCCGTTCCGTTAACGTCTGATAAGAGTCGTGGTTTGAAAGATACGTAGTTCTTGATACCGTAGGAACGCTTGTCAGGTAGGTATTGACTCCCGACTCAATAATCGCAGCAGCTATTGTACAGATACAGAGCCATTTGGAAACGTTTGCATGAAGCCGGTAGCTGTGGATAAAGCCTGCATAGATAAGCAGGAAAATACCTGTAGCAAGGAAGCAGGCGCCCGTAAAGGAATCATCCGTGATTAGCTTTTCGCACAGCAGGATAAAGAATAATACTCCCAAAAATAAAGTCATAAGCTCGCTTCCGGAATGCTCGCGTATATGCAGCAGCGCTTCATAACACAGTGTAAGCAGCAGGAAAATATACAAAAAAGACTGTCTTGCAGGCAGAGAGTCAGGATAGTTGAGACCATGCCATATAAAGTTTAATACATTGGTCGAGTAGCTGATAAGCATAAATGTGAGCAGAATCAGCTTAGGAGCTTTTTCGCGGATAGGGATTTTTTTCTGCATTACATACAGAGGCAGCAGGATAAATACTGCCACACCGCAGTAAATGTTTGGCCAGTGGTCAAGCCCTGTCTCAACTGTTACATTAAAGCAGTGCCTTGCGAGCATATCAATGACGGAGAAATATGTCTTTACCTTGCTTGGAAAGCTGATATCGCTGAATTCCGTAAAACGAAGTGCAGCAATCTCCGGCAGCAGCAGGATTGCTGCCATTCCTCCGGCAAGCAGAGAGTATACCCCAAAGCGAATCACGGCTTTAAGGTAGAAGTTTTTTATCCGGTTAAAATGCGGAAAGGCTAAAGGGGCAGAAGCATCCTGCGATGCAGGATTCTTTGCAATCAAAAGGACGATAAAATAAAGCACAAGAAAGATGCACAGCATAATGGAAAGGTAATAATTTGACAGAATGGATAATCCGAGTGTGATACAATACAGATAGCATTTTCCCTCGTTTATCAACCGCTCGACGCCAAGGATAATGACCGGCGCAAGTACGATGACATCGAGCCACATCACATTCCAGTTGTAAGCAGCCATAAAGCCTGATAAGGCATAGAACAGCGCAAAGCACAGAACAACCCAAGAGTCCTTTCGAAAATGCTTTCTAATATAATAAGCGAAGGTAAAACCGCATAGCCCGGTCTTTAACACTACCATATAAGACAGAAACTCCATAAGATACGCTTCAGGAATCAGAACACAAAGCCAGTTCAACGGGCTTGCAAGATAGTACACATAAAGAGCGATAAAATTGGAGCCGATTCCGGTATTCCATGAGTAGAGAAGACTTTCGCCGTTTTTCAGCTTATGATAAAATTCCACAAGAAATGGAAAATACTGGTGATACATGTCGATATGAAGAAAGGAACGTTCCCCAAAAGGATAAATTTTTCGTATGATAAAGATTACGAGCATAACCAATGCAGGAATCAAAAATGAAAAAAGATACAGCATATCGAGCTTAAAAAATTTTTTTGTTTTTATTGATTTCATATTCGAAAACCCTCCGGTTTATTTTTTACCAAATAAACGGTCATATTGTAAAATAGCGTAATTGTTTAAGTCGTCCATCGCATTTTGGACCTCAGTGCTTTTTCCGTCAGCCTGTTCGGCGCGGATAGAGGTGACAACAGGATAAGACTTTGACAGATTGTCAAGATAAGCCTCATAAGCATTCAAGGGAATACCGGCTGCATTCAGGACATCTGTGCTCAGGAAGTTTGCACTTGTATCGACATTCGTCTTTAAATCAATATCATAGTTGCACCAGATAAAATAGGGAACCTTGTATCTGTTTGCTTCGTCTTCATCAGACAGTTCATTGCCGTTTTTGCCGTTCAGCTTCCATATATTAGAAACCACGGAATTTGTAGGCTGATGGTCGCCGAAAAATACAATCATGGTATCCTCATCCTTGCCTGAGAAGTAATCAATCAGATATTGTATTGCCTCATCGGATATTTTCATCAGAGACAGATAGTTGTTTAATGCTGTTGATTTACTGTCCGATACTTCAATATCAGGGGTGAAATTGTCAAACTCATCTGTATAGGAGGAGTGGTTCTGCATGGTGACATTAAATACAAAAAACGGCGTGTCATCAGGCTTTGACTCATACAGCTCGATGATTTTGTCATAGCATGCCTTGTCACTGACATATTTACGAATTTTTTCAGGATTCTTATAATCCCTGATAAAATACATTTCATCAAAGCCGAGCAGAGGATACACCTTATTTCTGTCCCAGCCTGTACTGTTATAAGGATGGGCGGCAATTGTCTCATAACCAAGATTTTTCAGATGGGACGCAAGTGAGGGCAGTTCCTTCTTGAGATACTGCTGATAGGGAACGCTCCCCTGAGGCAGGAATGCCATGGTATTTCCTGTTAAAAATTCAAATTCGGTATTAGCAGTATTTCCGCCAAGCACGGATACATTCAGATAGCCGGATATAGTATTGTCTACTGCGCCGTTTAGGATAGAGTGTACATAAGGCATATAATCTTCGTTTGTTTCAAATGCTCCAAGAACAGCAGGGTCAGAAAAAGCTTCATTCATGATGACAATAATGTTTGGTTTGGATTCGCCGACTGCTTCGTCACTGCCCTCATAAGGCTCAAGAAGCTGCTTTGCCGTTGACGCACTGTAATTGTCGGGCTTGTCTACAGACACGTATTTTAATTCCATTAAAAAGGCAACAGCGGTGCCATCGCGCTTACTCATTACCGTCGGTGTAAACAGCTTGTCATACATACCATATTTTAAGATGGTACTGTCCTGATGGAGCATGTGCGTGAAGCTGCATAAAAGTGCAAACGATATCACTGCACCTGCCGCACGTATTCCCCAAAATCGAATTTTCCATTTTTCAGTGCCTTTAAGCTTTAGATTGACGGCTGATTCCGCAAGAATCAATACAAGAAAGCCAATCAGGACAAAAACTGTCTGCCGCTCAAGCGTATATTTAAAATTATCAGCAACGCTCATGGCAGTGCCGATAGAGTAAATATCCCACGGCATGATGGGAGCAGAGCGAAAGCTGATTACATAATAATTGACAAGTCCGACCACCATAAAGAAAATACTTTGCAGGCGAAGCGCCCATTTCAGTCTGCCGAAGACCAAAAGGAACAATAGCGCCAACAGCTCGAACAAGTAAATATTGAGAAACTGTATGGCAACCTTCATCGTTTCCCATGGATTGTGCGTATACCATTCGAACAAATAAAAATTTGCAATGGGAAACAGAAACATCGGGATAAAATTCCGAAGTCCCCATATGATTTTTGGGTGTTTTGACATAAACTTTTTCATTTTGATTCCTCCACATTTGTTATACACATTAAATAAGTAATAACAACTTTATTACAATAGCATTTTTTTCTTGTATTTTCAAGGGTAACTGCTCAGTCCTGCAGTTAGGCTGTAACAGTTCAGCCGTATGGATATTTTAATCAGGACGAAGGTCGGCATAGGACTGCTGACTCGAGCCGGCTTAAGTCCTCATTAGAAAACCTTGACTCATCGTATTAGGAAATTCCCATTCGAAACCAATGGCAGCCGGAGGGATACTATCTGCAGTTTTTGTCCGGATAGGAATGCATAAAAGGCTGAACTGTTACGGAAAAATGTTGACGTGGAGTTAGGATTATTCTATAATACAAAAGAATCTATCGTGACTGTGAGTGTACCTGACAGTTGCAGGCAATCGTAACAGTTCAGACAGCACTGAACTGTCACTGGCAATCAACAGGGGGATTGACATGATTAAAAGTATGACAGGCTTTGGAAGATGTGAGATAGCGGAGGGCAGCCGTAAGTACACGGTTGAGATGAAATCCGTGAATCACAGATATCTTGATGTCAATATCAAGATGCCTAAGAAGCTCAGCTTTTTTGAAAGTTCCATTAGAAATGAGCTGAAAAATTATGTGCAGCGCGGAAAAATTGATTTGTTTATCACATACGAGGATTTTTCGGAGACAAATGTGTGCATAAAATATAATAAAGATGTAGCAGCAGAGTATCTGTCCTATCTCAAATCCATGTCAGAGGATTTTGGATTAGATGATGATATCAGGGTGTCAACACTTTCAAGATATCCTGAGGTGTTCACGATGGAAGAACAGACCATAGATGAGGAAGAAATCTGGAATGGCCTTGTAAAAGCAATCAGAGGAGCATCAGAGGGCTTTGTGGAGACACGTATAAAGGAAGGGCAGAACCTTGCAGACGACTTGATCGTGAAGCTTGATGGTATGCTGGAGCATGTTGCCTTTATTGAGGAGCGTTCGCCGCAGATTATTGATGAATACAGAAAAAAAATTCAGGACAGGGTTCATGAGCTTTTGGGCGATGTTTCCGTGGACGAGTCAAGACTTCTGACAGAGGTTACAATTTTTGCGGATAAGGTGTGCGTGGACGAGGAGCTGGTGCGCTTAAGAAGCCATATCGAGACGATGAAACAGTCCCTTATTGAAGGCGGTAGTATCGGAAGAAAGCTGGATTTTATCGCACAGGAGATGAACAGAGAGGCAAATACGATTCTTTCAAAGGCAAATGACCTTGCCATTTCCAACCGCGGCATTGATTTGAAGACCGAGATTGAAAAAGTAAGGGAACAGATACAAAATATTGAGTAATAGTCTCATACAGCGAGGTGTCAGGTGAACAAACTGATTCATATAGGTTTTGGAAACATTGTAAATACATCAAAGATTATTGCGATAGTGAGTCCTGATTCTGCGCCTGTTAAAAGGCTTGTGCAGAAGTCCAGGGAAAACGGAACCGCCATTGATGCCACACAAGGGCGCAAGACGAAATCGGTGCTTGTCATGGAAAGCAGTCAGATTGTGCTTTCGGCGCTTTTGCCGGAAACAATTGCCGGAAGAGCACAGGGCGTACTGAATGATGAGGACTCTGATGAGAATTCATAGACCGGTCGTTTTTTGACCGGCCGCAATATAAATGATATTATATAAAAGCGAGGTAAAATTATGTTACATCCATCTTACACAGATTTAATGAAAGTCGTAAACAGTGAGGTAGAGCCGGGAGAAGCACCAGTCGTAAACAGCCGTTATTCGATTGTTATGGCAACCGCAAAGCGTGCCAGACAGATCATTGCAGGCGAGGAGCCGTTAGTGGATACCAGGCAGACCAAGCCGTTATCCATTGCAATAGAAGAGCTGAACAAGGGAAAAATTAAGATTACGCATGAGGAATAGTACAGTAATTTATGAAAATTTTATTTATTTCTCTGGGCTGCGACAAGAATCTCGTCGATACAGAGATGATGCTTGGCATGCTGGTTCAGAAGGGTTATTCTATTACAGATGATGAGACAGAAGCAGAGGCGGTTGTTGTCAACACGTGCTGCTTTATTAATGATGCAAAGCAGGAAAGCATTAATACGCTTCTTGAAATGGCAGAATTGCGAAAAAACGGCGACATCAAGGCGCTGGTCGCAGCAGGCTGTCTGGCGCAGCGCTACAGTGATGAAATTCAAAAAGAGATTCCGGAGGTTGATGCCATTGTAGGAACGACCGCCATTGATGCGATTACAGATGCATTGGAGGAAGTGTTTGCAGGACAAGGGCATAACCATTTAGAGGATATTAACCGCAAACCTGTTTATGACAAGAAAAGGATTGTCACTACAGGCGGACACTATGCATATCTTAAGATTGCAGAGGGCTGCGACAAGCATTGCAGTTATTGTATTATTCCAAAAGTTCGGGGTAATTACAGGAGCATCCCGATGGACAGCCTGATTGCGGAAGCGCAGTCGTTAGTTTCATTTGGGGCGAAAGAGCTGATTCTGGTGGCACAGGAGACAACCTTGTATGGAATGGACCTATATGGCAGAAAATGCCTTCCGGAACTTCTGCACCGTCTCTGTGAAATCAGCGGGCTTTATTGGGTGAGAATTCTTTACTGCTATCCTGAGGAAATAACAGATGAGTTAATTGAAGCGATACGAAGTGAAGAAAAGGTGTGTAACTATCTTGATATTCCCATACAGCATGCATCTGACAGGATATTAAAGCGTATGGGAAGGCGTACAGATAAGCAGGAACTTGTTCAAATCGTGACGAAGCTGCGCGAAAGGATACCCGATATTTGCCTGCGAACGACGCTGATTACCGGATTCCCGGGTGAGACGCAGGAGGACCATGAGTCGCTGCTGGAATTTGTCGACGAGATGGAATTTGACAGACTAGGTGTCTTTACCTATTCTCCAGAGGAGAATACTCCGGCTGCCCTGTTTGAAAATCAGATTGATGAGGATGTGAAGCTGGACAGACAGGCGGAGATTATGGAGCTTCAGCAGGAGATTGCATTTGAAAAGGCTGAGGCGGCTATAGGAAGTTCTTTGCTTGTTATGGTGGAGGG
Organism: Lachnospiraceae bacterium; assembly: GCA_017622845.1. GTDB lineage: Bacteria > Bacillota > Clostridia > Lachnospirales > Lachnospiraceae > COE1. Next base: position 22,320 of record JAGAQJ010000075.1, on the reverse strand, counting down.
GAAAGTTCCTGATGAGCACGCTTATGTAGCAAGGAGCTACAAGGATGCGCCGAATGTAGACGGTTTTGTATTCATTCAGACAGGCAGGGAATTGATGACAGGCGATTTTGTAAGAGTGAAGATAACAGGCTCATATGAATACGACTTGATAGGAGAGATAGAAGATGAATTTACCGAATAAGCTTACTGTTTTCAGAGTGATTCTGATCGTGCCCTTTGTACTGCTGATGCTTGGCAGCCATGCCGAATGGGGCTGGTTTATGGCAGTGTTTGGCGGGATAGCAGAGTACGCGGATTATATCGCACTCGGCATATTTATTATTGCAAGCCTCACTGATTTGCTCGACGGTAAGATTGCAAGAAAATACAACCTTGTCACAAACTTTGGGAAATTTATGGACCCGCTTGCGGATAAGCTTCTTGTCTGCTCGGCGCTTATCTGCCTTGTCGAGCTTGACAGGATTCCGGCGTGGATTGTCATTATCATTATCAGCAGAGAGTTTATCATCAGCGGTTTCCGGCTTGTAGCAGCGGACAACAAAGTTGTGATTGCCGCAAGCTATTGGGGAAAATTCAAGACAACCTTTCAGATGGTCATGGTCTGCCTGATGATTGCAGATATTGGAGCGCTTGCCGTACTGACACAGATTATCATGTGGATTGCGGTCATCCTTACGATTGTTTCGCTTGCAGATTATCTGGTTAAAAATAAAGGCGTACTGCTTGACGGAAAGATATAGAGGCGGTTTTAGGCACGTGCATCGGAGATACGGTGATACGTGCTTTTTTATTTCGATGAAGAGTTTAGACAAATAGAAATGCCTGCCTTTTTGCATTTTGTGTGCATAAATGCTGCTGTTCGCACCGAAAACATGTATAAATGCTCAAAATACAATAGAGGTGTGAACTGTTACTTTATATGGTGAAATGTAAAAAATCGCACTTGTTTTAGAAATTTATATATGATAAGGTTATTCAGACAGGCATATATGTAAAATACTATTGACAATTGCGAACAGATGTTTTATAGTATACATATGATAAACATTTGTTCTTGCGTATGGATATCTGAAACACTTCAGCCATGCTGCCGGCAATCATAAGCATGACTTCGGGGGATGGCTGTCAGGATATACAGTTTCACTGCTGCTAAAGGGTGAAGCAAATATGCCTGATAAGATTGAAGCGTTTTGGTATTTGAGGCAGGAAAGCAGAAATAAGACAGAAATAAAACATAAATCAAAAAGGAGTATTCAGTATGGAAAAAGAAGAAAAATTAAAGGCGCTTGATGCAGCGCTTTCACAGATAGAGAAGCAGTATGGAAAAGGAGCGGTTATGAAGCTGGGAGATCCCGGTGCACAGATGAATGTTGAGACAATACCGACAGGCTCGTTAAGTCTTGATATTGCGTTAGGGCTTGGCGGAATTCCAAAGGGAAGAATTATTGAAATTTACGGACCGGAGTCATCCGGTAAGACGACAGTTACGCTTCATATGATTGCTGAGGTTCAGAAAAGGGGCGGCATCGCCGGATTTATTGATGCGGAGCATGCGCTTGACCCTGTATATGCCAAAAACATAGGAGTTGATGTGGACAACCTTTACATATCACAGCCCGACAATGGCGAACAGGCGCTTGAGATTACGGAGACAATGGTGAGATCGGGTGCAATTGATATTGTAGTAGTCGACTCTGTAGCAGCGCTTGTTCCAAAGGCTGAGATTGATGGAGATATGGGTGACGCACATGTGGGACTTCAGGCAAGGCTGATGTCCCAGGCTCTTCGCAAGCTTACGGCAGTTATCAGCAAATCCAACTGCGTTGTCGTCTTTATCAACCAGCTTCGTGAAAAGGTAGGCATTATGTTCGGAAATCCGGAAACTACTACAGGCGGACGTGCGCTGAAGTTTTATTCGTCAGTTCGTCTTGATGTCAGAAGAATTGAGGCCCTGAAACAAAGCGGTGAAATAACAGGCAACAGGACAAGAGTTAAAGTTGTAAAGAATAAAATTGCACCTCCGTTTAAAGAAGCAGAATTTGACATCATGTTTGGCGAAGGAATATCTGTAGCAGGCGATATCCTTGACCTTGCAGCATCAGTGAATATTGTTGTAAAGAGCGGTGCCTGGTATGCTTATGAGGGGAATAAGATTGGTCAGGGACGGGAGAATGCAAAGCAGTATCTCAAGGATAATCCTGAAATCTGTAAGGAAATAGAGAATAAGGTCCGTGTTCATTTCGGTCTGCAGGGAGCTGAACAGGCTGCTGCTGAGGAGAAGCCGGAGGGCAAAGACAAGCCGAAGGCAGCAAAGCCGGATGAAGCAGCAGCACCGGACGAAAAATAGCAGGTAACCTGTGATGACAATAACGGATATTACTGAAATATCAAAAGCAAAAGTGAAGGTCTGCATTGATCACAATGAGACCTTTGCTCTTTATAAGAGTGAGCTTCGAACGTACTGTATCAACAAAGATGAGGAGATTTCCGGGGAACTGTATCATAAGCTTATGGACGAGGTATTGCTCAAAAGGGCAAAGCTCAGATGCATGAATCTTTTAAAAAGCAGGGATTATACGGAATATCAGCTCAGGACAAAGCTTAAGCAGGGACTTTATCCTGACAGCATTATTGAAGATGCGGTTGCGTATGTAATCTCTTTTGGTTATGTGAACGATATTGCATATGCAAAATCATATATTGCGTATGCAGGGAATACCAGAAGCCGGAAGCAGATTGAAACTGCGCTGCTTGGAAAAGGAATCTCAAAGGGAGACATCGCGCAGGCATATGAACAGTGCACAGAGTCAGAAAGCCTGGCCTGTGAGGAAGAAATTATCAGGAAGCTTCTTGTAAAAAAACACTATGACGGAGCATCTGCAGCTTATGAGGAACGTCAAAAAATGATAGGTTTTCTGTACCGAAAAGGGTTTTCATTGGATAAAATATATAAAGCTTTGGGACAAACAGACTTTTAAAAATATTTATATTATACTATAACACTTGACATGGGCACTCTAAAAGGGTAAAATTAATACGTTGTAATATCAGCATCTAATTCTTGCGCTTGATGCGCATTTGGATAATATGCAGCTGGGGTTATCCCCGTATATGATTACACAATGAAAATTTAATAAGGAGGTGCTCCTGTACATGCTATACTACGTAGTAGAGGCAATTGTTATTATTGCAGTATGTGTAGCAGGTTGCTTTTTCGCATTTTCCAATTACAAGAAAAATATAGAGGCTACAATTGGAAATGCTGAGAACAAGGCGAGAGAGATTGTTGATGAAGCTCTTAAGACTGCCGAGACCAAAAAGCGCGAGGGACTTCTTGAAATTAAGGAGGAATCCATTAAGACCAAGAACGAGCTTGACAAGGAAATCAAAGAACGCAGAGCAGAGGCTCAGCGCTACGAGAGAAGGGTGCAGCAGAAGGAAGAGAGCATTGACAAGAAGGCGGATGCGATTGAAAAGAAAGAAGCCGGTCTTGTTGCGCGTGAGGAAGAGCTTGCCAGGCAGAAGGCAGTCGTTGCAAGACTTAACGAAGAGCGAATACAGGAACTGGAGCGAATTTCAGGATTAACCTCTGAACAGGCAAAAGAGCATTTATTAAAAATTGTTGAAGACGAAGTAAAACATGAAACAGCAGTAATGATTAAAGAACTGGAAAGCAGGGCGAAGGAAGAAGCTGACAAGAAGGCAAAGGAATATGTTGTCACAGCAATTCAGAAGTGCGCCGCTGACCATGTATCTGAAACGACCATTTCCGTTGTTCAGCTTCCGAATGATGAGATGAAGGGCAGGATTATTGGCAGAGAGGGACGTAATATCAGAACTCTTGAGACACTTACAGGTGTTGAGCTGATTATTGATGATACGCCGGAAGCAGTTATTCTGTCAGGCTTTGATCCGATAAGGAGAGAGGTAGCCAGAATAGCTCTTGAGAAGCTGATTGTAGATGGTCGTATTCATCCTGCAAGGATTGAGGAAATGGTTGAGAAAGCTCAGAGAGAAGTTGAGATCATGATTAAGGAGGAAGGCGAAGCAGCAACACTTGAGGTTGGCGTACACGGCATTCATCCTGAGCTTGTTAAGCTTTTGGGCAAGATGAAGTTTAGAACAAGCTATGGTCAGAACGCTTTGAAGCATTCTATTGAGGTTGCACATCTTACAGGTTTATTGGCTGCTGAGATGGGACTTGATGTCAGAATGGCAAAGAGAGCCGGATTGTTGCATGATATCGGTAAAGCGGTAGATCATGAGATGGAAGGCTCGCATATACAGTTAGGTGCAGAATTGTGCAGAAAGTACAAGGAATCTCCGATTGTTATAAATGCTGTCGAATCACATCATGGCGATGTGGAGGCACAGTCATTGATTGCCTGTCTGGTTCAAGCCGCAGATACCATTTCTGCTGCAAGACCGGGTGCAAGACGTGAAACTCTTGAAACATATACAACCAGATTAAAACAATTAGAAGAAATAACCAACAATTTTAAAGGTGTCGATAAATCTTTTGCTATTCAGGCAGGTAGAGAGGTTCGTGTTATGGTAGTTCCTGAGCAGATTAGTGATGCTGACATGGTACTGCTGGCACGTGATATTTCAAAGCAGATTGAAGCAGAGCTTGAGTATCCGGGACAGATTAAGGTAAATGTCATCAGAGAATCTCGTGTCGTTGAGTATGCGAAATAATTTTGCATGATATAAAAAGCGGGGAAAGTATTGAGAAGACAGCATTTTCAATATTCCCTGCTTTTTATTTTCTTTCATTAGGAAAGAAGGATATTTTTATGAATCGTGCCGGTGCACAGACTATGCTGCGTGATGGATTGGCATCAGAAAAATTGATAGGAAGGAGATTATTACAATGAATCAGGAAATAAAAAGATTAAAAAGAGAATTACAGTGTGAGGGAGCGATTACAAAATACTACAAGGATACAGTTCAACTGCCGGATGGCAAAACTGCCGTGTGGGATTTTGTGGGCCATAACGGTGCGGCAGCGGCAGTTGGGGTACTAGAGGACGGAAGACTTGTGATGGTCAGGCAGTACCGAAATGCATTGGACAGATATACAATTGAGATACCTGCCGGAGGCTTAAACCCTAATGAACCAACGATAGATGCTGCTGCGAGAGAGCTGGAGGAGGAGACGGGATACAAGTGCGGCAGTATAGAGAAGCTGATAACAATTCGAACAACAGTTGCTTTCTGCAATGAAAAGATTGATATTTATCTTGCAACAAATCTTAAAAGAACCTGCCAGCATTTGGACGAGGATGAATATGTCAATGTAGAGCTTTATACGCTGGAAGAACTCGAACATATGATTTATGAAGGTGTGATAGAGGATTCAAAAACAATTGCAGCAATTTTAGCATATAAGAATAAATACGTAGGATAGTAGTATGCACTTATGATGCCACTGCCGATATATTTCACCGGCTAAGAATAAATGTGCGGGATACTGCATAGGTTTAGATAAATAGCTTCTGCATGGGTGAAATGACAGATGAACATGTTTCATACCGAAGAACAGATTGACAGGACAGACCTGTTAAACAGTTCGGTCAACAATGCTTCCTATATAGATTATCGAAGAAAATATTATGGAAATACTATGCCTGATGGCAGAGTGCTTGTGTTTTTGACAGGGTTCTGCATAGGCATGGTGTTTTTTTATTTTTCAAGAGGACAGAATATGAGTATTCAAAATAGTGCAGCAGGTCTTTTGAACAGAGAACATCTGGTGCAGCTTCAGAATTTTGAAGTGGACCAGTCAGGTTTTTTTGCATATGTGTTCGGGCTTAGATTCAGGCAGCTTTTGTTCTGTATTATCTGTTCGCTCTGCACAATCGGAGGGCTGTTAGCGTATTCCATCATAGGCTGGTATGGATTTGAAGCAGGATTTATCATTTTTTCTCTGGTATATCAGTATGGATTGAAGGGAGCATTTCTTACTTTTTCCATGTTTTTGCCGCATGGAGTATTTTACATGGCCGTATTTTTGATTATCTTTAACAAATATTGGCTGAGTAACACAAAATGTTGTCATAATGAGGTTACAGAAAGCAGTAATGGGCGACATAAAAAAATGGAAAATTTAAAGAAGATTCTGTTGATTCTGCTGTTGTTTATTACCGGCGTTCTGTGTGAAATCTATGTGAACCCTGAAATTATAAGAAAAATGGCTCTATTTTTCTGAAAATATTAATAGCAGCAAAAATTTGATTATTTAAGACAAATAAAGCTTTTGGACGAATTAATCTAAAAATAAGTTGAAATAATTTAAAATTTTCAGAAAAAATGTTTGATTTTATGTCAAATTCAATATATAATAGAGCTAGGCATAAGGGGTAAATATATATGAGGAGGTTTTTCAAAATTTATGGAAAGAGAAATTAATGATTTTATTTCTTATTTACATAATATAAAGAAAACTTCGAATAATACTGAATTATCATACAAGAGGGATTTAGGCAAGCTGCGCCAGTATTTAGAAGAAAAGGGTATCACTGACGTGAAGGATATTACGGCAGAGGTACTGGAATCCTATATTGTGTATTTAGGGGAAAACCACTTTGCTGCTGCAACCATATCGAGAAATGTTGCTTCTATAAAGGCTTTCTTTCACTATCTGTGCAAAGAGGGCATTGCAGAAAAAGATATATCAGATGGGTTGAAAGCACCAAAAATCGAAAAGAAAATGCCTGAGATTTTGACGCCGGAAGAGGTAATATGGCTTCTGGAACAACCAAAGGGAGATACTCCCAAAGAAATTCGCGATAAAGCTATGTTGGAGCTTTTATATGCGACTGGAATCCGCGTGACGGAACTGATTACCCTAAAAGTTTCCGATGTAAACATGCAGATGGGCTTTATTATCTGCAGGGACGGCAGCAGAGAGAGAGTGATTCCGTTCGGAGCTGCTGCCAAAAAAGCAATGACAAACTATCTTGAGAAAGCACGCAATGTAATGCTGTTTGATTTGCAGTCTGATATTCTGTTTGTGAACTGTTCGGGACAGCCGATGAGCAGGCAGGGATTCTGGAAATTGATTAAGTATTATGCCAAAAAGGCAGGCATCATGGCAGACATTACACCGCATACGCTCCGCCATTCATTTGCTGCACACTTGGTGGAGAATGGTGCAGATTTGAGAAGTGTGCAGGAAATGCTCGGACATTCCGATATTTCTACAACACAGGTATATGCGGCAATGACGCACAACCGCATTAGAGAAGTGTATGCCAAGGCGCATCCAAGAGGATAAAATTGCAGTAAAAAATCCACTCTTTTGGGAAAGGGTGGATTTTTTATATGCGCTTATTTATACAAAGTCAGCAATTCTAAAAATCAGGTCTTCCGTATCCTTCCAGCCAAGACATGGGTCTGTGATGGATTTGCCGTAGATATGCTCGCCGATTTTCTGGCTGCCTTCTTTGATGTAGCTCTCGACCATGACCCCCTTTACAAGCTTGGCAAGGTCGCTGTTATGCCTGCGCGAATGCATTACTTCGTTGACAATGCGAATCTGCTCCTTGAACTGCTTGTTGGAGTTGCTGTGGTTGGCGTCAACAATGCAGGCGGGATTGACAAGATCGCGTTCATTGTACTTTTCAAGCAACAGAACAAGGTCCTCATAGTGATAGTTTGGTATACTGTTTCCATGCTTATTGACAGCGCCGCGCAAAATCGTGTGTGCAAGCGGATTCCCGGTCGTGTTAACCTCCCAGCCGCGGTAGATAAAAGGATGAGGGTGCTGTGCCGCATACACGGAATTCAGCATAACGCTCAGGTCGCCGCTGGTAGGATTTTTCATTCCGGCAGGCACGTCAAATCCGCTCACTACCAGACGGTGCTGCTGATCCTCTACAGAGCGTGCGCCAATAGCCACATAGGAAAGAATATCGGATACATATCCCCAGTTTTCCGGATACAGCATCTCGTCCGCAGCAGTAAGCTCTGATTCGCTCATGGCACGAAGCTGCATTTTTCTCATAGCAATAATGCCCTTCAAAAAGTCAGTACCCTTCTCCGGATCGGGCTGGTGCACAATTCCCTTGTAGCCGTCTCCCGTGGTTCTTGGCTTGTTTGTATAAATTCTCGGAATGATAATCAGCTTGTCGCTTACTTTTTCGTTTACCCTGGCAAGCCTTGAGACATATTCACATACGGCGTCTTCATTGTCAGCGGAGCAAGGTCCTATTATGACTAGAAACTTGTCCGATTTACCGGTTAGTACATCGCTGATCTCAAGGTCTCTTTTTTTCTTTAACTCCTGCATGGCATCAGGAACAGGATATTCCGCCCTGATTTGGTCAGGAGTTGGTAATTTTTTTATGAATTCAAAGCTCATCTTTAGACTCCTTTCGGCAAAAAACATGAGATTGGTTCTTCATGCTTTTTATGAATACTTTTTGTGCTTTTTGAATTATTGCAAACATTCTAATTATAAATGATATAGCGTTTTAAAGCAAGAATAATTAGAAAATCAAAGAATATCTGACTGCAAAGGATGCCGTAAATATAGCCGGAAAAGCCTGCGGAGGGCACTGCGAAATATACAAAGCCCAGTCTCAGCAGTAAGCTTATCACGTTAAAAAGAAAGGTAATACCTGTTTTGCCCAGACCATGGAGAATACTGCACAGCGCTCCGGAAATATACAAAAAAGGGCAGACAAAGGAAAGCGCGCGAATCTGACCGGCAGCAACAGTACTGTCAAACAGTATTTTGCCGATTAAGTCTGCAAAAAGAAAGAAAAACAGCAGACAGAATACGCCGAGCAGAAAACAAAAGCCGACCGTCAGACAGATGGTTTTGCGTATGCGTCTTGTATCGCCTTGCGCCTGCGCTTCGGAAACGGAGGGAAGAAGCAGCGAGGATATGGACGATGTGAGGGCGCTTGGAAACATAATAAGCGGAAATGCCATTCCGGAGAATACGCCATATACAGAAAGAGCAGCGGAGGAACTAAGACCGCTGGCAATAAGCTTTTTAGGCAATTGTATTGTTTCGACACTGGATATCAGGCTGATGCAGATTTTATTCAGGCTGATAGGAAGCGCTAAGGACAGAATGGAAATGCCTTTCCTGTATGAAATGGACTTATGGATGGAGACATTTTTGCTTCCCGGCCGGAGTGCGAGCATAAAGCATGAGAAAAAAGCGGAAGAAAATTCACCGACAAGCATGCCGATACAGATATAAGACAAGGAAACATTTGCGCCCGCCTCGACAGAAAGCTTATACAGCGCATATACAGTGAATACGCGGAACGATTGTTCTATAATCATGGATATAGCAGGGACGAAAGCACGCTTTTGACCATAGAAAAAGCCGTTCATGCAGGAATGAATCGTTGCAAGAGGAAACGATAAGGAACTGATACGCAGCAGCGGAATGCACCGCCGCTCGCCGATCAGGCGGACTGCAATAAAAGGAGCCTGCTGAAAGACAATATAAGCCATAGCGCCTGACAGGAAAACGGAAATTGCGATTCCCGTAAAAAGAAAACCGTAGGCTTCTGCAGTTTTTTCTTTTTTAGAGGCAGCGACAAAGCGCGTGACAGCATTTTGGATGCCGGCAGCGCATATGGAATGCACCAGCATCATAACAGGACTTATAAGACCTAAAATGCCAAGACCTTCCTCGTTAAAGATTCTCGATAAAAAAATACGGTAAAAAAATCCAATAAATTTGGTGATGATGCCGGCAGCAGTTAAAAAAAATGTGCCTATAATAATAGGATTTTTGAGGTAAGCAGGATTTAGATAACTGCGGATGCTGCTTTTAGCAGCAGTAGTTGACTGATTTAACATGTGAAATGCTCCGCTCAATTCTATCTATACATTTTATGGTATGTTCTGAGAAATATGACAGGAAGCCATGAGGGAAGGAATGTTCTCTCTGGTCATTGACAGGTTCCTGACAGGATGTTATGATGAAACACACGTTCATGCGTTATTTCTGAAAGAAACGGATGAAACAGGATATCATAGTATTATGACTGGAAAGGCGCAGCAGCCTGGCAAGGATAAACTGCTGCGGAAAGGTGCAGCGCTTATGGGAAAAAAGGTAGTTGTGGGAATGTCAGGCGGAGTGGATTCGTCAGTTGCGGCGTATCTGCTCAAAAAGCAGGGATATGATGTGATTGGTGTAACGATGCAGATATGGCAGGAGGAAGACCGATATGCAGCAGAGCAGAACGGGGGCTGCTGTGGGCTGAGTGCAGTAGATGACGCAAGACGCGTAGCGCAGCAGCTGGACATTCCATATTATGTTCTGAATTTTAAAAAGGAGTTTCGAAGCTGTGTCATTCATCCATTTGTCGAGGACTATCTGCACGGCAGAACGCCCAATCCCTGTATTCTCTGCAACCGGTATGTAAAATGGGAGGCGCTCTTGAAACGAAGCATGGACTTGGGCGCTGATTACATTGCAACGGGACACTATGCACGAATTATGCAGCTGCCAAACGGGAGATATGTCATACGCAATTCCGTAACAGCCAAAAAGGATCAGACTTATGCCCTTTACAACCTCACGCAGTACCAGCTTTCCCATACGCTGATGCCGGTAGGAGATTTTGAAAAGGAGGCAGTCAGAGAGCTTGCCGGAGAGCTTGGGCTTTCTGTCGCTTCAAAGCCGGACAGTCAGGATATCTGCTTTGTGCCGGATAATGATTATGCATCAGTAGTGGAGCATGAGGCAGGAGACCGGGTGCCGGGCGTGGGGAATTTTGTGACTGCGGAAGGTGAGATTCTCGGAAAACATAAAGGAATTATTCACTATACAATAGGGCAGAGGAAAGGATTGAACCTTGCAATGGGACATCCGGTGTTTGTGACAGAAATCAGGCCGGAAGCCAATGAGGTTGTTATCGGTGAGGCAGACGAGGTATTGGCAGATTCGCTTGTGTGCGGCGACTTGAACTTTATGGCAGTTGAGGATATTGCGGAGCCTGTGGAGGTTCTGGCAAAGATACGTTATTCCCATGCAGGCGCTCCGTGCGTCATACAGAAGATGCACAATGGGCAGGTAAAATGTACTTTTAAAGAACCTGTCAGGGCCGTTACGCCCGGACAGGCAGTGGTGTTTTACCGTGATGATTATGTTTTTGGCGGCGGAACAATTATCCGCTGAATGTAACAGAATTGTTTGAAAGGGAAAATTTGCCTTAAATCTTGAAATATTCGGGCATGCGTGACTGGAATATACAATAGTATTTGAAGCCGCATGCCTTCAATATGTCAGAGGCTTTATCAAAATTCGAAGCAATATCAGCGGGGGTATGCGCATCGGAGCCTATTGTGATGATTTCACCGCCAAGCTCATGATAACGCTTTAAGACATCAATGCATGGGTTCGGCTGTCCAAGTCCGCTCCGAAAGCCTCCTGTGTTCAGCTCAATTCCTTTTTCCTCTTCAATTAAATGCATCAAAATCCGGTCAAATACATCGGCGTGCTTTGCATAGGTATAGCCGGAATTTTTGGTTGGACCGTAGCGTACGACATAATCAAGATGACCGTATACATCAAAATAAGGCAGAGTCCTGATGCATTCAAGAACCGATTCAAAATACTCCTGATGCGCCTCATCTTCGCTGCGCCCTTCAAAAAATGCAGGATAGTAGGGGTCCTTACGGTTGCAGAGGTGTGAGGAACCGATGATAAAGTCAAACGCCTGTGACTTGGCGTAGGCGGCCAGCTGCCGTTTTAAATGAGGCTGCAGCCCAAGCTCGACGCCAAAGCCGACATAGATGGAGTCCTGGTATTTCTGCCGGAGCTTTAGAAGCTCATACAGATAAGAGTCAGTATTTAACTCAAACATACCCTCCTCCCCCGGAAGATATACGTAATCAGGGTCGCAGTGCTCGGTCAGACAGATGTGGGAAAGACCAAGAGAAATCGCTTTTTTTATCATTTCCTCCATCGGAGCGTCGCTGTCGCCTGAAAATGCAGAGTGCATATGGAAATCCGCTTTGACAGCCATGGAAAATCCTCCTTCCAATATCATAAATTTATTATTAAGCTTATCATAAAAAATGGAAAATAAACATACAAAAATGTGTTCCGCTATTTGAATTATTTGTTTGTAACTATTTCGTGATAAGTTTTTTTGATTTTTTCAAAATATGACTTGAATTTTGCAGCATAATTAGGTAGAATGAAATTGCTGATAAAATTTTGTCAATCATGTTACACAAAGGCATACCAGTGTACTTGAATTGGACAAGATAAAGATGATAAAATAATATTATCTATTTTATTTTAGGAGGAAAACAACATGGCAGTAAGAGTAGCAATCAATGGTTTTGGCCGTATTGGTCGTCTTGCATTCAGACAGATGTTCGATGCAGAGGGATATGAAGTAGTAGCAATCAACGATTTAACAAGTCCTGATATGCTTGCTCATTTATTAAAGTATGATACAGCTCAGGGCAGATATAAGTATGCTGACAAGGTAGAAGCCGGCGAGGATTCTATCACAGTGAACGGCAAGAAGATTACAATCTACAAAGAGGCTGATGCTTCCAAGCTTCCTTGGGGCGAGTTAAAGGTAGACGTAGTTCTTGAGTGTACAGGCTTCTATACATCAAAGGAAAAGGCTTCTGCTCATATCACAGCAGGCGCTCGCAAGGTTGTTATCTCTGCACCTGCAGGAAATGACCTTCCTACAATCGTTTACAATGTAAACCATAAGACATTGAAGGCTTCTGATACAGTTATTTCAGCAGCTTCTTGTACAACAAACTGCTTAGCGCCTATGGCTAAGGCTCTTAATGATTTGGCTCCTATCCAGTCTGGTATCATGACAACTGTTCATGCATACACAGGTGATCAGATGATTCTTGACGGACCTCAGAGAAAGGGCGACAAGAGAAGATCAAGAGCAGGCGCTCAGAATATCGTTCCGAACTCAACAGGTGCAGCTAAGGCTATCGGCTTAGTTATTCCTGAGTTAAACGGCAAGTTAATCGGTTCTGCACAGCGTGTACCGACCCCTACAGGTTCTACTACAATCTTAGTAGCAGTTGTTAAGGGACAGGTTACAAAGGAGCAGATCAACGATGCTATGAAGGCAGCTCAGACAGAGTCTTACGGCTACAACACAGATGAGATTGTTTCTTCAGACGTTATCGGTATGACATATGGTTCATTGTTCGATGCTACACAGACAATGGTAGCTCCTATGGAAGACGGCAATACACAGGTACAGGTTGTATCCTGGTATGATAACGAGAACAGCTACACATCTCAGATGGTTCGTACAATTAAGTACTTCTCAGAGTTAGCTTAATTTGTTAATTAAAAGACCTTTTAAGGGTCCGGTCTTATGGACCGGACCCTTTTGCTTTATGCGTAGCGCGTAGTGGAGAAGGACGTTCCCCTATTCGATTGCTATGCATACGACTAAAGAAAATAAATTTTAAATCAATAATGGAGGATATTTAACATGGGATTAAACAAGAAATCAGTTGATGATATCAATGCAAAGGGCAAAAGAGTACTCGTAAGATGTGACTTCAATGTACCTCTTAAGAATGGCGAGATTACAGATGAGACACGTATCGTTGCTGCGCTTCCTACAATCAACAAGCTGATCAATGACGGCGGAAAGGTGATTCTCTGCTCCCATTTAGGAAAGGTAAAGAACGGACCGAACGAGGGAGAATCTCTGGCGCCTGTAGCTAAGAGACTTTCTGAGAAGCTTGGCAAGGAAGTAAAATTCGTAGCTGATTACAATGTAACAGGCGAGGCTGCTACAGCAGCAGTTGAAGCTATGAAAGAAGGCGATGTTGTCTTATTGCAGAATACCCGCTTCCGCGGTGCTGAAGAGACAAAGAACGGTGAGGCATTTAGTCAGGAGTTAGCTGATTTGGCTGATTTATATGTATGTGATGCATTCGGTTCTTCTCATAGAGCACATGCATCTGTTGCCGGTGTGACAAAGTGCATTACGGCAAAGGGCGGAGAGAATGCAGTCGGATACTTAATGCAGAAGGAAATTGAGTTCCTCGGCAATGCCGTAGAGAATCCGGTAAGACCTTTCGTAGCAATTCTTGGCGGCGCTAAGGTTGCAGATAAGCTGAATGTTATCTCAAACCTGCTCGAGAAGTGCGATACATTGATTATCGGCGGCGGTATGGCATATACCTTCTTAAAGGCACAGGGCTATGAAATTGGTAAGTCATTAGTGGACAATGAGAAGCTTGACTACTGTAAAGAGATGATGGCCAAGGCTGAGAAGCTTGGAAAGAAGCTCCTTCTTCCGGTAGATTCCGTTACAATTGCAGATTTTCCGAATCCTATTGATGCTCCGGTAGAGACAGAGGTGTATGATGTAGAGAATATGCCGGCAGACAGAGAGGGTTGCGACATCGGACCTAAGACAGCAGCTATGTATGCAGAGGCAGTAAAATCTGCAAAGACCGTTGTATGGAACGGACCGATGGGTGTATTTGAGAATCCTACGCTTGCGGCAGGTACAATTGCAGTTGCAAAGGCTCTTGCAGAGACAGATGCTACGACAATTATCGGCGGCGGCGATTCTGCAGCAGCAGTTAACCAGTTAGGCTTTGCTGATAAGATGAGCCATATTTCAACAGGCGGCGGAGCTTCTCTTGAGTTCTTAGAGGGCAAGGAGCTTCCGGGCGTAGTTGCAGCAGACGACAAATAGTCGCAGATAACAGCCTGAGAAAACTCAGGGAAAAGCGCAGTGCACATTTGTGTGCCAAAAGCGCCTTTTCCTGGGTTTGGTAAGCGCAGTACGCACAAAAAATGCAGCGTACTTTCGGGTTCAGGCGGTAAGAATAATAAGATAAAAATTAAGGAGAATTTTTAAAATGGCAAGAAGAAAAATTGTAGCAGGAAACTGGAAGATGAATATGACTCCCAGCGAAGCTGTTAAATTAGTTGCTGAGTTAAAGGACCTGGTAAAGTCAGATGAAGTAGATGTAGTATACTGCGTTCCGGCAATCGATATCGTACCGGTTGTAGAGGCAGTGAAGGGCACAAATGTTGAGGTTGGCGCTGAGAATATGTACATCGAAGAAAAGGGTGCTTTTACAGGTGAGATTGCACCTGCGATGTTAGTTGATGCAGGTGTGAAGTATGTTATTATCGGTCATTCTGAGCGCCGTGATTACTTCAAAGAGGATGATGCTTTCCTGAACAAGAAGGTAGCAAAGGCATTTGAGCATGGTCTTACACCGATTCTTTGCTGCGGTGAGTCTCTTGAACAGAGAGAAACTGGCGTGACAATGGACTGGATTAGACTTCAGATTAAGTCAGATTTAGTAGGAATTACAGCAGACCAGGTTAAGAAGATGGTTATCGCTTATGAACCTATCTGGGCGATTGGTACGGGCAAGACTGCCACAACTGCACAGGCACAGGAGGTTTGCAAGGGTATCCGCGACTGCATCGCTGAGATGTATGACGCAGCAACTGCAGAGGAAGTACGCATTCAGTACGGCGGTTCCGTAAATGCGGCAAATGCAGCAGAACTTTTTGCACAGCCTGATATTGATGGTGGTCTTGTAGGCGGAGCAAGCCTTAAGGCGGATTTTGGAAAAATTGTCAATTATAAATAAGCTGACACTAAGGTTTATGATTCAACAATAAAAGCGTTTAAAACATTGCAAAAGGCTATTCAATTGGATTGTTTTTACTGATTGAATAGTCTTTTGTGGTGTTTTACAATATTTTCATGGCCACGGAACAGTATTTTACGTGAAATCACTACAAAAAGTACAGGTAATGCTTGAAAAATGGAGCGAAGGCAAGAAAACGCAGCGGCTGAAAGACTCAAGGCAGTTCTGCATAAACTGACAAAATAAAGGCTTCAAAAGTTTCTGTTGTGGTGGTATGATGATAGCATAATAAATTGCATATGAGGAAAGGGGGAACAGTGCAAATATGAAGCTGAAAAAGTTGATGGCAGCCGCAGCATTGGCGGCAGTAGTTTCTGCCGCAGGCTGTACAGGGAGCGTGTCTTCCCAAACGGCAGCAGGCGGTGATGCAGGCAGCGGCTCAATAAAGGATGAGTTTGCGGATACAAACAGAAATAACAGTTCCGGGAGCAGGAAAGGGAAGGTTTCCGGTGAAGAATCGGAGAAGCTGACTTTTGAAGAAATTGAGGAGCTTGCAAAAAATAATGTGTTCTGTGTTACATGGTATGCGGAAGATGATTCTTTTACATCGGGAACTGCATTTTTGATGGACTCAGAGAAATATCAGGAAAAGCTTTTGGTGACAGCATTTCATTTTCTGGTTCCGGAGGACGATTCTGATTATTCGGGAGCAGATTTGCCGGAATACCTTCAGGGAGGGCAGATATTTTATGACCATTCTTTTGAAGCAACCGGAGCTTCCATTAAGAATTGTGTTGTGATGGAGGATGCAGCTTCTTTCCCTGATATTGATAAGGATGTTGCGGCATTTACGATTCAGGGCGGTGAACAACTGCCGACACTTCCGCTGTCTACACATGAGGTGAAAAAGGGCGATACTGTTTATCTGCTGTCAAATCTGTGGGATACCGATGATGTCCATGAAAACTGTGTATACGAGTGCAAGGTAAAGGGCGCCGACGGAGCGGTCGTGTACTATGAGCTTGACAGCCGGTACGGCACTACAGGTGCAAGCGGAGCGCCGATAGTGAACGAATATGGAGAGGTGATAGGAATCCATATGGGAACGATGGCAGGCACAAAGGTAGCACACAGCTCAGAAAGCTTTTTGGAACAGATTAATAGTGGTAAAATATCAGATATTGCATATCCTGAGAAGACAGAGGAAGAAGACGGCAGTGATACGGAGGAAGGCGGGCTGTATACATTTGACAGGGAAGAACGGGTTGAGACGATGTTCTATGACATTCAGGTTGACAAGGTCGCTGTATCCAACGCTGTCGGCAATGCCGGGGCGCCGGAGGGATATCGGTTTCTTACGCTTGATATCCGGCTGACCCGGAATGATATGTACGATGATCCCGTTGGCATGTATTATGATGATTTCATTCTGATGCGGACAGGAGGAGAATATGACTATCCGCAGAAAGCAGGAATGATTGAGGGACAGCTTCCGGACGAATATACGATTGATTCAGATAATGACACGACAGGAAAGCTTATTTTCAGCATACCTGAGAACGAGGAGCAGGTTGGCTTATGCTTTGGAGATTACTATTATTATGAGGATTCCGATGAGTTGATTTATGGAGATATGTATCTGATTGAACTTCCAGTGGAGGACTGGAGCAGAGAATCAATGCAGAAGTAAAGGCATTTTGGCGTACATTGCCCCGGTTTTGGCAGAGAGTGGACAATAGTTATAATCTGGCATAAAAATGCGGCAGGCAGGAAAAGGAGGATATTTAGTATGGCAGTATTTAGTGGTTTAGAGGATATGGACGAGCTTGAGGCAAGGAAAAAGAACCAGCAGGAGAAGGAAATAGATGAAATCATCAATATGCTGGACAGTAAAACGGAAGGCGGCGTGAGCCGCATCAAGGTCAATGTATCTGATGAACAGCAGGAGGGAACCGTAAGTACGCAGTATCATCACGGACGCTGTGATGTAGGCAGCCCATGGGCGAGGGGAACTGTGAGAAACTATGGCTGCGATTGATAATAAGGCTGATATTGTATTTGATAAATACTTGAAAATATGACTCAAACAGTGTAAACTTATGACAGTTCAGGACAGGAATTTTCATTTGCGGCGTTGTCGTCAGTTATCGATGCCGCCGCAGATGGACGGATAGGCAAGCAAAACGTAAGGTTCATTAAAATGGGTTGCACCAGGAAAGTGCTTGCTGAATAGTTACATAATTTAATAAAAACGGAAATGAGGTACAGTTATGGGATTAAATAAAAAGCCTGTAACCGGTATGAAGGATATTATGCCGGAGGAAATGCAGATACGTGATTATGTGATGAGCGTAATCAAGGAGACATACGGTAAGTTTGGATTTACCCCGATGGAGACCCCTTGCATGGAGAATATTGAGAATCTCAGCAGTAAGCAGGGCGGTGAGAATGAAAAATTGATTTTTAAGGTATTAAAAAGAGGGGAAAAGCTTCACCTTGATACGGCACAGACAGAAGCAGATGTGGTTGACTTTGGTATGCGTTATGATTTAACAGTACCTCTTGTAAGATATTATTCCAATCATACAAATGAGCTGCCCTCGCCCTTTAAGGCATTGCAGATGGGAAACGTATGGAGAGCGGACAAGCCGCAGAAGGGCAGATATCGTCAGTTTATGCAGTGCGATATTGATATTCTTGGTGAGGAGTCCAATCTGGCAGAGATTGAGCTGATTCTTGCAACAACGACAACACTTGGCAGGCTGGGCTTTCAGAATTTTGAAATCCGCATCAATGACAGAAGGATTCTCAAGGCGATGGCAGCTTACAGCGGCTTTTCCGAGGAGGATTATGACAATATTTTCATCACCCTTGATAAGATGGATAAGATAGGTATTGAGGGTGTGGAACAAGAGCTTACAGAAGATGGTTTTGATAAGAAAAGCATTGAAAAATATCTGTCGCTTTTCAAAGGAATGAAGGAAGCTGATGATACGCTTGCTTTTATTGAGGAGAAAATGACCGGATTTTTGGAGGAAGAGGTTAAGGCAAGCTTCCGCGAGATTATCGAAAGTGTCAATGCCACAAAGGGCGATTATTTTAAGCTTGTATTTGACCCGACACTGGTACGCGGTATGTCTTATTACACAGGCACGATTTTTGAGATTGCCATGCCTGAGTTTGGCGGAAGCTGCGGCGGCGGCGGACGTTATGATAAGATGGTAGGGCGTTTTACGGGAAAGGACGTACCGGCGTGCGGATTTTCAATCGGTTTTGAGCGAATTATCCTGATTCTTATGGAAAATGGATTTCAGGTGCCGAATCAGAGCAAAAAGGCTGCATATCTGATTGAAAAGGGTGTATCCGGAGAAGCTCTTTGCAATGTTATTGCGGAAGCACAAAAAGCAAGACAGGACGGCACACAGGTGCTTGTAGCGCGCATGAACAAAAATAAAAAATTCCAAAAGGAGCAGCTTATGGCAGAGGGCTATGAGGAATTTAAACAGTTTTATAAGGAAAGCTTAAAAAATTAGGATAATGATAAAGAAAGAGGAAATCAAAATGGCAGAGTCAATGAAAGGATTAAAGAGAACGCACAGATGTACGGAGCTTTCCGTTGCCAATGTCGGTGAGGAAGTTACTGTTATGGGATGGGTTCAGAAAAACAGAAATAAAGGAGGCATTATCTTTGTAGACCTTCGCGACAGAAGCGGTATCCTCCAGATTATCTTTGAACAGGGAGAGGACTTAAGCCGTGCTGTTGATGCGGAAAATTTTGCAAAGGCAGAGTCTCTTAGAAGCGAATATGTAATCGCTGTAGTTGGTAAAGTGGAGAAGCGTGAAGGCAATGCCAATGCCAATATGAAGACAGGCGATATCGAAGTAAGAGCAACACAGGTGCGCATTCTCTCAGAGTCAGAGACACCGCCCTTCCCCATTGAGGCGGATTCCAAGACAAAAGAGGAGCTTCGGTTAAAATACCGTTATCTTGATTTGAGACGTCCTGATTTGCAGGAAAAAATCATGATGAGAAGCCGCGTTACCGCAAAAATCAGAGAGTTCATGACAAAGGAAGGCTTCCTTGAGATTGAGACTCCGATTTTGAACAAATCAACACCAGAGGGAGCAAGAGATTACCTTGTACCAAGCCGTATCCACCCAGGCAGTTTTTATGCGCTGCCGCAGTCCCCGCAGCTTTTCAAGCAGCTTTTAATGTGCTCAGGCTATGACAGATATTTTCAGATTGCAAAGTGTTTCCGCGATGAGGACCTTCGTGCAGACAGGCAGCCGGAGTTTACACAGGTAGACATGGAGCTGTCCTTTGTAGATGTAGATGATGTAATTGAAGTAAATGAGAGATTGCTAAAATATATCTTTAAGGATACAATCGGTATTGATATTCAGCTTCCGATTCAGAGAATGACGTGGCAGGAGGCTATGGACAGATATGGTTCTGATAAGCCCGATACGCGCTTTGGAATGGAGCTTGTCAACGTCAGTGACGTTGTGGCAGGCTGTGGGTTCAGCGTATTTAGCGGCGCCCTTGAGAACGGCGGCTCTGTGCGCGGCATCAATGCAAAAGGGCAGGGAGCAATGCCGAGAAAGAAGATTGACGCGCTGATAGAGTATGCAAAAGGCTTTGGTGCAAAAGGCTTGGCTTACATAGCAATTCAGCCTGACGGAACAGTAAAGTCGTCTTTTGCCAAGTTTATGACAGAGGATGAGATGGCAGCGCTCATCAAGGCAATGGACGGAGAAAACGGCGATTTACTGCTCTTTGCAGCAGACAAAAACAAGGTCGTTTGGGATGTGCTTGGAAATCTCCGCCTCGAGATTGCAAGAAATCTTGGCATCTTAGATAAAAATCAGTACAACTTCCTCTGGGTAACAGAGTTCCCTCTTCTGGAGTGGAGTGAGGAGGAGAACCGGTATGTAGCAATGCATCACCCATTTACAATGCCGATGGAGGAGGACTTAGCCCTTCTTGATACCGACCCTGGCAAGGTACGTGCAAAGGCATATGATATCGTGCTGAACGGTACGGAGCTTGGCGGCGGAAGTGTGCGTATTTTCCAGAATCATATTCAGGAGAAGATGTTTGAGATTATCGGACTTTCGAAAGAGACTGCAAACGAGCGTTTCGGTTTCTTGCTAAATGCATTCAAGTATGGTGTGCCGCCTCACGCCGGTCTTGCTTTCGGTCTTGACCGTATGGTGATGCTGATGGCACAGGCAGACTCTATCCGTGAAGTGATTGCATTCCCTAAGGTGAAGGATGCTTCCTGTCTGATGACAGATGCGCCGAACCTTGTTGACGATATTCAGCTTGAGGAACTTGGCATTGCCGTTGTAAAGCAGGCGGAAACAGAGGCGTAATCCGGGGGAAACTGTGGAAAAAGCGAAAAAGGATTCAAAAAAGACAGCAGAGAAAAAGGCGCTTGCGCTTGAGATTATCAAGAGGCTGAAGGAAGAATATCCTAATTCAGACTGTACGCTTGACTATAATGAGGCCTGGAAGCTTCTGGTCAGCGTGCGTCTGGCTGCCCAGTGTACAGATGCGAGAGTGAATGTGGTCGTGCAGGGGCTATACAAAAAGTATCCGACCATAGAAGCGCTGGCAGACGCAGATGTGGAGGATATCGAGAACATCGTGAAACCGTGTGGGTTAGGTCATAGTAAGGCGCGGGATATCAGTGCATGCATGAAGATGCTCCGCGATGAGTTTGACTGTAAGGTACCGGATGACTTTGATACCTTGCTGAAGCTTCCGGGAGTAGGCAGAAAAAGCGCGAATCTAATTATGGGTGATGTGTTTGGAAAGCCTGCCATCGTGACGGATACGCATTGCATCAGACTGACAAACCGTATGGGATTGGTTGATGGGATAAAGGAGCCGAAGAAGGTGGAGATGGCGTTATGGGAGCTGATTCCGCCTGAGGAGGGCAATGATTTCTGCCACAGACTTGTCGGCCATGGACGTGAAGTCTGTACAGCCAGAACGAAACCCTATTGTGACAAGTGCTGCCTGAATGATATCTGCAAAAAGAATATATAATAAAAAGCTGCATTTCTTTGAAAGAATGCAGCTTTTATGCATAACCCGTGCAGAGGAAATATGCCGCAATGATATAAGCTGATATATTAGTCATGATGTGGATGCGAACCAATAATGTTAATTGCTGTAACAACAGCGGTAAGAATTTCTGTTTTTGCCTGTGTAGAGGAGGTATTCAGCTTGTGAAACAACGCACCTGCGTCTGTTCTGACATAGTTCGGTTTTAATCGGTTAAGTGCATATGTTGCCATGTCCAGTCTGCAGACATTACACGAACAGATATCCGGCATAGTAGGCAGCAGTTTATTTAACTGATATTCGACATCGTCCTCCATAATATTTTTTAAGCCTTCCATATATTTACCTCCTTCTCTTGTTAAAATGGCAGATGAAACACCAATCGTATAACAAGTTATATACACTATCTTAGTACAATTTTATCAGTTAATCAATAGAATTTTGAAAAATATTATACAATAGTAACATAGTTGTTGCTGTTCACTCCCCCACTAAAGTAGAGTAACAGTTCAGCCTTTTATGCATTCCTATCCGGACGAAAAAGGCTGAGAGTATCCCGCCAACTGCCATTGGTTCCGAATGGGAATTTCCTAATATGATGAATTAAGGCTGTCTAATGAAGACGGAGCCGGCTCGAGTCG
>JAGAQJ010000009.1 GCA_017622845.1 Lachnospiraceae bacterium | reverse complement strand
GAAAATCCTCGTGTCACTGGTTCGATTCCGGTTCTGGGCATTTTTATTATTTAAATGTATAAAGCTTTTAGTTGTATGAGGCTTTTGCAGTAACGGATTTTATTTTCTAACACGGTTTCATCCGTGTTTTTTGTTTGCTTAAGATAACGCAGAAAATTGGCGAAATTACATGGTCTGAGGCGTGTTGACCTATGTACACTGACACTGCAAATTGTAAAGTAACAGTTCACCATTTTATGCATTTCTATCAGGACAAAAACGTATATCGAACAGTTGTCAGTACACAGAAGGGCGGTAGTCCTATGCCGCCCTTCGTCCCGGCTAAAATAATCCATAAGGCTGAACTGTTACATAAAAAATCATGTTTGTGCTTTTTAATTGCTTATATATATGGTAGAATAGATACAGTTTAGTTTAAGGGTTTGCATGACTAAAAATTTATTCTGCGCCATTAAATCAAAAATGAAGTATTATTATATTAAGAGTTATAAAAGGATTGAATTGTGTTGATAAATTTAATTAAAATGGCAAAAATGAGAGTATAGGGAAAAACATTAGAGGAAAACATATTTGAAACGATTGAATAAGAGTAATTCAAAATTTTAGGAGATTGAAAATGTATGAGTATGAATTAGAAAAGTATGCAAATGATATTCTTGAATCGGAGAATTTCCAAAGTACAAAGGCATATATCCAGCATGGAAATATGTCAGTTCAGGAGCATTGCATCAATGTTGCCAAAACAAGCTTATATATTAGGGACAAATTTAAGATAAGGTGCAGCACAAATGATTTGGTAAGAGGCGCTCTGCTTCATGACTATTTTTTGTATGACTGGCATAAGAACGATAAAGTAAATCCGCACAGGCTGCATGGATTTTTCCATCCTGCGAGGGCTTTGCAGAACGCAAGAAAAGAATATTCCTTGACAGCAATACAGATTGACATCATTACCAAACATATGTGGCCGCTTACAATGATACCTCCTATGTGCAGAGAAGCATGGATTGTAACCACAGCAGATAAATACTGCTCTTTGATGGAAACCCTTTATATTCAAAGAGGAGATATACAGAAAAATCGACTAAGGAGAAAAAAGGTTAGTGCTAACTAATATCATTTTATAATGCTGCGAATGATGATAGCAAAGATATTTGAAGTGAGTGAATAAGGATATGTCAGCAGTTCAGCCATGCAGAAATGATTTTGCAAAATGACTGTGGAGCTTGCTACTTA
This sequence comes from Lachnospiraceae bacterium, assembly GCA_017622845.1. Taxonomy (GTDB): domain Bacteria; phylum Bacillota; class Clostridia; order Lachnospirales; family Lachnospiraceae; genus COE1. Next base: position 31,088 of record JAGAQJ010000009.1, on the reverse strand, counting down.
AGGGCAGTTTGTGCAATTGTTTTTATAGGGTGGGCGCCTTACATGAAATATGCTGCGAAAATAACAACGGTTTTGTCAATAATATAATAATTTTAGAATTTACGGATGGGTATGGTTAGTTACTGTGCATAAATGTTGCTCTTCGCACCGAAAACATGTATAAATACTCAAAATACAATAGAGGTGTGAACAGTAACATGGTTAAACTGCTGCAGGATAGGTATTTGCATTTTAGAATGAAAAATTTGTAGAGGAAGCTGTTTGTAAATTGAAGAGTTTGCAGAACAACAAATTAAGAAATGAGGAATTTCCCCAATTAGGAAACCATAAAGTGAGGAATTTTGTAAATTGACAAATTGGAAAACAGGAATTAGTAGAATGATAACAAAGAAAAAAGGTAATTGTTCAGTACAGCGCTACGCACTTGCTGCGGAGTGTATGGGAATGCGTAAATTGCGTTAGGCATCAAGTTACCACGAAGTGGCTTTGCAGGACTTGATGACGTAACTATGAGGGTACTGAATCGTTACGATAACAGAATATTTGTAGGGCAATAAAAAGGTAAATTAAGGAATTATAGAAAGGATTACTGGCATGAGAAAAACTAAAATTATTTGTACGATAGGACCAGTATCACAGAGTGAAGAAAAGTTAAAGGAGCTGCTTCTTGCCGGAATGAATGTGGCAAGATTCAATTTTTCACATGGAGATCATGCAGAGCATCAAATGAAGCTTGAACGGGCAAGAAAAGCGGCAGCGGAGCTGGGTTTGCCGCTTGCTACGATGCAGGATACAAAAGGACCTGAGATTCGATTGAGAGATTTTGAGGGAGGAAAGGCTTATCTTGAGCCGGGAGCTATTTTCAGGCTTACAACAGATGAGATTTTGGGCACTGCGGAAAGAGCATCGATTACTTACAAAAATCTTAAAAATGATGTTGAGGTTGGGAAAAGCATTTTAATTGATGATGGTTTGATTGAACTTACGATTAAGGCGATAGAGGAAACAGACATAGTTTGTGAGGTGGTCAATGGAGGCTATGTGTCAAATCACAAAGGAATTAATGTACCGGGAGCTATCCTTTCTATGCCTTATATCAGTGATGTTGACAGAGATGATATTATTTTTGGCGTAAAGATGGGATATGATTATATCGCGGCTTCTTTTGTAAGGTGTGCGGAAGATGTATTAGCTGTCAAAAAGATTATACAAGACAACGGCGGCAGAATGAAGATTATTTCAAAGATTGAGAATATGCAGGGAATTGACAATCTTGATGAGATTTTGGTGGTTTCTGATGGAATCATGGTTGCCAGAGGAGATATGGGTGTTGAGATACCTATGGAGGAGGTTCCTATCCTGCAAAAGAAAATGATTCATAAGGCACTGCGTCTTGGCAAGATTGTCATAACTGCAACACAGATGCTTGACTCTATGATTAATAATCCAAGACCTACAAGAGCAGAAACAACGGACGTGGCAAATGCCATTTATGATGGAACATCAGCGATTATGCTGAGCGGCGAGAGCGCTGCAGGCGCATATCCGATAGAGGCTGTGAAAACGATGAGCAGGATAGCAGAGCGCACCGAGGAGGATATCTGTTATGATGCGAGATTAAGAAAGAGAAGCCATAATTGGGAAAATAATGAGGAAATAACGACTGCAATATGTCATGCATGCTGTACGACTGCGATGGATTTGAATGCAAAAGCGATTATAACAGTCACAATGTCCGGATTTACAGCCGGAATGATTTCAAAGTATCAGCCGGGCTGCATGGTGATAGGCTGTGCGGTAGATGAGATGGTGTATCGTCAGATGTCTCTTATGTTTGGCGTCAGTCCGCTATTGATTGAGAAAGAGGATGATACCGAGAAGCTGTTTTATGCAGCCATAAATGCGAGTGTGAAGGCAGGGCTTATCAGTCATGGTGATAAGGTTGTAATCACTGCCGGAGTACCGTTGGGTATCGCTGGTAAAACCAATATGATACGTGTAATAGAGGTTTCATAAGAATAAATGGGAAGAATTTTTTGTATCGTCGGAAAAAGTTCATCAGGAAAAGATACAATATATAAGAAGCTGCTGAAAAATAAATCACTTCGGCTGAAAAAGATTGTTCCATATACGACACGCCCTATACGTGCAGGAGAGCAGGAGGGCGTGGAGTATCATTTCACGACAATAGAAGTAATGGAACAATTGCAGTCCGAAAATAAAATCATTGAATGCCGTTCTTATGATACTGTTTACGGCAGGTGGTATTATTTTACGGCAAAGGATAGTCAGATAGAGCTGGAAAAATATGACTATCTGGTAATAGGAACACTGGAGTCCTATATCAAGACAAGGGATTATTTCGGCGAGGATAAGGTGGTGCCAGTTTATATTGATTTGGAAGATGGCGAACGTTTAAGCCGTGCGCTGAAACGCGAAAAAAAGCAAAGCAGCCCTAAGTATGAAGAAATGTGCAGGCGCTTTATTGCTGATGCAAAGGATTTTTCGAAGGAAAATCTTGAAAAGGCAGGGATAACAAAAAAATTTGACAATTGTAATTTAAAGGATTGTACCAAAGAAATTGAAAATTACATAAAATCGAATCAGGAACAGGAAATGAGTAATGAAATAGTTAGAAGCTAAAGGGCAATAACAGAAAAACTTGAAAAGTACATAAAAACTAGTATAATCCGTTTTAATTACCTATATGTTTGGCGCAGAATAAATTTTCAGTCTGCAAGGCGGAGGAATGAGGCGTAGCGGTGGCTGCGTCGATTGACGACAACGCAGCAGATGGAAATTTAGGCAAGTCAAACGTAAGGTTAATTAAAATGGGTTATACTAGTCAGGAATAATATGTGATGAACAAGATGATTAGAATCTAAAGGTTATAACAAGGAAATTCGAAGCTTACATAAAATTGAATCAGAAAATGAAAAGCGAAATAGTTACAAGATAAAGAGCAATAACGGAAAAGTTTGAAAAGTACGTAAAAATGAGTCAGGAATAATATGTGATGAACGAAAAAGTTATAATCTAAAGGAGTATAACTGAAAATTTAAGATTATATAAAAATGCACAAGGAATAATATATGGATAACAAGGCTTTTGATTATAGAAGAATTGCACAAGGGTATAAAGAACGCCCTTTTCTGCATAAAAAGGTTATAGAGCGGTTTCAGAAGGATATTACAAAGCAGTATTTTGCGAATGGTTTGGATATCGGATGCGGTGCCGGATTATCAACAAAGGCTTTAAAACGAATCTGCGGTCATGTAACAGGAGCGGACATTTCGGAGGAAATGGTTAAAATTTCCAGAGAGGTATGCGACTGCGTGGAAGGATATGATTTTATCGTAAGCAAGGCGGAGGAAATTCCTGCCGGATACTGCAAATATGATATTGTCACAGCGGCCGGTGTCATTCAGTGGGTGGAACGAGAGCCTTTTTTGCAAAATCTTAAAAATGTCATGAATAAAAATGGATATTTTTTGATTTATGATTTCTGTATATCTGATAAAATGAAAGATAATGAGGAATATTCACAATGGTGGCATGATTTGTATTTGAAGGAGTTCCCGAAGCCATATCGCAATGAGTATGTGTGGACAGATCGTGATGTAGAGAAATATGGCTTTAAGATGCTGGCTCAGGTGCAGTATGAGATGGAGCATGAATTTGATATGGGTTCTTTTATTGAATTTATGCTGATTCAGTCAAATGTAAACGCCAAGATTGAAGGGGAAGGAAGAAATGTAGATAAGGTACGCAGATGGTTCGAGGAGTCGCTTACTCCAATTTTTGATAAGGAGCGAAAGACATTAATTTTTAAGGCATATAGCTGGTATATCAAAGCGGTGTGAAGCGGTTTTGGAACAGGAAAGTCAAAAGCTGAATTGTGAATTCCGGATAAGGGAGTTGAAGCAGAGAGGTCTTATTTGATTTATTGGGGGTATATAGATGGATTTTAAGGTAAATGAAGTTCAGTCGACGGCGCCGGTGCAGCAGACGCAGACGGTGCAGCAGACAGATGATTCCTTTAAGTTTATGCTGGCAAGCAATATTGAGGAGGCAGGACTTGCGGAGCGGTTGAATCTTATGATGGAGGAAATCGTGATGCAGGGAGATAAGATTGTAAAGCGCATGGACGTGCGCGATATGAAGCGTTACCGCACACTGATTAAGGAATTTATGAATGAAATTGTAAATCGTTCTCATAAATTTTCACGTGAGAATTTCTTGGACAGGCGTGGACGCCACAGGGTTTACGGTATTATCAGACTTGTAGACGAGAAACTTGACGAGCTTGCTCAGGAGCTTGTGAAGGAGGAATGTGATAAGATTGCGATACTTGCCAAAGTAGATGAGATACGGGGGCTGCTGCTTGATATTTTTGCATAATTAAGACGGTTGCAGGTCTGACTGAAGAAATCAGAATAAATTCTTAGGAAACAGGAAGGGCATTGTTGATAAAACAGGGAGTGGACATGGCAGAAACAAGCTGGAATGATGTGGTAGGGCAGAGACAATTGACAGATAATCTGAAAAATGCCCTGAAATACAAGAAAATATCGCATGCATATCTGATACAGGGTGAGAAGCTGTCGGGAAAAATGATGACAGCAGATTTGTTTGCAAGGGCGCTGCAGTGTGAAGCTGAGGAGGGAATAAAACCTTGTAATCAGTGCAGGTCGTGCAGGCAGGCAATAAACGGCAATCATCCGGATATTATATATGTGGAGCATGAGAAGCCGAACGTCATATCGGTAGACAATATCAGACAGCAGATTAATGGCGATATTGCGATAAAGCCTTACAGCGGTCCCTATAAGATATACATAATGGACGAGGCTGAAAAGATGAATGTACAGGCGCAAAATGCACTTTTGAAAACATTGGAGGAGCCGCCGGAATATGCAGTGCTCCTGCTGCTTGCGGCAAGGGCGGAGGCGATGCTTCAGACAATTCTTAGCAGATGCGTGGTGCTTAATATAAAGCCTGTTCCGGATGATATGATAAAGAAGCATTTGATGAGTAAGGTTCAGATACCGGATTATCGGGCATCCGTATGCGCTTCCTTTGCCAGGGGAAATGTGGGACGTGCCATAGAGCTTGCTTCTAATGAGGAATTTGACCGCATGAAATCTTCGGTAATCGGTATGATGAAGCATATATATGATATGGAGATAAATCAGATAGCGGCGGAGGTCAAGAAGATTACTGAGGAAAAATTTGACACAAATGATTACCTGGATTTGTGTTTTATATGGTTTCGTGATGTGTTATTATATAAAGCATGCGGGGCGTACGGCGACAGAAGTTATATTATTTTTAAAGAAGAAATGTCGGATATTGCGAGTGCAGCAAAGCGGTACAGCTATGGAGCGATTGAACAGATTGTTCATTCGATAGACAGGGCGAGGAGCAGGCTTGCGGCAAATGTGAATTTTGACCTGACGATGGAGCTGATGCTGCTGGACATGGCAGAACTTTAGATAATGCTTTGCAAACGAGCTAATAACAAATAGATAATGCTTTTTCTGAATCATTTTTCAGAAAAATATATTATATAAAGTGAGGTAGATAGATATGGTAAAGGTAATTGGTGTAAGATTTAGAACTGCGGGTAAGATTTATTTCTTTGACCCGGTTAAGTTTGATATAAAGCGTGGGGACCACGTGATCGTGGAGACTGCGCGCGGAATAGAATATGGTACGGTTGTCGGTGACCCCAAGGAGATTGAGGAGGATAAGGTAGTACAGCCTTTAAAGCCTGTGCTGCGGGTGGCGACAAAGCGCGATATGGAGCAGGAGGCTGCCAATAAGGAGAAGGAGAAGGAAGCATTTAAGATTTGTCTTGAAAAGATTAAGAAGCATAATCTTGAGATGAAGCTGATTGATGCGGAGTATACATTTGACAACAATAAGGTATTGTTCTATTTTACTGCTGACGGACGAATCGATTTTAGAGAGCTTGTTAAAGACTTGGCATCTGTGTTTAAGACGAGGATAGAGCTTCGCCAGATTGGTGTGCGTGATGAGACAAAGATACTTGGCGGTATTGGAATCTGCGGGAGAACGCTATGCTGCCACTCACATTTGTCAGAGTTTGTTCCTGTATCGATAAAAATGGCAAAGGAGCAGAACTTATCCTTGAATCCTACTAAGATTTCGGGTGTATGCGGTCGTTTGATGTGCTGCCTGAAGCATGAGGAGGAGACATATGAGTATCTCAACCGGAAGCTTCCGAATGTAGGAGATTTTGTTACAACGGAGGACGGTTTAAAGGGTGAAGTGCAGAGTGTCAATGTGCTTCGTCAGTTGGTTAAGGTCATTGTGGAGGTTGAAGACGAAAAGGAAATCCATGAGTATAAGGTAGAACAACTTAAGTTCAAAAAGCGCCATAAGAAGGACAAGAATGAAGGCATGAGTGATGAGGAGCTTAAGGAATTAAAAGAGCTTGAGAAGCTTGAAAAGCAGGAGAAGCATGAGACAAAATCAAAGCTGGATGATAATTAATAAAATTCAGCTGGCTTCAAAAAACAGGGATAGCGAATTATGGATATTGGAGCGGATAAACAGCAAAACAGGACTGCTGTAGTCTGTTTATAAATATGCCTCAAAGAGATAACATAAAAGAAAAATATTGGAAGAAGATGGATAGAGATTGTCTAAGAGTAAGCCAAAAGCATAGCGGATGGAGACGGACATGGAAGTGGAGTTAAAGGGAAAAGAACGTATTGATGATTTACAGAGAAATGGATATCGGATTATTCAGAATCCGGAAAAGTTCTGCTTTGGCATGGATGCAGTGCTGTTGAGTGGATTTACAAAAGTAAAGCCCGGGGCAGCAGTACTGGATATGGGTACCGGAACCGGTATTATTCCGATATTGCTTGAGGCTAAGACAGAGGCGGCACATTTGAGCGCTCTTGAGATACAGGAGGAGAGCGCTGACATGGCAAGGCGGAGTGTACTGCTGAATCATTTGGAAAATAAGATTGATATTGTGACGGGAGATATTAAAGAAGCAGATCAGATTTTTAAGGCTGCTTCTTTTGATGTAGTAACCTGCAATCCTCCATATATGATTGGGCAGCATGGCATCACCAATCCTGATACGCCAAAGGCGATAGCCAGACATGAGATTCTGTGTACGCTGGAGGATGTAGTGAGAAATGCGGCAAAACTGCTGAAGCCCGGCGGGAGCTTCTGCATGGTGCACAGACCATTTCGGCTTGCAGAAATTATTACATTAATGACAAAGTATAAGCTGGAGCCAAAACGGATGCAGTTGGTATATCCTTTTGTGGATAAGGAGCCGAACATGGTGCTGATAGAAGGATGCAGGGGCGGCAGACCGCGCATGACAGTAGAGAAGCCATTGATTATATACAAAGAACCGAATGTTTATACGGATGAGATATATGATGTATACGGATACTAGTGTCTTGTCTCGTTGATATTTGGCAAAACTACGCAGAATATTTGTTCATCTGCGGCGTTGTCGTCAATCGACGCAGCCACCGCTGCGCCTCATTCCTCCGCCTTGCATAGGAAACAATCATTCTGCGTCAATGTATCAGAAACTTATTATTCGTTGTACTCGTAACTATGAGGGTACTGAATCGTTACGAAATTTTGAGATATGAACTATTTTGCAGTCTGGTACAGTTTAAAGCGTACCGGACGTACATAACAGTTCAGCCGTAGGTTTGCACTTGTTGCAAATCTCGTAAGAAAACCGATTGAGGATAACGCAGAAAATAGCGGAATGATGCCGCTTTAAGGCGTGTGCGTTCTTGTAAACGGAGGGCAGGATAGGATGAAGCATTTATATTTGGAGGTTTACAGATGACGGGTAAATTGTATTTGTGTGCGACTCCGATAGGGAATTTAGGTGATATGACGCCGAGAGTGGTGGAGACGCTGCAGATGGTTGATTTGATAGCGGCTGAGGATACCAGAAACAGTATCAAATTGTTAAATCATTTTGATATTCATACACCTATGACAAGCTATCATGAATATAATAAGGTTGAGAAGGCGGCTGCTTTAATCGAGCAGATGAATGCTGGAAAAAATATAGCACTGATAACAGATGCTGGAACACCTGCGATATCTGATCCGGGTGAGGTTCTCGTAAAAATGTGCTATGAGGCAGGCATTGTGGTAACATCACTTCCGGGAGCAGCAGCATGCATCACAGCATTGACACTTTCGGGGCTTAGTACCAGACGTTTTTGCTTTGAGGGCTTTTTACCCGCTGATAAGAAGGAAAAAAAGGCAATTCTTGAGGACTTAAAAAAGGAATCCCGGACGATTATTTTGTATGAAGCGCCGCATCATTTGATTAGAACGTTAGAGGAGCTGTATGAGACGCTTGGCGATAGGAGACTGACACTATGCAGGGAGTTAACGAAGAAGTTTGAGGAGATAACGCCGACGAGTATCAATGATGCGCGGGAAAGGTTTGGCAGCGAGGAACCAAGAGGCGAGTATGTGCTTGTAATAGAGGGAAAGAGTCTTGCGGAATTTAAAAAGGAGCAGGAGCAGGACTGGCAGAATACACCCATAGAGGAACATATGCAGATGTATGAGGCACAGGGAATTGACCGCAAGGAGGCCATGAAAAGAGTGGCTAAGGATAGGGGAATATCTAAGCGCGATGTATATCAGTATTTGATTGCATTAGAAAACAGTATAAAATCATAAAAATAAGTTGACAAATATATTGTGTAATAATATACTTCTGATTGACAATACAGCAACTGTGACAGGAAGCCGTAAGGCGGAATTGTTATGCAGACAAAATGTTACTGTTCACTTTCCATCAGAGCAGAGGGAATCGTGTGCCGAAATGTCTGCCTTTTTGCATTTTGTGTGAATAAATGTTGATGTTCACACAAAAAACATGTATAGATACACGAAATACAATAGGGGTGTAAACAGTAACGACAAAATCAATTCACCATGAGCGGTGGAGGATAATCATGAATAAGCTTCATGATATAGAAAGATTGTGTAATATAAAGGAGAATTTTAAATGGAAAGAGTATTTGAAATCATCGAGGAACAGTTACATTTGACAGGTGTGGAGCTTACAGAGGATTTATCCTTGAAGGATGACCTTGGTGCGGATTCTATTGATTTGGTAGAGCTTGTTATGGCATTGGAAGATGAGTATGGTGTCGAGGTTCAGTACGAGGAGCTTGAGAAGAAGGTCAAGACAGTTGGAGATATTGTTGAGTTCTTAAAGGAGCAGGGTGCGGATGTATAGGGAGCCGCTGCGGTAATGCATCTTCATTTTTGCTTCATATGAGTATATGATAATAAAGGCATAATTAGAAAAACGGACGCCCATGCGATTTATTGCATGGGCGTTTATTGCAGCTTATTTATAGAGAAAGGCGCGCTTTAAACTCAGGGATGCAGAAGGTAGATTTGTGAGTGGAAATCATTTTGAATATGTAATGAAAAGTCAGATTTCATAGGAATAGATAGAATAAATAAAGTAAAGGATAAATCCTGCACGAATTTGTCGAACGATTCTGCCTTGAAACGTCTTGTGGTGTAAGTTGCAAATGATTATACTTATATCATCACGACTCAGTGCCTCCATAGTTACGAGGAGAGTCAATCGGAGGGAGATATCATCATGACAAAGGAAACAACAATAATGATTCTGACAATTGTCTTTATGGCTATCGGCATCTTATATCAGGCGGCGATAGGAGTAATATACCAAAGAATGATACAGCAGGCGGACACGCTTTCCGGTACGGATAATAAGCTGCTGAATCAATGTAAAGAGCGTTTTATAAACTGCTACAAGCTCAATGGCGGTGTGGCAAATATTCCTGTATTTGTGGATAAGTACATCAACCGCATCCGTGTGATGGGGATGAGTATCACCTTTATGAAGCATTTGTCCGGGCAGTTAATGCTGGCTGGCGTTTTTGTGGCAGGCTTTGGCGTGTGCAGCGGTATTGTTGAGGGAAGTAAGTTTGTGGATTTGCTGCCGTTTTATATCATAAGCCTTTTTGGAATTTATCTGTACCTGAGTGTGATGTCGATTGTGGACATGCCGGGGCGCAGAAAAATGTTAAAGACAAATCTGACGGATTATCTGGAAAATACAGTTGCGCAGAGGCTTGAACATGGCATTCTGGAAAAGGAAAAGCTGTTGTGGGAGCTTGCTCAGGAGAAGAGCACGAAGACGGAAAAGAGAAATAAGGCGGAGATTAAGGCGGCAGAGATTAAGGCAGCAGAGCTTGCGCCGGAGGACGAAGAGGCTGGAGAGAATGACGAATCAGAGAAGAAGACTCCAATCTTTTCTCCGGAGGAGGCACATGAGCTTGAGGAGCTGCTCAGGGGAATTATTGCGAATAAGATATAGCATATTCAAAAGTAACAGTTCAGCCTTATGGATTATTTTAAGCGAGACGGAGGCATGGATACCGACTCGAGCCAGCTCCGTCCTCATTTGAAAGCCTTGATTCATTGTATTAGGAAATTCCCATTCGAAACCAATAGCAGCCGGAGGGATATTATCTGCCGTTTTCGTCCGGATAGAAATGCAAAAAAGGCTGAACTGTTACTAATAGTGTTTAAAAATATGTACATTTCATTGATTTATTTGAAAATGTCTGATAAAATAAAAGCGATATGTTAACAGCCGTTAGAGTCGGCTGTCGGTGGTTATTAAAAATATGCAACTGAAAAGGAGAAGACAAATGAGCAAGGTAACGTTTGATTATTCAAAGGCAGCACAGTTTATCAGCGAGCATGAAGTTGAGTACATGAAAAAGCTGACACTTGATGCGAAGGAAATGCTTGTAAATAAGACCGGCGCAGGCAATGACTTCTTAGGATGGATTGATTTACCGGTAGATTATGATAAGGAAGAGTTTGCAAGAATCAAGGAAGCAGCTAAGAAGATTCAGAACGACAGTGAAGTATTGCTGGTTATCGGTATCGGCGGTTCGTATCTGGGAGCCAGAGCAGCAATCGAATTCTTACGCCACAGCTTCTACAATATGGTGGACAAGAGTATCCGGAAGACTCCTGAGATTTACTTTGTCGGAAATTCCATCAGTTCTACTTATATTAAGCATTTAATTGACGTTATCGGAGACAGAGACTTCTCGATTAATATGATTAGTAAATCCGGCACAACGACAGAGCCGGCTATCGCATTCCGTGTATTTAAGGAAATCATGGAGAAAAAATACGGCAAAGAGGCTGCCGCAAAGAGAATCTATGCGACAACAGACAAGGCAAAGGGTTCTTTAAAGAATCTCGCTACAGAGGAAGGCTATGAGACATTTGTTGTTCCGGATGATGTAGGAGGACGTTTCTCTGTTCTCACAGCAGTGGGCCTGCTTCCTATCGCAGTAAGCGGTGCGGATATTGATAAGCTTATGGAAGGCGCAGCAAGCGGAAGAAAGCGTGCATTAGAGCTTCCATTTGAAGAAAATGATGCCATGAAGTATGCAGCAGTCAGAAATATTTTGTTAAGAAAGGGCAAAGCGGTTGAGATTCTCTGCAATTATGAGCCAAGCGCACATTATGTATCAGAGTGGTGGAAACAGCTTTTTGGCGAGTCAGAGGGTAAGGATCAGAAAGGATTATTCCCTGCAAGCGTTGACCTTACAACAGACCTTCATTCTATGGGTCAGTTTATTCAGGATGGTGCCAGAATCATGTTTGAGACGGTTCTCAACATTGAGACAGCGAGAGAGGAGATTACGATTGGCACAGAGACGGTTGACCTTGACGGACTCAACTATCTTGCAGGCAAGTCTGTTGATTTTGTAAATAAGAGCGCTATGAACGGTACGATACTTGCACATACAGATGGACAGGTTCCGAATCTCATGGTAACGATGCCTGAGGTCAATGAGTTCTACTTAGGCGAGCTGTTCTATTTCTTTGAGTTTGCATGCGGTCTGAGCGGATATTTACTTGGTGTAAATCCGTTTAACCAGCCTGGTGTAGAGAGCTACAAGAAGAACATGTTTGCACTTCTTGGTAAGCCCGGTTATGAGGCACAGAGAGAAGAATTGCTCAAGAGGCTGTAAAGAATAAAGATAATAAAAGATTCTGATGGTAAAGGGTGTCTCAATTGTTTGGGACACCCTTTTATGCGCAGACACGTGCAGAGGAACACATGCCGCGTATCTTTTAAATATGCGGCGGAAGTGTAAGTGTCACTGGTCCGGCAAGCACTTGCCGTGTCACATAAAGACTTCTGTCGGGTCTTGCAGCGAGTACCCATTTTATCAGGCTGATATGCATGCGGTCAATTTCGAGGCAGGTAATGCCATAGGGGTGGACACAGCTTCCGCAGTTATAATAATAAGGGTCGCTTTCTGACAGGACAGGGCGGTGGGTGTGTCCTGCAATCAGGATAAGATTTTCCTGTTTGGCAAAATGCTGGAGGCGCTGTTCTGTTTTTTCCTTGTGGGTATAGTTTTTGGCAGCGCTGGTGGGATCAAGTACACCGTAGTATTCTAAAGGTTTCCATAGATATCGGACAAGAAAACGGGACACACGCCAAAAGGTAGAATTTAGCAAATCCGCCTGATGCCCGTGGGTTAAATATACGGATGCCTGGTCAGATTGAGGATTTGGTTCCAGTATGATGCCCGAGTGGAATCGGATATCAGGAAATAGAGGCTGATTCTCCAGGTGCGGGTTGTTTCCGCAGCAGCAGGGATAGGCGGAACAGCTTTTGACAGCGGTATTGCGGTACTTTTTTACCATGTCATGATTGCCATAAATCATGTATAAGCGGTTTCTGCTGTGAAAGCACGACAGAAGGGAGAAGACATCGCTGTGAATTTCAATAATCTGTTCCATGCTGCGGTTCTCCCACAGCTCATCGCCGTCCCCTAATTCAATATAGGTATACCCTGCCCTGTAATAATAGGAAAGGGCTGCATAATAAAGATTTTGGTTTTTTAGGAAATTGTCATTCGAGGTTCCGCAGCCCCGGTGACAGTCGCTAAAGAGTACATATTTTGTACGGTTATTCAGAGGGAGCCTTAAGGCTCCCTCAAAGGATTTTTTAAGTCGGGAATAATAACTCATAATTACCTTCTGGATTTATATTTTTTGTACCTGCGGATTTTAACCATTTTGCGGAAAGCAAATGGCAGGTAATAATAAAGATATAATATTTTGTCAATAGACAGGCAGAAGGGTCTGGTAACCCACAGATAAATCCGGCACCAGAAATGATTGAACCACTGGCAGATGCGGATTCTTATCCTGCGGAAAATGCAGAAGACGGGAGCTGCATTGGTGAAGGTAAAGCAAACTGTGTTGCAGCAGACACAGATTTTTTCAGGAGTATATCCGGACTCTTGAAGTCCCTGTACGAAAGCAGATGCCATCTCAGCAGAGCTTAGGGTAACGCAGGCACGCAGGGACAGGCTGGAAGGCGGTGAGAAGCAGCCCATTGTAAAAGAGGTAAGCCACCAGTGTCTTGCACAAAGATGTGTCAGGGAATGATTGTCTTTAAATAGCTGTAAAGAAAGAGTCAGCATATCTTCGTCATCTACACAGTGGAACAATGTAGTGGCGCGTTCTTCTTTGGATATGATGCGGTCTGCATAGTATACGCCGATTTCACAGCCCGTATTAATCCCGTACTGTCCTTTCCAGAATTCAATCAGCCATGTCCTTCCATGGTAATTGAAATAGACGGGGAGGCAGTCAAAAATCATATTGAAATGGGAGGCGGCTTTGTCGTAAAAAGCACAGTACCCAAATTCTCTTTGCCATGCGTTGATACGGGTGCTGAAAACGTCCTGAGAGGGCATATAGCAATATCCAAAAGGCTCAATCAGGGTATTCAGTATTTCACATTTCTCATTCATACAAAGTGAACAGACTTTTTTCATGATCTTTTTCCTGCGCCAGTGGTTTAAGCAAAAAAACAGAAGAAGAACTACAAAAAAGATACCAAAAAAGAGATACATAAGCAGGTTCCTTTTCATTTGATTTGTTATATTGTATGCTTGTAACATGAGCAGTGTTCAGGGAGGAGACAACATATAAAAGCGTTCTATTTATGTGAAATAAGGTACATAAGTCTTCTGCTGCTGACGCCTGTTGCACGGATTGCTGTTTGACATAATCATTCGTCTGAATGTTGAATGAACTTTATATTTCCGATTTTAAAAGTCCTGGAAAATAAGAAGATTTACATCTGTTTTTATAAAATGTATAATAGAGATGCAATGTATTTTATATGGCAAAGTTATTTCCGATAGACTTTTTTGACAAAGGAATACGGAAACCGGATTGCCAGTTGACAAGGGAAATTGAGGGCGACAAGTTAACCAAAGCGGTAGATTGTTTACGTGAAAACAGATTACCAGATGGTCAGTACACTAGAGAGAATTGGTCTTATTAAGTTTCATCCGGCAAGACAGATAGTAAATTTTGAGCTAATAATCTAAATGGATAAGTCCGTATTTAAGTGCGGCAGCAAAAATATGAAAAATAGAAAAAGATTTTTACGTTATCAGGCAAATGTAAGAAAAAAACTAAAATACGGAATGGAATTATCCGGTGAGTGCCCATGGTGCGGTGAAGCAAGTTTGTTTCATTATGACAGGTATGATGCAAAATGCTGTCTGTCGTGTGATATGTGGCTGGATGAAGCGTGCGGCGACCCCAAATGCCCTTATTGCGCTGCAAGACCCAGAACGCCTTCCGAAGCGTTTTTCTTAGAGGACAATAAGAACCCTTATCAGAAAGAAAGGCTGCGTCAGAATTATCAGCATAAAAATGATGGTATGCTGCGTCATAACCGCATTCGGGATCAGAATACCGAAAGAAAGGAAAAGGAAGAAAGAAGCAGAAATGCCGGTGTGTACATAGATGGCACAGGAAATAGATAAAATAAGGAAAAGGAGAGGTCGTATATGAAATTAGTAGTTTTGGAGAAGGCGAGTCTTGGCAGTGATTTAGATATCACCTTTTTTGATGATTTTGGCGAGGTGGCTTACTATGACAGCACCCCTGTAGAGGAGATTGCAGAGCGTGTGGCAGATGCGGATATTGTAATTGCCAATAAAGCACCCTTAAATGAATCGACAATTGGTTGTGCCCCCAATTTGAAGTTGATTTGTGAGTCGGCAACGGGCTATAACAATATTGACTTGGAGTACTGCAAGGCACATGATATTCGAGTGACAAATGCAGTAGGGTATTCGACACCGATAGTGGCACAGCATACCTTTGCGATGGCATTGTACCTGATGGAAAAGCTTCCTGTTTATGACACATATGTCAAAAACGGCGAGTATGAAAAGTGTCCGATTTTTACCTGCTTTGAGCCGTTTTTTACAGAGCTTGAGGGCAAGACATGGGGCATTATCGGGCTTGGCAACATCGGCAGAAAAGTGGCTGAGATTGCGAAGGTGTTTGGCTGTCGTGTCATTTTTTACTCGGCGTCGGGGAACAATACGACTACAGACTATGAGCGCGTAGATTTTGATACACTGCTTGCAAAGTCCGATATTTTGTCACTGCATTGTCCGCTCACAGACAGAACACAGAATATCATCAATGCAGAGGCACTTGCAAAAATGAAAAGGACTGCGATACTGATCAATGTCGCAAGAGGTCCTGTTGTTGACGAGCAGGCATTGTACGATGCCTTGATGACAGGTGAGATTGCGGCAGCAGGTTTGGACGTGCTTGGAAAGGAGCCGATTGCGGCAGACAATCCGCTTGGAAAGATAAAAGACAGCACAAAGCTTCTGATTACGCCACATATGGCATGGGCAAGTCACGAGGCGAGGGAACGCTGCGCAAGGGAGGTCTATAAAAATATTGAGAGCTTTCTTGCAGGGGAAGAAAGAAATATTGTGACAAATTAGAACTAAGAATTAAGTAAAAAGAAAGGTCTTCCGAGGATGATGTATAAAAATTTGGAATGCGTTGGATGAGCCAAGATGTATGGAACGGAGGACAAATTGGATTTTAAGAGAGTGTTTGAAGCATGTTCAAGGTGGTATGACCGCAAAATTATTTAGAATATAGGAGAGAATAGACATGGAAAAAATAGCAAGCTTTACAATCGACCACATCAAATTGCAGCCGGGAGTGTATGTTTCGAGAAAGGATAAGGTGGGTGAGAATACAATTACAACCTTTGACCTTCGAATGACCTCACCGAACGAGGAGCCGGTTATGAATACTGCAGAAATGCATACAATTGAGCATTTGGCAGCGACATTTTTAAGAAATCATAAGGATTATAAGGATAAGACGATTTATTTTGGACCGATGGGATGCCGTACCGGATTTTATCTGCTGCTAGCAGGGGACTATGAATCAAAGGATATTGTGCCTTTGATGGTAGAGATGTACGAGTTTATCCGTGATTTCAAGGACGAGGTGCCGGGGGCAAGCCCAAAAGACTGCGGAAATTATCTGGATATGAATTTAGGCATGGCTAATTATCTGGCAAAGAGATATTTGGAAAATGTTCTGTATGACATTGATGAGGCGAGGCTGGTATATCCTGAGTAGTAGAATTGATGTTGCCGCCTGTCATGCCGAAATGTTTGTAGGAGATGATAGCTTGTGAAAGATTTATGCCAATATCCCTGATATGGCTGAAAGGGTTCAATGAGGTAAAAGAGCGCATATGATTACGAATGAGGCAGTAAATCATGCAATTGACTATATTTTGGAGCATGCAGGCGAGGAGCTTACGATAGAGGAGGTTGCAGCATACTGCAACTATTCTAAGTTTTACTTCAGCAGGCTTTTTAAGGAGCAGACAGGAGAGAGTATTTATGCTTTTGTGAAGCGCTTAAAACTGGAACGGAGTGCTTTCCGGCTTAAGGCAGAGCAGAATCGGTCAATAACAGATATCGGAGAGCTTTATGGTTACAGTTCGTCCAATTACAGCTCCGCGTTTCGGCTGCATTATCATCTGTCGCCAATTGATTTTAGAAGAAAAAGTCTTCGGAATGCGATGGAGCATCCGTTTTTTCATCATGAGAATTGGGAATTAGGAACCTTTGGGGAGTGTAACCGGAGGATTACGATAGAGGAGGTTCCTGATTATTTTTGCATTTATGAAAGGCGTTTTGGAAATTATCATGATTTAAGCAGGAATTGGTCGGAATTTCTCGAAGCATACAAGGATTATGTCACAGAATCTACAAAAATGATTGAGAGAACCTTTGACGATCCGTCTGTTACCTCTGCTGACGGCTGCCTTTATGATATCTGTATGAGCGTTGACAGGAGTTGTTCTTTGGAAAATACATGTACAATACAGGGAGGAAGGTGTATTGTATATCATTTTAATGGGTTGGCGAAGCATATTTATGCTGCTTATCAGACCTTGTTTTGTGTGTGGCTTCCACAGACCTCATATCAACTGGATGAGTGCGCAAGTGCATTTGACATCTATCATGTGGCAGACTGTAATACAATGTATATGGAACTGGATATTTGTCTGCCGATATTAAAATAAAAAACAGCAAAAATTCAGAAGTTTATAATTTAGCTCCTTACTATAATGAATACGGTAACTGACTACTGTGTTTATGATAGGAGGAGTTTTTTTATGGATTTACAGAAAATCAAACAAAACAAGACAAAAATGATTCTGCAGTTTTCGATACCGGCAATTGTCGCGATGGTGCTCAATTCATTGATTACGGTCGCAGATGGATTTTTCATTGGCAATTATGTCGGAAAAGAGGGCATTGCAGCAGTCAATCTGGGGCTTCCGATTATTTATCTGTATCTGGCAATTGGGCTTATGGTTTCAGTCGGAGGAGTCGCAATTGCGGGAATGGCACTCGGTTCTGGAAATGTGGAAAAATGTAATGCAGTTTTTCGTCAGACAATTGCAACAACGATAGCATTTTCCATATTGATAAGTTTGCTTATGATATTCTGTTTCCGACCGATGCTTACGGTTTTGCATGCGGATGAGCAGGTAAAGTACTATTTTCAGGCTTATTATAGAATGATGCTGTTTCAGCTTCCAATCATGGTAGTCAATTCTTCTCTTGGCATGTTTATCAGAGGGGAGGGAAATCCACAGTATTATATGAAGGTCAGCATTATAGGGGTACTTTTAAATATTATGCTGGACTGGTTTTTGGCGGGCTTTTTGAACTTTGGGGTTGTGGGCATTGCGGCAGCTTCCCTTATTTCTGCACTTGTCTCTTTTGTTTGCATTGTTTTCTTTTTTTGCAAAAAGGCGAAGGTGTATCATTTTGGCAGTTTTCATTTCTCAATGGAGCTATGGAAAAATACGATGTTAAACGGCAGCTCGGAGTTTATCGGAGAGATGTCTACCGGAATCGCGATGTTTGCCTATAATTTTGTGATTATGAGAAGGATAGGAGTGGAAGGTGTCACGGCATTTACGATTGTCGGTTATGTGCAGTATGTTTTTAGCATGGTAGTGGTTGGTTTTGGACAGGGAGCAAGTCCGTTGATTAGCTTTGTCTATGGGGCACAGGAAAAAAAGCTGGCAGCAGAGCTTCGGCAAAGAACCAATCAGTTTGTGCTTGGAGTGGGAGCGGCAGTATTTCTGATAATGAGTGCAGGTTGTGATGGATACAGCAGTGCTTTTGTCAAAAATGAAGCAGTCAAGTCCATGGTACAATCGGGAATGATACTTTTTATGACTTCTTTCTTTTTCTCAGGAATTAATGCGATTACCTCATTTTATTTTACGTCAATTGGAAATGCGTTTGCCTCAGCAGCTATTTCCTTTTCAAGAGGATTGGTAATATTGCTTTTTTGCATCTTTACTTTGCCTGCTTTGTGGGGAATGACGGGGGTATGGCTGGTGGCGCCTGTGACGGAAGGGATTACGATATTGCTTAGTATTTTCTTTCTGCATCAGGATAGGAGTCACGCTTTGTATAATTAACTAAAAACAAACTAATAAGAGATGGATAAGGAGGACGCCTGCAGATTGGCAGAATTTATATCAAAGCTGGCAGAAAAGGAAGATAAAGAAACAGGCAATTGATATGCTGTGCACCCCCAGTCCCACTTTTACATATATTATAAAGAGACTAAACTAAAAGGTATGATGAATTATGAAAGATTATGCCACTCTTTCAATAGAAACGCATCTGTTTTTTGCAAGAATTATGAAAGAACATGCTCTTTTTCTGGAGGCAGGCTTTCCATGTTGTGAAAAGGACTGGATTGAGGAAGCACAATATTTCCGAAAGAACTTTGAGGACCTTTTGCGGGACACCCTTAAAATTGCAGAGGGCAATATCCACGAATCTGTTCTCAAATCAAACGAGCTGGTGACAGAATTTACAATTCCTGCTGAGCAAAGAACGGAATCCTTAAGCGGCATTCCCATTGACAGCAAAATTTCCAAAATGACGTGCTCTTTAAGCTGCGGCAGCAATGAAGAAAGCTGCTCCCTGAATCGACAGGTTCAGCAAATCAATGAACGGGCACACAAATTGTTGGACGGACTGATTCGCTTTAAAGAACGCATTCTATGTAAAATGAAAGACGGAGAGCTGTATACCGCAAATTATCCGCTTCTCGTTGAGCATATTATGCGTGAAGCAAAGATGTACCGTGACATTATAGAACAAATCATGTCAAAGCGGCACATATCTTATCAGAGCTTTTATGAAACGGAATCTTTTTGGAATCAGATTATGATGGAACATGCATGGTTCATCCGCGGTCTTCTTGATCCGTCAGAGGCGCAGTTGATTGAAACGGCAGATAATTTTTCCAAAGATTACGCCCGCCTGCTGGAAACAGCCCGCCGACAGGATTACCGTGCAAACGCCCTGACAGAAAAATCATTGGAAGAAACATTGAAATACCGTGACTTTAAAACGGCAGGAACAAAAGGGATTCTTGACTGCCAGATTGCGTCCATCATTCTGCCGCTGCTGGCAGACCACGTCCTTCGGGAGGCCAATCATTATATCCGTGTGCTCGAAACCGGTCAGACCCGCTAGGAGGTGTGCAGATGGAGCTTTGTAATTATCCATGCCCCAATCAGACCCGGTGTTATGAAATTGAGGCGATTGAAATCCCGATTGTTTATAACAAATACGGAGATCATGATCCCAACGGACTTTTGTATGTGCTGAAAAAAGATGCAGCACGTATCCGGGAAGGCGCTCTGCGCAATTTTTCACTGGAAGTCCCTCAGCCTTATGAGGAGGTAAAGCCTTTGGTCATCCGGGCAAATGTAGGAGAAAGAATTGTCATATCTTTTTCCCACTCACTGAAGCGTTCTCTTTCCATTCATGTTTTGGGAATGGGCTATGATGTACAGACTTCCGACGGAGCAAATGTAGGATTTAACCGTGACACTACGACAAAAAACAAGATTACCTACACATGGTATGCAGTCAGGGAAGGAGTTTACCTGTTTCACGATATGGGCGATACCAGAAGCAGTGAAGAAGGCACGAATATTCATGGGCTTTTCGGTGCCATTATTGTAGAAGCACCGCAGTCGAGATGGCTTGATCCTCAGACAGGCGATGAATTGGAAAGCGGACTTTTTGCTGACATTTATACTCCCGGCAGACCTGCTTTCCGCGAATATGCAGTATTCTTCCATGATGAATTGGAAATCAGGAACAAAGACGGCGAACCGCCTGTCGATCCTCACACAGGTCTGCCATCTTCCACTACAGGAATCAGTTATCGTTCGGAGCCTATGCGCAACCGGCTTCCTCTGACCGCTGACCATGCAGACAGCGGAGAAGACATTTCCATGAGTTCATGGGTCTACGGCGATCCGGCTCCTCCCATCCTGCGTGCCTATGTCGGCGACCCGTCCAAAATCCGTCTGATTCACGGCGGTATTAAGGAAACGCACGTTTTCCACCTTCACAACCACCAGTGGCGTCTGGAAGGAGAAAATCCGGTTTCTACCATTTTGGACTCCATCACATTAGGACCTCAGGAGTGTTATACACTGGATATTCTCCACGGCGCCGGAAGTCTGACAGAAACAATAGGTGATGTGATTTTTCACTGTCATCTCTATCCTCATTTTCATGAGGGAATGTGGACCTTGTGGAGAATCCATGACCGGCTGGAGGACGGAAACGGAAAACTTCCGGATGGTACAGTCATTCCGCCGCTTATTCCCCTAAAAGACAGAATTGCTCCTCCGGCAAAAGATGACGCTCATCCCGGCTATCCCGGTTTTATCAACGGGAACTTTGGAGAGCGTCCCCTGCAGCCTCCCCTTGGCATTCTGCGTCCTGACGGCAGCAATAAAATCAGACCGACCGACTTGGAACGGAAAAACTTTGTAAAAAATTTTGTTCCGGGTGCGCTCTATTCCGAAACCTGCCCTTGCCTTACAGACAAAAACCCCTGCCCACATTCTTACTGTTGTCAGGAGGAGACGGAGGTAAAAGTATTTGAGATTGCCGTTGTTCAGGCTAAAATCACCTACAACAGTTATGGCTGGAATGATCCCCAGGGACGCTTTTTTGTCCTGAAGGAGGATTTGGAGTATCATGGAGGTCTTGATTCCTATATCCGCAAAGTTGAGGAACAGAAAATTCGTGTAGAGCCTCTTGTCATCCGTGCCAATGCCGGAGACTGCATTGAAATCCGCTTTACAAATCTGCTCCCGGAGTACCTTGAGGAAAGCCCCTTCCAGATGGAAACCCTGACAGATATTGTGGGCTTCCACGTGCATCTGGTCAAATTCGATACGATTGTTTCTGACGGTGCTGCAAACGGCTGGAACAACATTGCAGGAGCAAGAAAATATGAAACATTGATTGAGCGGTTTTTTGCCAATACAGAGCTTCGCACAGTCTTTTTCCATGACCATCTGTTTGCCAATTCCCATCAGATGCACGGTGTATTCGGCGCAATGATTATAGAAGAAGCCGGAGCTACTTTTCACAGTCCGCGCAGCGGCAGAGAGCTTCGGCGGGGCACGCAGGCAGTGATTCGGCGAAAAGATGGCACCTCTTTCAGGGAATTTGCTCTGTTTGTCCATGATTTTGCATTTCTTTTTGATAAAGACGGTAATGCGCTGAATCCGCCGACAGTTCCCGGTTCTCATGATGACCCCGGAGTGATGGGAATTAACTACCGCTGCGAGCCGATGCGGGAGCGTTTGAAAAACCATGAAGACCCGGCTTATATTTTCAGCTCTCTGGTGCACAAGGATCCGGCTACTCCGATCTTGGAAACTTATCCGGGAGATGAGATTGTGATACGGTTGCTGGACGGCGCCCACGAAGAACAACATTCATTTAACCTGACCGGAATGTCATGGCAGCGGGAGATTGCCGATCCCCATTCGCCCAAAGCTGCTTCACAGACAATCGGTATCTCCGAAGCCTTTAATCTTCGGATTACAAAGAAGTACGCGCCGGGAGATTACCTTTACTACTTCGGCGGAATCGATGATACGTGGCTGGGACTTTGGGGAATCCTGCGGGCGCATGGTCACCCTGTAAAGCATCTGAAACCTTTGTGTAAGGGCAAGGATCAAATTCTGCCGCTTCCGCCTTGTCCCGGAAAAGATGCAGTTGTCCGTAAATATCAAGTAGCTGCAATACAGCAGAATATCCCTTATAATCGTTATGGTGACCATGACCCGGACGGACTGCTGTTTGTTCCGCTCGAGGATGCTGACAAAGCGCTATGCGGAGATTATAAGCCGAAGCCTCTGATTCTCAGGGCAAATGTCGGGGAGTGGATTGAAGTGACGCTCCATAATCTTTTCAATCCGGCGCAGCCCGTGGAATACTTTGACTATCCAAGAGTTCCCCTTGATTTCAGGCATCAGCCGTCCATGCGGGTATCTCTCAATCCACAATTTCTGAACTACGACCCTATCAATGATTCAGGAATCAATGTGGGTTACAACAACAGGGAGCAGACTGTCGGCGTGGGAGAAAGCAAGAAATACCTGTGGTACGCAGATCAGGAATATGGTCCCTGCATTATTCACTCCTTTGGAGATATGCGCAATCACAGATACCACGGACTGTTCGGCGCCATCATCATTGAGCCGGCCGGAGCCACATGGTACCGCAATTTTTCTTTATGCAAAGCGCTCCATGAGGAAGAAGCCGTTATCACTGCTCCCGGCGTAGAAAGTTTCCGGGAATGTGTGCTGATGATTCAGAATGGAATCCGTATGCTCGACTGCAAAGGAGAACTGGTAAAAACGATACGGGAAGATGACGGAGAAGCCATTGATGCAGAGGATACAGGAGAAAAGGGTTATAACTATCGCTCGGAGCGCTTTGCCAACAGACTGATGCGTGACAGACAGATTTCCAGAATTTTTAACAGCCGCATCCACGGCGATCCTGCGACACCGCTGTTTAAAGCTTACACGGGAGAACGTGTTATTTTCCGCACGATGATGCCGGCGGATAAACCACGGAATGTAGGACTTATGCTTCATGGGCATGAATGGAGAGAACAGCCGGATAATCCGTTTTCCAGAATCATTCCCCTTCAGGGCGGAATCAGTATCGGAAACATCTTCAATATGGAGATAAAAGGAGGAGCTTCCTGCCCTGGCGATTACCTCTATCGTTCCGGCAGCCTGAAATGGGATGTAGAATCAGGTATGTGGGGAATTTTCCGGGTAATGAAACAGGGCATCGGCTGCAAATGTAAAAATTCCTGCCATAGAATGTGGAAACGCATCTGTAAAAAGAGCTAGGAAATGATATAAAAAATCTGCTGGCACATAGAAGCAATGCTTATGTGTCAGCAGATTTTGCTTGCCCTTTTACATTTTGTGTGCATAAGTGCTGCTGTCCACACTGAAAATATGCGGAACGATTCAAAATACAATTGGGATGTGAGCAGGAACGTTTGACGAAGGCTGTGGCAGCAGCTATACTGATAGTAGTGATTCATAGAAAGGGCATGGTTATCAACATGAGAAATCTGATTCGGTTGACTGATTATACAGCAAAAGATGTTTTTGACATTTTTGATATTGCGGACGAGGTTCGGCAGGGAAAGTACACGGATATTTTAAAAGGGAAAAGTGTGGTTTTATTTTTCCCAAGTGCAAGTATTCGAACCAGAGTGACCTTTGAGAAGGGGATTCATTTGCTTGGCGGACAGCCGATTCTTTTTCCGACCGAAACGCTTGACAAGAAGGAAGACCTGAGAGATGTATGCGGATATCTGAATAATTGGGCAGATATGCTGATTGTACGGCATAAGGACATCGCTGTACTGGACAAGCTTGCAGAATATGCAAAGGTGCCTGTGATCAATGCGATGACCGATAGCAATCACCCTTGCGAAATGCTCACCGACTTGTATGCGCTTTCCAAAATCAGAGAAAATTTCCTGCAGGATCAATATTTATTCTGCGGTGCAAAAGGCAATATCGGTCTTGCATGGCAGGAAGCGGCAAAGGTCATGGGACTGGAACTGTCGCAGTGCTGTGGAAAAGGGTATGAGATGGATGATATGAAAGTCTATTATGACATTGATACTGCAATTCAGGGAAAGGATATTGTCTGCACGGACTCTCTGCCGAAGGCTGCCTTGCCGGATTTTAGAGAGTGTCAGGTCACAAAAGCCGTGATGGCTCAGGCTAATAAGGGGGCTGTTTTAAATCCATGTCCGCCGTTTTACCGCGGTGAAGAAGTTTCGGCAGATGTAATTGATTCTGATTATTTTGTGGGATATGAATTTAAGAAACATCTGCTTGAGGTGCAGCAGGCGGTGATGATTTCCTGCCTGATTCATGAGAAGCCGTAGTCAGATGGTTTTATGCGGACATTTTAGTTGGATGTTTTGATGAGAAAGACAAATTTATAAGCCGTAGTCTTTCCGGTTCTTATTTTCTAAAGAGTGGTGATGAAAATTATCAGCAATATATTAAGGAGCTTAAATGTTTGAAGAAGTAAAATGGTTATTTTTTGATGTTGGTTCAACATTAGTAGATGAACACATAGCATACGAGCATCGGTTAAAGGAAATAGCTGATTTGGCTGGCACAACATATGAAAAAGTATATAATGGTGCAATGGAATTATATAAGCAGAATAAAAAAGGAGATTTAGAAATAGCTAAGGCACTTGGGGTAGAACTGACAGAGTGGCATAAGGAAGATGAAATTTTATATAGTGATACATCTAAATGTCTTGAATATTTAAGTAAGAAATATAAGATAGGTATTATTGCGAACCAATCACTTGGGACAAGGAAACGATTAGAGCAGCATGGGATATTACATTATATTGAGTTGGTTGTCGCTTCTGCGGAGGAGGGTGTTTCAAAACCGGACAGAAGAATATTTGAAATTGCTTTAAAAAGAAGTAATTGTAAAGCTAATAATGCAATTATGATTGGAGATAGGATTGATAATGATATTGTTCCTGCCAATTTATTAGGTATTCATACTATATGGATGAAGCAGGGATATGGTCAATATTGGAACATTACGAAGGAAATTGAAAGAGCGGATTATATAGTGAATAACCTGACTGAAATTTGTAATATTTTGTAAAACGGGAAAAGTTAGATTATGGAGGTAAAAGAGATGCTTGACAGTAATTTTAGAGGAAATGTATATATTGTTCAAGATAATATAGTTTTGTGTGAAAATGTGACTGGTTTTGCTGACTTAGCAAATCAGGTTCCAAATTCATTAGAAACAAAATTTGCCAGTGCATCAGCAGGAAAAGTTTTTGTTGCAGTAGGTATATTACAATTAGTTGAACAAGGAAAAATCAAATTTGATGATACTTTGGGAAGCCTTCTTGATATTGATCTACATAGCATTGATGTTGATGTAACAGTAGAACAATTATTGAATCATACTTCAGGAGTGCCTGATTATTTTGATGAGAGTGTTATGGATGAGTATGAGGAATTATGGGTAGATTATCCGAATTATAAAATCAGACATAATAGCGATTTGCTTCCGTTATTTATAAACAAGCCTATGATGTATCCAAAAGGCGAAAAGTTTCAATATAATAATTCGGGTTATGTATTACTTGCTATGATAATTGAAAAAGTAACAGGAATGTATTTTGACCAATACCTTAAAACAAATGTATTTGATGTATGTGATATGAACGCAACAGGTTATTATGAATTAGACAGACTGCCGCCAAAATGTGCCAATAATTATATTTATTGTGCTGATACAGATGATTTTCGTACAAATATATTTTCTGTAGATGTAAAAGGGACTGGTGCAGGCGGCGCTTTTATTACTGTAAAGGACATCATCAATTTCTGGAGAGGATTGTTGGAAAATAAATTAATTTCAAAGGAATTAGTTGCTAAAATGCTTAGTAAACAAAGTGGAGACGGTGTTGATGCAGAAGAAGGGTACTATGGCTATGGTGTATGGCTTATTGATAATCCAAATGGCAGGGATTATGCATATTTTCAAGGTTGTGACCCGGGAGTAAGTTTTATTTCTGAATATAATCCAAACAATGGAATGATCTCTGTTATAGTAAGCAACTATGGAGATAATGTTTGGAAGGAGATGAGAAAAGTCAGGGAAAAACTTTATAAATAATAATTAGACAAATTCGTTTAATGAAAGATAAAGGGTGGCTAATAAACGCAGGACTTTTGCACAATTGATAATTGGAGTTTCCGGGGTGACATATATGATTAATCAAACGGAAAGTAAGAAAGTACGCTATGAAATGCGTAACGAAATTGAAAATATAATAAAAGAATATGGCATTGATCGGACAAAGTTCTATGAAGTGGCAAAGAATCGTTATCAAGAAGTGATTCATAAATTATACTATTCATTTTGCGACTATCAGAAATACCCTACGATTCAGCTTGCCTATATGTGGACACGATTTCGGAAGGAATTGAATAGAACGGATAGTATAAAAACAAATTGGAGGGACTGGAAGAACTATATAAGCAGCATTGATGACCTTGTTCCGGAAAGAAATTTAATGGCTTACTATTATCTTATTGTCGATGGTGGCTGGATATATGAAGGTAGATTAGATGAGATAAAAAAAGTCTTATTTGAATATCCCATATCAATGGACGATTTTTATCTTTTCCCGAAAGACTATAGTTGGCTTATAAACCATTGTGATGATGGTGCATGTATGTATAGGGTATGGAAATGAATGATCCAATTTCCGGTTTGTTTGGGTAGTGACAAGGAACATTAATAAAATTGGGCGTATTTTGGAAATTATGCAAAAAATACATGGAATAAAATGACTGTTTTGCAATCGGCGTATCATGATGGGATTTTTGAAAAGAAGTATATGTGGATGGGGAACATATAAAAAATTGAGTTGATTTGTAGTTACGATTTTTTTGGGAGAAGTATTTATGGGGAACATTGGAAGATTAAGAAATATGACATCTATTTATCTGCTTTGTGAAGATAAGATGCTTTTGCTGTATAGACAGGGTTCAAGAGTAGTCAATAATGTGTGGATTGGTTCTGCAGGAGGGCATTTTGAAGAAAATGAATTAAATGACGCAGGCGCTTGTGTGCTGCGAGAATTAGAAGAAGAATTATCTATTACACAGGATATGATATGCGATATGGAATTGCGTTATGTTACATTGCGTAGAAGAAATGAGGAGATAAGACAAAATTATTATTTCTTTGCAAGATTTCCCAATGGAAATAATATGCATTTAACATCAAATGAAGGGCAGCTAAAATGGATTTCATTGACAGAATTAAAAAATTTTGAAATGCCCTTTACTGCACAATATGTTATAAATCATTATCTGGATGTAGGGCAGTATAATCATAAAATGTATGGTGGAATAGCAGATGGTGAAAAAGTGGAGTTTGTGGAAATGCCAGAGTAAGCCATGGGAATGCATCATATAAAAGAGCAAGGTTATGATGGCATTGTTTTACATGTGACTGATTGGAACAGCAATGCAGTTAAGCTGTATTCCACTAGTAGATGATGACCTTTTACGAAGTGTTGGTCTGCGAATGACACGCTTTGATAACTACAACATTTTCTATTATTATGATATGCAGAATCATGCAGTGTTCATAATTAGAGTTCTGTATAACAAAGTTTATTTAAAAGATAAATGGTCGGAATCAAGCCTCCAAGTCTCCCAAAGATTTGGAGGTTTTCTTCTGCCCATTTTTAGAGGAAAGTAATTTCCGAAGTAAACAATCTATGGTATAATATCCTATAAGTTATGAAGAGGACAGTTTGATCATTTTCATTTCAGACACCTCTCAATTTTTTTAATCAGCGACTTTGGAAGTCCTTTTTTATTTGCCGCATTTGCACAAACAATTTTTCCGATTGGCTTCATGCCTGCCGTTTTGAAAAATTCATCCATATTGCGGATTGCCCCACTGCTTTGTCCGAATATCCATGAAAAGGGGGCGGGGGTGTTGCAAGAAGTCAAAAGCATATATTTTTTACCTTTTAGACGTGGCTTTGGAAAAGTGCTTGTTTCTTCCATAGCTGTTCCTAATAGCCGGTCAAATAAGTTTTTAACAGGAGCAGGTACATTCGCCCAATAAACTGGAGCAGCAAGAATGATTGTTTGACATTTATGTAAATAATCTGTGATTTCCTGTATATCATCTTTTTGTATACACACTTTCGTATTCATGCAAGCTCGACAGCCTGTACAAAATGAAAGATTTTTCTCATATAGGTTGACTGTTATTACCGTATATCCCTTTTTTTCGGCGCTTTGGATAGCACAATCTAGCATGGTGGCTGTCGTTCCACTTATATGCGGACTGCCTAAAATTGCAAGTACAGATTTTTCACTCATAATCATTCCTCCTTATTTGCAATCGAATCGTATAGCATATGAAAACCATACTTTAAGAACTGTTTTTTGGATAAATCCATTGCAATTTGTATATAGTCCTCTTTATTTGTGGCAAGTTGGATAAGTCCTGACAACATACCCCAGAAGTTAAAAATAGTAGGCATAATTTTTAGGTCATCACGCAAATCGCCTTTTTCCATGCCGGATATTAAAAAATCTTTTAGTTTTCTGTTTATTTCTTCTCCTATCTGATAAGTTTCTTTTTCTTCGGGCAAATAATTATGGTTTTCAAAGTCAATGTTGATTTTATCCAACACCATTTTAAAATAAAAAGGAAATTCTTCTTGATACCGGACTAATCCAAAACAAATGAAATCATATCTTGCTTTTGTTGTTTCCTGTTTCTCTAATGCAGAAGCGATATAATCATAAAGTTTTTTCATACTATCAAGAACTAAAAGACCAATGATTTCTTCTTTGTTCTCGAAGTACACATATAAGGTTGCTTTGCTATATCCGGCTGCTTTCGCTATATCGTCCATAGAAGTCGCTGTGATACCTTTTTCCATAAACAACACGGACGCAGCAGAAGCAATGTTTTCTCTGTGTACACTCTTGGGTTCTTTTTTTCTCCGTCCCATTATTACCTCCATTTAATTAAACTTTGAGTTTAATTATAGAAATGATAAGGAAATTTGTCAACCGTTATTTATAAATAAAGCATTTTAAATCAAATCACAATCGGGATTTGTTGTTGTATTTCATTTTGACTTATGGTATAGTATATTTCATTGGGAATGAGGTTCTCCCATGGGTATTAATCCCTAAACCGCATTTAATGCTGATGACTTCTGCGAAATTATTACGCAGAAATTATCAGCTTTTTTATTTCTGCGATTTAAGAGGGTTGTATGTTAACAAGTATTGCAATTATTTTGTTATTAGGGTTGTTAATCGGCTGGATTTTTTCAAAACTCAGATTACCAAGTTTACTTGGAATGATTATTGTGGGGATTATACTTAGTCCCTATGCACTGAATTTAATTGATGAATCAATACTTATGATTTCGGGAGATTTGAGGCAGATAGCCTTAGTAATAATTCTTACAAGAGCAGGGCTGTCTCTTGATATTTCAGATTTAAAGAAAGTCGGCAGACCAGCAGTTCTTATGTGTTTTGTTCCTGCTTGTGTAGAAATATTAGGGACTGTTATTTTGGCACCAATTTTGCTTACAGTATCTGTGTTAGATGCGGCTATTATGGGGAGTGTAATTGCCGCGGTATCTCCTGCTGTTGTTGTACCAAGAATGATTCGATTGATTGATGAAGGTTATGGGAAAAACAAAAGTATTCCACAACTGATTTTAGCAGGTGCTTCGGTAGATGATGTTTTTGTTATCGTGGTATTTACAGCTTTTACTGCATTAGCAGCTACAGGTGAAATGTCTATAATAAGTTTTATCCAGATTCCAATATCTATTGTCTTAGGAGTTATTCTCGGAAGTGGTGTAGGAATGTTATTAGTTTTATTCTTCAAAAAAAATCATATGAGAGATTCAGTGAAAATACTGATAATACTTAGTATTTCTTTCTTGCTTTTGGAAGTACAAAATAGATTGGAAGGATATATTCCTATTTCTGGTCTACTTGCTATTATGAGTATGGGTATCATGCTGAAACAAAAATATGGCGTGTTAGCTGTACGATTATCTGCAAAATATAATAAATTATGGCTTGGTGCAGAAGTATTTCTATTTGTGTTAGTTGGTGCAACTGTTGATTTAAAATATGTCGAATCAGCAGGAATATTTGCTGTATTGCTTATTATTGGGGCATTACTATTTAGAATGATTGGTGTGGCATTATCATTAGTAAGAACAGATTTATCAAAAAAAGAAAAATTATTTTGTATGGTAGCGTACACTCCCAAAGCGACAGTGCAAGCAGCTATTGGTGCAATACCATTGTCAATGGGATTAGACTGTGGAAATATGGTTTTAACCGTTGCAGTGTTATCTATTTTGATTACAGCTCCGTTTGGTGCTGTATGTGTAGATAATTTATATAAGAGACTATTGGAGAAATAATGGAAACAGATATATTAAATTAACTCGTTGTGCTAATTAATATAATTAAACCGGTATAATCAACAGAAAGGCCCGAAAAGCCCAAAAAGTCCCTACTGAATTCTGAACGTTTATTTTTTCAGAATACCAGCTGTTTGATTTTCCCAATGTCACACGATTCCTGAAATATACTGTTGAATGCCATGCATAGGTTATGTCCCAATACTTTGTTTT